>CAZLRF010000159.1:0-1510 GCA_964561785.1 uncultured Acidobacteriota bacterium | reverse complement strand
GGGCCGCGCCCGTCAACGTGGTGTATGAGCCGATCGCTTCATCCTCGCCTCCGACGGCGCTGTAGCGGCGATCGCCCGGAGAACGAGGCCCTAGGAACGACGGAGAGCCGTTTTCGTCGACGCCGTGGACCGACATCCGGCCGGATCGCGCATCCTCACGCCGTCGCCACCAGCTCGCCCCTCACCTCCTCCCGATCGCCCTCGATCACCGTCATGCGGGCCTTCGCCAAAGACTCCACGCCCATGTAGCGGCGAGCCACGGCCCACTCGTCGTGGCACTCGGCAAGGACGGCGCCCACGAGACGGATGATCGCGGCGCGGTTGGGGAAGATGCCCACGACGTCGGTGCGCCGGCGGATCTCCCGGTTCAGCCGCTCCTGCGGGTTGTTGGACCAGATCTGGCGCCAGTGCTCTGTCGGGAACGAGGCGAAGGCCGTGATGTCGGGCCCGGCCTGCTCCAGGAGCTCGGCGGCATCACCGAAGCGCTCGGCAAGCTGCTCGGTGACCCGCTGCAGCTGCAGGGCCACCTGCTCGGCGTCTGGTTGGGCGAAGATCGAGCGGACCATCGTGGCGACGAACGGCTGGGCGGCCTTGGGAACCTTGGCCAGGATGTTGCGCATGAAGTGGGTCCTGCACCTTTGCCAGGTGGCCCCGACGAGCACCGCCCCGATCGCACCCTTGTCTCCAACCAGGCCCTCATGAGCATCGGAGATCACCAGCTGAACCCCGGAAAGACCTCGCGCCACCAGGGAACGAAGGAACGCCGTCCACCCCGCACCATCCTCGGTGGTGAGCACGTCCAACCCGAGGATCTCCCGGTGGCCGTCGGCGTTGACGCCGGTGGCGATCACCGCGGCGACGTTCGCGATCCTGCCGCCCTCGCGGCAGCGGAGCACCAGGGCGTCCATCCACACGAACGTGAAGGGGCCACCGTCCAGCGGGCGAGACCGGAAGGCCTCCACGGCCTCGTCGAGCGACTTGGCGAGGTCCGAGACCTGCGACTTGGAGATGCCTTCGATGCCAAGCGTCTTGACTAACCCATCGACCCGGCGGGTGGACACGCCGCGCACGTAGCACTCCGCCACCACCTGCACGAGGGCTCGCTCGGCCCGGCGGCGGCGCTCAACCAGCCAGTCGGGGAAGTAGCTGCCTGCCCTGAGCTTGGGGATCTGCAGCTCCATCGTCCCGGTCCGGGTGTCGAAGTCGCGCTCCCGGTAGCCGTTGCGCCGGTTCGTCCGCTCGGTCGAGCGCTCCCCGTAGGGGGCGCCGCAGATCGCGTCTGCCTCCGCCGACATCAACGCCTGCACGAACGTGCGGACCATCTCTCGCAGCAGATCCGTGTCGGCCTGCTCCAGGTGCTTGCGGAGCCACACGACCGGGTCCAAAGTCGGTTCGACCACCGTCTTCCTCCTCTCGAGTCCGTTTGCCTCGGTCTCGGTGAGGATGAAGCGGTGGTCTTCAACTTCAAGGACCCTCAGGCCGTTCGTACACCACGTCCGCGGACTCTAAG
>CAZLRF010000158.1:0-1549 GCA_964561785.1 uncultured Acidobacteriota bacterium | reverse complement strand
TCCACAGCGCCTTCGACTTCAACCTCCGCATCCCCTCGAACGCGCTGATGGCGACTTTGCTCGTCGCCCTCGGCATCGCCACCGCCCGTCAACCCGAGGGCGGCTCCTCGCCGGCGCCCGAGGGATCCGCCTTCGCCCCTCGCGCGCTGGCCGTCGTCCTCGCCTCCTCGCTCCTGCTCGCTGTCGCGACCCCGTGGACCGAGCGCCGGTGGGACCCGACAGCCGTCCAACGGGCCGCCGCCCCGGACGCGGCCCTGCGCCGCACCGCCCTGGAGACGGACGCCACGGCCTTTCTCCAGAGGCGGCCCGCTCACGCGGAGGCCTGGGTCCACCTCGCGTGGCTGCGCCTCCCGGCCTCACGCGAGGAGGGTCGAGCGCTGGCCAGATGGGGCCTGTCGCTCGACCCCGAGCACGAGGCGCTCGCGCAAGCAGCCGCTCCGCTGCGGGGCGTCAGACCATAGAAGGGAGTAACGGTCTCGAGCCCCGCCGCGAGGAGTCGTCCGGAAGGCCGCATCCCTCACGCGCGCGGCACGGGATCCGCGTCGTCCGGGTAGACGAAGTCGTGATCCTCGAGCGGATACACCGGGTCATGGTCGACGATGCCCCCGGCATCGCCCATCCCACCCTCGGAGGTGGCGCCGGAGCCTCGAGATCCAGCGGTCGCCTGCTCGGCGACGATCATCCTGCTGCGCTTCACGACGAGGCCCACCCCCATGAACACGAAGAAGAACATCGTGACCTGGGTCCTTTGCCTATAGGCGGTGCCGACGTTCCCCTGCATGAGGGCGTAGGCGACCGTGAGCGTCACCATGAACACGAGGATCGGCAGCACGTCGCGCAGCCGGTGGCGAACCGAGTGGGCGAGGCCTCGCACGAACGCCGGCATCAGGGCATACCAGACGAGGATCTCGGGCAGCGTGAGAAGCTGCCTTAACCCGGTGATCGCCCACGGAAAGGGCGCAAAGAGGAGATAGGCCAGGCCGGCCGGCAGCGCTCGAATGGCCCCCGCGGGCGTCGAGACGTCGTAACCGGCCCCGTACGCCGACTTCCCCCACATCGCCTGGTCGAGCCGCGTGACCTGCATCTGGTCGAGGGTCATGAACGCCCGCTGCATCTGGAGCGTCTCCTGTTCCACGACGAAGGTGAAGACCCCGGCGAAGACCGCCACGACCAGCACGTAGGATGTCAGACGCGACACGAACGATCCCCGGCGACCAAACACGAACGTCAGCAGGGTGGCCATGGCCACGAAGTAGAAGATGTAGAACCGTAAGGCCAACAGCCCCACCGCCGCGCCGCCGAGGACCACCGCCATTGCGGGAGAGAAGCTCTCCCTGAGGCGGAGCACCGCGTACATGGACAGGGCGATGCAGAGCAAAACGGCCGGATCCTTGTACATCCCCGCCGACCAGAACAGCATCTGCGGGAAGAACGCCATGAAGACGGCGGCCCAGCGCGCCACCGCGCCGTCGAACAGTCGGTTCGCGATCCCGTAGACCACGATGACCGTCACGCTTCCGATCGTCGCGTTGAGGAGCTGCACGAGCAG
>CAZLRF010000157.1:0-1716 GCA_964561785.1 uncultured Acidobacteriota bacterium | reverse complement strand
TCAGCAGGTCGAGGTGGTCCGGCGTGAAGCCGTTCACCCCGTAGATCGGGATCGCGATCGAGATGCCGGCCTGATGGAACGACAGCGCATCGAGGATGGATTCGGTGAGGACCACCTCGGGAGAGAGCCGCGCCGCCTGGAAGTTCAGGACGCCGCGGAGAGGGCCGGGAAGGTAGCAGTGCCGAGCCGCCCTCATCCCCCGGCCGTAGAGGTTCGTCCACTGGCCGGTGAGAGGGTCCGGGATCGGCACGACGACGCAGCCGCCCAGGAGCTCGCGCCCCTCGGGGGTGATGACACCGAGCGACACGATCTCGTCGCGGACCTCGCCGTCCTTCGGGATTACCTTGAGAAGCGACCCGTCGGCGTAGCCGACCTTCAAGACCCGGAGCAAGTCACGGTCCATCAGGCCGCGCTTGGCGAGGTACGCCTGAGCGTCCTCCCGCTCGCAGAAGGTCCGATGGTAGTGCTCCACGACCCGAGACAGGACGGCCGTCGGCGGCGCGCCATGTGGGGGCGCGCCCTCGGAGGGCTTGGAGGCTGGAACGCTCTTGCCGTTGCGCGGCGGGGTGAGAGCCGCGAGGGGCGTTCGCTGCTGGATCCGCGGACCCTCCATGAGCCGCCCGACGTCGAGCCCGGCGCGGCGCGCCAGGGCCTCGAGAGCTCCCCCAAAGCTCACCTTGTCGTGCTTCGTCACGAAGCCAATGACGTCGCCCGAGACACCACAGCCGAAGCAGTGGAAGAGCCCCTTCGCCGAAGAGACGTTGAAGCTCGCCGTCTTCTCTTGGTGAAATGGGCACGGCGCCACGAGCTGCCGGCCCTTCCGCTTGAGCTCGATCCCCCGCTCAGCGACGACCGCCGCGAGGTCGTTCGCGGACTTGATCCGCTCGATCCCGGCCTTCGTGACCTGCATCGGAATCTCCCGCCGGGGTCCGCCGGACCCCTTGTCAAGCGTGAGAATTGGATGCCAAAATGTTTTGAATGTCAATAGAGTTCGAACTCGCTCCCTATACTGACCTCGTGAAGAAGGGAGCCCACGAGACACCCAAGGTCGTGGAGACGCCGAACGACAAGGCGTTCGGCCTGCGACTCCAGGAGATCCGAAAGCGCCGCGGAATGAGCCAGGTCGAGGTCGCGGGGCGACTCGGCATCCATCCGTCGCTCATCTCGCAGTACGAGCGAGGCTACCTACGCCTGCACGGAGCGCTACTCGTCAGGCTCGCGCATGTCCTCAAGACGACTCCGGACGAGATCCTCGCCGCCCGACAGCCGAGCGACGGCGACGCTCATCCCCTGGACCGTCGTTTCGTGCGACGGCTCCAGAAGATCGATCGCCTCTCCGCCCACGACAAGCGGTTGCTCCTCGGCACTATCGACAAGTTCCTGCGCGCCGTCTCCTGAGCCCCCGCCGCGACGTCCCGCGCCTGACCTCGCGGGCACGCCGCGTGCCCCGACGGCACGACCGGCCAAGCACGCGTCGCGCCCGCTCGGCCGCCGCGCCCGGCTCTCGCGCGAGGCCACGCGCTGTCACGCGGGGCGCATGACCGGCCCGACCGCGGCGCCCCGCGCGCCAGCGGCGTCGCCTCGCGCCCGGCTTGACGGAGGGCGCCGCCATGGCGGACGAGCTCCGGCCCGATCGAAAGCTCGCCCGCCATCGCGGCGCACTGCTGGCCGGCCAGGAGCCGCGCCGTCGGTCGCCTCCTGCTGATCCCCGGCCGC
>CAZLRF010000156.1:0-1871 GCA_964561785.1 uncultured Acidobacteriota bacterium | reverse complement strand
CGCCAGGCAGACGGACGCAAGGAAGGGAAACGTCAGGGCCGCCCGTCCGCCCCGGGAGAGAAACACGCGCAATTCTATGCCGGCTTCCCGGCCGTCCGCCGGCTACCGCGGCTTGCGTGGAGCGGACCGGCGCCGCGGCTTCGCGGGGACTCCGTACTTACGGCGCATCTCGGCGAGCGAGATCCCGTCCGTCACCTTGTTGCGCGCACGCGAGCGCTCGATGATCTCGATGAACCTCGGGTCGTTGGCGAGCCGCATGCTGAAGTCATCCTCGTCGTCGATCGGAACGACCGCGGCCACCGGACGACCGCGGCGTGTCAGCACCCAGGTCTCGCTCTTCTGTCGCCGACCGTACTCGGGAAGTAGATCGACTGCGCTCCTTGATACCCAGGGAGCGATGATAGTCTCGTAGTGCCGCGCGCGCTTCCCTTGCGCGCGAGAGGCGGAGCCTCCCTTGTCCTCCCCCTACCTCGACCGCCTCCTGTGCGCCGCCATGAAGCGGCGCTCCCTCGACACCCTCGCGTTGCGCGCCCTCAGGAAGGCCACCCACCTGCTCGGCCTCGCTCTCGCCGAACGCCTCAGGCAGTACCGCGACTCCGGGGACTCGTGCCTCGACCGTTTCGCGCAGGAGAGGGAGGAGGCGCTCCACGCGGCCCTCTACGGGGAGGCGGCCGACATCCTCGCCATGCGATGGGACAAGCTCCCCGAGCGCCAGCGTCCCCACTACCCGCCAGACGCGCGATTCCGCATTCTCCAGGTCAGGGCTCTTCTCGCCCTGTCGGCGGACGAGACCGCGCGCATGTTCCGAGTGACCTCGCGAACCGTCCTCCGCTGGGAGCGTGACCTTCAGGCGGGCCCAGACCGGCCGACGGTAGGATCGCTCGTCAAGCCGACTCCTCCCGTACGGCGCTTTGCCGACGTCGTTCGTCACGTCGTTCGCACGCTGACCCTGGCGGGGTTCCCGGGCGACGCCTCCGTGGCCGCCTTCCTCGCCCGAGCAGGGTGGCGGCTCTCCCGCCGGACCGTCCAGCGCATCCGCAAGGAGAAGGCCATCGTCCCGGAACCGCCGAAAGCCGAAACCGCCAACCGGGCGGTACGGGCCCGGTACCCCAACCACGTCTGGATGGTGGACCTCACCGAGATCCCCGGCCTCCTCCGTCTGTTCTCTTTCAAGCTGGCCGTCGTGCTCGATGCCTTCTCTCGCGCCCCCCTCGCCGCCCGCGTCTTCCTGTCCGAGCCGAGCGCCACAGACCTCGCTTGCCTCTTCGCCGGCGCGGCACTCCGGTTCGGTCCGCCCCGCCACTCCGTCTCCGACCAGGGTTCCCAGTTCACCTCGCAGATCTTCCGAAAGACGCTCGAGCACCACGGAGTCCGCCACCGCTATGGAGCCGTCGGCCAGACCGGCTCCATCGCCCTCATCGAGCGCTTCTTCCTGACCTTGAAGACGGTCACGAAGGTCGCGGAAAGACCGCCCTTGCTGCGGACCGATCTCGAGGGGAGACTCGCGCCCTTCTTCCCCTACTACGCGTGTCTCCGACCGCACCAGGGCCTCGGCGGCTCGACTCCCGCAGAGCGTTTCCTGGCCTTGCCTCTCGCCCACCTCGAGGCCATCCCGCCCCCGCGCGGCCGCCCACGCGAGCAGGTCGACGTCACCCCGCCCTTCACCCTCCGCTTCCTGGACTCCGAGAAGCGCCTACCCCACCTCGCCCGCCGGGCCGCTTAGTAGGCCGGCCCCAGGCTTCTCGTACCCCGGCCGCCAGAGCCTGTCGCCCGTATGCCCGGGCCTCGGCCGATCGCTCCGATGCCAGCGTGCGCCAAGCGAATCGCGTACGTGCCGCGGTGGATGACCCGCCCGACATCTCCCATTGCGC
>CAZLRF010000155.1:0-1888 GCA_964561785.1 uncultured Acidobacteriota bacterium | reverse complement strand
GCGTCGAACGGCTCCGCCCGGACCACGTCGCGCCCTGTGTGGACCGCGGCGATCGTCCACGCCCCCTCGCGCAGCCGCAGCACCTCGAGCGTCTGCTCGATCGGGTCGGCGAGCCAGAGCCAGGCGACGCCGGCCTCGGCGTAGATCCGCAACTTGCGCCCGCGATCGATCCGGGCGGTGGAAGGGGAGAGCACCTCGCAAGCCCAGTCGGGCGCGAGCGAGAGCCAGGGGGGGTCGTCGACTGGAGGGAAACGCTCTCGGCGCCAGCCCGCGAGGTCGGGCACGACCACGTGCTCCCCGAAGTGCAGCTCGGGCTCGTCGAGGAGGAGCCACCCGCCGGGCCCTCCGCGCCCCCGGTCGAAGGGGTCGAAGAGCGTCCCCCCCAGCGTCGATGCCGCCCTCGCGTGCCGGAAGGCCGGCCGGGGGCTGAGGAACAGCTCCCCGTCGAGGATCTCGGCCACCTTGTGCTCGGGGGCGTTCAGCACGTCCTCGTAGGTCGCCCGCTTCATCGCCTCGCGCTCCGGGGGATCGGGAACGGCACCAGTGTAGGCCATCGTCCACCTCCGAGGCGAGAGGGTGGCATGGCGAATGGACAGCGAAGGTCCGATCGGGGCGGCCGCCCCTTCAGGCCCGCTCCGCCTCCGGCCACAGCCTTTCGAGAGTCAGCTCGACGGCGTCGAACGGCTCCGCCCGGACCACGTCGCGCCCTGTGTGGACCGCGGCGATCGTCCACGCCCCCTCGCGCAGCCGCAGCACCTCGAGCGTCTGCTCGATCGGGTCGACGAGCCACAGCCAGGCGACGCCGGCCTCGGCGTAGATCCGCAGCTTGCGCCCCCGGTCGATCCGGCCCGTGGAAGGGGAGAGCACCTCGCAAGCCCAGTCGGGTGCGAGGGACAGCCAGGGCGCGCGGGGGACCGCGGGCAGCCGTTCGCGCCGCCAGCCCGCGAGGTCGGGTACCAGAACGTCGTCACCGAAGTGCAGCTCGGGCCCGAACAGGATCAGCCACCCGCCCGGTCCACCCCGTCCCTCGTCGAAGGGGCCGTCGAGGAACGCACCCAGCTTCGAGGCCGCCCTCGCGTGCGGCAGCGCCGGCCGGGGGCTGAGGAACAGCTCCCCGTCGAGGATCTCGGCCACCTTGTGCTCGGGGGCGTTCAGCACGTCCTCGTAGGTCGCCCGCTTCATCGCCTCGCGCTCCGGGGGATCGGGAACGGCACCAGTGTAGGCCATCGTCCACCTCCGAGGCGAGATGGTCGCATGGCGAATGGACAGCGAAGGTCCGATTGGGCGATCGCAGCGGCTCAGCCCAGTTGAGCCGACGCGCGACGCACCCGCACCTTGTGGTCGGTCACGATGACGAGCGCCCCCACCCAACCCTCGACATCCTCGCTGCCGAAGACCGCGGCGAGGCGATTGGCCACGGCAGCGCTGCCGTCGTCGGAAAGCCTGAGGACGAGAATCCCGTGGTGGGCCCCGGGCGGGTAACGCCGAGCGTCGGAGAAGTCCAGGTCGCGCGTGACGAGAAAGCGGCCGGCGTCCTGCACGTGCGGCCAGAGCGCGTCGTCCGCACTGCCCTCGAGGCCCTCGGCCACGACAGTGTCCACGTCGTGGCCGAGCGCCGTCAGCGGGGCCGCGGTTCGCATCGGGACGTTCTCGTCCAGCTTGATCCTCACGCCCCGTCGACCACCGCGCCCACCGGCATGTCGTCCCGCGCGGCGGCCGCGGCGAACGCGATCGCGGCCCGGACGTGCTGCTCGGTCAGGGACGGAAAATCCAGCAGGATCTCGGGGACGGTGGCACCCTCCGCGAGGTCGGCAAGCACCGCCCGCAGGAGGACCCGCGTTCCCTTGAACACGGTTTCGCCCCCGCAGATGGCCGGATTCCTGACGAA
>CAZLRF010000154.1:0-1889 GCA_964561785.1 uncultured Acidobacteriota bacterium | reverse complement strand
GACGCGGGGGCGGTCGAAGGGGACGATGCCATAGCCTCTCCTCGCGACGAAGGGGGTGCGCGAGGAGCCTAGCACGGCTCGGCCCGACGCTTCCGGCGGATCAGCCCCTCAGGACCCCCGGGAACGCGGGGGCGGCGTGACCGGGGAAGACGGCCGCGAGGTCGCGCACCCCCATGTGGCGCGAGAGGACCTCGCCGAGGAGGTCGCGAAAGTCGGTGGTCACGGCGAGGTCGCGGCCCTCGTGGAGCGAGCCCGAGGCCAGCCCCGGCCAGCGCCCGTGGACCCGCCCCCCGCGCACGGGGCCGCCGAGGAGGAACGAGGCCGAGGCGTGGCCGTGGTCGGTCCCCCGGTTGCCGTTCTCGCGCACCGTGCGCCCGAACTCCGTGAGCGTCACCACGACGACGTCGGCCATCGCGCCCCCCATGTCGCGGTGGAAGGCCGCGAGCCCCGAGCCGAGCTCGCGCAGGCGGTTCGCGAGCTGCCCGGTCGTGCCGCCCTCGGCGGCGTGGTGGTCCCAGCCTGTCGACTCGACGAAGGCCACCTGGACGCCCACGTCGGCCTTGAAGAGCTGGGCGACCTGCGCGAGCGCCTCGCCGAAGCGGCCCCGCGGGTAGCGAGCCCCCGCCGCCGGTCGGTAGCCGCGCGGGTCGAGGCCCTTCAGGGAGTCGAGGGCCTCGAACGTGTCGTGGGCGGCGCCGTGCAGGGCGCTCTCGACGGCCGTCTCGTAGAGGCTCTCGAAGCCGCCCGCGGCCGAGCCGCCGCCCCGGGCCGGGCGCAGGCGGAACTGGGCGAGGTTCGCGATGGCCACCGCGGGAGCCGCTCCCGCGAGCGTGCGCGGCAGGGTCGGGGTCATCGCCACCGCGCGCAGCGCGGTGGCCAGCGGGTCGGGTGCGGCGCGCAGGGCCCGGTTGAGCCAGCCGTCCTCGGTGGACTTGCGCCCGGGCGTGCCGCTCTCCATGAAGTCCTGGGCGTCGAAGTGCGAGCGTGTGGGGTCGGGGCTGCCCACGGCGTGGACGGCCGCGAGCGAGCCCTCTCTCCACAGGGGCAGGAGCGGCTCGAGGGCGGGGTGCAGGCCGAAGAACCCGTCGAGGTCGAGGGCCGTCTCCGAGGTCGAGCCCCGGCGCGGCTCGGGGATGGCGATCGTCGGCCGCGCGGCGCGGTAGGCCCTCTCGCCGAAGGGGACGACGGCGTTGAGGCCGTCCATCGCCCCGCGCTGGAAGACGACGACGAGGCGTCTCGACGCTCTCGGCTCAGCCGCGGGGAGCGCCCGGACGAGCGCCTTCGGGGCGAGGCCGAACGAGGCGAGGGCGAGGCCGGAGGAGCGCAGGAACAGGCGGCGGGTGGTCATCTCGAGCCTCCGCTAGCGCTTCTGGAACTCGGGAGAGCCGAGGACGAGGCCGGCGACGCGGGTCGCGTCGGCTCCCGCCGTTTCCTTCTCGATGGTCGCCCGCGTCGCCTCGCCGAGGCCCGCGGGCAGGAGCCTGGCCGCGAGAGCGTCGGCGAGGGCCGTGCCGCTCCCGCCGGCGCCGAGGTCGAGCGCGCCGGCGCCCGGCCGCACGCCGGGAAGACGCGAGGCGGAGAGGTCGAGGGCGAAGTTCAGGCGGGCGAGCAGGCCGCTCGCCGAGACCCAGGCCTCCGCCGTGTCCTTGTACCCCGTCGGGGCCTGCTGGAGATACAGCGGCATCCCCATGTCGGCGAGCCGCCGCGCGAGGGGGCGCGCGTCGCTCACCTCGGCCGCCGCCGCGCGCAGCGCGCTCGCCACGAACTCGAGCGGCGTCTTGACCTTGGCCCCGTGGGCCTCCTCGGCCAGGAACTCGGGCGAGGTGACGATCGTGCGCACGACCTTCCGGATGTCCCCGCCCGAGCTCCGGAACGTCTCCGCCGCCCGC
>CAZLRF010000153.1:0-1893 GCA_964561785.1 uncultured Acidobacteriota bacterium | reverse complement strand
GCACGAGGCCAGCTCGAGGATCTTCGGCCGTGAGACGCCCTGGAGGGCCTGGAAGTCGATGTCGTCGAGGGTCTTGACCTCGGGGAAGCGGGCGGCGCGCAGGCGTCGCGCCGCGGCGCCCTGGCGGCGGGCGAGGACCTCGGCCTCGAGCACCTGGCGGAGGTACTCCTCGTAGGGCCAGCCGCCGTCGCGGGCGGAGCGGGCGATGGCGGCGTGTTCGCGGTGCAGCGAGGGGAGCTTGAGTTCGCGGCAGAGCTCGAGGACGGCGGCGGCGCGGGCGGCCTCACTCACCGGCCACCTCCCCCGCGGCGAGCAGGAGGGCGTCGTAGTCGCGGGCCCGGGCCGCCTCGACGGTGAAGGCGGCGAGGCGCTCGGGGACATGGACCCGTGGCGGCGGAGGCTCCGCGGGTCGCAGCGCCACCAGCGCCCGCAGGTCCGGGACCCCGGCGTCCAGCGCCGTCTCGGCGGCGCGGGCGACGGCGGACTCCCCGTGGTCCACGACGGCGCCGAGCACGCGGGCGAGCACCCGCGCGCCCTCGAGTTCCCCGTGGGTCGTGGCGAGCAGCGACCACAGCCGCCCGTAGGGCTCGCCGAGCTCGGCGACCAGCTCCGGGGCGACCTGCCGCACCGCCTGCGGCTTGCGGGCGAGCTCGGGGAGGTAGTGGCGGTAGCACACGCGCCGGCCCCCGAAGCGCTGCCGCGGGTGGACCACCGCCTCGCCGTCGAGCACCAGGCGCACGCTCGCCACGCCGAGGTACGCGGTGGCCTCGCGCCGCGCCCACCGCGACGGGACGGAGTAGGCCGCGCCCTCGACCTGCACCAGGGCGCGGCTGCTCACGGTCACGGGGACGACCCGCCGGGCCTCGAAGGGCACCGAGGGCAGCGGCCGCAGGGCCGCCGCGTCGGCCGCTCGCCGCCCCGCCGCCTCCTCCGGGACATCGGCATCGACGCGGGCCTGCAGCGCCCGGGAGATCTCCTCCAGCGACTCCCCCCGGGGGATCGGCACGAGGTGGAGCGTGCGCAGGTGGCCGCCGCGCCCCTCCACGCCTCCCTTGTCGTGCCCCTCCCCGGGCCGGGCGAAGCACGGCTCGAAGGCGTAGTGGCTCGAGAGCGCCTGAAAGCGCTCCGCGAGATCGCGTCCCCGTCGCAGGACCCGGCGCACGGCGGCCTTGAGGTTGTCGTAGACCACGCGGCGCGGCACGCCGCCGAGGGCCTCGAAGGCGCGCACGTGGCCGTCAAGGAAGGACACCTGGTCCTGGCGCTCGTAGAGCCACACGAAGTCCCGCCCGCCGTGCATGAGGCGCAGCAGGAAGAGCCACGCCCGGCGTCGCTCGCCGGCGACATCCACGAGGACATCGAAGAAGTCCACCTGCGCCTCGTCGCCGGGACGGTGGACCAGGGGCACGAACACCTCCGCCGCGGCGCGACGGCGCTCGGCAAGGATCGCCCGCACCAGCGTGTGCCCGACCTCCACGCCCTCGGCGCGGAGCTCCCGCAGCACCCGCGTGCCCGTCACGCGCTGCTTGCCCCCGGTCCGCGAGGACCACTCCTCGATGAGGGCCTCGATGCGGGGCGCGACCACATCGCGCACGGGGCGCCTCCGCGGGCCGGCCTCGTGCCGGCGCGGCTCCGGCTGCCCGAGGTATTTCCTCACCGTGTTGCGGCTGAATCCCAGCTCGCGGGCGACGCTACGAACGCTCCGCCCCTCCACCAGGACCTTGTGCCGCACGACTGCCACCTCGCCCATCGAGAGCATTCCTTCCTCCGGGCGACCGGGGGCACTCGCCCCCCGTCGTCCCGGCATGGAAGCCCGTCCGGGGGACACCCAGGGGGGTGTCCGGGTGGATCAGTTTCTGAGCGGCGGGGTGGATCACTTTCCGAGCGGCCCGCGCA
>CAZLRF010000152.1:0-1902 GCA_964561785.1 uncultured Acidobacteriota bacterium | reverse complement strand
GGTCGTGTGGCGCAGCGGCCGCGAGATCCGCGACCTGATGGTCGACTACTTCGCCGAGAGGAAGCGCCTGCCGGACAAGCCCGACGGCAACTGGCGGATCGTCCCCCCGCGGGCGGTCGAGACCCTCGCCCGCGAGGAGACGATGCCGCGCTGAGAAGCTGGAACCGCGCCGAGAAGCCTACCGGACGATGGGAGTGAGCTCGACCCTCCGGAAGTGGATCTCGCCGCCCTCGGACTGCAGGCCGATGCGGCCGGGCAGCTCGAGCGCGCCCTTCGCCGCGTTGACGAGCTTCCCGTTCACGACGGCCGTGATCGAGGGCCCGTCCACCGTGATCTCGTAGACGTTCCATTCGCCCTCGGGGCGCTCCGCGGCATCGGTCTTCGTGAAGCCGACCATGTCGCCCAGCATGGCGTTGTCCTTCGACTCCCGCCGCCGCGCGGCGTCGCCCTCGAGGGGCATGCCCCAGAAGCCGTACAGGTCCCCCGCGTCGCCCTGGCGAAGCTGGGCCTCGTAGGCCCGGGGGATGGCCTTGGGGGGGCCGTTCACCCGGAAGAGGACCCCGCTGTTCGGCGCCCTGCCCAGGCGGGCCGCGGCGCCCGGCGCCCAGCGCCACTCCACCACCAGCTTGAAGCTCGAGTGCTCGCCCTCGGTGTAGAGGTAGCCGAGCGGGTCGCCCTTGCAGACGAGGACCCCGTCGCGGACGCTCCACACGTCGGCCGCGGGCACCTTAGGATCGACGAGGAAGTGGCTCCACCCCGAGAGGTCCTTGCCGTTGAAGAGGCGCACGGGCTCCGTGGCTCGCGCGGAGGCGGCGCCGAGGGCGAGGGCGAGGGCGGGCACGACCAGGCGAAGCGGCGGTCGGGTCATCGGTGTCTCCTGTGGGGCGATCTTAACCCGCCCCGCGGCCGTCACCTCAGGCCGGGGACGAGCCGCTCGGCGTTGGCGTGGTAGAGCTTCTCCAGGACCTCGCGGGGCAGGCCGAGGCACCGCACGGTCTTCCCGCGGTACTCCATCTCGCCCTCGCCGGCGTAGTAGCGGAAGTCCCGCCGGTAGTCCTCCTCGAGGGAGCGGGCGAAGGCCGCCCGCTCCTCGGGGGTGCTCTCCCGCAGCGGGTCGGGCCGGCGGCTGCGGTCGAGGCCGTAGAGCACGCGGTCCTGGTAGCGGACGAGGAAGGCCCGCACCTTCTCGCGGGGCTGGCGGGTGAGGTCGGCCGTTCGCGCCGAGGTGTCGACCGAGAAGTTCGGGTAGCGGTCGAGGCGGCGGGCGATCTCGTCGACGTCGTGCTCGAGCGAGCCGAGGTGCGCGCCGATGACGACGAGGCGCGGGTGGCGCTCGAGGATCCGGTCGCGCGCCGCGACGATCGCCTCGTGCGAGGGGAAGCCCTCGCGCCCGAAGAGGTGCCACTCGGGGTTGTTCGAGTAGTAGCCGTAGTGGACGCTCTGGGGGTCGAGCGGGCGCCAGGCGTCGAGGGGCTCCGCGAGGTGGGCGAGGAGCGGCTTGCCCCGCTCGGCGAGGAACGTGTAGATCGGGTCGAAGAGCGCCTCGTCGGGGAGGATGAACCGGCCCTGCCGGTCCTGGATCTCCATGCCGACTTCCTTCCAGATCTTCACCATCACCGCGCCCTTCTCGAACGTCCCGTCCAGCCAGCGCCTGACCTGGTCGTGGTAGTCGGGGTCGTCGCGGCGCGTGAGGTCGAAGGTCGAGGCGAACGGGAAACGGTCCTTCCCGTACTTCGCCTGCAGCCGCTCCGCCGTCTCCTCGGCCTGCCGCATCCGGTCGAGGTCGGTGCCGCGCACGCAGACGTTGACGATGCGCATCCGCACGCGATCCATCATCTCCACGACCTCCGGGAGGTCCTCGAAGACGTGGGAGTGGACGTCGATCTTCGGGATCTCCTCGAA
>CAZLRF010000151.1:0-1935 GCA_964561785.1 uncultured Acidobacteriota bacterium | reverse complement strand
CGCGAGGTCCCCCAGGTCACGACCTGGCGGACGCTCGATTGCACGGCGCTCGAGGCGCTCCGGCGCGAGCTGGGCGTGTCGCCGCTCCCGGTGGTGGTGCGGGCGCTCGCGGAGACGTGCGCGGCGCACCCATGGCTGAACGGCTCGTACCGCGCCGACCTCGGGCAGATCCACCTCCACCGATCGGTCCACGTCGGGGTCGCCACCGACACCGAGCGCGGGCTGCTCGTGCCGGTCGTCCGCGATGCGGGGACCCGCAGCATCACCCAGATCGCCGCCGAGATCGACCGCCTGGCCGCGGCCGCCCGGGAGGGCTCGCTCACGCCCGCCGAGATGACCGGGGGGACGATCACGGTGACCAACACCGGCTCGTACGGCTCCGAGGCGGGGACGCCGATCCTCAACCCTCCCCAGGGCGCGATCCTCGCGCTCGGCGTGATCGAGCCCAGGGCGCTCGTCGTGGACGGACGGGTCCTGGCGCGGCCCGCGTGCACGATGAGCCTCACCTTCGACCACCGGCTGCTCGACGGGGCGACGGCCGGGCGGGCGTTCGGCGACCTGGTGGACCTGCTCGGGAGCCCGCAGCGGCTCGCCCGGTTGCCGCGCTGAGAGCTAGGCTACGGGCTCAGTGTCATGCTTGCGGGCGTCCGAGGGGTTGGCTCCTAGGCTCGCTGTCCTTCGTGGACACCATGGGACTTGCCGCCCCTCGGACATACGAAACCGGCCGGCGTGGCTTGATAGGAGCGTGGCATCGCCCCCACTGAGGTGTGCCCACCGACCGGTTCCGTTCGGTGCCGTTCGAGAGGAGGGTACACGCAGATGGTCATCGTGGGGATCGATGCGCACAAGCGGACGCACACGGCGGTCGCGATCGATGAGGCCGGGCGCAAGCTCGGGGAGAAGACCACGCGGATGACGACGACCGAGGCCAACCTGGACCTGCTGCGTTGGGCCGACGGCTTCGGTCCCGACCGCCGCTTCGCCGTCGAGGACTGCCGGCACCTGTCCCGGCGTTTGGAGGCCGACCTGCTCGCGGCGGGCGAGGAGCTCGTCCGGGTCCCACCCAAGCTCATGGCCCATGCCCGCGACGCCGCCCGCACCTACGGCAAGTCCGACCCGATCGACGCCCTGGCCGTCGCGAGGGCCGCCTGGCGCGAACCGGGGCTGCCGGTCGCCCGCCTGGACGGTCCCTCGCGGGATCTGCGACTGCTGGTGGACCACCGTGAGGACCTCGTGCGGGAGCGAACCTCGCAGGTCAACAGGCTGCGCTGGCACCTGCACGAACTCGACCCCGCCTGGGATCCCGCGCCCCGCTCCCTGGTGCGCTTGAGGCAGCTGGACGCGGTCGCGGCTCGCCTGGACGGCATCGACGGAACCGTCGCCTTCGTCGCCCGCGATCTCGTCGCCAGGATCCGGGAGCTCACCGCAGCGGCCAACGAGCTCGAGCGCCGGATCGTGCAGATGGTCGCCGAGCTCGCCCCCCGGCTGCTCGGCCTCGCCGGGGTCGGCGCCCTGACGGCGGCCAAGATCGTGGCCGAGGTGGCCGACGTGCGCCGGTTCCGTTCGAAGGACTGCTTCGCCCGGCACAACGGCACCGCGCCGCTGCCGGTGTGGTCCGCGAACAAGATCCGTCACCGTCTGTCGCGAACCGGCAACCGACAGCTGAACGCCGCGATCCACCGCATCGCGATCACCCAGATGCGCATGCACGCCAACGCGAAGGCCTACCTCGAGCGAAGGATCGCGATGGGCAACACGAAGACCGAGGCGCTGCGTGCCCTGAAGCGCCGCCTGTCCGACGTCGTCTACCGAGCCCTGCTCGCTGACGCTGACACCGCTGCTCCGGCTGTCGCGGAGCAGGCGGCTTGACATAGGAGAGTCCCATGGCGATGGTGAGGCTCCGAGCGCCGCTCCGAGACCGGACGGGAGGGACGG
>CAZLRF010000150.1:0-1944 GCA_964561785.1 uncultured Acidobacteriota bacterium | reverse complement strand
GGAGCGCCTGGATGTGGCGGATGTCGGCCCCGCCCCGCAGGAGCTGCGTCGCGACACTGTGGCGGAAGGTGTGGCAGGTGACGTGCTTCCGGATCCCCGCCTCTTTCGCCCACCGCGCGATGATCTTCCCCACGACCCAGCGCTGGAGCTTTCCGCCTTTCTCGGCCGGGAAGAGAAGCCGTGCGCCCTCGCCACGCCGCGGCCCGCCCGCGAGCGCTTCACGCCCCTTCGCGAGGTACTCCTCGATCGCGCGCGCGGCCGGGCGCGTCAGAGGCACGTTCCGATCCTTCTTCCCCTTGCCCATCACGATGCGCAGGAGCCGGTCCTTGGTGTCCACGTCGTACACCGTGAGGGCGGCGAGCTCGCTCACCCGGAGCCCCGTGGCGTAGAGCGTCTCCAGGATCGCCCGGTCGCGCAGCACGACGGGCGTCTTCTCCCGCGGCGCGGAGACGACTCGGCGCGCTTCCTCTTCGGTCAGCACGACTCGCGGCAGGCGATCCTCGGCGCGACCCAGCTCGACGGCCGCCGCCGGGTCGTGGACGAGGTCGCCTCTCCGGTAGAGGAAGCGGAAGAAGTTCTTCATCGCGACAAGACGCGCCTGCTGCGACCCCGCCGCGTAGGGCCGGCCGTTTTTTTTCCGCAGCGCGCTGAGGTGCGTCTGGTACGCCTCGAGGTCGGCGCTCCTCACGTCCACGAGGCCGACTCCCCGCTCCTCCAGCCAGCCGAGCAGGAAGCGCACGTCCGCGAGGTAGTGCTCGACCGTCCGCTCGGAGTAGCGCGCGGCGAGCGCGTCCTCGTACTGCCCCAGGAGCCGGACGGAGGGGGCTGAGACACTGCCTTGCTGGTTTCCGTGGCGAGGTGGCGGTTTCGGGGTCATCTCGTTCATCTGCCTCAAGATGAAAACCGCCACGGTCGTTTGGCGGTTTCTGGCGAGGTGGCGGTTTTCTCAGCCGATCTGCGCACGAAGCTCCTCGGGGTTCAGGAGGCCGAGCACGACGTCGTTTCGAGGGCCACGCTCGACGAGGCGGTAGCGCGTCATCTTTCCGGCACCCTGGCGCCCCTCCTCGGCGACGGCCAGGTACTCGAGCTCCACCAGCTCCGAGAGCCAGCGCCGCACGGTCGAATCCGGGATACCGAGCGCCTCCCGGACCTCGCGGCGACTCACCGCGCCCTCTCCCTTCCCGGCGAGGCCCTGGATGCGCTGGAGGGCCTCCCGGAGCGGTCTCTTCAGGTCGGAGAGGGTCTCCCTCAGGACGTCGCCAGCGAGGCCGTAGGCGGCCTCGTAGTCCGCCAGGGAGGCCACGATCGCCCCCTCCCGGCTCCTCTCCCTCTGGTGCTGGTGGAGGAACGCCACGACCTCGATCAGGTTCAGGAAGCGGGCGTGGTCGCGTCTCGTCCGCATCCAGCTCGAGGGAAAGCTCAGCCGGTCGGCGAAGGGGATGACCACTGGGAGGGGCTCGAGGAGACGCTGGGCGTTCCAGTGCCGGCGCGTGATTGCCTCGGCCTCCTTCCGCAGTTGGAGGCCTCGCCCGGTCCGCAGGAGCCGCTGCCGCTCGTGGATCCGCCTCGTTTGCTCCTCGGTCTCGTCCATCTGCAGCTCGAAGCAGCGCGTCGCGTTCTCGTGGTTCACCGAGCTCGCCGTCGTCGCCTCGATGAAAGCCGCCCGCGCCTCGACCGTGAAGACCTTCGTCCGCATGTTCCCCGTCTGCGGGTCCTTCACCGGGGCCGCGGCGATGAGCTTCTTCCGGCTCTGGAGTACCCGGATCGAGTAGTCGGCCTCCATCGAGCCGTAGCGCTCCTCGACGATCACCAGCTTGCGATCGAGGAAGCCGGGCTCGGTGTAGTAGAGGCTCTGCGGCGTGAGCCGCGTCAGGAGGACGACGTCTTCCGGCGGGCAGAGCCGCTCGATGACCTCGGTGAGGCCGCTCTTCCCGGCCCCGCTCT
>CAZLRF010000149.1:0-2288 GCA_964561785.1 uncultured Acidobacteriota bacterium | reverse complement strand
CGCCCTCGGCCTCGACTGCGCGGAGGCCTCGAGCCGCCTGCTCGAGCAGAAGGTGGCCGCCACCCCGATGCGAGGCTGGGGCGGCGACGTCGCCGACCGCCACGTCCGCTTCGTGTTCAGCAACGAGCCGGTCGAGCGGCTGGCGCTCCTGGGCGAGCGCGTGCGCAGGGCGCTGGCGGGCGGGGCGGCCGACTGACGGCGATCACCGAAATTCCCCACCCTCGATCATCGAAATTCCTGAGCTGAGCGTCGGGGCGGCCGCATAGGCCAACAGCGGGACCCCCTCCCACGCTTGCGGTGTCAAGCGCCGCAGCGAGAGGAGGAGGCCCCGCCCGATGCTGACAGAGGAGGAGTTCGTGGAAGCAAGTGCTCTTCGCCGGCGGGGGTGGTCGATCTCGGCGATCGCCCGCCACCTCGGGCGTGACCGCAAGACGATCCGCGCCTACCTGCGCGGCGAGCGGGCGCCGGGTGTGCGCCGCCGCGCCGTCGCCGACCACTTCGCGGTCTTCGAACCGTACGTGCGCGAGCGCCTCGCCGAGGACCCGCACCTGTGGGGCTCGGCGCTCTACGACGAGGTGCTTGTGCTCGGCTACCCGCGCAGCTACGTCACCTTCGTCCGTGAGCTCCGTCGTCGGAGGTTGCGCCCACGCTGCGAGGCATGCGCCAGCGTCAAGGGAAGGCCGACGATCGAGATCGCCCATCCGCCGGGGGAGGAGATCCAGTGGGACTGGCTCGAGCTGCCGGGCGCTCCCTGGGGCGGCGAGGCGCACCTGCTGGTCGGGACGCTCTCTCACTCGGGCAAGTTTCGGGCGGTCTTCGCCGAGGGCGAGGATCAGGCGCACCTCGTCAGCGCCCTCGACGGGGTGCTCCGCCGTTTGGGCGGGACGGCCCGGCGCTGGCGCGTCGACCGGATGGCGACGGTCTGCGATCGGGCCACGGGCCGCCTCCTTCCCAGCTTCGCCGCGGTCGCCCGCCACTACGGCGTCTCCGTCGACGTCTGCGCGCGCTACCGCGCCAATCGCAAGGGGGCGGTCGAGTCGCGCAACCACTTCCTCGCGCAGCGCTTCTGGCGCACGCTGCGTGCGCGGACGCCGCAGGAGGCGCAGGCGAAGCTCGACCGCTTCTCGGAGCGGACCGGCGACCGGCGCCGCCGCGGCCGCACCACCGTCGCCGAGCTCGCCGCCGCCGAGCGGCTTCGGCCGCTGCCGGCGCTGCCCTACCCGGCGACGCTCGAGGTCGAGCGGGTCGTGTCCGCCGCCTGCCTGGTCAGCTACGAGGGCAACCGCTACTCGGTGCCGCCCGGCCTGCACGGGCAGCGCGTCAGCGTGCGCCGCCGGCTGGGGAGCGAGCAGATCGAGCTCATCTCGTCGGCCGGAAGCGTCGTCGCCTGCCACCGGCTCGCCCCGGCCGGGGCGGGCGCGCTCCGACGCCAGGAGGAGCACCGGGTCGCCCTCGAGCAGGTCGTGCTTCAGAGCCTGACGAGCGCGCGGCCCTGCCGGCGCAAAGCCAACCGGCCGCCGGGCGAGGCTGCCCTCCAAGCCGCCGCCGCGCTCGCCGGCGAAGCCGCCGACGTCGTCGTCTCGCTCGACGTGTACGCCCAATACGCGGAGGCGGCGCGATGAGCCGCGCCGAGAGCCGCTACCAGAAGCTGCGAGGACACCTCCACTACCTGCGCCTGGAGGCGGCGGCCGAGGCGCTGCCGGGAGAGCTCGAGCGCGCCCGCAGCGGGAAGCTCTCGCACACCGCCTTCCTCGAGCGGCTGCTCGAGATCGAGGTCGAGGCGACCGAGGCCAGGCGCCTTGCCGGGCGTATGCGCTTCGCCAGCCTGCCCGCGCCGTGGACGATCTCCGACTTCGACTTCGATGCCCAACCCACGCTCGACCGCAAGCTCGTCGACGAGCTGGCGACCCTCCGCTTCCTCGACGAGGCCGCCAACCTCTTGCTCGTCGGGCCGCCCGGGGTGGGCAAGACGATGCTGGCCGTGTGCCTCGCCCGACAGGCGGTCGAGGCCGGCTACCGCGTCTACTACACGAGCGCGGCCGACCTGGCCGCCCGCTGCCACCGGGCCGCGCTCGAGGGCCGCTGGGCAACCGCGATGCGCTTCTACTGCGGGCCGGCGCTTCTGGTGATCGACGAGCTCGGGTACCTGCCGCTGCAGGCCGAAGGGGCGGCTGCCCTCTTCGAGGTCGTCCAGCGCCGCTACCTCAAGGGCTCGATCGTCCTGACGACGAATCGCGGCATCGCGAGCTGGGGCGAGATCTTCGACGACCCGATGATCGCCGCCGCCA
>CAZLRF010000148.1:0-2391 GCA_964561785.1 uncultured Acidobacteriota bacterium | reverse complement strand
GCCCGCGACGACGAGCCCGTCGTGGAGGGCCCGGCGAACGGCCGGCGAGAGCCGCCGCCCGCCGGCGGCCCGCGCCGCGGTCAGCCGCCCCACGTGATCGCCGAGACGATGTCGCTGAAGTCGTCGGTCCAGGCCCGGACCTCGGGGCGGACGGGCAGCGGCGCCCCGTCGGTCAGCTCGCGGAGCGGGGCCAGGGTCGCCTCGTCGTGGGCGGCGACGAGCCAGCCCGAGATCTGCTTCTCGGGCGCCGGCGGCGTCGCAGGGTCCGGGTCGATCGGCTGGTACCCGGGGACGCCGAGCTCGACGAGCCCGGCCGAGACGACGGCGCCGACGTCGACGTAGCGGTTCGACACGTTGAACAGGAGGATGCCACCCGGCGCGAGCTTCGATCGGTAGAGGTCGAGCGCCTCTGTCGTCAGGAGGTGCGCCGGCGGGGCATCGCCGCTGAAGGCGTCGAGGACGAAGACGTCGAATGCGCCGTCGGGCTCCTCGGCCAGGGTGATCCGGCCGTCGCCGAGGACCGTCCGGACCGGCTCGGGCCCGCCGCTCAGGTAGGTGAACAGCGACGAGTCGGTCGCGATGTCGATGACGACCCGGTCGATCTCGAAGTAGGTCATCGCGTCGCCCGGTCGGACGTACGCCGCCAGCCCGCCGGCGCCGAGGCCGATGACGCCCCACTGCAGCGGGCCCGTCCGGGTGGCGTGGAGCGCCTCGACGGTGCGCCCGAGCGGCCCGGTCGGGTGGTAGTAGGTGAGCGGCTCGCGCGCCCGAGCCGGGTCGAGGTGCTGACCTCCGTGGGTCGTCGTCCCGTGGACGAGGAGCCGGATCCCGTCCTCGTCGACGACCCGGTTGACCCCGAAGAACGATCGATCCGCGTACAGCGCGCTGCTCCCGACGAGAAGCGGGATGAGGACGATCGCGCCGAACGAGAGCGCGAAGCGGACCGGTCGGCGGACCATGAGGAGCGTGGCGACGGCGCCCGCCGCGAGCGCGGCGGCGAGCTGCGGCCCGGTGGCGTCGAGGGCCCGCGAGAGGACGGCGAGGCCGACCAGGGCGCCGACGAAGACGAGCAGCGGGACGACGAGGTCGAGGAGGCGCGCGCGGCGCAGCGCGGCGACCGACGCGCCGGCGGCCGGCACGATCGGTCGCAGGAGCAGCGCGAGGACGATCGCCAGCGGGTACTCGAGGACGCTCTCGAAGACGAGCGGCGCGACGATCGCGTTGAACAGCCCGCCGAGCGCGCCGCCCACGGCGACGAGGACGTAGAACTCGGTCAGCCGTGCTGGTGCCGGCCGGTCCTCGGCCAGGCGACCATGCGCGAGGAGGGCGGCCACGAAGAAGACGGCGAGGTTCAGGCCGATGACGGCCGCGAGCGGCAGCGCCACCGCGCCGACGAGGACGACCGCGAGGGCCACCGCCGCGAACGGCAGCAGCGCTGCCATCCGCCGCGGCGTGAGCGGGTTCCGCGGCGAGAAGGCGAGGATGAAGGTCAGGAGATACAGGCTGAGCGGCAGCACCCACAGGAGCGGGACCGCGGCGACATCGGCCGTGATGTAGCTCGTCGCGCCGAGCATCAGGCTCGAGGGGACGAAGGCGAAGGCGATCCAGCGGAGTCGCCGGGCGCGGGTCACCGGCGCGGTCATCGGGCCGGCCGGGACCGACGGAGCCGCGACGGGGGACGGCATGAGTGCGGCTTCCACCGGTGGTGCCGCCTCTGGCTCCGGCGGCGTGTCCGGCTCGGCACGCCGGTGGCGCCGGAGCAGCAGGGCGGCGGCCGCGGACAGGACGAGGAACGCGACGTACCCCGCGGCCCACAGCCGGGCCTGGTCGGCCACGCCGATCCGAGGCTCGATGAGGAACGGGTACGCGAGCAGGCCGAAGAGGCTCCCGGCGTTCCCCATCGCGTAGAGGAAGTACGGATCGGCGGCCTGGCGGTGGTCGGTCGCCGAGAACCAGCGCTGGAGGACGGGGCTCGCCGTGGTGACCGCGACGTACGGCGCGCCGACCATCGCCACGAGAACGAGGAGCAGCCACAGCGACGGCTCGACGCCTTCCGGCGGGACGGACCAGGCCGGCAGGGCGATCGGCAGGACGAGCAGGGGCAGGACCAGGAGGACTAGCTGGGCGACCGGTTGGCGCCGCAGCCCGAGGCGGGTCGTCGAGAGGTGCGCCCAGCCGTAGCCGAGGAGGAGGGCGGCCTGGAAGAACAGCATCGAGGTCGTCCAGACCGCGGGGCTGCCGCCGAACATCGGCAGGAGCAGCTTGGCCGCCATCGGCTGGACGAGGAAGACGAGCGTCGCCCCGGCGAGGGTCGCGAGGCCATACACGGCGAGCAACATCGCGGGCAGTCTCCCCCGTGCGACGGCTCCCGACAACCGGACCGCAGGACCT
>CAZLRF010000147.1:0-2401 GCA_964561785.1 uncultured Acidobacteriota bacterium | reverse complement strand
ACCTTCGACCCGGCGTTCCTGCGCGGGGCGAAGGCGGTGGAGGGATGAACGTCAGCCAGGACGGCACCCGGCGGTCAGGGGGAATCGAGGCCGTCTATCGCCGCGCGCACGACGGCGGCGCTGCGGGAGAGGGCGTCCTGCTCCTCCGGGGGCAGGGCGAGGGGCAGAGTCTCGAGCACGCCGGCCCCTCCCACGAGGCGCGGCAAGGACAAGGTCACGTCGCGGACCCCCGCCACCTCAGCCTCGGGCGAGCACACCGTCAGCACCGAGCGCTGGTCTCGAAGCACAGCCTCCACGATGCGGGCGAGAGCGCTGCCGACTCCATAGTAGGTCGAGCCCTTGCCGGAGATGATCGCGTAGGCGGCGCCGCGCACCGCCGCGTCGATCGACGCCCGAGCCGCCTCGTCGAACGGCACGCCGTGCCGCTCAGCCATCTCGCCGAGGGCGATGCCGCCGACCGTCGCGATCGACCAGGTCAGCACCTCGGAGTCGCCGTGCTCGCCGACAACGTGGGCGTGCACGTGGGCGGCGTCGACCCCGAGACGACGGCCGAGGAGCGTGCGGAAGCGGGCGGTGTCGAGCGTGGTGCCGGAGCCGAGAACGCGGGAGCGCTCCGCTCCTCGCTCGGCCGCGAAGCGGGCGGCGAGGTGGGTCATGACGTCCACGGGGTTCGTGGCGACGACGAGGACGGCCTGCGGGGCGTGCTCGAGCACGGCGGGGACCACCTCGCGGAACACGGCGGCGTTGCGCGAGAGCAGCTCCAGGCGCGTCTCGCCCGGTCGCTGCCCCACCCCCGCGGCCAGCACCACCACGCGTGCTCCTGCCAGGTCCGGGTAGCCGCCGGCCACGACGTCGAGCGGGTGGGCGAACGGGACGGCGTGCAGCAGGTCGTCCGCCTCCGCCCGCGCCCGCGCGTGGTTGCGGTCCACCAGCACCACCTGCCGGCCCACCCCGCGCATCACGAGCGCGTACGCCGCGGTCGCCCCCACCAGTCCCGCCCCGACGATGCCGATCTTCATCAGGCCCTCCCTCGCTCGAGCAGCACCGTCTCGGCGGCGCGGCGGCCGGTGCGCGACTCGACGAGCGGCGGCCCCCACGACGGGCTCGAGCGCTCCCGGCCGCGCGTGCCAGACGTAGACCTCCGCGGCGGGCGCGGCGAGGAGCGTGCGACGCATCGAAGATGCGCCTGATCCCGGCTCCCCGTGCAGTCCGCGCTCCGTCAGAATACCCAGTAGAAAGTCAGGCGCGCCACCACGTCGGTCTTCGGCTTCGGGTCGGCGTCGTCGTAGGTGACGATCTCGACGTTGGGCGTCAGGTGGACGCTCGGGATCGGCAGGAACTCGAGGCCGGCCAGGAAGAAGGTCCATTTCGCCGTCGGGTCGAACGGGAGGTAGGGAATCGAAGCCCCGTTCGGGTTCGGGTCGAAGCCGCGATCCACGCGCGCGAGCCACAGGACCTTCGGGTTGATCGTGCCGGTGGCGAAGCCCGAGAGGATGTCCAGCTCGAGGTCGTCCTTGCCCGGCCCTTGCTGGCGCGTCTGGCGGGCGTACTGCAGCCCCAGCTTGAAGGACTTCCCCTCGTAGCCGCCGAAGGCCTGGAGGGTCTGGATGTCCTTGTCGTCCGGGCGGCTCTCGAAGTCGGCGTAGGCCTCGAACACCCAGCTCTTCGCGGGGCGGGCGGAGAGGGCGAGGTAGTAGCGCTGCTCCTTGTTGGTCTCGTTCCGGACGCCGGTGCCGGAGCCGATCATGGCGTGGTAGCCGAGCTTCTTGTCCTTGTCGAAGGTCCCCTTCGCGGCGAGACCGGTGTCGCGCGAGCCCGCCCAGCCGTGCAGGTCGAGCGGCGTCTTCTCGACGTGGCGGTAGCCCCAGAATCCCTCGATCAGCTCCCAGGTCGGCGACGGGCTGATGCCGAGAAACACGTTCTGCGCCCCGTGGGTCCAGCGGAGGTAGGCGTCCTTGACGTACGGCTTCAGGGCGTCCTGCGTCTGCTGAAGGCTCGGGCTGTTCACCTCGAGCCTGAAGCGCATGCTCCAGGTGGTGCCCAGGTCGCGGTCCACGGTGAAGTAGCCCCGCCGGAGCCAGAGGCCGACCTGCCCGTCGAACTTCGCGTCGTGGTGCTGGGGGAAGTAGTAGATGTCGCCGAAGACGTAGCCGGAGAACCGAATCGGCTTCGGCTCGTCCTTCTTCGGCTCCTCCTTCTTCGCCTCCACCTTCGGGGCAGGCGGGACCTCGGGGGCCTTGCCGTGCTTGAACGCGAAGAGGTTGAGGGCGTCGGGGCTGTCGAAGACCACGGTCTCGCCCTTCGGCCCCCAGCCGAGCCGCTCGATCGGCTTCGCGGGCGGGGTCCCGTGCTGGAAGGCGTCGTACTGCTGCGCGAGGTTGAAGACGTAGAGCTTCCCGTC
>CAZLRF010000146.1:0-2503 GCA_964561785.1 uncultured Acidobacteriota bacterium | reverse complement strand
GGGGGCACGATGGAGATGCGGTTCGTCGACCGTGGCCAGGGGGAGACGGTGGATCTCGGCAACATCCAGATGAGGCTGCGCGCGACCAGCGTGGTCACGGGAGGCGCGCTCGGAGCTGCGGAGTTCCGCGGCTCGGAGGGACCGTGGACGATCCCCCACGTGCATGAGCACCTAGAGGAGTCGTTCTACGTCCTCGAAGGGTCGTTCACATTCACATCGGGAGAGGACACGCTTGAAGCTGCGCAGGGCGCGTTCGTGTCAACGCCGGTCGAATCCTTGACGGTTTCCGCCGGTTGAATCCTTGACACCTACGAGCCTTCAGTAGGGGCCATCACCTCCTTGCTCCGGCCCTTCAGCCGGTAGCTGTCGCCCTTGAGGGCGATCACCTCGGCGTGGTGGACGAGCCGGTCGACCATGGCGGCCACGGCCACCGGGTCCCCGAAGATCTCCGCCCACGCAGAGAACGTCTTGTTCGAGCTCACGATCATCGAGGCGCGCTCGTAGCGGGAGGAGACGAGCTCGAAGAACAGCGCCGCTGCCTCTGGATCGAACGGGATGTAGCCGACCTCGTCGACGATCAACAGTGGGATCCGGCGAAGCCGCTCCAGCTCCTCGTCCAGTCGCCCCGCTCGTTTGGCCGCCCCGAGCCTTCCCACCCACTCGTGCGCGGTGGCGAACGCGACGCGGTAGCCGCGTCGGGCGGCCTGGACCCCAAGCGCGATCGACAGGTGCGTCTTGCCGGTGCCCGGCGGGCCGAGGAACACCACGTTGGTCGCCTCCCGCAGGAAGTCCAGCTGCGCCAGGTGGGAGACCTGCTGGCGGCGGACCGAGCGCTGGAACGAGAAGTCGAAGTCGTCCAGCGTCTTCACCTGCGGGAACCGGGCGGCCCGCACCCGTGCGTCCCCGCCGTGGGACTCTCGCGAAGCTACCTCCTCGGACAGCACCTGCACCAGGTACGTCTCGTGGTCCCAGCCCTCGGATCGGGCCCGCTCGGCGAGCGATGATGCGAGTGCGGCGATCCTGGGAGCCTTCAGGGCCCGGGAGTAGAACGCGATCTCGGCCGAGGTGCCCATCAGGCCACCTCCAGCGGAGAACGGGCCGCTGAGACGCCCTGAGAGCCGTTTTCGGAGGCGGGGCCGACCGGTTGTCCGGGCAGATCCGAGTGCGGGAGGCCGGCCAGGGCGTCGTAGCGAGCCAGATCGATCTCCTCGAGGTCGACGTCGCCAGATCTCAGACGCGATCTCGCCTCCTTGGCCAACCGAAGTGCCCGTGCGTGACGCGGATCGAGCACCACGTCGGCCGGGGCGAAGCTCCGTCGGTGCCGAGCGATCTCGGATCCCTCGAGGTGGACCACGACCTCCCGGGGTGAGATCCGCACCTGCACCCGGCGTCGCGCAAGCCCCGGCGGCACCGAGTAGTCGACGTCTCCCACGCGGACGAAGCCGTCTCGCTGCACCCGGACCTCGGTGCGCTGGGCGACGTCGGGTGCCGGATCGGGAAGCGCGTGCAGGTAGCGACGTTCGGCGGCAAGGGCGTCGCCGACCCGGCCACCCACCCTGCGGTGATGTCGACGGAACGCCACTTCGGCGGTCCAGGCGTCGTGCTGGGACTGCAGATCGTCCAGGTCGGCGAACCCCCGAAGCGGCAGGAACGAGCGCTCCAGGTAGCCGTTGGTCCGCTCCACCTGGCCCTTGGACTCGGGCTTGCCGGGATCGAGCACGATCAGACGCATCCCCAGGTGCCCGCAGAGCGCCGAGACCTCCGGGTGCAGCCTGGCGTTCTTCCCGACCCCGTCCGCCACGATCGAGGAGTCGTTGTCGACCACCATCGCGTCGGGGACGCCGCCCAGGCGCTGGAAGCAGCCGAGCGTCGCCTGGAGGAAGTCGGCCATCGTCTTGGTGAAGCTGAACACGCATGCGTGGGCGGCCGAGTGCGGCAGCGTCGTCACCCATCCGTAGGGCTTGCGGGTGGCGCCGCCTCCGACGGGGATCCGCGTCCCCTCCGGTTCCCACCAGTCGCCGTGGGCGAGCTCGCCGGGCAGGTAGGTGGTGCGCTGGTAGGCCCGGGCCGCCAGGAACGCCGGGCGGAGGCTGGCCACGTGTTCCTTCAAGATCGTGATGCCGCCTGCGTAGCCCCGGCGGCGCAGGTGCTGGAGGATCACCGTGGCCGGCACCTCGGCGTCCTGGTCGAGCATCTCGGCGATCTGATCCTTGTGGGGATCGAGCTTGGAGCCGACAGGCCGCCGCTCGTAGCGGGGTGGATGGGGCAGCTCCAAGAGCCTGATCACGGTCGGCCGGCTCATGCCGAGCCGCCTGGCGATCGCGGACTTGCTCAGATGCTCACGGTGGTAGAGCCGGCGGACCTCCGCCCAGTCGTGCACTGAGAACACCCCTTCCTCCTCCCGTCGCGGTCGACGGGAGCCTCGGTCGAGAACCTGACCCGATGTGGGAGGTGTCAAGTTTTCGACCGGCGAGAGGTGTCAAGTTTTCAGCCGGCGTCGACA
>CAZLRF010000145.1:0-2509 GCA_964561785.1 uncultured Acidobacteriota bacterium | reverse complement strand
AAGCTCGGCACCGGCATCGACGACCTGCTGGAGGCGATCGTCACCCAGCTGCCGGCACCCCAGGGCGATCCCCAGGCGCCGCTGCGGGCGCTGCTCTTCGACGCGCAGTACGACGCCTACCGCGGGGCGGTGCTCCTCGTCCGGCTGTTCGACGGGTCGCTCGGCGCGGGGACCAAGGTGCGCCTCATGCACTCGGACGCCGAGCACAAGGTCGAGGAGGTCGGCTGCCAGCGCCTCAAGCGGGTCCCGGTGCCGCGGCTCGCGGCGGGGGAGGTCGGCTACGTCCTCGCCGGGATCAAGAGCCTCTCCGGCCTCGCCATCGGCGACACGCTCACCGAGGCCGAGCGGCCCGCCGCGGAGCCGGTGCCCGGCTACCGGGAGGCGAAGCCGGTCGTCTTCTCCTCGATGTACCCCATGGCCACCGACGACTACGAGGACC
This sequence comes from uncultured Acidobacteriota bacterium, assembly GCA_964561785.1. Lineage (GTDB taxonomy): Bacteria > Acidobacteriota > Vicinamibacteria > Fen-336 > Fen-336 > DATBSL01. Next base: position 2,070 of record CAZLRF010000145.1, on the reverse strand, counting down.
TGACGAAGGCCCTCGAGAAGCTCAAGCTCAACGACGCGGCCCTCGTCTACGAGAAGGACTCCTCGGCCGCGCTCGGCTTCGGCTTCCGCTGCGGCTTCCTGGGGCTCCTGCACCTCGACGTCGTCCAGGAGCGGCTCGAGCGGGAGTACGGCCTGTCGCTCATCCTCTCGGCGCCCTCGGTCCGCTACCGGGTCGTGCTGAACGACGACGAGGAGGTCTGGGTCGACAACCCCACCTTCTACCCCGACCCCGCCAACATCAAGGAGACGTACGAGCCCTACATCAAGGCGCAGATCATGACCCCCGAGCGCTACCTGGGGGTCGTGATGGAGCTGTGCCGGGAGCGGCGCGGGGTCGAGACCACCTACCGCTTCCTCTCCGCCGGCCGCATGGAGGTCGTGAGCGAGCTGCCCCTCGCCGAGGTGCTGTTCGACTTCTACGACCGGCTGAAGTCGATCACCCAGGGCTACGGCTCGTTCGACTACGAGCTGCTCGACTACCGCCTCGCCGACCTCGTGAAGGTCGACATCCTCGTCAACGGGGAGAAGGTCGACGCCCTCTCCCAGCTCGTCCACCGCGAGTTCGCCCGCCCCCGGGCCCTGCGCTACTGCGAGCGCCTGGCGAAGGCGATCCCCCGCCAGCAGTTCAAGATCGCCGTCCAGGGCGCGATCGGGGGCCAGATCATCGCCCGCACCACCATCAACCCCTTCCGCAAGGACGTGACCGCCAAGTGCTACGGCGGCGACATCACGCGCAAGAGGAAGCTCCTCGAGAAGCAGAAGGAGGGGAAGAAGAAGATGAAGATGGTGGGGGCGGTCGAGATCCCGCAGGAGGCCTTCGTCGCGGTCCTGCGGACCGAGGACGAGGACGAGGGCTAGCCCCGCCGTGCCCGGCGCCCCGGGGCTCTACCTCCACGTCCCGTTCTGCTCGGCGGTCTGTCCGTACTGCGACTTCTCGGTCCTGAAGGCGGGCGAGGCGGCCCGCCGCCGCTTCGTCGAGCGCCTGGCGGCGGAGGTGCCCCTCGCCGCGCGGGCGTGGCCGGACGAGCGGCCCTTCGACACCGTCTACTTCGGCGGGGGCACCCCCTCGCAGCTGCCGGCCGAGGCCCTCGCTCGCGTCCTCGAGGCCTGCCGCGCGCACCTCGCCCTCGCCGAGCCGTGGGTCTTCCTCGAGGCGAACCCCGAGGACGTGACGGCGGGGTCCTGCCGGGCCTGGCGAGCCCTCGGCGTGCGGACTCTCTCGCTCGGTGTGCAGTCCTTCTCGGACGAGGCGCTGCGCTTCCTCGGCCGGCGCCACGACGCGAGCCGCGCGCGCTCGGCCGTCGAGACCGCGCTCGCCGCCGCGTTCGACACCGTCTCCGTCGACCTCATCTTCGGGCTTCCCGGCCAGTCCCCCGAGGCCTGGCGGCGCGACCTCGAGGCCGCGACCGCCCTCGCGCCGGGCCACGTCTCCTGCTACCAGCTCACGATCCACGAGCGCACGCGCTTCGGCGTCGCGGCACGGCGCGGCCGGCTCGTGGAGATGCCCGAGGCCGAGCAGGCCCTGCTCTTCGATCTCACCCACCGCGTTCTCGCCGACGCGGGCTATGACGCCTACGAGGTCTCGAACTTCGCCCGCGGGATCGAGCACGAATCGCGGCACAACCGGAAGTACTGGGACCACACCCCGTACCTCGGTCTCGGCCCCTCCGCGCACTCGCTCGCCGTGGAGCACCCGACCGCCGCCCGCCGCTCCTGGAACGTGCTCCGCACGCCGGGCTGGGAAGCGCGGATCGAGGCGGGCGAGCGGCCCGTCGAGGCCGAGGAGTCGCTCGGCCCGCGCGAGCTCGCGACCGAGGCCGTGCTCCTGGGCCTGCGCACCACGGCCGGCCTCGCGCTCGACGCCTTCGCCGCGCGCTTCGGCTTCGACCTCCTCGCCGCGAACGAGGCCCTCGTCTCGCGCCTCACGCAAGACCGCCTCCTCACGCTGCGAACGGATCCCGACGGAGGACGTGCGCTGGTCCCGACGGTGGCCGGCCTCGCGGTGGCCGACGGCCTCGCCGCCGCCTTCGACGTCCCGGTGCCCGCCGGC
>CAZLRF010000144.1:0-2574 GCA_964561785.1 uncultured Acidobacteriota bacterium | reverse complement strand
GAGCGCGTAAGGATTTGGGGGGTCTACTCTCAGTTCAAGGGATTGAACATCGCGAGGAGCTGCTGTCGCGTCGAGAACGGCATCAGGCGCCCGGCCGGTGGTTCGTATCCCTCTCCCTCCGAGACTACCATCTCGTAGCTGAATCCGTAGCGCCGCTTCTCCAGGATCGCGGACCGGCGGCGGCGGTCCCTCTCCCTGAACGCGGCCTCTCTCACGGGCACGGGGAGCGGCTCCCCCGTCGCCAACGTGGCCCTGATGCGCGCCATGTCGCTCGCGCCCTCTCTCGACCAGGCCCCGCCCCACACCTTCATCCTGGCGGCGTAGAGGTGCGCGTTCGTCCCCTCCATGGTCCCCATGCTCGGGGCTTCGGCCGCTATCGAGGCGCGGTTGTTCCGGATGTAGCTCGCCAGCGCGCCCGCCTTCTTCTCGTCCGTGGCCCCCCGCGCGACACGGGAGTCGATCCCGGCGAGGAGCCCGTCGATGTCGCCCGTGCGGAGCGATCCGAGGAGGGGGGCGGCGTCAGCGGGATCGGGAAACGCCGCCCTGATCGCACGGTTGACGTGCCAGGGATCGAGCTTGTGGACGACCTCGGGGCCGTGGAGGTGGTCGGCGAGCGAGGCGCACCAGCCGGCACCGTCGCTCCCCGTGTAGCAGCGCTTCAGCGAGGCGAGCGAGTAGTGGCCGGCCAGCTTGGCCACGCCCTCCTCCCAGAAGCGCTTCGGGCCGCCCACGAGGGCGTGGTGCACGACCCCGACCCGTCTGCCCTCCGTCTTGTCCTCGTAGGCGCAGAGCGCCTTGACCTCGATGCCGCGCCTCCTGTCGCGCTGCAGGGCCACCCAGATGCCGTCGGCCTCCACCCGCAGCTCCTCGCTCTCGCGCGCCGCAGCGGGAAGCAGCCCGTGGTCGAACAGGTCCCGGCGCCGCCTCTCGGCCTCGGCCGCGAGGAGGTCGCCCGTCTCTCGCAGCACCCCCATCGTCGTCATCGCAGACACGCGGACCGGACAGTGCCTGAACAACACGGCCGCCGCGCGCTCGTACGGGACCTCCGAGCCGAAGAGGGCGAGCGCCTCGAACGCACCGGGCGACAGCCGCTTCCTGGGGCGCAGCGCCACGATCTCGTCGAGGTAGGTGCGCCGGTCCCCGAACTCATCGACGTAGACGCGCCGGGTGAAGGCCACCTCGCCGAACTCCGTGAGGATCGCCCGCGGCCGGGCGTCTTTGACCCGCCAGCCCGCCGGCCTGTCGACGAAGAGCCGCTCGTCGAAGACCTCGAGTGCCTCAGACATCGCACCGGCGAGGGTCCTCAACACGTCTTCGAGCGCGCTGGTCTCGGCCCGCTGGAAGTCCTCGAAGCGAGCGATCCGCTCCAGACAGAACTCCACCAGGACCGATCTCAGCACCGAGGTATCATCTTGCACGCGGGGCTCCTTCCTCTCTTTGGTCGTGGACACACCAAGAGTAGAAGGAGACCCGCACCTCACTTCAAGACCGTGCCGGGGGCTCCGCCCCCCGAAACCTTACGCGCCCCTTCAGGGCCGCCGGGCGGCCTGTCGGGTGGGCCGCGAGCGGGAATGCCGAGTGCGCGTCGGGCTGGGGTATCGTAGGGAGCGACCGCCCCTCCCCGAGGAGACACGTGGGCGACACCGCGATCATGTGGTTCCGCCGCGACCTGCGCCTCGCGGACAACGCCGCGCTCACCGCGGCCGCCGCGCGGGCGTGGACCGTGGCCTGCGCGTGCGTGGTCGACGACGACACCGCCGCCAGCTCCTGGGCGCACGGCCCGGCCGCACGAGCGTGGCGCTCGCGCTCGCTCGCCGCGCTCGACGCGGACCTGCGCGACCGGGGCGGTGGGCTTCACGCCCTGAGAGGTCACGCCCCCCGAGCGCTCATCCGCTTCGCGCTCTCCAACGACGCGCGACTCGTGTGTTGCACGCGCGACCACAGCCCGCCGGGACTCGCCGAGGAACTCGCCGTGCGCGAGGAACTCGCGCACGAGGGTGTCGAGCTGCTGGCCACGCCTGGAGAGCTGCTTGTCGGCCCGCACGGCGTGATGAACGCGAGCGGCGGCCCGTTCCGCAACTTCACGCCGTACCATCGCGCGTGGCGCGACGCCTGGCATGCGACCGAACCGCTCCCGGTTCCCGAGCGCGCTCGCTTCCTCGCTCCCATGCGGCCGTTCGAGCCACCCGCCGCGCCCCGCGAGGCCGTCGGCGGAGTCGAGCGCTGGGCCGGCGGCCGCGGACGTCAACCCGGCGAAACAAGCGCCGCCGCACAGCTCGCCGCGTTCGCGAGCGAGTCTCTCGAACGCTACCCCATCGAGCGCGAGTACCCCGCTCTCGATGCGACCTCGCGCCTGTCACCTGCCCTCGCGCACGGGGAGCTTTCTCCTCGGCAGGTAGCGGCGGCGGTCGCGGAGGCGCCCGCGGGATCCGAGGCGAAGCGCGCGTTCCTTCGGCAGCTCGCGTGGCGGGAATTCGCGTACCAGACGGCGCACCACTTCCCCGACCTCCCCGACGAGCCCTGGCGGGCGGAGTTCGCGCGCATGCGCTGGCGCGACGACGCGGCCGCGCTCGA
>CAZLRF010000143.1:0-2729 GCA_964561785.1 uncultured Acidobacteriota bacterium | reverse complement strand
CTCCTCCTGACGCGCGTGGACAAGCCGGCCCTTCTCCGGCGGCTGTTCGAGCTGGCCTGCGCCTACAGCGGCCAGGAGCTCGCGTACCAGAAGATGCTCGGGCAGCTCCAGGACGCGGGCAACACCACGACGCTCGCCCATTACCTCGACCTGCTGGCGGCGGCGGGCATGGTCACGGGCCTCCAGAAGTTCGCCGGCGACCGTGCTCGCCGTCGCGCGTCGAGCCCCAAGCTCCAGGTGCTGAACACCGCCCTGCTCACGGCCCCGTCCGGGCTTCTCCCGGGCGAGGCGCGTGCCGACGCCGAGTTCCGGGGCCGTCTCGTGGAGTCGGCGGTGGGGGCCCACCTCGCCAACGCGGCGGCGGCCGGCGCCGGCGAGCTCTTCTACTGGAGGGACGGGGACCTGGAGGTGGACTTCGTCTTCCGCGCGGGGCGGCGTCTCGTCGCCCTCGAGGTCAAGAGCGGCCGGCGCCGAGGGCGGGTCTCGGGAATGGAGGCCTTCCGCGCGGCCTTCCGTCCCGACCGCACCCTCCTCGTCGGCGGCGACGGGATCCCCCTGGAGTCGTTCCTCGAACGGCCCGTGGACCACTGGGTGGGGCGCTGAAGCCGCCGAGGGCGCCCGCGCCTCCTCAGTCGCGGGCGGCCTGCCTCGCCACGTCCTCCGCGAGCTCGGTGAGCGAGGCGTAGCGGGGGCAGTCGGCTCCCTCGTAGAGCCCCGCCGGGTCGAGCAGCGCCGCCCGGATCCCTGCCCGGCGCGCGCCCGCCACGTCCACGTGGTAGAGGTCCCCGACGTGGAGCGTCGTCTCGGGCCGGGAGCCGGAGCCCTCGAGGGCGAGCCGGAAGAAGCGCGGGTCCGGCTTCTCGACGCCCTCGACCTGCGAGTCGTAGACGTGGTCGAAGAAGCGCAGGAGCCCCAGCCGCTCGAACATCCGCGCGACCGTCCCGTTCGCGTTGGAGACGACGACCATCGTGAGCCCGGTCTCGCGGATGCGCTCGAGCGCCGGCACCACCTCCGCCGGCACGTGCTCCCACAGGTTGTGCTCGCGGTGGTAGGCGCCGAGCTCCGCGACGGCGCGGTCGGTCGCCTCCGAGCGGGCGATCCCGCATTTCTCGAGGAGCAGGTTGAAGTAGAGCCATCCGCGCTCCGCGTCGTTCGCGACCTTCGGAGGCTCGGGGGTGTCGATCGCCCTCTTCGCCTGAAGGTCGGCCCCGGCGAGCGCGTCCTCGGCGAGGCTCACTCCGTGGCGCGCGAGGGTGTCGCTGACGCGCCGCCAGTTGGGGTGGACGAGCACGCCGCCCGCGTCGAGGAAGAGCGTCTTCAGCATGCCCCCAGCATAGCGGCGAACCTGCCTTCCCGCCGCCCCCCCGAGACGCCGGGCAGCTCGGGCTATACTGGCGGGGTTTCCACGCCCAGACGCCGCCCGGGAGGCCAACCGACCATGCCGACACCCGCCCGCTCTCTCCTCGCGGCCGTGGGGCTCCTCGCCCTCGCCGCGCCGTCCGCCCGCGCTTCCGGCTTCTCGATCTACGAGCAGGGCGGCCGCTCGATGGGCTTCTCCGGCGCCTACACCGCGGTCACCGACGACCCGTCGGCGATCTTCCACAACGCGGCCGGCATCGCGTTCCTCGAGGGCAAGCAGCTCTACGGCGGCGGCACCCTGGTGATGCCGCGCTCCTCGTTCGCCGGGAGCGACCCCTTCCCCGGCCTCGGGATCCAGGAGAACCAGCAGGTCGGGGTCATTCCCGTGCCCGCGCTCTACTTCACCCACCGCGTGTCGAGCCGCTTCGCCTGGGGCGTGGGGCTGCACGCGCCCTACGGCCTCAAGACGAAGTGGGCGAACCCCGACGAGTTCACCGGGCGCTACATCGCCGTGGAGAGCGGCCTCAGCGGCTTCGCCCTCAACCCGACCGTCGCCTACCGCGTCCACGACAAGGTGTCCCTCGGCGCGGGGCTCGACGTGCGCTTCTCGAAGGTCAGGCTCGAGCGCCGCTCGGGGCTCGTCAACCCCTTCACCCAGACCGTGACCGACACCGCCGAGGTCGTCCTCGACAGCGACCTCGCCACCGCCCTCGGGTGGAACGTCGGCGTGGTGGTGAAGCCGTCGCCCGGCCTGTCGGTCGGGGCCCACTACCGCCACGAGGTGAGGGTCGACTACGAGGGCGGGTCCACGTTCACCCAGATCCCCACCGGCGACCCGCAGCTCGACGCCCTCGTGGCGAGCCGCCTCCCGCCGAACCCCGCGGTCGAGACGGCGATCGCGTACCCGTCGATCCTCGCCGTGGGCGTCGCGAGGGACTGGACGGAGTGGACGGTGGCGGCCGACCTCGTGTTTTTCGGGTGGGAGAGCTTCGACCAGCTCGAGCTCACCTTCCCCTCCCAGCCCGAGCTCGACACCGTGATCCCCGAGAACTACGAGAACATCTGGCAGTTCCGCACGGGCGTCGAACGGCGGCTCGACGACGGCTGGGCGGTGCGCCTCGGGTACCACTACGACAAGACGCCCGTGCCCACGGAGTCGGTTTCGCCGCTCCTGCCCGACAACGACCGCCACGGCTTCTCGCTCGGCGGCTCGTGGGCCTCGCCGGGCGGCCGGATCCGGGTGGACGTGGGCGCCTGGTACCTCTTCCTCGCGAAGCGCTCGACGGAGGGGAGGAACCGCGACGGCTACGACGGGACCTACGACAACGGCGCGTTCACGTTCGGCGCGTCGCTCGGCTACCGCTTCTGAG
>CAZLRF010000142.1:0-2834 GCA_964561785.1 uncultured Acidobacteriota bacterium | reverse complement strand
GACGAGGACGACGAGGACGACGACGAAGAAGAGGACGGCGACAGCGACGACTGAGGACCCCGGCGAAGAGCCCTCAGAGCGTCGACACCGCCAGGCGGCGCAGCCGCGGCCGCTGCTTCGTCCGGTGCGCCTCCATCCGCTCGAGAAGCCCGCTCAGGAAGCGAACCGCCTCGTCGACGTGCGGCCCCTTGTTGAGCATGACGCACTCGGCGCGGCCGCTCATCACCGCGTCCGTCACCTCGGCCCGGGTGGGCGCGCCGCGCTTGGCGAGGCTCTCGAGGACCTGCGTGGCCCAGATCACAGGCACGTGGGCGGCCTCGCAGAGCCAGAGGATCTGCTCCTGGACCTCGGCCATGCGGTCGAAGCCCACCTCGACCGCGAGGTCACCGCGCGCGACCATGACCCCCACCGGCGGGGACTGCAGCGCGGTCAGGAGCAGGCGGGGAAGGCTCTCGAAGCCGAGCCGCGTCTCCAGCTTGAGCACGATGCCGAGGTGCTGGGCGTCGAGCCGGGTGAGCTCCTGCTCGAGGCGCAGCACGTCGTCGGGCCGGCGCACGAACGACAGCCCCACGATGTCCACGTGGGGCACGAGGGCTTCGAGGTGGGCGAGGTCGTCCGGGGTGAGGGCGGGCGTCCGCAGCTCGGTCTCGGGCAGGTTGATGCCCTTCTCGCTGCGCAGCTTCGTTCCGCCGGGACGGGCGTGGGTGATGCGGACCTCGATGCGGTCGCGCCCCACCGCCACGATCTCCCCCCCGATCTTCCCGTCGTCGAGCCAGACCGGCTCGCCGGCCCGGGCCGACTCGAAGACGTCCTCGAGCGTGCACGGGATGCTCGCCGGCTCGACGACTCGCCCTCCCTCCCGTACGGCCGCCCGTCCCGGCACGCCCCCTCGCGTCAGCACCAGGCGGTCGCCCGGGGCGAGGACGAGCGGCTCGACGACCTCGGGCAGCGAGCCGACGCGGCCCTCGCCGACGGCCTCGCCGTCCCGGTGCAGGAGGACCGGCATCCCGCTCTCGAGGATGGCCGTCTCCGCGCACTCGGCCAGGAAGCCCGCCCCGTCCGGCCCGACGAGGGCGATCTCGCGATCCCGCCCGCGCGTGTCGCGAAGGCGGAGCCGGTCGCCGGGCCGGGCGAGGGCGAGGACCTCGCCTTCGACCGGGACGTCGCGTGTCTCGGACGGTCCGTCCGGGCCCGCGGGGGCCCCCTCGGGCAGGAGGCGCAGGCGGGCCGGAGCCACGATCTGCCCGCGCAGGTCCCGCCGCGGCCGCACCTTCACCACCCGTCCCGCGGGAGCGATCGGCCCGGTCCGCAGCTTCGGCCCCGCGAGGTCGGCGTACACCCGGCAGGAGCGGCCGAGCCGCTTCTCCGCCCGGCGGACGTTCCGGATCATGGCGAGCCAGTCGTCGATGCCGTCGTGGGCGCAGTTGACGCGGGCCGCGTCCATGCCCGCCGCCAGCAGCTCCTCGACGAGGTCCGCCTCCCGCGCCGCCTCGCGGGGCAGGGTGACCATGATCCGGCACGTGCGCTTCCCGGCGGCGATGCCGAGCAGCCGGCGGGCGTGGGCGTGCAGGAGCTGGGGGCCGGCCCCCGAGTCGACCGGAGGCTCCGGGCGCCGGCCGGCGGCGGGGGGGACTCCGGCCAGCGCGTGCAGCGCGGCGAGCACCGCCTGCAGCGTGGCCAGCGTGTGGGCCTCGATGCGCGCGAGCGAGCTCAGGCCGAGCGCGGTCAGCTCCTCCTGGAGCGGCCGCAGGTCGGCCTGTCGCAGGGCCAGGTAGTGCACGAGGTTGCGCGCGGAGCGCCGGTCCTCGAGGGCGACCGCGTCGATGTCGAGGGCGCGCGCCCGCTCGAGCTCGAGCATCCGCCGCAGGAGCGCCTCGACGCGGGGAATGAGCCGTCGCGCGGCCTGTGCGCTCGGGGCATCGACGAGCCGCGCCTTCCGGGGGCGCTCGGGACGGCCTCGCGACCGGCTCTGGGCGGGCATCTCAGCTCTCGATCGACCCTGCCACCGACGCTCGCGCGCACCGTGACGCGGGCGTGGCGACGGCGTGACCTCACCCTCCGGCCTCTCGGGAGGCGCCCTCGCGGGGCCGCCGGACGACGAGCAGCGTCAGGTCGTCGGCGGGCGGGGATCCCGCCGCGAACGCCGAAACCTCGCCGCGGACCCTCTCCACGAGCAGCGGGGCCGGGCACGGCCCCGCCTCCTCGAGGACCCTCCGCAGGCGGGCGTCGCCGAAGAGCTCCCCGGACGGGCTCCTCGCCTCCGTGACCCCGTCGCTGGAGAGCACCAGCGTGTCGCCGGGCGCGAGGCGCGCTCGGGCCGACTCGAACGCGAAGCCGGGGATCGCCCCGACCACGAGCCCGCGAGGCATGGGCAGGCGGCTCCACCGGCCGCCCGCGTGGAGCCAGGGGGCGAGCCCGCCCCCGTTGGCGTAGCGCAAGGTGCCGCTCCAGCAGTCGAGGACGCCGCAGAAGAGGGACACGAACGTGGCCTGGTCGTTCACCAGCGCCTCGTTGACACGGGCGAGCAGCTCGCTGAGCGGCCGCCGCTGCAGCGACTCGGAGCGAAGGAGGGTGAGGCTTCGCGCCATGAACAGCGCCGCCGCCATGCCCTTGCCCGCCACGTCGCCGACCGCGAAGAAGAGGTGGCGCTCGTCGAGGAAGAACGCGTCGCAGAAGTCGCCTCCCACCTCCGCCGCCGGCTCCATCGCCGCCGCGCAGTCGATCTCGGGGCGGTCGGGGAAGAGGACGCCCCCCGGGGGCAGCATGCTCGCCTGGATGTCGCGGGCGAGGCGCAGCTCCTTGCGCACCTGCTCCCACGAGGCCTGCCGGCTTAG
>CAZLRF010000141.1:0-2870 GCA_964561785.1 uncultured Acidobacteriota bacterium | reverse complement strand
CTCAGTCGCGCCTCGACGCGGTCGCGGTCCACTCCGTGATCATAGCGCGGGCCTGCTCGAGCCCGCCCACCGCCGGTACTCGGGCGTGGAGCGGAGGAGGGCGTCGACCTCGGGCAGGAAGGCGTCCGCGAGCAGGCCGATCCCCTTTGGGGTGAAGTGGCAGACGTCGACGTAGAGGCGCGGGTCCGCGAGGCGCTCGTGGACGAGGGCGTGCGGGAAGTGGCGCTCGCGGGCGAAGGCCTCGAAGCGGGGGTTGTAGCGGGCGAGGATGCGGGCCCAGGTGGCGTACGAGCGCATCGGGAAGCGCCGGAACCAGAACTCGGCGCTGACGTCGAGGTGGCGGCGCGTTTCGTCGTCGAGGCGCTCCGGGTCGGGGCCGGAGAAGGAGCCGGCGAGGAAGAGGACGCCCCGCTCGCGGCAGCGGCCCGCGATGTCGCCGAGGCTGCGCAGGGTGTCGTCGAGGTAGGGGTCGAGCGCCTCGACCGGGAGCGGGAAGAGCCGCTCGAGGAGGAGGCTGCGGTAGGCGAGCTTCCGCCAGGGGTGTGCCTCGGCGAAGCGCGGGAGCTGGCGCCAGGAGATGTCGTTGATCGCCTCGTAGTGGACGAGGAGGTCGGGCTCGAAGGCGAGGACCTCGTCGAGGCGGGCGAGCCAGTGCTCGTTGTTGATGCCGCTCACGCCGAGGTTCAGGACCTCGACGCCGAGGCCGGGGTGACGCGCGCGCAGGGCGGCCTCGAGCAGCGCGGGGTAGGTCTCCTCGTTCGTACGGCCCGCGACCGTGGTCGACCCGCCGATGCACGCGACGCGCAGGAGCCCGGCGGGCTTGGGGCGCGCGAACTCGCGCGTGCGGTAGCCCTCCGAGTTGATCTCGACGCGGAACCGCTCCCCGTCCACCTCGAGCTCGGCCTTCGCCCCGGGGCGGTACCGCGACCAGCGCTCGGCCCACAGGGAGTGATCGCCCGCGTTCATATGGGCCATGTGAGCGAAGAAGACGTTGCCCTTGCCCACGCGCTCGGCCACGGCGAGCGAGCGGCGGTGGTCGACGCGGAGCCACAGCTCCCCGGCCAGCGCGAGGACGGCGACCGCGGCGAAGGCGATCCAGGCCGCGGCGAGGACGCGGACGAGGCGTCGCGGCGCGGCCCCCGCCCGCGGCCCGCCCGCCTCCGGGGACGCGTCGGCAGGGGGCTCGCTCATCGGAACGACGGGCTCAGGCCGTCTGGATGACCCGCAGGACCCGCATGTTCTGGATCGAGACCTGCGCGGCCACCTGGCGCGCCACCGCGGTGAACGCCTGGGCGGCGGGCGCGTCGGGGGCCGCGGCCACGATCGGCTGACCCTCGTCGCCGCCCGCGCGCACGCGGGTGTCGATCGGTACCTCGCCGAGGAAGGGGATGCCCATCTCCTCCGCCATTCTCCGCCCGCCGCCGTTGCCGAAGATCTCGGTCCGCTCGCTGCAATGGCCGCACACGAAGTAGCTCATGTTCTCGATCACGCCGAGGACCGGGATGTTGAGCTGGCGGAACATGCCGACCGCCTTCTTCACGTCGGACACGGAGACGCCCTGGGGCGTGGTGACCACGACCGCGCCCGCCATGGGGACGCTCTGGGCCATCGAGAGGGCCACGTCGCCGGTGCCCGGCGGCAGGTCGACCACGAGGTAGTCGAGCTCGCCCCACGCCACGTCGCGCATGAACTGCTGCACCGCCCCGTGGAGCATGGGCCCGCGCCAGATGATCGGCTGGTCGGGGGGGACGAGCATGCCCATCGAGATGACCTTGATGCCCTGGGCCTCGGGGGCGACGATGCGCTTCTCGGCGTCCACCTCGGGGGCGCCCTCGCAGCCCAGCATCTGCGGGATGTTCGGGCCGTAGACGTCGCCGTCGAGCAGCCCCACCCGGGCGCCGGTCCTGGCGAGGGCGACCGCGAGGTTGACCGAGGTCGTCGACTTGCCGACCCCGCCCTTGCCCGCGCCCACCGCCACGATGTTGCGGATCCCGGGGATCTGCTGCCGGCCGAAGCCGCCCCGGGTGGTGACGTTCGCGGTCATCTTCGCCCGCGCCGCGGTAACGCAGGGCAGCGCGGCGACGAGCGCCTCCGCCTGCGCCTTCATCTGGTCCTTGACCGGGCAGGCGGGGGTCGTCAGCTCGACCGTGAAGTCGACCTCGCCGCCCCGGATCTCGACCTCCTTCACGAAGCCGAGGGTCACGATGTCCTTGTGCAGGTCGGGGTCCTGCACCCCGCGCAGGGCGGAGAGGACCTCGTCTTTCGTCACGCTCACGGGGCTCACCTCGAGGGTTTCGGGGGTCAGGACGCGAGGGCCGCGTCCACGACCTCCTGCAGCTTCTCGAACTTGGTCGGAGGGGCGCCGAGGATCTTGGTCAGGATCGCGCCCTTGCCGTCGAGCACGAACGTGGTCGGGAAGCCCTGGTTCACCCCGAAAGCCTCGCCGGTCTTCTCGTCGCCGACGAGCTGGCGGTAGGGGATCTGGTACTCCCGCACGAAGTCGGCGATCTCCTGGGGGGAGCCCGAGTCCATGACGATGCCGATCACCTCGATCCCCCGCGGCTGGTTCTTCCGGTAGAACGCGGCGTACTCGGGGATCTCCTTGATGCACGGGCCGCACCAGGTGGCCCAGAAGTCCACGACCACGACCTTGCCCTTCAGGGACTCGAGGCTGACCCGCCCGCCGTTGAGGTCGGGCAGGTCGAACGGCGGGGCGAGCTTCGCCCCTTGCGATTTGGGGGCCGGCCCGCAGGCGGCCACGGCGAGGACGGACAGGAGGACGACGGCCAGGCGGCGCATCTCAGCAGTATATCAAGGGGTCAGATCTTGAATCTGCTCATCCCCCGGCGAAAACGCCTCAATTCAAGATC
>CAZLRF010000140.1:0-3144 GCA_964561785.1 uncultured Acidobacteriota bacterium | reverse complement strand
CGCGCTCGCCCGCGCGACGGGCACGAACGTGGCCCCGGGCGCCATGGAGAGGAGCGTGCCGGCCCACCCCGCGGCCGCGCGGTCGGGGGCCTGTCCGCCCTCGACGACGAGGCGCAGGGTCCTCGCGTCCCTCACGTCGGTCATGAGCAGCACCGGCTCGCTGCCGTAGCCGATCGGGCCGCTCTCGGCCTTCTTCACGCCGTCCGCGTACACGTGGAAGCGGGCCGTGGCGAGACCCGGGTCGGAGGCGGCGCACGTCGCGTCGTCGAGCAGGCCGACGACGGTCATGAGGCGGTGGGCCTGCCCCCCGAGGTCGACCTCGATCTCCCGATCGGCGACGCCGGGGACTCCTCGCGTCCAGGCGAGCCCGCCCATCGGGAACGGGACCTTCGCGCCCGCCACGGGAGCGGCGCCCGGGCTGGAGAGCAGGGCGTCGAGGGCGTACGTGCCCGGCGGGAGGCTCGGGCCGTTGAGCCACGGCACGGCCTCCATCGCCTGGGAGAGGGGGATCGCCCCCGGGACGCTCTCGCGCGGCTTCACGAACGACGGCGGGCGGGCGCCGGCGCGCAGCGCGGCAGACTCCGGCGCGAGCAGCAGGAGCGCACCCGCCCACGCGCCGTCCCCCCGGGCCCCTTCCGACACCTCGACCGCGAGCGTGAGCGTCCCCTTCCCCGCCAAGTCGGCGTCGAGCAGCTTCGGGGCGTCGCCCCACCGCATGGGACCGCTGTCCGCCACGACCCTCCCGTCCGCCTTCACGACGTATCGCAGCGACGCGGGACGCGGCTCGCCGCAGGCGTTCTCGTCCGGGACGCCCACGAGGGACAGGAAGCGGACCGCCTGGCCGTGGAGCAGCAGGCTCCGCTCGCTCGGCGCGGGAATGCCGATGCCCCGCGGGTGGAGGACGCGCCCGAGGACGATGGGGTTCCCGCGTGCGGTACGTCCGGGGAGGAGCGTGCCCGGGCTCGTCGGGGCGAGGTCGAGCTGCTCGAGCCAGATCGCGTTGGGCGGGGCGTGCTCTCCCCGCAGGACCCGCGGGTCCACGTCCTGCGCGGCGAGCGGCGCGGGCAGGACGAGGGCGAGGCAGAGAGCGAGGGCGGGCGTCATGGGTCCTCCGGCTTCGGTGCTCGGGTGCGAACCGCGGCGGTCCCATGATACAAGCGGAGCTCATGAGCACGTTCCGGCTCGTCGCCGTTCTTGCGCTCTCCGTCGCCTTCGTCCCGCCCGTCCCCGCCGCCGAGCCCCTGACCCAGCACCGGGCGAACCCCGCCTACCTGGCGTTCCGCGGCGAGGCCGTCGTGCTCGTCGGATCGGGCGAGCACTACGGGGCCGTCGTCAACCGCGACTTCGACACCCGCCGCTACCTCGACACCCTGGCCGCGGACGGGCTCAACCTCACGCGCCTCTTCATCGGGACGTACTACGAGGCCTCGGGGGACTTCGGGATCGAGGCGAACACCCTCGCCCCCGCCCCTGGCCGAGCCCTCGTTCCCTGGGCGCGCAGCGCCACGCCGGGCGCCGCGGACGGGGGCGCGAAGCTCGACCTCTCGCGCTGGGACCCGGCCTACTTCGAGCGCCTGCGGTCCTTCGTCGCCGAAGCCGGGCGGAGGGGCATCGTGGTCGAGGTCGTGCTCTTCTCCTCGTACTACGGCTCGGGCTGGCCGCGCTCGCCCCTCCACGTCGCCAACAACGTCAACGGCGTGGGCGACGTCCCGAAGGAGAGAGCACAGACCCTCGACAACGGGCGCCTCCTCGCCGAGCAGGAGCGGGTCGTGCGGAAGATCGTGGGCGAGCTGCGCGAGCTCGACAACCTCTACTACGAGATCCAGAACGAGCCGTGGGCCGACCACGAGGTGCCCGTCGGTGTCGTGAGCCCGTCGATCCTCCCCGGGGACGTGTCGCCGCCCGGGGCCTTCTGGAAGAACCGCGTGGACCTCGCCGCGCCCGCCTCGCTCGCGTGGCAGGCCCGCATCGCCGCCGTCCTCCGGGAGGAGGAGGACCGGCTCGGCGTGCGCCACCTCGTCGCCCAGAACTACTGCAACCACCGCTGGCCGTTGCGCGACGTGGACCCGAACGTGTCGATCCTCAACTTCCACTACGCCTGGCCGGAGGCCGTCACCCTCAACGCCGGCCTCGGCCGCGTGGTGAGCCTCGACGAGACGGGCTTCGCGAACCGCAGCGACCGTGTCTCCCACCCCGAGACCGACACCGTCTACCGGACCCAGGCCTGGGAGTTCCTGATGGCGGGCGGGGGCGTCTACAGCATGCTCGACTACTCCTTCGCGGTCGGACACGAGGACGGCACGCTCGTCAACGAGGCGCCGGGCGGGGGCGGCCCCGCCCTGCGCCGGCAGCTGCGCGTCCTCAAGGACTTCCTGCACTCGTTCGACGTGGCCGAGCTGCGCCCCGCGCCCGGCCTCGTGGTCTCGGCCCCCGGCGCGTTCACACGGGCCCTCGCCACATCGCGCGCGCGGGGCGTCTACGTCAGGGGCGACGGCCGGACGGCGCTGACGCTGGACCTGCCCGCCGGCCGCTGGCGGGAGGAGTGGGTCGACACGCGAACGGGAGCAGTCTTGGGGAGCGGGGCGCTCGCGCACGACGGGGGGCGGCGGACCCTCGAGAGCCCGCACTACGAGACCGACGTCGCCCTGCGGCTCGTTCGCCGGGGCGACCGGTAGCGGCGGGCGGGGTATCATCCCGGTATGGTGCTCGGACGCAGGACGCTGCTCGCCGCTCTCGGCCTGTGCCTCGGCGGGGGCGCGTGGGCGGCGGCCGCCGAGGACTTCGTCGTGGTCGTCCACCCGTCGGTCGTGGGGACGAGCATCCGCCGGGCCGACCTCGCCGCGGTCTTCCTCAAGAAAGCCACGCGGTGGGGGGCCGGCGGGACCGCCGCTCCCGTCGACCAGTCGGGCACCTCGGCCGTGCGCCGCGGCTTCTCGGAAGCGGTGCTCGGGATGTCCCCGACCGCGGTCGTGCAGTACTGGCAGAAGCAGATGTTCTCGTCGAGCCCCTTGCGGCCCCCCGTGGTGAAAGCCTCGGACGACGAGGTCCTCGCGTTCGTCGCGGCGACGGAGGGCGCCGTGGGCTACGTGTCGAAGGCCGCCTCTCTCCCCGCCGGCGTGAGGGCCGTCGCGCTCATCGACTGAG
>CAZLRF010000139.1:0-3209 GCA_964561785.1 uncultured Acidobacteriota bacterium | reverse complement strand
ACGGGTACGCCGGCCTCGTCGAGGTTGTGGAGGACGACATCGACGGTCCCCTCGGCGTGAGCCGGGGACCGGACATCGGCGAGCCAGACACCGGCCTCCTCGCAGAGCGAGAGGACCTCGGCGGGCACACCGCCGAAGAACACATCGACACGCGGAGCGAAACCGTCGCCGGCCAGGCGCACGATGTCGCCGCCGCTGCTCGGCCCGGACGCGGGGTTGATGCTGGTCAGCGCGGGAACGGCCATCTCAAGTCCCTCCCGCGCCGGCGGACGTGGGCCCGGAAGACCAGCCCATGAGAGCAGCAACCCGGCCGAGGAAGCGCCTCTGCACTCCCTGTTCGAACACCTTGAAGGCGGGCCGCAGGAAAGGGCGCGCCGGGATGGTCACGACCACGACGCCCTTGCCCGAGCCGCCGGTCGGCTCCTTGCCCGCTTTGCGGAGGAGCGCGAACAGAAACCGGCGCATGGGCGGCGTCATGGGGATGACGATGGGGCCGGCGCCGAACTCCTGGACCTGGGCCACGTCGACGACCGACTTGCCGTCCTTGCCGCGGGCCTTGCGGGGCACGCCGACGAAGGCCTCGTCGCCCTGGACGATGGCCGCGATGGCGTTGCGCAGGTCGCCGTGGACCATCAGCGCCTTGCTGCCGCCCCGACCCTTCAACTGCCGGGCCGCGATGGTGAGCGGCGAGAGCGGTTTGAAGGCCTCGCCACCGGGCGCCTGGTTGGTGATGCCCTGCACGATCTCCTTGCGAAGGAGCTGCGCCTCCTGCCGCAGAGCAGTACCGATGGCCGCCTTGAGCTTGACGGGGCCGGCCGAGAGGATCCTCCGCGCGAGCGCCCAGTCGCCTGTCTTGGTGACGCTCATCCGGCCCTCCCCACCGCCTGCTGGCGGTCCTCGAAGGCGACGAGCAGGAGGTTGCGGCGGGGCCTCTTCATGTTGAGGCCGAAGCCGATGGGCCGTGCCTCGGTCACGTAGAGCCCGGGCGGCGTGCGGACCTCCTGCACGAGGTCGCCGCACAGGTCCCGGATCGCCGCCAGCCGATCGCCGGGGCGGATCAGAGCGTCGCCGGACGCCGCGTCCACGAGGCCCATGCGCTCGAGGTCCTTGAAGTGGAAGACGAGGTCGAGCCGCGAGCGGGGGGCGTTGCCCGACGCCATCATCCGCAGCTCGTCGAAGACCTTGGTGTCGACCTGGCAGGGCACGCGCACCGGCGGGTGCTCCTGCCGCACACGCTCGCCGACGCCGTCGTCGTCCTGGTCGACCACGACCGACTCCTTGAAGTCCGGGTCGTAGCCGCCCGTGAGCGGACCCGGACCGTCCGGGTCGGTCGTCGCCATGGCGCGCGTGTCGAGGCGGCAGAGCTCGGCCAGAAACTTGAAGATGAGTCGCCCGCGCATCACGCAGCCCCCAGGCCGCCAGGACGGCGGTAGCGAGCGAGGATCGAGTCGACCTCCGGGTCGCCCGTGAACGAGGCGGTCCGGGAGTCGGGATCGAGCCGATAGCTCTGGTCGCGGGTGCGCTCCTCGATGATCCGCCAGCGGCTGCGGGCCTCGCCCGACGAGTCGTCGTCGGCGAGGAGCGGCAGCGACCGGAGGACGAGCAGCATGCAGGCCCTGCGGATCTCGAGCGGCGTGCGGCCCTCGGGAGTGCCGTCGGGCTCGGTGAAGCCCCACCGCCCCTCGGCGGTGACGTTGGCCGTCCCCTTGGGAAAGGTCCGTCCGCGGGTGAGGGAGATGCGCGGGGCGGCGAAGCCCGGCGCCACGGGCGCACCGACGAGCACGAGGTCCGCGGGGTCGAGGGAGAGCTCCGTCGTGTCGATCGCGAGGCGGTCGAGGGCGATCGGAGGCACGGGCGGCTCCAGGCTGGCCGTGCCCCGTCCGTCCATGCGCAGGGTGAGCGAGCGCGGCTCGAAGAACCACCCCGTGATCCGGTCGATGGTGCTCCCGGCCTCCTCGATGAGCGCGGTGAGCCGCTCGTCCGTGGCCTGGGCCGCGGTCACCCCCTCGGCGCGAAGATCGTCGACGGTTGCGTACACGTCACTTCCCGCGTCCCTTGCGGTCGGGCGCCCTGATCCCTCCGGATGCGACAGCCGCCTCCGGCAGGTCCTCGGTCGTGACCGCGTGCTCGGTCCGGGCCGCCGACACCTTGATGTCGTCGGTCGCGGCCTTGCGGGTGGCGCCGGCCTCCTTCTCGCGGGCGTCGAGGCCCTTGGCCTCATCGTCCGTGCACACGTCGAAGGCGAGCGGCGAGTGCTGGTCGGACGCCACCTGGCGCACCGCGCGCAGGTAGTCGGCCACCGGCTTCTCGACGCGGTACCAGCCGCGCTCCTCGTGGAACTTGATGCCGCGGTACGTGTAGCGCCTGAGCACGTGCCCCCGCCGCGGGTCGTGGGGCTTCAGGCGAACGAGCAAGGTTTCCATCGGTCACGCCTCCTCGGATCAGAGCTGGACGTTGATCGCCTTGGCCACGCCGGGCTCCTCCGCGTACTTCACGTCGAAGCGCAGGGTGGCGACGATCTTGAGCGTGCCCTCGGAGATGTCGCGGGCCGACTCGATGCGGATCTGCCGCCAGATGCCGACGTGGATGTTCTTCGGGTTGCACAGCAGGATGACCGTCTGGTCGCTGCCGGCGCCCAGGTTCTCGGGGAAGAGCGGCACGGGCTGCACGGGCACGCCCGAGTACAGGACCGGCGTGTCGCCCTCGAGGAACTTGTCGCCCACGGCGGTCGCCCGCTCCGCGAGGCTGTTGCGGTAGTCGAGGTCGGCGTCGACGCTCGTCAGGAACCGCATGGCCTTCTTGTCGCGCAGGTGCTCGGACGGCAGCGTCTTGAGCATGTCGCGCATGAGGTCCTTGGAGATGGGGTTGGCGGCGGCGTCGACCACGTTGCTCGTGGCCTGCTTGAGCACGCCGTCCATCACCGCGAGGAACGCGTCGCCCGAGGCGGTATCGCCGGAGACGATCACCTCCTCGATGTCGCGGGCGATGGCCTCGGCCATCATCTCCATGATGGTCTGGCGCAGCTCGCCCCGCTCGATGCTGTCCTCGAGCGTCTCGTCGGACAGGCGCACCTCGGCCTTGAACAGCTTGGCGTCGAGCTCGACCATGGACAGGTCGGGCTTGACGCGGTCGCCCACGGCGAGCGCGGTGGCCTCGGCGCCGGGCCGCAGGATGCGGCTGCCGAACTTGATCTTCGAGATCTGCTGCTT
>CAZLRF010000138.1:0-3275 GCA_964561785.1 uncultured Acidobacteriota bacterium | reverse complement strand
CCTCTCGGCTCGTTCGACGTCAGCGCGGGCCCGGCGACTCTGCGGTGCGCGGCTGCGTCTCGCGCGCGTCTGTGCTGGTGGCCACGGGCGAGGGGCCCTCGCCGCGCCGTTCGAGCAGCGCGACGAGGGCCTCCAGGTTGCGGTTGAGACGGGCCAGCTCGTCGGCGATGCGCGGCATCGTCGACTCGAAGAAACGCTGGCCTATGCGCGTGGCGTGGAAGTCCGTCCCCATCACGCGGCCTTCTTCTCGCCCCGCTTCGCGTACGGGATCAGCCGGAAGAACAAGAGCCCGTTCCAGCTCTGCGAGGTCACCTCGCGCGCGATCGCCGAGAGCGAGCGGTAGGTCGTGTCCTTTCGGCAGCCGTGCGAGGCCCACAGGACGAGGGGATTCTCGGGGTGTCGACCCCGCCGCCGGTACTCCGGCGGTCGTGAGGTGGTCGGCGGATGGCGCCGTGGGGGGCCTCGGTCGGATCCGTCGGGGCCGTGTGCGCCGGCGACCGTGGGGACCGGCACTCTGGCCGGTACGAGCCGGCGGCCAGGTGGCAACCCGCGAGCGCGGGTGTCAGGCCGCGGCGCTCCGCGCCGCGAGCGTGTAGTTCCAGGGCAACCAGTCGGCGGGGTGGGCTGCGACCTCCTCGGGGTGCTCGAAGAGCGTGCGCAGGTACTGGAACGGGACGACGCCGTTCAACTCGCAGGTGTGGATGAGGCTCGTGAACACGTCGGCGACGTAGGCGCCTCGGGGCGTCCGGAAGAAGAGCGACGCCTTCCTTCGTAGGACCGCCTTCTTCAGAGCGCGCTCCACGATGTTGTTGTCCAGGGGTGCGCCGGCCACGCGCAGGAACAGGGTCAGCTCGGCCCAGTGCTTCTCCATGTACGCGATGGCCTGGCCGAGCCCGGAGTTCGGCTCGATCCGCTTCTGTGCGACCTCGGTCCTCATCCACTCGGCGAGCCGCTTCATCACCGGCTCGCTCCTCGCCTGGTGCCAGGTGAGGCGCTCCTCCGGGGACATCCGTCGCTCCCGGGCCTCCTCGTCGTACTTGTAGACCAACGCGATCTCATCGAGGACGTGTTCGACCTGGGCGGGGAAGCGTCCGGCGACATCCACGAAGCCGCGGCGGCCGTGGGCCAGGCAGTTGCCGAGGATGGTGCCGAAAGCCTTCGGGACGTTCCGCGTCAGCGCGTCGCACATCTGGATCGGGGGCGGGAGCGCGGGGTCCCGGAGTTCGAGCAGGTCGTTGGCGCGCTCGCCGCAGTGCTTCCAGCCAGTGGCGTAGAGGGCGATCTTGTGGTCGCCCAGGACCGACACGATGCCGCTCGTGAAGGTCCCCGTCCGCCCCTTCGGCCTCTGGGCCTGGTCGCCGGGCGGCTTCGGCGGGTCTTTGGGAGTGCGGTTCGGCGTGCCCGGCACCTCCGGCGCCGCCGGTGCGGCCGGCGACTCGGCCATCGAGCCGACCTCGCCCGGCGGGTCCCCCGTCGTGGCCTGCTCGGCCGGTGGCGGGGTCGGTTCCGCACGGGGCGCGCCACCGGGCTGGGGCGGCCGGCGGCGTGGCACCGGACCGAGGATCTTCGCGGTGGTGTCGTCGTTGTGCAGCAACCCGGCCTGCGCGGCCTGTCGGCGCAGTTCGTCGACGACCGGCACCACGATGTCCGCGCTCCCGTTCACGACGTCCCACTGGGTCGACGCCGGAAGCGGGTGTCCCAGGGCGGCCTGGAGACCCGCGAGGCGATAGGCGGGCATCCCGGCGCCATAGGCCAGGATGGCGAGGACGGCCCGCGCTCCGGCGTCGTACTTCTCCACCTCGTCTCCCTCCGGGTCCGTCGCCACGAACACCGTGCCGCAGGTGTTGCATCGAAGCGCGCCCAGCGCGGTGACGTGCGGCGTCACCGGCGCGTAGCCCGTGAAGCGGACGTGCATCCGCGGCGCCACCTCGGCGACGTTGCTCGCCTCGCAGCACGGGCAGCGGTCCCCCGGCGCGAGGCTCTCGTGCGGCACCTTCCGGACCTCGGCGTTCTCGAAGGCCAGAGCCGCCCGCCGCCCGTGTCCCTTCGGGCGCGGCCTCGCCTCGTGAGCCGAATCCGCCCCTCCCGCTTCGCCCGTGCTCCCCGGCCCCCCGGCCGTCGCGCCGGCGTCGTCGTTCGCGGGGGGACCCTTCGCCTCCGCGCTCTCGTCGGAGCGCGCTCCGGCGTCCCCGAACACCCTCGACCTCGTCTCCGTCTTCGGTCCGAACACGATCCGGCGGAGTCGGTCCACGGACGAGCGCTTGGACTCCAGCTCCGTCGTCACGTTCGCCAGCAGGTCGAGCAGCGCCAGGATCCGCGCCTTCAGATCGCCCGACGGCACCTGTTCGAGGACCTCGCGCCGGAACTCGCCGAAGTCCTGCTCCCTCCAGACGATAGCGGGGGTCGTCGTCATCGGGTGAGCCGCTCGCGGAAGTCCTTGACCAGCGGGTAGCCCAGCACGTCCTTGACCGGCCGGTTCGCGCGGTGCGTGAGGTCGTTCTTCCCGCGCCCGGTGGTCCGGCCGAGGACGGCCCAGTTGGCCGCCCGATAGCAGGTGCCCCGGAACCGCTCGGGGTACACGAAGGTCTCGGCGAAGTAGACGCCGTGCCCGTACACGCGCTCCCACTCCGAGGAGAGCATCCGCGCCATCCGGCCGAGCAGATGCGAGGCCAGGGGCGGGACCGAGACCCACGGCAAGATGAGGAAGCGGCTGTTGTACGCGACGAAGCGGAGGTTGCGCTGGCGGACCTCCTTCGACCAGCCGATGAAGCGGTCCCGCGGGCCGAGGTGCCGCGGCGCAGAACCCCACGCAAAGCAGGCCAGCGGGCGATCCGCCGTGCTGACCAGGAACTTCAGGTGCTCCCCGACCGGCTGCACGTAGCCCAGGTAGTGGTGGCCCTGGAGCAGGCCGTTGAAGATCGCCTCCTCCGGGGTCCGCCGCACCTGGCGGAACGTCAACGGCCCGAGCTGGTCGAGGGTCGTGGCGATGGGCGTCGGGTCCACGTCCGGGACCGCTGGCGGCCGCCGATGGACGAGCGCGTTTGGCCGAACTTGGCGAGGCGGGGGGAGCTCGATGTGACCCGCGCGGTGGAGGGCGAGGAGCAGGCCGCGGCACACCATGGCCCGCAGCTCTCCGTTCTCCTGGATCCACCCCCACTTCTTGCAGAGCAGTCGTGACAGCTCGGCCCGGCTCGCCTCGGGGTGGGCAGCGATGAGCCTCCGGATCTGTCGCGCGTCGGTCGAGGTGACCGTCCGGCCCCGGAAGGCGAGCAGTT
>CAZLRF010000137.1:0-3311 GCA_964561785.1 uncultured Acidobacteriota bacterium | reverse complement strand
GAGCGGCTACTTCCTCCGGGCCACGCCGAGCTCGCCGAGCTTGGCCGCGATGTCGGCCCCGGCGGTGTCGACCTTCACGTCCTTGTCGATCGCGAGGATCTTCCCGTCCTTGCCGATGTAGAAGGTCCACCGCTTGGCCATGCCGACCATGGGCATGAGGACCCCGTACGGCTCGGCCGCCGTCTTGTCGGGGTCGGCGAGGATGGGGAAGTCGGCGCTCAGCGACTCGGCGAACTCCTTGTTCTTCTGCGCGGTGTCGGTGCTGACGGCGAAGTAGGCGACGTCGAACTGCCGGATCTTGTCGCCGCTCTCACGGAGCGACTTGCACTCCTTCGTTCAGCCGCCGGTGAAAGCCTTCGGGAACCAGGCGAGCACGACCGCCTGCTGGCCCTTGTAGTCCGAGAGCTTGTGGGTCTTCCCGTCCGACCCCGCGAGCGAGAACTCGGGCGCGGGGTCGCCCGGCTGCAGCTCGGCGGCGCGGGCGGCGGCGCACGCGAGCCCGAGGCCGAGAGCGGCGACGAGGCACAGCGCTTTCATGGGGGGACTCCTTTCTCCGGTGCGGAGAGGACGTGATTATGGCGAGGGCCCGGGGAGCCGGTCAACGGCCGTAGAATGCCGGGCCTGGTGCGCCTCCTGTCCCTCGCCGCCCGCCTCGGCTTCGCCGTCGCCCTGGGCCTCGTCGTCCTCGCCGCGTCCCGCTGGTCGCCGGTCGACGCCGCGCCGCCGCTCGACGTCCGCGCCCTGCCTCTCGCGCTGCCCGCCGCGGCCCTCGCCGTGCTCGCCGCGCTCTGCGGCCGCGAGCGGCGCGCGGGGCCCTGGCGGCCCCTCGCCGCCGCGCTCGTCGTCGTGGCCGCCGCGCTCGCCGCAGTCGTCGTCCTGCGCGGGCCGGCGGGGCTTCCCGCGGAGGTCTCCGGCGCGGGGGGAGAGCCGGTCGGGCGGACCGCGCCCGGCGCGATCGACCTCCTCGGGCGCGACCTGAGGGAGCTTCTCCCGGGCCGGCGGCTCGGGGCGCGATGGGCGGGCGAGCTGCGCCTGCCCGCCTCCGGCCGCTACGAGGTGTGGGCCGAGGGGCGTGGGCGCGTCCTCGTCTCCCTCGACGGCCACGTCGTGCTCCGCGGCGAGGGCGACCCGCTGCGCGCCTCGACCGAGGTCGCCCTCGCCGAGGGAAGGACCGCGCTCGAGGTGACCCTCGAGCACCGCGGCCCCGGGCCGCGCCTGCGCTTCGGCTGGACGCGCCCCGGGGGGCGCCGCGAGGTCGTCCCCCCGCGGTTCCTCGGCGCGCCGCGCCCGCCCTGGGCCTGGGCGCTCACCGACCTGCTGGCCCTCGCCCTGGCCGTGCTCGTCTCTCTCCTCGCGTGGGCCGTGCCGTGGGAGGCGCCCCGCCGCCCCCCCTCGCCCCGGCCGGTGACGTGGGGCGAGGTCGCGCTCTCGGTCCTGGGCTACGCCGTCCTGCTCGTCGCGATGAGCTGGCCTCTCGCGCGCGACCTCGTCCACACCGGGCCCATGGACCGCCCCGACGGCCGGCTCAACGCGTGGATCCTCGCGTGGGCCGGCACCACGCTGTGGTCCGAGCCGTCGCGCGTCTTCCAGGCTCCCGCGTTTTACCCGCTGCCGGACGCGCTCGCCTTCTCGGAGAACCTGCTGCTGCCCGCCGCCCTGGTCGCGCCCCTCCAGGCCGCCCTCGGCCCCGTCTTCGCCTACAACGCCGTGCTCCTCGGCTCGCTCCTCCTCTCCGGCCTCGCCGCCCAGCTGCTCGTCCGCCGGGCGAGCGGCGACCGGCTCGCCGCGTTCGTCGCCGGGGCGTACTTCGCGGCCGGGCCCCACCGCTGGACGCGCCTGTCGCACCTGCACGCGCAGGTCACCGTCTTCCTGCCGGTGGCCCTCCTCCTCCTCGACCGCTTCTGGGAGCGCCGCACGCTCCGGCGGGCGCTCCTCGTGGGCCTCGCCCTCGCGCTGCAGGGGCTCGCCTCCGTCTACCTCGGGGCGATCACCGCCGCCGCCCTCGCGGTCGCGGTGGCGGTGGCCCTCTTCGGCGGGCTCGCGGCGCGCGAGCTGCTGCGGCTCGCCGCGGGCTTCCTCCTCGCCGCGGCCGTCCTCGCGCCGGCGGTCGCGCCGTACCTGCGCATGCGCGGCCTCCAGGGCCAGGAGTTCACACTCGAGCAGGTGGCGATCTACGCCGCGTCGCTCCCCTCGTACGCCGCGGCGGGCACCGCGGCGTGGGGACCGCTGACCCAGCGGCTCCTCGACCCCGAGCAGGTGCGCGACACGCTCTTCCCGGGGCTCGCCGCCCTCGCGCTGGGGATCGCGGGGCTCGCCGCCGCGCCGCGGAGGTACCGCGCGGTGGCGGTCGCCGCCTCCGTCGTGGCGATCGTGTTCTCGCTCGGCCCGGACACCGGCCTCTACCGCTTCCTCCACGAGCACGTCGTCCTCGTGCGCGGGGTGCGCGCGCTCGCGCGCTTCGCCCTCGTCCCGACCCTCGCCCTCGCCGTCCTCGCGGGCCTCGCCCTCTCCGGGCGCCGGCGCCTCGCCGTGCTCGGGGCGCTCGTCCTCATGATGGTCGAGTCGGCGAACCTCCCCCTGCGCCTCGGCCGATACGACGGACCCTCGCCCGCGGCGCAGGCCCTCGCGGGGACGGACGGCGCCGTCCTCGTCCTGCCCCTCGGCGCGAACGACACGCTCGCCATGCTCGATGGCCTCGCGCACCGCCGTCCCCTCGTCAACGGGGACTCGGGCTTCATCCCGCGGCCGTTCGATCGCGCGCTGGAGCTGTTCGAGCACGGCGTCGACGCCGAGGGGGCGCGCTTCCTGCGCGCGGTCGGGGTGCGGCACGTCGTCGCGCCGCGCTCGGGGGAGGGGCCGTCGGGCCCTCTCGCCCTCGAGGGGCTCGCCCCGGTGGCCGACCTCGGGGACGAGCGCGTCCTCGAGCTCGGGCCCGGGCCGGGCTCCGCCGTCGTCGCGCCGGGCGAAGCCGTCCCCGCGCTCTTCGCGCCGGACCGCATCGAACTCGTCCTGCCCGGGCCGCGCCTCGTGGGGCGCGTGGCCTTCGAGCTGTCGGACGCCCCCTGGGTCACCCGCCCGCGCGTCGAGGCCTCCCCCGACGGGGCGACGTGGGAGCCCGTCGAGGCCACCGCCAGCCTCGCCGACGCGACGCTCTCGCTCTACCGCGACCCGCGCCGGGGCCGCGGCGAGGTCCGCTTCGCCCCCCGGAGCGTCCGCGCCCTGCGCCTCGACCCGCGACTGCCGGTCCGACCGGGACCGCTCGAGACCGGCGAGTAGCGCCGCGGCTCCCGCGTCCGCCCCTTTTCTGCTAA
>CAZLRF010000136.1:0-3339 GCA_964561785.1 uncultured Acidobacteriota bacterium | reverse complement strand
AAACTCAAGCCCTTCGCCAGTCAAAAAGCCGCGCTTCTCGGCAAGCGCTAACACCGGTAACTACAAGTACCACCTCACCACCTTGGGCCGGGCGGTCGCTTCGCTCGCCCTTCAACTCCGGACCTTCCTGATCACCCCCACTCTCGCTCAACTCGCACCCGCAAGATCCTGACCAGAACGGCATCAACTCATTCCGTAAGGGACTATCGATTGGGCGCTCACCGACCCCGGCGGCCCTGGACTGTGACCTGCCGTTCTCTCCGCGGCGGCATCGACGACCAGGATACGGACTCCTGCCACCGGTCGCCTCTCCGCAGGTATGCTCTGGGTATGAGAGCGAATACCAAGTCCAGCATCACCCTGCGCCCCGGGGATCTAGGCATGGTGCTCGCGCTGCAGTCGCACGAGCTCGACGAGCTCGATCATCTCGCCGGGGAAGGCCTGCCCGAGTGATGAGGGCCCGCCGTGGGTTCTCTACTTCGCCGACCTCGACCCGCGCGCCGGTACCGAGGAGGCTCGGCGAGCTGTAGCCCGCTGCGACCGGATCATGGCCACACCCGCCGTCAGCCGCCGCGCCGTCGCCGCCCTCTTCCTCGCCCGCCAGCACCTCGCGAGGCCCCGGACGCGCCGCCTCACCGCCTCCTCGTTGTTAGCCTTCGTGGAGGACGTGGGCGGGCTCCAGATGGACTCGATCAACGTGGTGGAGCGCGCGCACCAGCTGACCCTGTGGAGCCGGTTCGGGCCCTACGACCGGGGGACCCTGGACCGCATCGCCTACCGGCAGCGGCTGCTCTTCGAGTACTGGGCTCACGCCGCATGCCTCGTCCCCGCGTCTCACTACCCGGCCTGGCGCCGGGCGATGCTCGACTACTCCTTGCGCAACCGCGCCTGGGGCGCCTGGCTCCAGAAGAACCGCCGTATCCTGCGCGCGGTCGAGGGCGCGATCGCCGAAGGCGGCCCCCTGGGCAGCGGCGACTTCGAGCACCGGCGCCCCCCGGGCTCGGCCGGGGGCTGGTGGAACTGGAAACCCGCCGCGCACGCCCTCGACTACCTGTGGATGAGCGGGCGCACGCTCGTCCACTCGCGGTCGCACTTCCGAAAGCGCTTCGACCTGTGCGAGCGGGTGATGCCCAGGGCCGTCGCCCGCGAGCCCCTCACGCGCAAGGGCTTCCGCCGATGGCACCTGCGGCAGTCGCTGCACGCCCTGGGGGCGGCCAGCGACACCGACCTGCGGATGTACCTCACCTTCCCGCGCGCCACGGCCGCCGAGAGGCGACAGGAGCTGAGCGCCGCTCTCGGGGCGGGCGAGGTCGTCGAGGTGGCGGTCGAGGGCGAGCGCGGCCGCTTCCTGGCCCTCGCCGAGGACCTGCCCGCCCTCGCCGCCGCCTCTCGCAAGCGGCGCCCCGCCGCGGGCACCACCCTCCTGTCGCCCTTCGATTCGTTCCTCTGGCACCGCGACCGCACGCGCCGCCTCTTCGGCTTCGACTACACGCTGGAGGTCTACACGCCGGGCCACAAGAGGGTCCACGGCTACTACTCGCTGCCGATCTTCCACGACGGCCAGCTCGTGGGCCGGCTCGACCCCAAGACCCACCGGGAAGAGAGAAGGCTCGAGGTCCGGGCCGTCCACTTCGAGCCCTGGTTCGCGAAGGGGGATGCGCCGCCCGCCGCCTCGTGGGGAGCGATCGACAGGGACGCCGCCCTCGCCGGCGTCGGCGATGCGCTGCTGTCGCTCGCGACGTTCGTCGGCGCCGAGGACGTGAGCGTGGGCCGCGTGACGCCGGCGGCGCTCGCTCCAGCGCTCAGGCGCGCGGTGAGGGGCTGACCGCCTCGTCGAGCAGGGCTCGCACCTCGCTCGCCCGGGCCGGCCACCCGGCGGGGACGATATGAGAGGATCGGCGGCGATGGCGGACGACCGGGCGACCGCGCTCTTCTTCGAGCTGTTCAGCGGGTTGCCCCGGCAGGGGCCGGGAGACGCGGCCAGCACGCTCCGTGCCCTCGCCCTCGTGCCTGGGGTCGGCCCGCGCACGCGCATCCTCGACCTGGGCTGCGGCACGGGCCTCCATACCCGGGTGCTGGCTCAGCGCTCGCCGGCCCGGATCGTGGCCGTGGACAACCACCCGCCGTTCGTCGAGGACCTGAACCGCCACGCGCAGGCGCTCGGCCTCGCGGATCGGCTCGAGGCGCGCGTCGGGGACATGCGGCAGCTCGACTTCACGCCCGGCTCGTTCGACCTCGTCTGGTCCGAGGGTGCGATCTACGTCGTGGGTTTCGAGGAGGGCCTGCGGGCGTGGCGTCGTTTGCTCGCGCCCGCGGGGCACGTGGCCGTGACGGAGGCGTGCTGGATGCGCCCCGACCCGCCGCCCGCGTGCGCCGCGTTCTGGGCGGAGGAGTACCCTGCCATCCGCGACGTGCCCTCCCGCCTGGCCACGATCGAGGCCTGCGACTACGAGACGGTGGGCCACTTCGCGCTGCCGCCGTCCTCGTGGTGGGACGACTACTACCGCCCCCTGCAGGCGAATGTCTCCGCCTTCCGGGAGGCTCACCGCGGGGAAGCGGACGCGCAGGGGCTGGCCGACCAGGCCCAGCGCGAGATCGACGTCTGGCGCCGCTACTCGGGCTACTACGGTTACGAGTTCTTCGTGATGCGGGCCCGCTGAACCGGTCTCACCTCTTCAGCGACGCGTTGTCGATCACGAAGCGGTACTTCACGTCGCTGCGCACCATGCGCTCGTAGGCCTCGTTGATCTTCTGGATCGGGATGAGCTCGATGTCGCTCGCGACGCCGTGCTTTCCGCAGAAGTCGAGCATCTCCTGGGTCTCCGCGAGGCCGCCGATCAGGGAGCCGGCGAGGTTGCGCCGGGGCAGGATCAGGCTGAACGCGTTGAGCGCGTAGGGGGTGGGCGGGCCTCCCACCAGCACCAGCGTCGCGTCCACCTTGAGCAGCGCCAGCAGCGCGTTGATGTCGTGATCGGCCGAGACGGTGTCGAGGATCATGTCGAAGCTGCCCGCGTGCTTCGCCAGCGCGTCCGCGTCCTTGCTGATGACCACCTCGTCGGCGCCGAGCCGCTTCCCGTCCGCGACCTTGCCTTCCGAGGTCGTGAAGAGCACCGTGTGCGCGCCGAAGGCGTGGGCGAACTTCACGCCCATGTGCCCGAGGCCGCCGAGCCCGACCACGCCGACCTTCTTCCCCTTCGTGGCGCCCCACTTGCGCAGCGGCGAGTAGGTGGTGATCCCGGCGCACAGCAGCGGCGCCGCCTTGGCCGGGTCGAGGTTGGCCGGGACCGGGCTTCTCCGCCCACGTCGGCGAGCCGATCCCGCCCTCCGACAAGCGACGCC
>CAZLRF010000135.1:0-3549 GCA_964561785.1 uncultured Acidobacteriota bacterium | reverse complement strand
TGGGCGTTGCCGCGACGCCGCGCGGGCCGGCGCGGCGCGCCGGGGCCGAGGACTCCGCGCGTGCCGTACAATGCGGCATGACAAGCGCCGCCCCCGTTCTGGTCGCGCCTGTCCTGTGCCTCGCCCTCGCGTCGCCGCTCGCCGCGACGCCGCCCCCGCCGGTGCCGGTCATCCTCGACACCGACATCGGGGACGACATCGACGACACGTGGGCCCTCGCGCTGGCGCTCAAATCCCCCGACATCGACCTGCGCCTGGTCGTCACCGACTACGGGAACACCGAGCACCGGGCGAAGATCGTGGCTCGCCTCCTCGAGGTCGCCGGGCGGACCGACGTGCCGATCGGGATCGGGCGGAAGCAGAACGACAACGAGAGCCCGCAGGCGGAGTGGGTGAAGGGGTACGACCTCTCGCGGTACCCGGGCCGGGTGCTGAGGGACGGGGTGCAGGCGATCGTCGACACCGCGATGGCGTCGCCGGTCCCGCTCACTCTGGTTGCGATCGGCCCGCCGCCGAACGTCGAGGCCGCGCTCGCCCGCGAGCCGCGCCTCGCCGGGAAGCTCCGCCTCGCCGGGATGTACGGGAGCATCCGCCGCGGCTACGGAGGCAAGCCGTCGCCGGAGCCGGAGTGGAACGTGAAGGCGAGCCCCAAAGCCGCGCGGGCGCTGCTCTCCGCGCCGTGGGCGCAGGCCGTCGTGACGCCGCTCGACACCTGCGGGCTCGTCCAGATCGATGGCGAGCGCTACGCGCGCGTTCGCGATTCGAACGACCCGCTCGCCCGCGCGGTGATCGAGAACTACCGGCTCTGGTGCCCCCGCCAGGAGTGGTGCGCGAAGGATCCCGAGCACGTGGTCTCGAAGAGCTCGACGCTCTTCGACGCCGTGGCCGTCTACCTCGCGACGTCGCGCGACCTGGTGAAGACGGAGCCGCTCGGGGTGCGCGTCAGCGACGAGGGGATGACGGTGCCCGATCCCGCGGCACGACCGCTCGACTGGGCGGTCGAGTGGAAGGACCTCGACGCCTTCGAGGAGTGGCTGGCCTCCCGGCTCGCCGGTCCCGCTCCCGTGCGCTGAACGCCCGGCGGCCGCGCGCCTTCCGCTTCAGGAGGGGGCAGGCCCGGCGAGGGGCAGGGTGAAGCAGAAGGTCGAGCCCCGCCCCTTACCGTCGGACTCCACCCACATCCTCCCGCCGTGGGCCTCGGCGATCCGGCGGGCGAGGGCGAGGCCGAGGCCGGTGCCCTCCGCCCGCGGGTCGAGGCGGTGGAAGAGCTGGAAGACCCGCTCGTGGTGCGCGGGGTCGATACCGATGCCGTTGTCGCGAACGTAGAGGAGGGCCTGCCCCGACGGCGCGCCGCCCTCCCGCACGCCGACCTCGACCCTCGGGTCGGCGCGGTCGCCCGCGAACTTGACGGCGTTCTCGAGGAGGTTCTGGACGAGCTCGACCAGGCCGCGGCGGTCGCCGCGGACGACCGGCAGTCCCGGCGCGACCGCCACCTCGACGCCGCGCGCGCCGAGCCGGCCCGCGGTCGCGGCCTCTGCCTCCCGGACCACCTCCGCGAAGGGCACGTCCTCCTGCGGGCGGTCGATCCGGCCGGTGCGGGAGAGCTCGAGCAGGTCGTCGAGCAGCTCCGACATGCGGTCGGCGGCGGCGCGGATCCGCTGGACGTCGGCTTCGAGCCGTCCGATGTCTCCCGCCCGCGCGTCGCGGTCGAGATACGAGAGGAAGCCCTTGACGGTGACGAGGGGGCTGCGCAGGTCGTGGGAGACCACGTAGGTGAACCGCTCGAGCTCGGCTTGGCGGGCCTCGAGCTCGCGGTTGAGCTCGGCGAGGCGGGCTTCGCTGCGGCGCAGGGCGGACACGTCGCGGACGGTGTCGGCCACGAGCCGGTGCACCGCGACCGCCGTGACCGCGAGGATGATCGTCATGTCGACGAGGGGCAGCCAGCCGAGGCGGCCCGCCCACGGAGTGCGCAGCACGCCCACCTGCTCGAGGCGGGCGACGACGATCGCGGAAAGGACGCAGAGCGCAGCGGTCGCCACGAGGAGCCGGCGGTCGAGGAGGAGGGCGGCGACGAGGATGACGACCGGGTAGAGGATGGCCGCCCGGTCGTGGATGCCCTGGCCGAGGACGAGCATACCGTGCGTGGCCGCGAGAAGCGACCCGAGCAGGACGACGGCGGCGGCGCCCGGTCGGCGGCGCCGCAGGAGAAAGAGCGCAGCGAGGCAGAGCAGGAAGAGAAGGGCGAGCAGGATGGCGGTGGGCCGCTTGCCGCTCACGAGGTTGGACAGCGAGCCGAGCGCCGACCCCGCGAGCCCCGCCCACAGGCTCACCTGCAGGTTCGCGGCGATCCTCTCCTCCTCGGCTCCCGGCACCCGGCTCACGCGGCGCAGCATACCCGAGTCGCGGACCCTTGAGGGTGGCCCCTTCCCGGCATAAGCTCCGCGCATGCGCTCGGTGGTCAACAGCGTCGCCCCGATCCGGATCTGCGACAACGGCTGCTGGACGGACACGTGGTTCGCCGGCCACGGCCAGGTGTTCAACATCGCGGTGTACCCGTACGCGGAGGTCCAGGTGGCGGTGTCGCCGCGCGACGACCAGGCGCCGCCCCTCGTGATCCACGCGGAGAACTTCGGAGCGCCCTACGCGCCGTCGCGGACGGGCGAGCCGTGGGGAGAGCACCCCCTGCTCGAAGCCGCGATCGCGTACATGCGCGTCCCGCGCGACCTGCGGCTGGAGGTGAGCATCCACTCCGAGGCGCCCGCGGGGGCGGGCACCGGCACCTCCGCCGCCGTGACCGTCGCCCTCGTCGCGGCCCTCGACGCGCTCACCCCGGGACGGCTCGCCCCCCACGAGGTGGCGGCCGCCGCCCAGCGGGTGGAGACCGAGATGCTGCACCGCCAGTGCGGCATCCAGGACCAGCTCGCGTCGGCCTACGGCGGGGTGAACTTCATCGAGATGTTCGTCTACCCCCACGCGTCGGTGTCCCCCGTGCGCGTGCCCGACCCCGTGTGGTGGGAGCTCGAGCGGCGGCTCGTCCTCGTCTACCTCGGCAAGTCGCACGACTCCTCGGCCATCCACGAGACGGTGATCCGCTCGCTCGAGAGCGCGGGCCCCGACTCCCCCGCCATCGTGGAGCTGCGCCGCACCGCCCCCCGCTCGCGCGACGCGCTGTACGCGGGGGACTTCGCCGCGCTCGGCCGGGCGATGACGGAGAGCACGCAGGCCCAGGAGCGGCTGCACCCCGCCCTCGTCGGCAGCGATGCGCGGCGCGTCATCGAGGTCGCGAGGGCCCACGACGCCCTCGGCTGGAAGGTGAACGGCGCGGGCGGGGAAGGCGGCTCCCTGACCCTGCTCTGCGGCGAGCGCTCCTCGGCCAAGCGCGCCCTCGTGCGCGAGATCGAGGCGGAGTCGCCCGCGTACCGCAGCATCCCGATCCGCCTCAGCCGGCACGGGGTGAGGGTGTGGAGCCAGGACGCCGGCTGACCAGGATCCGCCGTCAGCGAATGCGCCCGAGGACGTGGCTCACCGCGACCTCGACCCGCAGCACGC
>CAZLRF010000134.1:0-3555 GCA_964561785.1 uncultured Acidobacteriota bacterium | reverse complement strand
GTCGCGGGGTCCTGCCGCACGAGGAGGGCGGTGCTGCCCGCGGCGCTCACCACCGACTCGGCCTGGAGGTAGACGTGCTCGCCCGTCGCGGTCCCGGCGGCGGCGGAGAGGTTGCGGCGCGGGTCGGGGGCGGGGACGGTGCGGACCGAGCCGTCCTCGACGCCGACTACGACCGGTCCCTGCTGCGCCCCGGCGAGGAGGGCCCCCGGCACCGGCACGACCGCGACCGAGCGACCGTCGGGCGACCAGCGGGGCGCGCGCATGCCGCCGGGCACCTTCGCGACCTCGCGCGCTTCCGAGCCGTCCGCGGCGGCGACGCCGAGGACGGTGACGGTCTGCCCGCCCTCGCTGGCAAGGCGCACGAAGGCGACGCGCGATCCGTCGGGCGACCAGTCGCCTTCGACCGCGCCGTCGAGGAGGCGACGCGCCTCTCCCCCGAGCACGGCCGCCCGGTAGAGCGAGGTGCCCGCGCCGTCGGGGCGGGCGAAGAGGACCTGCGTGCCGTCGGGGGAGAAGCGCGGGAAATCGTCCGGGCCCGTGGTGAGAGGCGCCTCGCCCTCGCCGCTCACCTGCTTGAGCCAGATGCGCGGCTGGCCGTCGCGGTCCGAAGTGAAGGCGATCGTGCGCCCGTCGGGCGACACCGCGGGCGAGGAGTCGCGGCCGGAGAAGCTCGCCCAGCGGAACACCGCCGCCCCGTCGGCCTCGCGCGGCGCGAGTCGCGACCAGGCGAGGATCGCCCCGGAGGCGATCGCGGCCCCCGCGGCGAGGAGGAGGGCCCGCTCGATCCAGCCCGCGCCGCGGCGGCGCGCGGCCGCCTCCTCGGCCTCCAGCGCCGCGGTGCTGAAGCTGCGGGTCGAGGAGGTGGAGATGGCGTCGAGGGCGATCGCCATGTCGTGGGCGGTGCGGAAGCGCTCCTCGGGCCGCTTCTCGAGGCAGCGGCGGACGATCCGCTCGAGGGCGGGCGAGACGTTCTTCGTCGACTCGAAGAGGCTCGGCGGGTCCTCCTTGAGGATCGCGTTGAGCGTCTCGACCGGGCTGTCCCCGCGGAAGGCCCGCTTGCCGGTCAGCATCTCGTAGAGGACCGCCCCGAACGAGAAGATGTCGGCCCTCGCGTCGACCGTCTTGCCGCGCACCTGCTCGGGGGCCATGTAGCCGACCGTGCCCATCACGCGGCCGGGCTCGGTCGAGAGGGACATGGTCGGCACGTCCGTCCCCTCGGCCGCCACCGCCTCGACGCGGGCGAGGCCGAAGTCGAGGACCTTGACCTGCCCGGAGCCGAGGAGGAAGACGTTCTCCGGCTTGAGGTCGCGGTGGACGATGCCCTTCTCGTGGGCGGCGGCGAGGCCGCTCGCGATCTCGAGCGCGATCTCGACCGCCTTGCGCGTGGGCAGAGCGCCGTCCTGGAGCCGCTGGCGCAGCGTCTCCCCCTCGAGCAGCTCCATCGCGGCGTAGACGCTCCCCTCCTCGCGGCCGAAGTCGTGGATGGCGAGGATGTTCGGGTGGGAGAGGGCGGCGACGGCCTTGGCCTCGCGCTCGAAGCGCGAGAGCGCGTCGGGGTCCTCGGCGAGGTTGCGGGGCAGGACCTTCACCGCCACGTCGCGGTCGAGCCGCGTGTCCCGCGCGCGGTAGACGACGCCCATGCCGCCCTGGCCGAGCTGGGAGAGGATCTCGTAGGGACCGAGCCGGACGCCCGGGGCGACGGGCATGGCCTCAGACCTCGAGCTGCTTGGGCACGCGGGTCAGGCAGCGCGAGCCCGTCTTCGTGACGAGCGCCACGTCCTCGATGCGCACGCCGCCGAGGCCGAGGTAGTAGAGCCCCGGCTCGAC
Source organism: uncultured Acidobacteriota bacterium (assembly GCA_964561785.1). Taxonomy (GTDB): domain Bacteria; phylum Acidobacteriota; class Vicinamibacteria; order Fen-336; family Fen-336; genus DATBSL01. The sequence goes on along the minus strand of CAZLRF010000134.1, from coordinate 1,728 downwards.
GGTGACCACGTGGCCGGCGCGCAGGACGCTCGGCCGCTTGCCGATCGAGGGCGCCTCGTGGATCTGCAGGCCGAGGCCGTGGCCGGTGCCGTGGAAGAAGCCCTGCATCCGGCCGTTCCGCACGCCCGTCTTGTAACCCTGGCGCTCGAAGAGGGCCTGGATCGCCTTGTGCACGTCCATGCCCTGGACGCCGTCCCGGATCATCCGGTGGCCGAGGCGCACGCCCTCGTGGACGATCGCGTAGATCTCGTGCAGGGCGTAGCTCGCCCGGCCCCGCACGACCGTGCGGGTCAGGTCGCCGAAGTAGCCGGTCTTCTCGCTGCGGGGGAAGATGTCCATGACCACCGGCGTGTGCGCGCGGATCGGCCCGTGGCCCTCCTCGTGCGGGTCGACCGCCTGGTCGCCGGGGGCGCAGATGGTGTGGGCGGGGACGAAGCCGTCCGCCATCATGCGGGTGTTGACCGCCGAGCGCAGGTCCTCGGCGGTGAACCTGCGCCCGTCGCGCCACAGCCAGCCCTTGCGGATGCGGCACGCCTTGAGCGCCTCGATGCCGGCCATGAGGCCCGCCTCGGCCGCGCGCAGCGAGGCCTCGATCGCCCGCACCTCGTGCGGCTGCTTCGTCTCGCGCTCCGGCCAGAACGGGTCGGGGCCGAGGTCGAGGCGGATCCCCCGCGCGTCGAGCTCCATCGCGAGGCCGAGGGGGAAGCTCTGCGGCACCTCGACCCGGCGCAGGCCGAGATGCTTCAGGGCGAGGGCGATCACGTCGGCGGGGGGCGCCTTCTTTCCGTCCGCCTCGAGCGGCTTCGCGAGCCTCGACCAGGACAGCACCCGGTCGACGGTCGCCTGCTGGCGGGCGCGGTCCATCTCGAGGTCGCTCATCACGAGGATGCGCGTCTTGCCCTTCTGGACGAAGAGGAAGGGGTCCGGGGCGAAAAAGCCGGTGGGGTAGAGGATGTCGGCGTCGGTCTCGGAGGCGGCGTAGAGGAGTCGGGCGGCGGGCGCCTTCTTCATAGGGCGCTAGTCTACCGCCGCGGGCGCTCCGGCGGCGCCCGGCGGATACGCTCAGGCGGGCGGAGGCGGCTCGCCCGGCGGCGTCGGGGGCCGGCGCATCGTCAGCATCAGGAGGAGGACGAGGCCGGACGCGCAGGCGGCGGTCTGGAAGACCTCCTTCTTGTAGTCCCACCAGTCGCGGGTGAGAGCCAGGGCCTGGAAGGCGAACAGCGCGAGCAGCGCCAGCAGCCGCCGGTCGCGGAGGCGCAGGTACTGGACGAGCGTCACGACCATCGAGGCCACGTAGGCGCCGATCATGAAGGGGTCAGATCTTGAAATGGCGCGTCCGGCCGGGGAATGAGCAGATTCAAGATCTGACCCCTTCCACCTCGACCAGGGCGTCGAAGAACGTGGCGCCGCCGCCCATGTCGGTGAGGGCCTGGCTCGTGACCGCGTTCGCGTTGCGGCCGCCGGGGCAGAGCTTGGGCCACCAGATCGACAGGCCCACCACGACGCCCCGTCGCGCCGCGTCCGAGACGCGGGCCCGGGCGAGGAAGGAGCCGCGGTCGTTGAAGACGCGGACGGAGGCGCCCTGCGCGATGCCCCGCGCGGCGGCGTCCTCCGGGTGGATCGTCACGCTCGCCTCGCCCTCGCGCCGCACGAAGACGGGCTGGGCGGAGAACGTCGAGTTGAGGAAGTGGTGGGCGGGGGGCGAGATGAAGGCGAGCGGGTAGCGCC
>CAZLRF010000133.1:0-3586 GCA_964561785.1 uncultured Acidobacteriota bacterium | reverse complement strand
CTCCTGGCGATCGCCGAGGAGGAGGGCGCCGAGCGCGCGGCCTACGCGCTGAAGCTCCTCCAGAGCGAAGGCGAGCTGACGATCGCTTCGACCGGGAAGGACCCGGCGTCGGGGAAGCTCGTCACGCACGAGTACCACGTCTCGGGGCCGACTGCGATCCTGATGACGACGACGGCGATCGACGTCGACGAAGAGCTGCTCAACCGCTGTCTCGTCCTGACCGTCGACGAGGACCGCGACCAGACGCGCGCGATTCACGAGCTGTCAGCGGCTCTCGAGAGGCGCGTGATTCTGGCTTTCTAGGCGCGGTTTCGGGGTAGGTCGACATCCTCCCGGCGCGCGGAGCGCGCCGGTTTCTGGTGGGGGCGGTCGGGGAGAGAATCGCCCGGAAAAAGCGCGGGGGACGGTCGCGTTGGAATGCCCGTCCCCCGCCAGACAGAGCCTGGAGCTGGCGCTCCCGGCGGGGTGATCTTCGCCGGTTCGGGCGATTTCGTCCAGGCCCGGAAGATCGGCTCTGCGCCCGGACTGTCGCCGTTTCCTCTGTGACGCCTGCCAGCGCGCGGTCTACGTCTGCTCGTTCTGCGATCGGGGGCACCGGTACTGCTCGCGGTCGTGCCGCGAGGCGGCGCGGCGGCGGAGCCTGCGGGCAGCCGGCCGGCGCTACCAGGGAAGCCGTCGCGGCCGCTTCGCGCACTCGCGCCGGCAGTCGGCGTACCGGCTGCGGCGCGCAGGCTCTCCGAAAAAAGTGACGCATCAGGGTAGCCCGCGGCCGGTGGAGTTCGAGAAGGTCGGGGCGTGCGAGCCGCCCGCCCATCGTTCGGCTCCGGCACCGCCCCCGAGCCCGGCCCCGGATCGGCTGCCGTGCGCGTTCTGCGCGGTGGACTGCCGGCCCGTGGTGCGGCACGATTTCCTGCGCGCGCGCCGTCCGCGCTCACGGCGGTGGCGCCGTGATCGGGTGCGAGCTGGAGGCGGAGATCCGGCGCCTGGCGGTGGCGGAGGGCTGGCTGCCGGGGAGGATCGCCCGCCAGCTCGGGGTCCATCACTCCACCGTGCGGCGCGTGCTGGGCCACGATGCGACGGCGCGGACCGGTGAGCGGCGCCGGCCCTCGATCCTCGACCCGTTCCTCGGCTGGCTCGGTGAGCAGCTCGCGCGGTTCCCGACCCTGCCGGCCTCCCAGCTCCACGAGATGGCCCGCCGGCGCGGCTATCCCGGCGGCCCCGACCATTTCCGCCACCGGCTCGCTCGGTCGGGACTCCGGCCGCGCCCGGCCCCGGAGGCGTTCTTCGAGCTGCGCACGCTGCCCGGCGAGCAGGCGCAAGTCGACTGGGCCGACTTCGGCAGCCGCCCGGTCGTCGGGGGCACGCGGCGGCTGTTCGCCTTCGTCCTGGTGCTGTCGTTCTCGCGCCAGCTGTTCGTGCGCTTCTGCCACGACTTCCGGCTGCCGAGCTTCCTGGCCGGCCACGTCCAGGCGTTTGCCGCCTTCGGAGGCGTGCCCCGCGTCCTGCTCTACGACAATCTGAAGAGCGCCGTGCTCGAGCGGGTCGGCTCCGGGATCGTGTTCCATCCCCGCCTGCGCGAGCTCGCCGACGCCTACCACTACGAGCCGCGGCCGGTCGCTCCCGCCCGCGGCAACGAGAAGGGCCGGGTCGAGCGCGCCATCCGCTACCTCCGGAGCGCCTTCTTCCCGCTCCGCTCCCAGCTCGCTCTCGCAGCGCTCAACGCCGAAGCCGACCGCTGGTGCCGCGAGGTCGCGCCGCGCCGCCCCTGGCCCGAGGACCGCCGGCGCACCGTCGAGCAGGCCTTCCGCGAGGAGCAGCCGCGGCTCCTGCCGCTCCCCGCCGAGCCGTTCCCTTGCCACGAGACGCTCGCCGTCACCGCCCGCCGCACGCCCTACGTCGCCTTCGACGCGAACCGCTACTCGATCCCCCACGACCGCATCGACCGCACGCTCGTCGTGCGCGCCGATCTCGACTCGGTGCGCATCTTCGATCGGGAGGTCGAGATCGCCGTGCACCCCCGCTCGTGGCAGAAGGGACAGATCGTCGAGCGCGACGAGCACCTCGACGCGCTCTGGCGGGCCAAGAGAAAGGCGCGCCTCCACCGCAGCCAGGACCGCCTCCTCCGCACCGTGCCCGGCGCCCAGGCCCTGCTCCTCGCGCTCGCCCAGCGCCAGCACCGGCTCGCCCGCGCCGTCGACGCCCTCCTGCGCCTGCTCGACGAGCACGGGAGCGACGAGCTCGCCCCCGCTGTCGCCGCAGCGCTCGCCGCCGGCTCGCCCCATCCCGACACCGTCCGCCTCGTCCTCGATCGCCGGCGCGCCCGGCGTGGACAACCGCCGCCGCTGCCGGTCGCCCTCCCCGACGATCCCCGCGTCCGCGAGCTCGTGGTCACCCCGCACCGGCTCGCCGACTACGACCCGGAGACGCCCACATGAACGATCTCGAACGCCGAGCCCGCACCCTCAAACTCCACGGACTGCTCGCCCACTGGCCCGAGGTCCGAGACCAACCCTGGCTCGCCGACCTCCTGCGCTGGGAAGACGAAGAACGCTCCCGCCGCGGACTCGAGCGCCGCCTGCACCGCGCCCGCCTCGGCGCCTTCAAGCCGATCGCCGACTTCGACTGGAACTGGCCCAAGAAGATCGACCGCACCCAGATCGAGGATCTCTTCGCCCTCGACTGGCTGCACTCGGCCACCAACGTCGTCCTCGTCGCCGCCAACGGCCTCGGCAAGACCATGATCGCCAAGAACCTCGCCCACCAGGCCGCCCTCGCCGGCGCCTCGGTGCGCTTCCTCACCGCCTCCGAGCTGCTCAACACCCTCGCCGACCAGACCTCCTCCCTCTCCCTCCAGCGTCGCCTCGCCCGCTTCTCCCGCCCCCACCTCCTGGTCATCGACGAGGTCGGCTACCTCTCCTACGACTCCCGCCACGCCGATCTCCTCTTCGAGATCGTCTCCCGCCGCTACCTCCAGCGACCCATCCTCCTCACCACCAACAAGGCCTTCGCCGAGTGGAGCGAGGTCTTCCCCAACGCCACCTCCGTCGTCACCCTCGTCGACCGCCTCGTGCACCAGAGCGAAATCGTCGCCATCGAGGGCGAGTCCTACCGCAACAAGGAACAGAAGGAGGCCGCCCGCCGCCGCGCCCGCGAGCGCGCCGCCCGGCGCAAGCCGTGAACCGGCTCGACTACCTCGCCGCCGTCCTGCGCATCTTCCTCGCCCAGCCCGGAGCGCCCCACCGCGCCTCCCGACACGACTGGGCCGTCGCCCAGTCCCTCTTCGCCCGCGGCGTCCCCCTCGACCACTTCCGCCACGCCGTCCAGCTCGCCACCCTCCGACGCCTGCACGCCGCACCACCCACCCTGCCACCCGTCCGCTCCCTCGCCTACTACCGCGCCGTCCTCGACCGACTCAGCCCCGACGAGTTCCTCCCCGGCTACCGCCGCTACGTCGCCACCCGCTATGCCGAGCTCTTCCCCCAGCGCGCGCCCACAAAGCCAAAATCACGCGCTTCCTGAGAGCCGACAACACCTCGCACAGATCACGACCAAGCGCACCGCGCGCGCATGGCTCTACCGCGAGCAG
>CAZLRF010000132.1:0-3791 GCA_964561785.1 uncultured Acidobacteriota bacterium | reverse complement strand
AGCTCGCAGGGCGGGAAGTCGTCGCCGAGCAGGTCGCGGCCGTTGTCGGTCGCGTAGATCTCCCCGTCCTGCGGCCGCCAGTCGAAGCCCACGGAGTTGCGCAGGCCGCTCGCGAACACCTCGCCCTGCGTGCCGTCCGGCCGGAATCGCAGGATCGCGGCCCGCCGCGCGTCGTCCTCGATGCAGACGTTGCACGAGGAGCCGACCGACACGTACATCCATCCGTCCGGCCCGAACCGCACGGTCCGCGTCCAGTGGTTGCCACCGGCCGGGAGCCCGGTCACGACCCGCTCGAACGCTCCCGACGCCGCGCCCGTGGCGGCGTCGAAGCGAATGCGGCCGACCGCGCCCGTCTCCGCGACGTAGAGCCAGCCCTCCTGCAGGTCGAGGCCGTGCGGCCGGTCGAGCCCTCCCACGACCTCGTGCCGTCCGTCGGAGCGGCCGTCCCCGTCGCGGTCGGGCGCGAGGCGGACGATCCTCCCCGCCCGCGGCTGGCTCGCGAGCAGGTCCCCGTTCGGCGCGAAGCGCAGGACGCGCACGTTCGGCAGGTCCTCGGCGAACCGCGTGACGCGCGCCCCGGCCGGTCCCCGCAGCCGGGCCCGGGCCACGTCCTCCGGCGGCGGCGCGATGCCTTTCCCGAAGAGCATGTGCCGCACCGGCGCGTTGACGACGAAACGCTCCGGCCACAGGGCCACGCCGGCCCCGACCGAGAGCGCCACGAGGCCCACCGTCCCCCACAGCAGCTTCCCCCGCCGGCTCATCCGCGTCCTCCCTCCAGGACCGTCAGGATCTCACGGCCGCGGCCGCCTCGTCGCCCGTCCGGAGCGGCGACGGCTCGATCACCCGCATCCGCTTCCAGTGGCCGGCCCGAAACCGTCTCCACATCAGCAGCCCGAGGAGGAGGACGTACAGGCTCGCCATCGACCACGCGAAGTACGCGCCCATCCCCAGCCCCACGCACCCGATCCACGCGGGCCCGAGCATCACGACCCAGGCGAGGAAGAAGGTCAGCGCCATCGGGTAGACCGTGTCGCCCGCCCCCCGCAGCCCCGCCGCGTGAACGAGGTTCATCATGTCGAAGATCGAGTAGACGGCCACGAAGCGCAGGAGCACCGTGGCCACCTCGGCGATGCGCGGCCAGGTCGCGGGGTCGGCGTTCGCCCCGTACGGGGCCAGCAGGAGCGGCGCGGCGAGGACGTAGAGCGCCCCGCACGCCCCCATGTAGACGAAGCTCATGGCCAGAGCGGAGCCCACCGCACGCTCCGCGACCTCCGGCCGCCCCGCCCCGAGGTGCCGCCCGACCAGGGACGAGACCGCGATCGCGAGGCCGACCATCGGCATGAAGACGATCATGTTGAGGTTGAAGGCGACCCCGCTGGCCGCGAGCTCGAGCGTCCCGATCCGCCCCACGATCACCATGAAGACCGCGAACGCCCCCACCTCGAGCGAGTACTGCAGCCCCGTCGGCAGGCCGTAGCGCAGGAGGCGCGCGACCAGCCACGGCTCGGGCCTCCAGCCCGAGAGCGTGCAGTAGCGCTCGCGGAAGCGCGGGGCGAAGATCACCGCGAGATAGACCGCGGCCCCCGCCACCTGCGAGAGGATCGTCGCGAGCGCCGCGCCCGTCACCCCGAGCCGCGGGAAGCCCAGGTTCCCGAAGATGAGGAGCCAGTCGAAGACGACGTTGAAGATGGTCGCGAGGACGTTCACGCGCAGGACGACGTGGGTCTCCCCCCGCCCCGCGAAGAACGTGGACAGCGTCGCCATCAGGACGACCGGGAACGCCCCGAGGAGGAGCGCCCGGGCGTACTCGACCTCGTACGCGCGCAGCGCCGGGTCGTGCCCCGCGAGGTCGAACACGGGGCCTGCGATCGGGGCGAGCGAGGCCACGAGCGCCCCCGCCCCGATCGAGAAGTAGATCCCCTGCCACGTCGCGGGGCCGATCCTGTCCGGCCGGCCCGCCCCGAGGTACTGCGCGATGAAGGTCGTGAGGTACTCGCCGGTGCCGGTGAACAGCGCCAGGAGGCTCCACACCGCGAAGAGCCCCGTGACCGCTCCCGCCACGGCCTCCGCCGAGTACCACGTGAGGAGGAGCCGGTCGACGAAGGTCTGGATCGTGAAGGACAGGTGGCCGAGGATGAGCGGGTAGGCGACGAGCGCCACCTCGCGGCCTCCCCCCGGCCCCCGCCACGTCGCCGCCAGCCGCCCGAACCGGACCAAGGCCTGTCTCTCCCGGGAAAGGGGCAGGCTAGCACGGCGGGCCCGCACCCGCCCGCGTGCTAGCATCCGGCCATGGTCACGGCGCGCACGCTCGCGCGGCGCGGCTTCACCGTCCTCGCCCGCGGCGCCCATGCCGACTGAACCCCCCGACACAGGAGAGCCCATGCCCCGCCCTCTCGCCCTCGCCGCGATGCTCGCCGCCGTCTCTCTGCCCGCCTGGGGACAGCCCCGCGACGGCCGCGACTGGTCCCGCCTCGACGCGCGCCCCGTCCCCGACTGGGCGCGCGACGCCGTCGTCTACGAGGTCTTCCCGCGCGCCTTCTCGCCCGAGGGGAACCTCGCCGGCGTCACGGCCCGCCTCGACCACCTCCGGGACCTCGGGGTGGACGTCGTCTGGCTGATGCCCATCCACCCGATCGGGGTCGAGAAGCGCAAGGGCACGCACGGCAGCCCCTACTCGATCCGCGACTACCTGGCCGTCCACCCGGACCTCGGGACGATGGAGGACCTGCGCCGCCTCGTGGGCGAGGCCCACGCCCGCGGGATGCGGGTCATCCTCGACGTGGTGGCGAACCACACCGCGTGGGACCACGTCTGGATGGCGACGCCCGAGCTCTACGTCCGCGACGAGGCGGGCCGGGTGAAGCCCCCGAACGCCGACTGGACGGACGTGGCGAAGCTCGACTACGCGAACCCGAGGACGCGTGCGGCGATGATCGAGGTCATGGAGCACTGGCTGCGCGAGGCGGGCGTCGACGGCTTCCGCTGCGACGTGGCCGGGCTCGTCCCGACCGACTTCTGGGAGGAGGCGCGGCCCCGCCTCGAGGCGATCCGTCCCGACGTGTTCCTCCTCGCCGAGTGGAGCGCGCCCGACCTCCTGGCGAGGGCCTTCGACGCCGACTACGCGTGGCCCTTCCACGCCGCGCTCACGCGCGTGCTCTCCCTCGGGGCACCGGCCTCGGAGATCCGCGGGGCGTGGATCGACGAGCGGCGTGGCTTCCCGAGGGGCTCGCTCCACCTGCGCTTCTCCGACAACCACGACGAGCGGCGCGCGATCGCCCGCTTCGGCGAGCCCGCGGCGCTGGCCGCCGCCGCGCTCGTCTTCACGATGGACGGGATCCCCCTCGTCTACAACGGCATGGAGGCCGGCGACACCACCGAGTCGGGCGGGCCGGCCCTCACCGAGCGCCTGCCGATCTTCTGGGCCTCCGCCGAGAGGCGTCCCGAGTTCCCGAAGGCGTTCCGCGGCCTCGTCGCCCTGCGCCGGGCCCACCCCGCCCTGCGGCGCGGCGAGACGCTCTGGCTGCCGAGCACGGAGCCCGATCGAATCGTGACGTTTCTGCGGCGCGGCGAAGGCGAGGACGTGCTCGTGGCCGTCAACCTCTCGAGCCGGCCCTGGGCGGGCAGCCTCGGCGCCCCCGCCGGGCGTGAGTTCGTCGAGGTGACGCCGGATGTCCCGCTCCCGCAGCAGCCGGGGGGCGCCACGCCGGCCCGCCCCGTCCGCGTGGACCTGCCGCCCCGCATCGAGCTCGACGCGTGGGGCTTCCGGGTCTTCCGCCGGCCGCTCGACTGAG
>CAZLRF010000131.1:0-3806 GCA_964561785.1 uncultured Acidobacteriota bacterium | reverse complement strand
AAGCCGATCGGGACCGGCATCCTGGCCACCGCGGTGAAGCGCGGCCTGGCCGACGAGGCGGTCGCCCGCCGGCTGGTGGCCACGATGCGCCGGCTCAACCAGGCCGCGGCGGAGGCCATGGACGAAACCGGGGCCCACGCGTGCACGGACGTGACGGGATTCGGCCTCCTCGGCCACCTGCGCGAGATGGCGGCGGCCTCGGGCGTCGATGCCGAGCTCGACGCCGCCGCCGTCCCCGTCCTCGAGCCCGCCCGCGAGATGGCCGCCGCCGACGTCGTTCCGGGCGGGACGCTCGAGAACCTCGCCCACGTCGGGCCGTTCGTGGACTTCGCACCCGGCCTCTCCCGGGTCGACCGGGTACTTCTCGCCGATGCCCAGACCTCGGGAGGCCTGCTGATCGCACTGCCGGAGGAGCGCGCGGCGGCGCTCCTCGAGGCGCTGGCCCGGCGGGGAGTGACGGAGGCCCGCCGCATCGGCCGGTTCACCGCCCCGGGGACGGGCCAGGTCCGGGTGGGCTGAGCCGACGGGCTCGGGCCGCTCGGGCCAGGGAAGCTTGACGATCCAACACAGTCACACATACCCTGTGTTGATGAAGAACGTGACGATCGCCCTCGACGAGGCGACTGTCCGTAAGGCCCGGCGCATCGCAGCGGAGCGGTCGACCTCGCTGAATGCCCTGATCCGGGACTTTCTCGAGCGGCTCACCGCGCGCGATTCGCAGTCCCGTAGGGCCCGCCTTCGAATCGCAGAGCTGTGCCGCAAGGCGAAGGCCGAGGTCGGAGAGCGCACCTGGACCCGTGACGAGCTCCATGAGCGTTGACTGCTTCCTCGACACGAACATCCTCGTCTACGCGGTCTCGTCGGCCGAGGCTGACGCCGCCAAGAGCCAGAGGGCGCTCGAGATCGTGCAGCGCGCGGACTTCGGTCTCTCTGCCCAGGTGCTCCAGGAGTTCTACGTCACGGTCACGCGCAAGATCCGCAAGCCGCTCTCGCCGGAGCTCGCGGTCGCGCTCATGGACGAGTACCGCGTGTTCCCGACCGTCCCCACGGACTACCCCTTGATCGTGGCGGCCGTCGAGCTGTCGCTTCGTTACGACATCTCCTACTGGGACGGCGCGATCGTGGCCGCCGCGGAAGCTCTCGAGGCCTCCACCCTCTACACCGAGGACCTGTCGCACGGGCAACGCTACGGCAAGGTGCTCGCCCTCAACCCCTTCCTCGAGGCCTGACGCACGAGAATCGGCCTCAGGTCCGCGCCTCGGCCAGCAGCGCCTCCTCCGCGGCGACCACGTTGCCGAGGCAGCAGCCCCCCTGCGGGTTCTTGACCTCGCAGGCACAGCGGCCGGCCCGCACGTGGTCGCGGATGCGCCGAGCGGCCGTCGAGCGTCCCGTCTCGGCGATCTCGCGGCGCAGGTCCGACTCGCTGACGTCGAAGCAGTAGCACACCGTGCGGCGTCCGGGCGGCTCTTTCTGGAACACGGGGACCGACAGGTCCTCCCCGCGGAAGGTCTCGTCCCCGCCGTAGTACACCACGGAGCAGGACGGCGTGGGGCAGAAGCGGTGAGCGGACGCGCTCAGCCGAGCCAGGGCCTCCGGCCGGAGCGCTGCCTTGACCGTGATCGGCTCGACGGTCCGGCCCGGGTGGGCGCAGGAGGGACAGCGGTCGGGACTCGCGCCGGCCTTTCCGACCTGGCAGCAGTCTCCGCCGGGAGCGAGGGGAGAGGGCGACTGAGGGCCCGGCTTGCCGGACGAGCTCCACGAAACAGCGGCGCAGGCACTCACGCAGTATGGAGTGTAACGCGGGAACCGCGCGTACCACGGGCCCCTGGGGCGCGCTCCCGCGCCCGCCTTCGCGGTGCCTGCCATGCGAGACCTGGTCGTCTATGGGCAGACCCCTCGGTGCGTCCGAGCGCGCCATCCTCGACCGCCTGAACGACGGCATACGCGACCTTGCCGCCCGCAGGGGAGGCGTCGTCCTGGCCGACATCGCGGCTCACTTCGCGGGGCACGGCCTGTCCGCCCCCACCGCCGAGCAGTGGTATTGGCCTCACATGATCATCGAGCCGTCCGCCCGCGGCGCGAGCGAAGTGCGCCGCCTTTGGCTGCAGGCCCTCGGGGCGTTGAAGCGGCGGCCGAAGGGGCGGGATCTGTCGGCGAGGGGGTTTGGGTGCCTCCAACCCCTCCGCTTGGCGTGGGAGGGTGCCCGCCCGGGCTGAGGGACGTCTTTCTTGCGGCCTGGGGGCGGGTGTGATCGCCGTGAGTTCCGTGGCCGCAGACACCACGGCGCTCGTGGGGCGAGGCCGGGGTGGCCCTCGACCGCTCAGGCGGGCTGGCCTCGATCTCTCGGCCCTCCTCGTCGACCGGCACGCGGACGGCGTCGCGGATCTGGGGAGGTGGCTTCTCGGGCCGGCAGACGAGCGGATCTGCCTGAAACACCTTGGCGATGAGCCGTGCCCAGGAGGGCGAGCACCTGCGCCTCGGCGCACGCTGCCGCGCGCGCGATCAGAGCGGCGGCACGGCCCAGCGCCGGCCGCTGCCCTGAAGCGGCGTCGCGTCCACCGGTCGTGAGACGTTCGGAGCGATTCCTGCGCGTTAGGCAGAAGGGGATCTCTCATGCGAACAGGGCCGTCGTCGGTTTCGCTCGTCGCGCTCGTCGTCCTGACGGCAGGAATCGCTGATGCGGACGCCGTGAAGCTGCCGCCGGACATCCGCGAGGCCGCCGTGGACACCGCGGCGGAAACTTCCGCGGGAGCGGCACGGGGTAGAATGGGGGCGTGGGGCGGGGAACGACGGCGAGGGCGCGGCCACGGCGCGCGCCGTCCCGCCGGCCCGGCGGCTTCGGCCGGCTCTTCTGGGACTACCCCGCCGGCTCGATCGAGCCGGCCCGGGATCGAGACCTGCTGGTTCGCCGCGTGACCGCCGAGGGCGGCTGGCGCGAGATGAGCCTCCTCCGTTCGAGGGTCGGCGACGAGGCGATCCGGGACGTCATCGAGAGGACCGAGGCCCGAGGCCTGAGCCCGCAGAGGATCCGCTTCTGGCAGCTCCTCCTCGGCCTGCCGGCGCGGAGGGCCGACGCGTGGGTGAGGCGGGCGCGGGAGTCGACCTGGGCGCGCAGGGCGCGCCGGTGAAGCTCCACCGCGAGGCGCTCTCCCGCCCGCAGCGGTCCCTCCTCCCGCGCCTCGCTCCCCTCGCCCGGCAGCACGGCTTCTACCTGGCCGGCGGGACCGCCCTCGCCCTTCAGCTCGGGCATCGGCGGTCGGTGGACTTCGACTGGTTCCGCGAGGAACCGATCGACGACCCGCTCCGCCTCGCGGCCGACCTCCGGGCCGCGGACCTCCGCTTCGAGACGGACCGCGTCGAGAAAGGCACGTTGCACGGGCGGGCGGGCGGCGTCCGCGTGTCGTTTCTCGAGTACGGCTATCCGCTGCTCCGGCCTCCCCTGGAGGTCGAGGGCCTCAGCCTCGCCGCCCCCGAGGACATCGCGGCCATGAAGCTCGCGGCGGTGGCCCAGAGAGGATCGAAGAAGGACTTCGTCGACGTCTTCGCCCTCGGCCGCCGTTTCGGGCTGGGCGAGATGCTCGCCTTCTACCGGGAGAAGTACGGCGTGGAGGACGTGGGCCACGTGCTGGTGGCTCTCGCCTGGTTCGACGACGCCGACCGCGAGCGGACGCCGACGCTCCTCCGGCGGCTGTCCTGGCCGGACGTGAAGGCCGCGATCAGGGGCTGGCTGGCCAGGGCGACGCGCGGGCGCGCCTAGCACAGGGCCACGGAGACCGCGGCCGGCCGTTGAGGCTGTTCCGTGAGAG
>CAZLRF010000130.1:0-4399 GCA_964561785.1 uncultured Acidobacteriota bacterium | reverse complement strand
CGGCGCGGCGGCGCTCATCCACACCCGGGCGTTCGCCGCCCCGGACGTCTCCTGAGGCGCCGCTCAGCGGCCGGCGCTGTCCCGCAGCACCCTCGCCACCGCCGCGAAGGCCGGCTTCTCGCGCCCCTCCCGGTCCCACAGCAGCGGGTAGTTGACCCGCCCCGGGATCGGGAAGTCGTGGAGCCACGAGCCGGCGTCGGTCACCCCCCAGAAGGTGACGCGGGCGACGCCGCGCTCCAGGAACAGGCGGAAGACGTCGGCGTAGCGGCGGGCCAGCTTCTCCTGGACCTCCGGCGGGAGGCCGTCCGGGTAGACGTTGGTCTTCGCGCGGATCTGCTGCTTCTTCGAGAGGTCCGCGCCCCACATGTCGGGGTCGCGCGGGAGCACGTCGATGTCGAGCTCGGTGACGTGCACGGCGAGGCCGGCCCTGCGCATGGCGGCGAGCATCTCGTCGATCGCCGGGAGCGGGGGGTCGTCGATGCCCCAGTGGGCCTGCTCGCCGATCCCGTCGACCCTCAGGCCCTTCGCCTTCAGGCCCTGCACGAGGCGGATCGCCGCGTCGCGCTTCGCCGGCTTCCACAGGTTGTAGTCGTTGTAGTAGAGCTCGGCGTCCGGGTCGGCCGCGTGGGCGAAGGCGAACGCCTTCTCGATGTAGTCCTCGCCGACGGCCGCGAGCCACGGCGTCTTGCGCAGCGTCCCGTCCTCCTCGAGGGCCTCGTTGACGACGTCCCACCCGCCGATGCGGCCTTTGTAGCGGCCGACGACCGTGTCGACGTGCTCCTTCAGACGGGCGAGCGCCGTCTCCCGGTCGAGCGTCTGCCCGTCCTTCCCGGCGAAGACCCACGCCGGCGTCTGCTGGTGCCAGAGCAGCACGTGGCCCACGACGAACATCCCGCGCGTCCGGCCGAACTCGACGAACCGGTCGGCGGGCCCGAAGTCGTAGCGGCCGGGCTCCGGGTGGACGCGCTCCCACTTGAGGTCGTTCTCGGGGGTGACCTGGCCGAAGTGGCGCCCGACGATCGCGAGCGCGACGGGGTCCTCTCCCGCGGCCTGCGCCCGGTTGATCGCCGCGCCGACGCGTAGGCCTGGCGGAGCGAGGTCCCTGAGGCCGGGCGGATCGGCGGCCCGCGCCGCGCCGACGGCCGCGGCGACGAGCGCCACCGGGACGAGCATCGAGCTTCGCGTCATCGTCGCCTCCCCGTGGGGTCAGATCTTGAATCTGCTCATCCCGCCGCGCAAGTGTTGACGGGGCCGCGAGGTCGGAAGTAGCCTCCCCGCGTTCGAACACACGAGAGGACGGTCACCGCCATGGCCAGCAGCCCCAGCGTCCGCGTCCCCGCCCGAGAGAAGCTCGGCTACGCCCTCGGCGACATCGCGACGAACTTCTTCTTCCAGTCGATGATCCTCTACCAGACCCGCTTCTACACGGACACGGTGGGGCTCTCGGCGGTCGCGGTCGGCACGATGTTCCTCGTCCTCCGGCTCGGCGACGCGGTCCTCGACCCGGTCATCGGCGCGTTGGCCGACCGGACCCAGACCCGGTGGGGCAAGTTCCGGCCCTGGATCCTCGGCACCGCCGTGCCGTTCGGCGTCGTGTTCTGGCTGGTCTACGTGACGCCCGACTTCGGGCCGATGGGCAAGCTCGTCTACGCCTACATCACCTACTCGCTGGTGATGATGCTCTACTCGGCCAACAACACCCCGTACTCCGCGCTCATGGGCGTCATGACGCCGGACGCCAGCGAGCGCAGCAGCATCGCGAGCTACCGCTTCGTCGGCGCGCTGATCGGCCAGTTCGTGATCCAAGCGCTGCCGCTGCCGCTCGTGGCCAAGCTGGGCGGGGGCGACTCCGCCCGGGGCTGGGCCCTCACGATGGCGATCTTCGGCGGGATCATCATCGTCCTCAACCTGCTCACGTTCGCCGCCACCCGCGAGCGCGTGCAGCCCCCCCCGGGCCAGAAGGCCTCGCTGCGCGAGGACGTGAGGAACGTCTTCACCTCCCGGCCCTGGGTCGTGATGTTCGTCCTGACGCTCCTCGTCTTCACCATGCTCGTCGTGCGCGGCAGCTCGTCCAACTACTTCTTCGCCTACTACCTCGACCAGCAGTCGATCATGGCGTTCCTCGCGCGGTTCGGGCTCGGCGGAGGCGGGGAGGCGAGCGGCTGGAACGCCGTGCTCGACTCGCTCGGCCTCCTGGTTCGCCCCGATGGCTCGAACGCGGCTGCGGTGGGCCTGAGCCTCTTCTTCGTGGTCGGCAGCGTGGTGCAGATCGCCGGCATCATGGCCAGCAAGCCGCTCGCGGACCGGTTCGGGAAGAAGGCGGTCTTCATCGCGGGCGCGTCGGTGACCACCCTCGCGACCGCGCTCGTCTTCCTCGTGGGCCCGACCCAGGTCGGCACGATGTTCTGGCTGAGCATCCTGTGGGCGATCGGCTGGGGGCCGACGATCCCGCTGCTGTGGGTGATGATCGCCGACGTGGCCGACCACTCCGAGTGGCTGACCGGCCGCCGCGCCACCGGCTTCATGTTCGCCGGCATCCTCTTTGCGCTGAAGGGCGGCCTCAGCCTGGGGGGCGCCCTCTCCGCCTGGATCGTCAACCTCTACGGGTACGTCCCCAACGCCGTCCAGACCGAGAGAGCGCTCCTCGGCATCCGCCTCGGCGCGAGCCTCTACCCCGCGCTCATGCTGGGCCTCGGCATCGTGTGCCTGATCGTCTACCCGATCGGCAAGAGGCTGAACCAGCGGATCCAGGACGAGCTGGCCGAGCGCCGGGCGAAGCACGCCGTCTGACCGCGGTCATCGCCACGGGCCTCCCGGGGGCCACGCCCCCGCCGGGGCTCGTCCGCTTGCCAGGAGGCGCCAGATCGGGCCGATGAAGCTGGCGATGCGGTCGCCAACGGCCCCGAATCGAGCGGGAGGCGGGACGAGCACGGAGCTGGAGGCGACGTAGCTCGTCCAGCGTCGCACGAGCTTCGGTGTCTCGTAGAAGCCGGGCGTGAGACATCCCGGGGCAGTGGCCCCCAGCGGGGTGCCCCGGCGCGTGAAGCAGGCCTCGATCGAATGGCCGAGCGAGGCACCGTCGAACGATAGGGCGGCCGAGAGCGCCCACAGATCGTGGAAGTCCTTCATGCGGCTGTTGACGACGTCGAGCGACACCATGGCCTGGAACTTCTCCGCGACGCTGGCCTCCCGCGGATAGGCGCGGACCCGAGGCCGGGGGAGGGTGTCCAGCGCGGTGGGGAGGTCGATCTCCTCAGGCGCGGTCGTCAGGGCATCGCCCACTCCGAAGTCGAGCTGGACGCGTATCCGGGCGTTCGAGAGGTGAGCGACGAAGCGGGCGCGCGTGCCGCCGTACTCGTCCTCGGCGCGGATCGGCTCGAGGGTGAGCTTCGACAGGTCGAAGGCGAGGCCGTCAGCGGGGCAGGGCTCGCCGCAGACCGTCTCCACGAGGCCTCGAATGGCGAGCTCGTCGGCAGGGCCGCGGGCGAGCATGTCGACGTCTCGGGTGACGCGGTAGGGCTCCGGCAGCCACGCCGCGACGAGGCTCGCCCCCTTGAGAATGCAGCGCTCGCGCACCGACGACGCTCCGAGGCGGTAGAGCCACCGCTCGGCAGCGAACCGGGCGAGCGTCCGCTCGAACTCCTCGCGCCGGGCCTTCGCAATGGCGAGGAGACGGGCTCTCACGGAAGCGGAGACGTCGGGGCTCACGTCGATCTCACGTCGAGGGCGGCACGCAGGCGACGGGACGGGAAGAGCCTCTCGATCTGCGCCAGCTCGCCGAGGGTGGCCTTGCGCAGCCGGAGGGCGTCGTGCAGCGCCTCCATGGCGGCCTCGGGACCTACGAGCCGCTCGAGGCGAAAGCAGTCGACGACGGTGCGAGCAGGGCTCGTGATCCGCGCCGGCACTCCCTCGAAATCGGTCTCCTGCACGCCGAACGTCCAGGCGGCCTCGCTGAACCGCACGATCCGCAGCCGCAGCTCGGGAAGGCGCGGCGCGCGCGCCTTGTGCGGGATCGCGATCCAGACGTCCGGGGGCGACTGGGTTCCGATCTCGTGAACCCGAAGGGCGCTCAGGAGGCAGACGACGCTGTTGGGTACTCGGGCGCAGGCCATGGCCAGCGAGTAGTTCTCGGTCGGCTCGGCCTGAGCGAGGCGATAGAGGCCTCGGCCGACGCGCTCCACCACTCCGCGGCGAACCAGGGTGCGGAGACGGCCCCGGGAGAGCCCGCCTCTCTCGGCCCGGCCGGGACGGAAGAACGACCCGGGGAGGGATACACCGGCAATGTCGGCATGATCTGCATCCATGCCGACATTTTGTGCCACTTCTCGCGGCAGATCAACCTATAAAGTCGGCACGTCTCCACATCTGCCGACGTTCGAGGTCGCAGAGAAGCTCCGGA
>CAZLRF010000129.1:0-4569 GCA_964561785.1 uncultured Acidobacteriota bacterium | reverse complement strand
TTCGACGACGCGGGGCCGTTCACCGTGGCGAGCCAGGACGCCGGCCAGGTCACGATCTCCGACAACGACCCCGGCGGCGGGCAGGACCGCACCTACGAGTACACCCTCCACACCACCTCCGGGAACTTCGACCCTCAGATCATCAACAAGGGCTCCGGCAAGTAGGCGTTTGCCCCGCCGGGCGAGGGGCGATATGGTCCGGCGGTGCCGGACCCGCTGCCGCCCCTCCGCCCGCTCCACGAGGACCGCGACCTCGTCGCGGTGGCGAAGCCGCCCGGCGAGCCGGTCATCGCCGCGCGCGGCGAGCCCGCCTCCGCGTGCCTGCAGAAGCGGCTCGAGCGGGAGCTCGGGCGGCGGCTGTGGGTGGTGCACCGGATCGACCGCGACGCCTCGGGCGTCGTCGTCTTCGCGCGCAACGCGGAAGCCCACCGCGCGGCGAGCCTCGCGTTCGAGCACCGCGAGGTGAGGAAGACCTACGACGTTCTCGTCGCCGGCGCCCCCGAGCCCTGGCGCGGGCGGATCGACGTGGCTCTGCACGCCGCGCGCAAGGGCAAGACCCGGCCGGCCCGCCCCGGCGAGGCGGGCGCCCAGGCGGCCACCACCGAGTACACGACGCTCGGCCGCTGGGCGCTCGGAGCGGGGACGGTCTCGCACCTCGAGGCGCACCCCGTGACCGGCCGTCACCATCAGATCCGCGTCCACCTGCGCTCGGCCGGGGCGCCGATCCTCTTCGACCCCCTCTACGGCCGCGGCCTCATGCCCGGGCCGCTGGCCGAGGCGCCGTGCGGCCGGCTCGCCCTCCACGCGCGCCGGATCGAGCTGCCCGCGCCCCGCGGCGGCGGCCGCCTCGTGGTCGAGGCGCCGCTCCCGCCGGACCTCGTCGCGCTCGTCGAGTGGCTGGACGCTCACGGCCGCCGGACGGGACCACCGGGGCCCGGCGCGTGAGCTATCGCGGGCTGGTCCTCTCGCCGCAGGGCGTGGCGTTCGTGGAGGGCGGCGGGCGCGACGTGCCGCTCGCCCTGGCCGGGACGAGCGAGCCGCTCGAGGCCGGCCGGCCCCTGCGGCTGCTCGCCCCCTCCGGCCAGCCGCTGGGCGTCGCCCTCGCCGACCCCGAGAACGAGCGTCTTCGGGTCCTCGCCCGCGCGGACGAGGCCCCGGAGTCGATCGGACCCGGCTTCTTCGAGGACCGCGTCGCCCGCGCCTTCGCCCTCCGTCGCGCTCTCTCGCTCCCCGGGGAGAACGCCGCCTACCGGCTGGTCCACGGCGCGGGCGACGGCCTGCCCGGCTTCGCCGCCGAAGTGCTCGGCGAATGGGCGGTCGTGTACGTCTACGCGCGCGCGTTCGTCCCCCACGGTCAGGACCTCGCGCGGGCGGCGATCGCGGCGGCCGGCCTGCGCGGGGCGGTGGTGAAGGTCCGCAGCCGCGGCGCGGCGAGCCAGCAGCGCGTCCGCCAGGAGGTGGTCGGCGCGCCGCCGCCCGAGAGCCACGTCGCCCTGGAGCGGGGCGTCCCGTTCGAGGTGCACCTCGAGCGCGGCCTCAACACCGGCCTCTTCACCGACATGCGCGAGCACCGCCACGCCCTCGCGCGCCTCGCCCCGGGCCGCTCGGTGCTGAACGCGTTCGCGTACACCGGGACGCTCTCCGTGGTCGCGGCGCGCGCGGGGGCCTCGGCGGTGACGTCGGTCGACCTCTCGTCGGGCGTCCTCAACTGGGCCCGCGACAACTTCCGCCTGAGCGGCCTCGACCCCTTCGACCGCCGCTACGAGTTCGCCGCATCCGACGCCTCCCGCTTCCTCGCCGACGCCGCCGCCGCGGGCCGGCGCTTCGACCTCGTCCTCGTCGACCCCCCGGCCTTCTCCGCCGCCCGCGGCGCGCCCTTCACGATCGACCGCGACTACCCCGCCCTCGTCGCTGCGGCCGCCCGCGTCCTCTCGCCCGGAGGGCTCCTCTGGCTCGCCTGCAACGCGCGCGAGACCTCGCTCCTCGACATCGCGCAGGAGGGCCTCCGCAGCGCGCGGCGCGAGGCTGCTCTCCTCGAGACGGGCGGCCTGCCCGGCGACCACCCGACGCTGCCCGCCCAGCCCGCGGACCGCTACCTGCAGGTGGCGCTCTTCCGGGTGGGGTGACAGGGCGCCGCCCGGCGACCTAGCATCGGGGGAGGAGGTCGCCATGAGCACGCGCGTCCGTCTCACCGCTCGCCTCGCCGCCGCGACGGCTGTCGTGACGGCCGTCGCCTGTGCGACCAACCCCGCGACCGGCCGCCGCGAGCTCATGCTCGTCAGCGAGGAGCAGGAGATCGCCCTCGGGCGCCAGGAGGACGCGCGGGCGACGGCCAGCTTCGGCGAGTACCCGGACCGGGCGCTGCGGGAGTACGTCGCCGCGCTCGGGCAGGCGCTAGCCGCCCGCTCCGAGCGGCCCTCCCTGCCCTGGAGCTTCCGCCTCGCGGACGACGCGGCGGTGAACGCGTTCGCCGCGCCCGGCGGGTTCATCTTCGTGACCCGGGGCATCCTGGCCCACTTCGACTCCGAGGCCGAGCTCGTCATGGTGCTCGGCCACGAAGTCGGACACGTCACGGCCCGGCACCTCGCCCGCCAGCTGAGCTCGCAGCAGCTGGCGACGCTCGGCCTCGGCGTCGGCATGGTCCTCGCGCCGGACCTGCAGCGCTACGGCGGCCTGGGCCAGCTCGGGCTCTCGCTCCTCTTCCTGAAGTTCGGGCGCGACGACGAGCGCGAGGCGGACGGGCTCGGCCTTCGCTACTCGCAGCGGCTCGACTACGATCCCGCCCAGGGCGCGCAGGCCTTCCGGATGCTGGACCTGCTCTCGCGGGACGCGCCCGGGGGCCGAATGCCCTCGTGGCTCTCCACCCACCCCGACCCGGGAGACCGCTACCGCACGCTCCTCGCCACGATCGAGTCGGAGAGCCTGAAGGGTCGGCTGGTGGGTCGGGAGGGATACCTGAAGCGGCTCGACGGACTCGTGTACGGCGACGACCCGCGCGAGGGGTTCTTCCGCGGCCCGGCCTTCTACCACCCCGAGATGCGCTTCCGCTTCGCCCTGCCCCGGGGGTTCCGGGGACAGAACACGAAGCAGGCCGTCCTCGGCGCGAGCGCGGAGGGGGACGCCGTCGTCCAGCTCACGCTGGCCCGGGAGACGACCCCGGAGGAGGCGGCCCGGGCCTTCCTCGCCGCGAACGGCCTCGCGGGGAGCGGCGGGCGGAGGACCGAGGTGAACGGCCTGCCCGCGGCGGTCGTGGGCTTCGAGGGCGTGTCGGATCGGGTGCGGCTGCGCGGCGTCGCCGCCTTCGTCCGCCACGAGGAGCGCACCTTCCGCCTCATCGGCTACGCCGCCGCGGCGGACTGGGCCCGGCTGGGGGGTGCGCTGTCGGACTCGGTCTCTTCGTTCGCCCCCCTGCGCGAGCGCTGGGCCCTCGAGGCCGAGCCGCGCCGCCTCGCGATCGTCTCGCCCGAGCGCGACATGACGCTCTCCGAGTTCTCCGCGCGCTACCCGTCCACGGTGAGCGATTCCACGGTGGCCCTCCTCAACCGACTCGAGCCCGGCGAGACGCTGAGGGCGGGCCGGCTCGCCAAGCGCGTGGTCGGGGGGCGGGGTCTCGACTAGCGAGCGCTTCGACGTAGACTGGGGGGATGCCGGTCACCCCGCGATCGCCCTCTCACGCCGACACCCTCCAGAGGTTCGTCTTCGAGAGGGCGAGGGTCCGCGGGGAGCTCGTCTCCCTCGAGGAGACCTGGCGCGAGGTGAGGCGCCGCCGCCCGTACCCCGACGCGGTCGGCTCGGCGCTCGGCGAGCTCAGCGCGGCGAGCGTCCTCCTCGCCGCGACCCTCAAGTTCCCGGGCGGGGCCCTCGTGCTCCAGATCCAGGGGGGCCTCCCCGTGGACCTCCTCGTCGTCGAGTGCCAGGCCGACCTCGGCGTGCGCGCCATGGCCCGATGGGACGGGGGCCTCGACGCCCTCGGAGCAAGCCCCACCCTCCACGATCTCGCGGCGGGCGGACGCTGCGTCCTCACCCTCGACCCCGGCTCCGGCCTCGCCGCCTACCAGGGCGTCGTCTCCCTCGAGGGACGCACCACCGCGCAGGTCCTCGAGCGCTACATGTCGCGCTCCGAGCAGATCGGGACCCTCTTCGCCCTCGCCGCGAACGAGGAGCGGGCGGCGGGCCTCCTGCTGCAGAGGCTCCCCGCGACGGGCGGTAAGCCGACGCCGGACGCCGACCCCGACCTGTGGAACCGGGTCGGCCACTTCGTGGCCACCCTCACCCGGGCCGAGCTCCTGGAGCTGCCCGGGCGCGAGATCCTGCGCCGCCTCTTCCACGACGAGGACCTGCGCCTGTACGAGAGCATGCCCGTGCGCTTCGCCTGCCGCTGCTCGCGCGAGCGCGTGGCGGGCCTCATCCGCATGGTGGGCGCGGATGAGGTGCGCGCGGCCCTCGACGCGTGCGGCACCGTGGACGTCACCTGCGAGTTCTGCGGCCAGGGATACGCCTTCAGCCGCGACGAGGCGCAGCGCGCCCTCGACGACGCCACCGGCAAGACCCCCGAGCGCGCGAGCTGAG
>CAZLRF010000128.1:0-4857 GCA_964561785.1 uncultured Acidobacteriota bacterium | reverse complement strand
GCTAGAAAGCTACCATGGACGAACCGGGGGCGCGGGGCGTGTCCCTGTGGCTCGCGCCGGAGGGCGAGGCGGGGCGTCGCCTGGGCGCCCTCATCGACCGGCTCGCCGCGCGGCTCGGGACCCCGGCCTTTCCCCCGCACGTGACCCTGCTGCCGGGAGTCGAGCTCCCCGACGACGAGGCCCTCGAGGCGAGCCGCGCGCTCGCCCGCTCCCTCCCGCCTCTGTCCGTGCGACTCGAGGACGTCGAGGGGAGTCGCGAGTTCTTCCGCTGCCTCGTCGTGCGCGCGGCGGCCGACGCTCCTCTGCTCGCCGCTCACGCCGCGGCCGCCCGTGCCTTCGCCCGTCCGGCCGACCCCGACTTCTTCCCGCACCTCAGCCTGGTCTACGGCTCGCTGGAGGGCTCGGTCCAGCGGGCCCTCGCCGCCGAGGTGAGGCCGCTCGTCCCGGCGGCCTTCGCCGCCGCGACCCTCCGCGTCTGGCGCACGGCGGGCCGCGTCGCACGGTGGCGGGAGGTCGCCGTCCTCCCGCTCGAGGCCGCGTAGCCATGCGGCGTCTCCCCCCGGGGACGGGCTTCGGCCGGATCGGGCCGATCGACAAGAGCGTGCTGTCCATCGCGCGTACTCGAGCGAACGAGGTCTTCCCATGCTCCACTTGATCCTCCTGGCCGGCCTCGCCCCCGCCGTCGCCCAGCCCGCGGCGACCGTCACGCGCTCGGTCACGGTGGGCGTCTGCACCAGGAAGGCCGAGCCCGTCACCGACCTCCAGGCGGCCGAGGTCGTGGTGGTCGAGGGCGGCCGCAAGGCCCCGGCCCTGTCGGTCGAGCTCGACACGCGGCCGGTCGAGGTCGCGCTCGTCGTCGACTCGAGCTCGGCCGCGGCGTCGGCCTATCGGAGCGACTTCGTCTCGGCCGTGGTCGGCTTCTGGAAGGGGCTCCCCGCCGGGTCGACGGTCGCGGTGTGGACGAGCGGTCCGCCCTCCCGGGTCGTCGACTTCGGGGAGGACCTCGCCTCGGCGGAGCCGAAGCTGCAGGCCGTCGCGCCGGGGGGCAAGAACTACGCCTTCGACGCGCTCGTCGACGCCTGCCGCGCCCTCGGGTCGCGCGCGGGGGAGCGGCGTGTCGTCGTCTACGCGGGCGGGGCCGACATGGAGGCGAGCCAGGTTCGCACGGCGGAGGCGATGCGCGCGATCGGGCAGGCGGCGGCCACGCCCCTGGTCGTCCTCGTCCTGCCCGGGGGCGCGGGCGCCGCCATGGGCGGCCCGACCTCGGGGAGCTCGTTCTCCTGGGACGTCCAG
This sequence comes from uncultured Acidobacteriota bacterium, assembly GCA_964561785.1. Taxonomy (GTDB): domain Bacteria; phylum Acidobacteriota; class Vicinamibacteria; order Fen-336; family Fen-336; genus DATBSL01. The sequence continues at coordinate 3,564 of CAZLRF010000128.1, read as the reverse complement.
GGGTACTTCGAGCGCATGGCCTCGGGGTACCGCGGGGCGAGCTGGACGGTCCTCTCGACCCAGGCCGTGGAGAAGTCGCTGCAGGAGGCGGCCGCACAGCTCGCCACCCAGTACCGCGTGCGCTACGCGGGCGCGGCGGGCGACGCCCCGCCTCCCCGGGTCGAGATCCGCAGGAAGGGAGTGAAGGCCCTCGTCGGGAGGACGCAGGTCGAGGTCGCGAAGATCGACTGATCGGCGCTCAGGCCGGGACGGCGGCGCCGAGGAGGGGCGCGCCCACGAGCGAGGCGGCCCCCCGCAGGCGCGGGTGCTCCTCCGGCGACGTCACGACCACGTTGACGTCGGCGGCGGCCGCCACCAGCACCCGCTGGGCGAGCGCCGCGCGCACCGTCGGCTCGACGAGGTCCCACGCCGCCGTGATCTCGCCCCCGATGTAGACGCGGTCGGGATCGAGCGCGTTGACGACCGAGGCGAGGCCGAGACCGAGGTAGTGGCCGGTCGACAGGAGCGCGGCCTGGGCCCGGCCGTCGCCCCCGCGGGCCCGAGCGATCACCTCGTCCACGGTCAGGCGCGCCACCTCCGCGGGCACCGGCTCGCCGGGCGCGAGGACGAGGCCGACGTAGCGCGAGACGGTGGCGAGGTTCGAGACGTAGGCCTCCCAGCAGCCGGTCGCCCCGCAGGCGCAGCGCGGCCCGTCCACGTTCAGGGGCAGGTGGCCGAGCTCGCCCGCGACGTTGTGCCGGCCCCGCAGGACCTCGCCCCCGATCACCACGCCGACCCCGACCCCGTCCGAGACGTTGACGAACACCATGTCGCGGGCCGGGGCCTCGCCCCGCTGGGCCCACACCTGGGCGAGCGCCCAGGCCTTGACCGCGTTCTCGACGAACACGGGCAGGCCCAGGCTCGCCGCGAGCGGGTCGCGCAGCGCCACCCCCCGCCAGCCGAGGGCCGGGGCGTGCACGACGACCGCCCCCGCCCGGTCGAGCATGCCCGGGAAGGCGATCCCGACTCCCTGGCACGCCCCGGCTGCGGGGTTCAGGGCGAGGACGCGGCGCACCTCGCGAGTGAGGTGCTCGACGAAGCGCGCCGGGTCGCGGTCGGTGGGGAAGCTCAGGACCGCGGAGAGCTCGCGCCCCGTGAGGTCGGTGACCGCGATCGACGTCCGGGTCACCCGCACGTCCACCGCCACCGCGCAGCGCTCGCGCGAGTCGAGGCGGAGGAGGGTCGGCCGTCGCCCCCGCGACGTGGTCGGGGCCGGGCTCTCGCAGACGAGGCCCTGGGCGACGAGGTCGCCCACGATCCGCCCGACGGCGCTGCGCTGCATGCCCAGGCGCCGGGCGAGCTCGGCGCGCGACATCTCCGGGTGCGAGCGCAGGAGCCCGAGCACGAGCTGCCGGTTGATGGCGCGCGGCGTCCCGCGGGTGGCGGGCCGCAGGTCCCGGGCGGCGAGTCGGCGCATCGGCACGGAGTCTACCCCCGGACCCGTGCGAGCGCCGCGTCGAGCGAGGCCCGCGCGGCCGGGGGGGCGGCTCCGCCCCGCAGCGACTTGGCCCGGACGGCCTCGAGCGGATCGAAGAGGGCGTCGAGACGGGCCCCCACCGCCGGCGAGACGGACGGCAGGCGCTCGGCGGCGACCGCCTTCAGCGAGCGGCCGCTCCTCTGCGCCTCGCCGACGAGGGCGCCCACCACGTGGTGGGCCTTGCGGAACGGCATCCCTTCGCGGGCGAGGGCGACGGCGAGGCCGGCCGCCATCATCTCCTCGCGCCCGGCGGCCGCGCGCATGGACTCGGCGACGAGGCCGATGCCCCGCACGACGCCCGTCATCACCGCAAGCGACCCCTCCGCCGTGTCGGCGGCGTCGAACACGGCCTCCTTGTCCTCCTGGAGGTCCTTCTGGTAGCCGGCGGGCAGGCCCTTGAGCAGGACGAGGAGGCGCAGCAGGGCGCCGTCGACGCGGGCCGCCTTGCCGCGGACGAGCTCGAGCGCGTCGGGGTTCTTCTTCTGGGGCATGAGGCTCGATCCCGTCGTGAAGGCCTCGGGCAGCGTCACGAAGCCGTACTCCGGGCCCGCGAAGTGGACGAGGTCCTCGGCGAGCCGGGCGAGGTGGGTCTGGGCCTGCGCGCAGGCGAACGCGAGCTCGACCGCGAAGTCGCGGTCCATCACCGCGTCGAGCGCGTTCTCGGACACCGCGGCGAAGCCGAGGTCACGGGCCATGGCCTCGCGGTCGAGGGGGAGCGAGGCCCCGGCGAGCGCGCCCGAGCCGAGGGGCAGGACGTCCACGCGCCGGCGCGCGTCGCCGAGGCGGTCGAAGTCGCGCACGAGGCCCCAGGCGTGGGCGGCCGCCCAGTGGCCGAACGTGATCGGCTCGGCCGCACGCGTGTGGGTGTAGCCGGGCATCACGACGTCGGCGCCCTCGCGGCCCTTCTCCGCGAGGGCCTCGACCAGGCCGGCGACGCCCGCCCGCAGGCGGTCGATCGTGCCCCGCGCCCACAGGCGCAGCGCCGTCACCGTCTGCTCGTTGCGGCTGCGGCCGAGGTGGGCCTGGCCCGCGATCTCGCCCACGACCTCCCCGAGGCGCTCCTCGACGAAGCTGTGCACGTCCTCGACGTCTCTCCCGAGGCACGCCGGGTCCCGCTCGACCCGCGCGAGCACCTCGTCGAGGCCCCGCTCGAGCGTCGCCGCGTCGTTCTCGGGAACGGCGCCGCAGCGCGCGAGCGCGCGGACCCAGGCCTTCGAGGCTGCGATCTCCTCGCGCACCAGCCGCCGGTCGAAGGGGAAGGACCGGTTGAACTCCCAGAAGACGGCGTCGGGCGCCGCCTCGTAGTTCCCGCCCCACAGCTTGGTCATCTTCGGTCAGCTCCGGTAGTGGGCGTTGATGTCCACGTAGCCGTGGGAGAAGTCGGACGTCCACAGCCAACCCGAGGCCTCGCCCTCGCCGAGGCGGATCCGCAGGCGGACGGGGTCCTCCCGCATCGCCGCCGCCGCCGCCCTCTCGACGTAGTCGCAGGCCGCGCCGCCTTCCGCGACGTGGACGTCGCCGATCCAGATCGAGACGCGGTCCACGTCGAGCGGGACGCCCGCCCGGCCCACGGCCGCGAGCACGCGGCCCCAGTTCGGGTCGCCGCCGTGCAGCGCCGTCTTCACCAGGGGCGACTCGGCCACGGTGCGGGCGACCCGGTCGGCCTCGGCCGCCGTCCGCGCGCCCTCGACCCGCACCTCGGCGATGCGGGTCACGCCCTCCCCGTCGCGGACCAGCATCCGCGCGAGCTGCCGGGCGGCGTCGGTGAGGGCCCGGCGGAACGCGTCGAAGGCCTCGCCCTCGCGGTCGATCGCCGGCGCCGGCCGGGCGCCGCTCGCGAGCACGAGCGCGCAGTCGTTCGTGGAGGTGTCGCCGTCGACGGTGACGCGGTTGAGGCTCTCGCCGACCGCCTCGAGGAGAGCCCGACGCAGCAGCGAGGCCTCGACCGCGGCGTCGGTCGTGAAGAAGGCCAGCATCGTCGCCATGTTCGGCGCGATCATCCCGGCGCCCTTCGCCATCCCGCCGACCACGCACCTCGCGTCCCCGAC
>CAZLRF010000127.1:0-4868 GCA_964561785.1 uncultured Acidobacteriota bacterium | reverse complement strand
TCGTGACCTGGCCGGCGTCCTGGCTCGCCACGGTGAACGGCCCCGCGTCGTCGAAGGTGATCGCCGGGTTCTCGAAGCTCCACGCCTGGTTCGCCCCGCGGAGGAACTGGATCGAGGTGGTGCCGGGGTTGACCCGGATGTTCCCGTTGGACTCCACCTTGTTGCTGGACGACGAGTAGGAACCGGTCGGCGGGTTGCCGCTCACGGTCACGCTGATGTCGGGCATCGGATTCTCCTCTGTCTTCAATCGACGGAATGGGTGCGGCGTGCGGCGTCGAGGTCCGTGCGGCGGTAGCCGCTCGCGCGGAGCCGCTCGAGGACCGGGCGGGCTTCCTCGGTCCGCCCGAGGCCCGCGAGGGCCCGGGCGAGCGGCGCCAGCACTCGCGGGTCCCGGCTGTCCTTCGCGAGCGGGCGGAGCGCCTTCGCGGCCTTCTCGAAGGCGGCGCGCGCCTCGGCCGGGCGCCCGGCCGCGAGCTCCGCCTCGCCGAGCGATGCGAGGACGTCGCCCTCGACGATCCTCCGCGGACGCCCCTCGGCCGTCCCTGCGAGGACGGCGAGGGCTTCGCGATGAGCGTCCACGGCCGGCTGCGGCTGCCCGGCGGCCAGCATCCCGCGTCCGAGGTCGCGCCGGGCGCGGGCCAGGTCGAGTCGCCGCTCGCTGTTCGCCGCGTCGTCGCGCTGGAGCCGCTCGAGGCTCTCGACCGCGCGGCGCAGGTGCCGCAGCCCGGTCGACGGATCGCTCCGGGCGAGGGCGACGCCGAGGCGCTGGCGGGCCACCGCGACCTCGCGCCGCCAGTCGGCGTTGGCGGGGTCGAGCTCCTCGAGCGCGCGGGTCAGCGTCAGGTACTGCTCGAACTGGCGGACGGCCTCGTCCGTCCGTCCCAGGCTCTCGTCCACCGAGCCCACCTTGCTGTGGGCGATCGCGAGCAGGTAGCGGAGCTGGGTGTTGCGCGCCTCGCGGGCGACCAGGCCCTCGAGGAGGACCCGGCCCTCCTCGTAGCGCTCGCGCGCCCCGCCGAGGTCGCCACTCGAGACGAGCGACTCGCCCAGCCACGAGAGGCTGTCGGCGAGCTCCTTCTGCCAGCGCGTCGAGCCGGGATCCTGGCGCAGGAGCTCCCGCTTCGCGTCGGCGGTCAGCCGGAAGTGGGAGAGCGCCCCTGAGACGTCGCCGCGCGCCTCCTCGAGCGTGCCGAGGTTGCTGTGGGCGTACGCGAGCTCGAGACGCCACTCCGGCTTCGAGGCGTCGAGCCGGACGAGGCGCTCGGCCACGTCGAGGTAGGCCTCGAAGCGGCCCTGCGCCGCCGCGAGGTCGCCCTGGAGCCAGTCGACGTTGCCCAGCCAGAACTCGATCGCGCCCAGACCCATCAGCCACTCGCCGTTGCCGGGCGAGTGGGCCACGACCTCGCGGGCCACCGCGTGCGCCTCCTCGAGCGAGCGACGCGCCGCGGCGAGGTCCCCCTGCGCCGTCCGCACCTCGCCGATCTGCGTGAGCGCCTTCGCCCGGCGGAACCGGTCCTCGTCGGAGAGCTCCTCGTCGCGCATCGTGGCGAAGTAGTCGAGGGCCTTCCCGGCGACCCCGTCCAGGGCGTCGAGACGGCCGACCGGCTCGAGGCGCTGGCGCAGGTCGCCCAGCATGAACTGGACGAGGTCCTCGGCCTGGCCCCGGCGGCGCTCCGCCTCGGCCCGCGCGGCCACGGCGGCGGCGCGCTCGCGGCGGAGGTCGAGCGTGTACTTGACGGCCCCGAGGACGCCGGCGAGCACCACGGCGGCGACGGCGAACCGGCGCAGGCGTCGCCGGGGCGCGTCGCGGATGAAACGCAGGCGTGCCACGGACTCGACGGCGGTGGGGCGGGCGGCCGGGGCCTTGGCCTTGAGCCTCTCGACCAGGGACTGGAGGTCGCGCGGCAGTCCCGCCACGGGCAGGGTCTCGGCCCGCCGGGCCCGCTCCACGAGCTCGGTCACGCCGAGGCCCGCGGGGTAGGGGAGCGTCCCCGTGAAGAGCGTCTGGAGGAGCAGGCCGAAGGAGTACATGTCGGAGGCCGTGGTCGGGGCCTCTCCCCGGGCCTGCTCCGGGCTCATGTAGGCCGGGGTTCCCACGACCGCGCCCACCTGAGTGAGCGGGCCCTCTGCGCTCCCGTCCTCGTCCGCCGCCTCCTCGAAGAACGGCGTCTCGCCGGCGGTGGCCATCGGCGAGGCGTGCGGCTCCACCGCGACCTCGTCCGCCCGCGGGGCCTCGTCGCGCGACGGCCGGGCCTGGCCGGCGAGGCCGAAGTCCAGGACCTTCACCTCGCCCGCCTCGGTCAGCATCACGTTGGCCGGCTTGAGATCGCGGTGGACGACCCCCTCCGCGTGGGCGGCGGCCAGCGCCCCCGCGACCTGCTCCGCGACGTCGAGCTGCTGGCTGCGCGAGAGGCCGTCCTCGATCGCGGCCTCGAGGCTGCGCCCCTCGACCAGCTCGAGGACGAGGAAGTCGGTGTCCCCGTGCTCCACGTAGTCGTGGATGCGGCAGATGCTCGGGTGGTCGAGCCGGGAGAGCGTCCGCGCCTCGCGCAGGAACCGCGCCCGAGCCCGCGGGTTGAGCCGGCGGTCCGCGCGGATCGACTTGAGGGCCACCCGGCGGTCGAGCGTCTCGTCGTGGCCGACGTAAACCTCGCCCATCCCGCCCCGGCCGAGGAGGGAGAGGACCCGGATGCGCCCGATGGTGGTTCCGACCAGGCTCATTCGAGCGTGGCCAGCCACACGTCGGAGTCGTCGTGGTGCTCGATGTAGGTGAGCCAGCGGCCGTCGCGGGAGAGGCTCGGGCCCTGGGGCTTCCCCTCCGCGAGCGGCGTCGCGCGGCCGGTCCGGGTGTCGAGGATCGCGAGGCCGTCCTTGCGGGCCACGACGAGCCGCCGGCTGTCGCTCATCCACGCGGGCGTGCCGCGCCCCTCGGGCAGCGGGCGGTACTCGCGGGTGTCGAGGTCGAACAGCTCCGTGACGCTCGTCGGGAGGACGTAGAACTCGGCGTCCCCCGCGAGCGTCCGGCCGTCGGGGGACCACGAGCGGGGATAGAGGGCGTGGCCTTCGCGGCGGGGGATCGCCTCGCCGCTTCGCTCCGCGAGGGGCTTCGAGAGGTCGGTGATCCACGTGTCCCGTCCGTCCGTGGTGGCGAGGCTCTTCCCGTCGGGCGACCACTCGGGCAGCCAGCGCGCGAGGCCCTCGGTCTGCGTCAGCTGCTCGAGGCCGCTCCCGTCGGGCCGGACCGCCCACGTCTCGTAGCGCCCGGAGCGGTCGGAGTAGAACGCGATCCGCGAGCCGTCGGGCGACCAGGCCGGCCCGCGGTCGCGGAAGGCGTCGTCGGTGAGCTGGCGGTACCCGGTGCCGTCGGCGCGCACGAGGTAGAGGTCCTCCTTGACGCCGAGGTTGGTGAAGGCGATCCACTCGCCGTCCGGCGAGAGGTCCTGCGTGTAGATGACGCGCGAGGCCTCGAGGGCGGGGCTCGCCGCCTCGCGCACGGTCCCCTTGGCGGGGTCGAGACCCAGGCGCTGGATGCTCGAGCGCTTCTCCGCGCTGACGTAGAGCAGCTGGCGGCCGTCCGCCGAGAGGCTCAGCGAGCCGGCGACGCGCGAGGGCACGGTCACCGGCTCGGGCGCGCCCCGCGGGGCGCCGCGCTCGTCGATCCCGACCCGCCAGACGTTCATCGATCCGCCCCGCTCGCTCGCGAAGTAGAGGCTGCGCGAGTCGGGCGCCCACACCGGGTTCCAGTCCATCGCGGCGTCGGCCGTCACCGCGACCGAGGGGGACGACCCGTCGGCCGCGACGACGTGTATGTCGCGCTGGCCGCCGGCCTCACCGAGCCCCCAGTAGGCGACGAGCCGCCCGTCCGGCGACCACGACGGCTGGACGGCGTCGCCCGCGGTCGGCAGGTCCCGGGGCTCGCCCCCGGAGGCGTCGACCACTCGCAGCCCGGCGGTGCCCTCCCGGCTCCACGGGTTCTGCCCGTCCTGCGTCGAGTAGACGATGCGCGTGCCGTCGGGCGACCACGCGGGGTCGTAGCCCTCGCTCGTCAGCCGCTTCACCGACTCGCCGGTCGAGCCCATGACGAAGATCCCGCCCCCGTCGCGGGTCGAGCGGAAGGCGATGCGCTCGCCGTCGGGCGAGAATGCGGGGGCGGTGTCGTCGGCGGGGCTGTCGGGCGTGAGGTTGATCGAGTTGCGGCCGCCGACGCGCTGCAGGAAGACGTCGGCGTGGCCGCCCGCGTCGCGGACGAGGGCGAACGTCGCGCCCTTCGGGCCGAGGCGGGCCTGGCGCTCCTCGCCGGGGGCGTCGGTGAGCTGCTGGAAGGAGACGGGGACGAGCCCGCGGGCGCGGCCGCCGGCGAGCCGGCGACCGGCCTCGAACGTGAGGGCGGCGAGGGCGATGGCCCCCAGGGCGAGGCCGGCCGCCATCCACGGGCGGCGCCGCCGCGGCGCAGGCAGGGTCGCGCCGCGCTGGGTGACGGAGCCGTCGAGGCTGTCGAGGTGGAAGGCGAGGTCCCGTGCCGACTGGAAGCGCTCGTCCGGGTTCTTCTCGAGGCAGTGCCGGACAATGAGGTCGAGGGCCTTGGGGACGCGCGGGTCGGTCTCCGACGGGGGAGGCGGCTCGTCGCGCAGGATCGCGCTCAGCAGCTCCGCGGGGCTCCTTCCCTGGAACGCGCGCCGCCCGGTCAGCATCTCGAAGAGGACCGCGCCGAGGGAGAAGATGTCCGCCCGCCGGTCCGCGGGCTCGCCCCGCGCCTGCTCCGGGGCGAGGTAGCCGACGGTGCCGATCATCGCCCCGGGGTTCGTGGGCACAGCCGCGGTGGGCGACTGGCTGAGGTCGCCCTCCGCCTCGAGCAGCGGGTCCTGCCG
>CAZLRF010000126.1:0-4903 GCA_964561785.1 uncultured Acidobacteriota bacterium | reverse complement strand
AGGAGGGCGTGGACGAGGCGTCCGAACTGGGCGGATCTGGGAGTGGGGTCTTCGACTGCGGGGAGGGGGCCTTCGGGGGCCAGCTCGGCGTCGGTTTCGGTTCCCGCGGGTGCTGGCGTGGCGGGCTGGGCCTCGTCCTCTTCCTCTCCTGACGGCTTGGCGGTGGCCGGGACGATGCGCCGCGCGACCTGGCGGGCGGCTTTGCGGCGGCGCTTGCGGTCGGCTTCCCACTGGTCTTCGCGGACGAGGGCCATTCGGGCGTCGGCGTCGGTTCCGTCGATCGCGGTCGTGGCTCTGGGCCGGGTGCGCACTTCCCCTGCGATCTCCAGGGTTCGCGTGTCGAACCACGTGACTTCGGCAGCGCCGTTCGTTCCGTCGGGGAGGACGGTCGTGGCTCTCGCACCGAGCGGGGGCTCGCGGCGGTCGAGGGCGAAGCCGGCGATGGCGGCGTCGAGCCAGGCTTTGCGGCGCTGGTCGGGGAAGCAGGGGATGACGAGGTGGTCGCGGGCGCGGGTGAGGGCGACGTAGAGGAGGCGGCGCTCTTCGGCGTCCTGCTGGCGCTTCTCCTCTTCGAGGGCCTCTTTCCAGCCCGCGGGCTCGAAGCTGCCGATCTTGAGCCAGCCTTCGCCCGTGGCGTGGCGGACGACGACGTTCGAGGCGGGGCGGCGGTCGGAGAGGAGGTCGGCGGCGATGACGATCGGGTACTCGAGGCCCTTGGCCTTGTGGACGGTGAGGACCTCGACCTGGGCGCCGGCCTGCTCGCCCACCGGGGAATCGCCCTCTTCGCGGCCGCGCTGCGTCTCTTCCTGCAGGAAGCGGACGACGGCTCTCAGGGTGGCGGGGCCGGCGGCTTCGTAGGCGCGGGCGACGTCGAGGACTTTCCAGAGGTTGGCGACGCTCTGGTCGCCGGCCGCGCGCAGGCGGAAGGCGGCGAGGGCGCGGGTCTTCTCGAAGAGGCCCTGGATGACGGCGCTCGGGGGGTCCATGCGGCGGCGGCGGTGGAGGGACTGGAGGATGGCGAAGACGCGGCCGACGAGGTCGGCGTTGCGGACGCCGTCTCCGATCGGAGCCAGGGGGTTCAGGATGCCGCCGCTCGCGACGAACTGGAAGACGTCGTCGTCCGAGAGGCCGAAGAAGGGCGAGCGGAGGGCGGCGAAGACGGCCAGGCGGTCGGCGGGGTTGTCGATCGCCCGGAGAACGGCGGTGAGGGCCTGCACCTCTTCCCTGGCGTAGTACTCCTTGCCGCCGACGAGGCGGTACGGGATGGCCTCGGCCTCGAGGGCGTCCTCGAAGGGGCCGATGAAGTCGGGGGTCATCTTGCGGACGAGGAGGCCGATGTCGCCGGGGCGAGCGTTGCGGACCGAGTCGGTGGCGCGGTCGCGGAGGCTCCAGGGTCTCTCCCGGGTGATGTCGCGGATGAAGGCGGCGATGGTCCGGGCGAGGACCGGGAGGACGTCGCCCACCCTCCGGTCGTCGGGGTCGGGCAGGAGGTGCTTCGGGAGGGGCAGGGCGATGGTGCGCGCGCCGTCTCTGTGGACCTCCGGGCGGGAGGCTTCGAGCGGGCGGGGCTCAGGGTCTTCGGGCTCGGTGAAGACGTGTCGGAAGCGCTCGTTGACGAAGGCGAGGACCGAGGGGACGGTGCGGAAGTTGGCGGTGAGGGGCAGGACTTCCCCACCGCGTCTCTCGACGAGGGCCTTCACCTCCTCGTAGATCGCGATGTCGGCGCGGCGGAAGCGGTAGATGCTCTGCTTGGGGTCGCCGACCAGGAAGAGCTTGCCGGGGGCGAGGCGGACGTCGCGCCAGTCGCGCCCGGGCGGGTCGCTCCCGGGGTCCTCGGCGAGGAGGAGGACGATCTGGGCCTGGAGGGGGTCGGTGTCCTGGAACTCGTCCACGAGGATGAAGTCGAAGCGCGCCTGGAAGTAGCGGCGCACCGGGAGCTCTCTCGTCAAGACGTCGCGGGCCTTCAGCAGGAGGTCGGCGTAGTCGACGACGGCACGCTCCTTCTTCCGGGTCTCGTACGCGTCGAGGAAGCCGCGGAGGGCGTCGCGCAGGGCCCAGGCGAGGTCGGCGTTCGAGGCGGCCTGGTACGCCTCCTGTGCCTCCCTCAGGGCTTTGAACTCCTCCTTGGCGCTCTTGCAGGCCTCCTTGGGTTTCCAGTTCGTCTGGTTGCCCGGGTTCTTGGCCACGAAGAGCTCGCGCAGGAGGCGCTCGAGGGCGAGGTCGCTCGCGCGCTCGGCGCGCTTCAGGAACGCCTCGATTCGCTCGATCTGCTGGTACGCGCCGTCCTCGGTGTCGGTGCAGCTGCGCTTCAGGGGCCGCAGCGTGGCGACGGCCTGTTGGACGCGGTCCCTCAGGGACGTGGGGTCGAAGGGCTGCCTTGCCTGCTTCTGCCCGAGGACGTCCCTCTCGTGGGCCATGCGGACGGCCGCCTGCTTCAGGTCGTCGAGCTCGAGGCCGAGGGTCAGGGCGCGCACGAGGGTTGGGTCGGCGTCCCCCATGCGCGCGTCGAACCAGGCCTCCCAGGCGTCGTCGAGCACGCGCTCGCCCGCGATGTCGGCCGCGACCTGGAAGCCGGGGTCGAGGCGCGCCTCGAAGGGGCGCTCGCGCAGGAGCGCGGCGGCGAAGGCGTGGATGGTGGACACGGGGGCGCGCTCGAGGTCGGCGGTCGCTGTGTGCAGGCGCTCGCGTTCGTCTTTGTCGCCTGTCTTGCCGAGCGCGTCCTCGATGCCCTCCCGGAGGCGCAGCTTGAGCTCGCCGGCCGCCTTCTCCGTGAAGGTGATGGCGACGACGCGGTCGAGGGTGGTGCGGCCTTCCCGGACGAGCGCGAGGATGCGGCTGACGAGGACCGTGGTCTTCCCGGTGCCGGCGCCCGCTTCGAGCAGCAGGGTGGTGTCGAAGTCGCGGACGACGCGGTCGCGGACGGGCTGGTCGGCGGGGGCGCGGGTGGTCACTTTCCCGGCCCTTCCGGACCTTCGCTGTCAGCCAGGGCGCGGTCTCCCGCTATCATTGCTGCGTACCTGCCGGAGCCCTCGGAGTGGACCCCGGACATTCGGCGGAGGAACGGCTGATGGAGTGCCTTCACTGCAACGGCCGCATGGAGCGCGGGACGGCCCCGTTCGCCGTCGACCGCCACGGCTACCACGTTCGCTGGGATGCGATCAGCGCCTGGGTCTGCACGCGGTGTGGCCAACCGTTCTTCGAAGCAGGCGAGGTCGACCGGATCCAGCGGGCGCTCGAGGCGTTGGACCATGCCAACGAAGGGTTGGCACCGGCGGTATGATCTCAAGCCAGAAGCGATGCCGTGAGCGACTACCTCATCAACATGTTCTGGAGCGAAGAGGACGGCGGGTACATCGCCGACATTCCCGACCTGAGCGCCTGCTCGGCGTTCGGCGCCACCCCCGCCGAGGCACTGGCGCAGGTGGAGCTCGCCAAGGCGGCCTGGCTGGAGGCCGCGCGGGCTGAGGGCAAGCCGATCCCTGTTCCCAGCTACCGTCCCCAGCGCCACAAGGCCTCCTGACTCATGGACGTGCCTCGATGAAACTACCCGAGAGACGCAAGCCGACGGTCAAAGCGGACGGCGAGGAGCGGGGCTTCGAAGCCACTCCACAGGAAGAGAGCGAACTGCTCGAGGCGATAGCCGGCGTCGAACGGGGGGAGACCGTGAGCGCCGAGGAGCTCCTCGCGCGGCTTCGCCGTTGACCGGCCCACGGCTTGCCGCCACCTTCTGGAAGCGAGCGTACCTGCTGATACGCGGCAGCACACACGCCGCTCTCGAGGTTCCCGGCCGCGAGCCTCCCGTTGGTTGACGCTGGCCCGGACCTACCCTGTCCCGGCGCACAGGTACGCTTCGCCCACGCCATGAAGGTGCGCGAGATCCTTCGGTTACTTCGAGCCGATGGTTGGGTGGCGGTGGCCACCCGCGGCAGCCATATGCAGTTCAAGCACCCGACCAAGCCAGGCCGAGTTACAGTCGCAGGCCATCCGAACGACGACCTTGCGCCCGGAACCCTGAAGAGTATCCTTGTACAAGCGGGACTCGAGGAGCACTGATGCGGCGGTTTCTGATCGTCGTCGAGAAGGCCAACGGGAACTTCTCGGCCTATTCTCCGGACTTGCCGGGATGCGTCGCTACGGGAGCCACGCCGGAGGAGACGACGGCCCGCATGCACGAGGCCATCGACCTGCACGTCCAGGGGCTGCGCGAGGACCATCTGCCCATTCCTGAGCCCTCGGCGACCGCCGCCTACGTCGAGGTGGGGCCCTAGCCCGCACGCTGCCTCGGTGTCGTGCCGCCTCACGGGATCTCCCGTAGGCGCTTGAACGCGGTCAGCCTGGGGTCGGCCGCCTTCCGCTGGGCGCGGGCTTCGCGGAAGGGGCCGCAGACGGCCTGGAAGTCGCAGAAGTCGCACGAGTCGGCGACCGGGGGGAAGACGCCCGCCGCGGCCAGGTCGTCGAGGGTGCCGAGGGCCTTCGTCAGGGTCTCGTCCACCTCCTTTGTCGCGGGGCGGACCTTGGTCCGGTACTCGCCCTTGGCCGTGGCGTAGTAGTAGACGGCCTCGGCGACGGTGTGGCCGGGGAAGAGGGCTCGGGCCGCGTGGTTGTAGATCGCGAGCTGGAGCTCCCGGCCGCCCTGCCACTCCTCTCCCTTCTTCCAGTAGTGCCCGCCCGTCTTGTAGTCGATGACGCGGACCTCGCGGCTCGTCTTCGCGACGTCGAGGCGGTCGATCCGGCCGCGGAACTGCGTCGTCCGGCCCTCGCCGAGGGGCACTTCGACGTCCGCGAACTCCTGCTCGAGGGCTTCGGGGAGGAATCGCCCTTCGGCCATCTCGGCCTCGCGGCGCAGCATCTCCTCGAGGTCGCCGCGGAGGCGGACGCGCACGGGGTCGAGGAGGGCGGCGTT
>CAZLRF010000125.1:0-5118 GCA_964561785.1 uncultured Acidobacteriota bacterium | reverse complement strand
AGACTTGGTACCGCGAGGTCGTCGATCTCCTGCGCAGCCGTTGGAGGCCGGACCTGAGCTGGCAAGCCGTCATCGAGTTGCGGGACCAGTTACAGGGGGAGCTGGAGACTCTCCGCGCTTCCCGAGGCATCCGGCCGCCCATGTTCCGATGCCCGCGTTGTGGCACGCGCGCCCCAGGCTCTCCACCCAGGATATCGGTCCGAGCCATGCTCATCGCACTCGGCCGGTTCGGGATCGAGAGTGCCGAGACAGTGCACGAGCGGGAGAGCATGTGGGCACGACACCGCGCCGCACACGGCCTTGACCTGTTCGGACGAGCCGGAACCGCCGTCAGCGATGACAGCCACTGCCACTGATCGCGACCGCCGGCTCTCGCGCGAGGCCCCGGGTCCGGCACGCAGCGCGCATGGACACCCCCGACCGGCCGGCGCGCCCCGCGCCTGCCCCGACGCCTCGCGCCCGGCTTAACGGAGGGCGCCGCCATGGCGGACGAGCTCCGGCGCGATCGCAAGCTCGCCCGCCATCGCGGCGCTCTGCTGGCCGGCGAGGAGCCGCGCCGACTGCTGCCCCCTGCTGATTCCCGGCCGCAGGTCGGCCCGCGGACGTCGCGCCCGGCACGCGGCCTGCAAACGGCAGCACCGAAAGGAAGGCGTCGGCGGCAGGCCGCGCGCCGGGTTCCGCGACTTTTCGCTCCGCTCCCCTGAGCGTCAAGAGGGTCGCTCCGCCCGATAAACCCCGAGGGTTTATCCGAAGTCGCGCGCTTTGGTCCGCGGGCACGCGCGCGCACGCCCCTGTGGCGCTCCGCCTCCGCGGAGCGCAGCTCGTCCTTGAAGGCGCGCGCTCTAAACGTAAGGCCTTACGTTTCCCTGCGGCCGGGGATCCTGGCCTTCGGCTCCGCCGCGGCCCGGCTGACGGGCTCCCGCGCACGAGCAGGCCGTCATGCGGCGCGCAGCGTCGCCTCGGTTGGTGGCGCGCCGCACGCCGGCCCGACGCCGCGCCATGCCGCTGAATCCTGTTTTGGGATATTCCGCTTCGGGATGCACCCTGCTCGGCCAGAGAGGACTGGCTGAGTGGCCAAGGCGGCCGTTTCGCAAAGATACCGCACGCTGCTCGGCCGGCTGAGAGCCGCCCGGCTCCAAGCCGGCCTCACCCAAGCACAGGCCGCCGCCGCCCTGCGCCAGCACCAATCGTTCGTCTCGAAGTCCGAGTCAGGCGAACGAAGGATCGATCCGATCGAGCTCGAGGACTTCGCTCGGCTCTACAAGAAGAAGCTGTCCTTCTTCCTACCCAAGAAACGACACCCTTGACACGCCAGCTTCGAAGCCCGCTACGAAATCCGGAAGCGCTCGGCGCAGGGTTGAACGAGCGGATCCTCCGCGAGGGCGCCAAGGAGGCCTACCGGCTGCTGGATACCCTGGACGAGACCCTTCTGAGCTCGCACAAGGTTCGTCTCTCCGAGATCGTCGAGCTCGCAAATCTGTCGTCGATCATCGGTAACCTGCTGGCGCTCGGCATCGTGAAGAAGTCGGGAGGTGTCTTCGACCGAGCCGGCGCCCACAAGTACCAAGACCTGCGCGCGAGTCCGAAACACCCCGGTGCTTCGAACGTCGAGATCAAGATCGCCCTCGGCACGAATCGCCCGAAGGGGCACCTGGCGAAGGAGGGCTACTACCTCACCTGCCGGTACGTTTTAGCCGACGAGGAAGGACGCTCCGGCGCCGAAGGTCCCGTCGTCTGGATCTGGGAGCTACGCTTCGGCCACCTGAAGAAGGACCACTTCGCGCTCAGCAATACGCCGGGAGATTCGGGCAAGACGGCCGTGGTCAATACCGAAGGAATGAAACGTCTGCGCCTCGTCTACTTCGACGAGCAGTTGTGCCCCTACGCACGGATCGAACGCTACCTGACGGAATACGGAGCCTGAGGGTGGCGAACGCTCGAGCCCGCTACCACTGCTCGATCAGGGCCTGCGCGATCGTCCTCCCGAGCAAGGGCGGTACGGCGTTGCCGATCTGCTTCACGATCTGACTCCGGGAGCCCCTGAACTGGAATCGATCCGGAAACCCTTGGAGACGCGCGCCCTCTCTCGGCGTGAGCGCCCTGTCCTGGTAGGGATGGATGCACTTGTTCGAAGCGGGGTGCACGAAGTTCACCGTCAGCGTGACGCTGGGCCGGTCTGGCTCCAAGCGGCTGTAAGACGAGCTGAAGCCGCTCGTCGTGAGGCCTTCCGGCAGCGCCCACCTGTTCGCCCCGGCCAGACGGATTATCTCGAGCATCCGCGCGCTGTGAGCGGTCGCCTCGTGCAGGGTCAAGCACTCGGAGCCCTCGCGCATTGACCGCTCGTACTCGGTCGGCCGCACGTCCGACCGGTACTCCGTCGCACGCTCGCCCGCTGCGATTTCAGGCAGGTCGTGAATCGCGTCCATGACCGTCACTGCCGGTTCGAGCTTCGTGGAAAACAGCGGCATCACGCCGACTCGCTTGGCCGCCTTGCCAGCCATGCTCCGGTGGTTGACCTCATGTGTGGGCTCCGGCCACTCGAAGCGGCGTCCGTCGCGATTGCCCACGACGACCAAGCGCTCGCGGTTCTGAGGCAAGCCGTAATGGGCCGCGTTGAGGACACGCCAGTCGGTCTTGTAGCCCGCCTCGCCAAAGGCCGCCATCAGGCTCGGCAGGACCTCGCCGTCACCATGGGTCAGAAGTCCGACCACGTTTTCCAGTACGAACCAGCGAGGACGGAGTTTCTCGACCACCAAGGCAAACTGCTCGAACAGGTTGTTGCGTGGATCTCCGAGCGTGCACATGCGGAAGGGTCGAATCGAGGAGAAGCCCTGACACGGCGGCCCACCGATCACGACCTCCGGCGAGAGCCCCTCCTCGTCGAGTCTGTCGATCGGAAAGTCCCTGATGTCCCCGACGACGGCGTTGGCCGTCGGGTGGTTCGCCGTGAAGGTCTCGGTGCGGTCCGGGAGGAGGTCAATGCCTGCGGTCACGGCGAAGCGCCCCGTTTGCTCGAAGCCGAACGAGAAACCGCCCGAACCACAGAAGAGGTCGAGGACCCGACGTTTGCCCTTCTCCGGTTGGCGCGATCGGGAGAAGACCGTCTGAATGTCCACTTTCGCCGTGGTGTAGCCCTCGCCAGGCGTGGCCTCTCCCCGAAAGCGCCGTTGGGCACGAGCCAGCGCCTTGGCTTCACAGCCGAGGACGAGGGCCAAGCGCTCTAACGCCTCGGCCGGAGGCATCTCGAAGCCGCGCTCCCACCGCTTCAGGTCCGCCAGATGGACCCGGGCACGCTTCGCAGCCTCGCCTTGCGGAAGGCCTATCGCAAGCCGTTCCGACCGCAGGTCAGCCGCCTTGCCCCTGATCGCGCCTAGGAGGTTCTCGCTAGCTCCGGCCATGAAACACCTGCACCGTCCCTTTCCTTCCAGCTACCACAAGCCGCCGAGCGACGCGCTCGGCCACCCGGCCCGGGTCTTTTCGAACGTCCGTACCCCAAACACGCATGACCTTCCAGCCGAGAGCACGCAGCCGTCGATCCACTCTGCGGTCACGCTTCCGATTCGATTCGAACCGCTCGATCCAGAACCGACGATTGGACTTCGGCGCCGCGCGCCGGGTAAACCACGGACGACCGTGCCAGAAATCACCATCGACGAACACCACGAGTCGGGCGGCCGTGGCGACGAAGTCCGGACTCCCAGGCAGCGAGGCCACGTTTCGTCGCACCCTTATGCCCATCCGCCGAAGCGCCGCATGAAGCAGTTCCTCGTCGGCCGTACGGCTCCGCCGTACCCGCTTCATGACCTCCGAGCGGAACTCGGGGGTAAAAACGTCCATCAGCCGAAAATCCCACGGACGTGCGTCGATGGTTCACGACCGAATCGTAAACTCGGCCTCGGACAGATCAGGACCGGACGCCTCTCTTGGGTCGAAGATCCCGGGATCAAACCGCCTTCTCGAATATCTCGTCCCATCCAGTGTACCTGTCCGGCGAAAGGCGAGGGCGGAAAGGCCTTTCCAGGAGCATACGCAGATCCGTGATCTCGCTGACCAGGACCGTCCGCCAGTTGGGCAGCCGCCCCGACTTGCTTGCCCCCCCGGTCTGGTAGATCAAGAGCTGCTCGCTGCCGGAACGGACGCCGTAGACGTGAGGTTCGCCGACCCGAACGAGCCCGTGAAGCACAAACTCGACCGGCCACTTCTCTCGCACGGCGGCTCGAATCAGCTCCTGCACGCTGCCTCCGGGAAGGGCCAGCCGTATTATCTCGCCGACCGGCGGGTCGCCCGAGGTTGTGCCTGGCGCACTCGCACCGTGAGGACGCCGGTACGAGCCCGCCGCTGAGCTCGCCGACCTGCGGGCGCAGCGGCGCAGTGACGGCGCCCGCCAGTCCGCGGCGAAGGCCAGGCCGGTCAGCCGGGCAGCCGGGGGGCCGCGGAGAAGCCACGAGCTACAGACCATGGCCCGCGGACCAGGGGGACGTAATGCCATTACGTCCAGAGCCGCGCACTTCAAGATCAGACGCGCGCCTCCATCGAGCCGACGAGCGGGCGCGCGACCCGCTCGCCGTCCTTGGTGACGCTGCGGGGCGCGTGACCGCTCGTTCCGAGGCAAGGGCGCGCCACCACAGTGCGCGGCGTGCCCGAGGGCCAAAGCGCGCGACTTACGATAATCCGCGCGGATTATCGGGCGACCTTACGCAGGCCGGGAGCGAAAAGTCGCGGCACCCGGCACGCGGAATGCCACCACCGCCACCCCTTAACCGATGCAGCCCTGCATTCCGCGTGACGGGCGCGACGCCCTCGGGCCGACCTGGACCGCGGGCCACAAACAGCTACAAGGAACGGGCCGGCGCGGCCCCCTTCAGGGAAGACCGCTGGCTGCGTGGCGCGCGCCGTCCTCGCCATACCGCGCCACGCAGGCCAGCGCGCCTCTGAAACCCAGGCGCGCGGAGTTGGCGGCTGGAGCGCCGGCGTCGCGGCCGGCGGGACAGCCGCCCCCAGGCGCGCGGCGTCCCAGGCCGGTCCAGCCTAAGAGAAAGACGCCGCGATCGCGCGCGAGCTTCCGTTCCTGCCCGAGCTCGCGCGCGATGGCGGCCGCCTCTGTCCGTAGCCGTCGCG
>CAZLRF010000124.1:0-5207 GCA_964561785.1 uncultured Acidobacteriota bacterium | reverse complement strand
CCGACGGCACGGCGACGGCCTCCTACTTCAACCCCCAGCCGATCCGTGTGGCGAGGGCGGAGGCCCGTCGCGAAGGCGACCACGTCAGCCTGTTCGTGGAGTTCGACCACCCCGGCTACCCGGGCAGCACGTACACTCTCGCATACGACCAGGCCACCGACACGCTGAAGGGGGTCTACTACCAGGCCCTGCAGCAGGCCCGCTACGAGGTCGCGTTCGTCCGCCAGCGCTGAGGGGCGCGTCGGCCCGGAGGATGGGGTGGCGCCGGCTCAGGCCCCGAGCGTCCCCGACACCGCGGGGCTTCCCGGCTCGAGCGCCCGGCGCAGGCGGTCGGCGACGGCGCCCGCCAGGGCGGCCGCGGCGGAGAAGGTGATCGCCCCGTAGACGGAGAGCTTCAGCGCGTCCGGCGAGCCGAGCGTGCCGCTCAGCACGGGCGCGGCGAGGGCGCCGGCGAGCGCGGCGCCGAGTAGCAGCGCCACGACCCGGCGGGAGGCGGCGAGCGGCGCGGGCCGGACCTCCCACGCGGCCTGCGCCCCGGGACCCGGCGAGGGCATCGCGCGCGCCATCCGGTCCCACTCGGCGAGCGCGAGCGCGCCGAGCGCGACCGTGAGCCAGACCTGCAGGGCGTCGAAGAGGGGCGGCGTGCCCCAGGGCTGGGGCACGGGACGAGCGAGCGCGGGAAGCAGGGCGACCGCCCAGCCGGAGTGGTTGCCGTGCGTGAAGCCGTCGAGGAAGACGTGGGTCGCGGCCCCGACGAGGCCGGAGAGCGCCACGCGAAGCAGCGACCGGGCGTCGGTCGCGGGTCGCGAGCGGGCGAGCGCGTGCAGGTGCAGCGGCGCGCCCCCAGGCAGGTGCGGCAGCAGCCAGGGCAGGACGAGGGCCGTCGCGAGCGCGTGGAGGACGATCACGAGCGGGACCGCCACGAGGAAGAGGCCGGGCACGCTGTGGCTGAGAGGCGAGCCGTTGCGGTCGAGGGTCAGGACGAACGCGAGGTCCGGCGCCACGGTCCCGAGAACGAGGGCGAGACCCGAGAACCAGGCTGGGCGCCAGCGCTTGAGCGGCAGGACCGGGGCCTGGTGCGACGGGACCATCCAGGGCATCGGCACCTCCCTCTGGCGCCGGGCCGCAGTACGCGGACTTGCCGGCGCTTTCCTCACATAACTTCGAGGAGGGGGCTGACATCCGTGCCGTGGGGACGTGGCATTCCCGCGACGAGAGGCGCCTCAGCGGACAAAGGGACGGAACGCGAACAGGTGCTGCCGGACCCAGCCGCGCGGGAAGGCGACGTCGGTGAGCCCGTACCCCGACGGCGCGCGGCTTGCGGGGAGGAAGGCCGTGCCGAACAGACGGTCCCACAGGGCGAGCTTGGTCGCGAAGTTGCGCCCGTGGGCCTCGGGGTCGGTCGCGTGGTGCCACCGGTGCGCCTCGGGCCCGTTGAGGACCCACTGCAGCGGCCCCGTGCGGACGGCCACGTTGGCGTGGATCCACAGGCCCCACACCGCGCTCAGCATCCCCTTGACGAGGGGCACCTCGGGCGAGGCCCCGAGGAGCACCATCGGGGCGAACTCGACGGTCTGGTTGACGAGGATCTCGAGCGAATGCGAGCGCAGCCCGGCCAGCCAGTCGAGCCGGCGGCTCGAGTGGTGGGCCTCGTGAAGACGCCACAGCAGGGGCGAGGCGTGCTGCCAGCGGTGGAACCAGTAGATGTAGAGGTCGTGGGTCACGGTGAAGAAGGCCACCTGGGCCCCGAGCGACCACGACGAGACGAGCCCGAGGCGGGACAGGCCGCTCGCCCCGTCGATCCACCGGATGAGGGCGGCGATGAGCACGCCCAGGACCCAGCTCTGGACGAGCGTGTACCCGAGGAGGTCCGTGACGAAGCCCTCGCGCAGGAAGGGCTGCCGGTCGTGCGGGAAGCGCCGCTCGAGGCCCCACAGCACGAGGGCCCAGCCGACGATCACCGCCGGGGCGACGATCTCCCAGGCCAAGCGCTCAGGCGGTCTCGGCGAAGGCGGTCTTCACCCGGCGCAGCTTCTGGATCTGGGGCAGCTCGCCCGCGTACACGCGCTTCACCCCGTCGCCGAGCGAGCGCTCGATGTCGCGGATGTTCGCGACGAGCCGCATGAGGCCGCCGATCTCGACCGAGGCCGCCTGATCGCTCCCCCACATCGCGCGGTCGAGGGTCACGTGGCGCTCGACGAAGGTCGCCCCCAGCGTGACCGCGGCCCAGGTGGGGGCGAGGCCGGTCTCGTGGCCGGAGTAGCCGATCGGGACCTCCGGGTACTCCTCCTTCAGGACCGGGATCATCCGCAGGTTGAGCTGCTCGACCGGGCACGGGTAGGTGGAGGTGGCGTGGGCGACGAGGAGGTCTTCCCGTCCCGCCGCCGCGACGCCGTCCCGGATCTCCTGCATCGTCGACATGCCGGTGGAGAGGATGAGCGGGCGGCCGGTGGCCTTCTTCTTCCGCAGCAGCTCGTGGTCGGTGAGGGAGGCCGAGGCCGCCTTGTAGCAGGGGGGGTCGAACCGCTCCATGAAGTCGACCGCCTCCTCGTCCCAGCACGACGCGAACCAGAGGATGCCCCGCTCGCGGCAGTGGCGGTCGATCGCCGCGTACTCGCGCTCGCCGAACTCGACCTTGCGGCGGTAGTCGATGTAGGTCATCCGGCCCCAGGGCGTGTCGCGCTCGAGGTGCCACTGGTCGCGCGGCACGCACAGCTCGGGGGTCCGCTTCTGGAACTTGACCGCGTCGGCCCCGGAGAGGACCGCGCCGTCGATCAGCTTCCTCGCGATCTCGAGCGACCCGTTGTGGTTGATCCCGATCTCCGCGATCACGAAGACGGGCTCGCCGTCGCCCACCGCCCGGCCCCCGATCCGCACCACCGCTCGGCTCATGCGACCTCCTCTCCGTCGGTCCTTCCCGCGCGGCGCAGGCGCAGCACCCACTCCGCGAGCTCCCGGAACGCCCCCTCCCCGCCCCGCGCCCGGCACACGTGGTGGACGACCGCGGCGACCGGCTCCATCGCGTCGAACGGCGCGGCGGTGAGCCCCTCGCTCCCCACCGCCTCGAGGATGCCGAGGTCGTTCACGTCGTCCCCGATGTAGGCGACCTCGTGGCGGCCGCAGCCGAGCGCGGCGAGGACCCGCGGCAGCTCCGCCGCCTTGTCCCGCATCCCCTCGAACACCGGCACCGCGAGCTTCTCCGCCCGCCGCTGGACGATCGGCGAGCGCTCCCGGGTCACGATCGCGGTCGCGATCCCCGCCTCGCGCAGCCGCTCGACGCCCAGCCCGTCGCGCCGAGAGAAGCGCAGGAGCGCCTCGCCGTGCTCGGAGACGTGGACCATGCCGTCGGTGAGGACGCCGTCGCAGTCGGTGAGCACGGCGCGGAGCCGGCGGGCCCGGGCGACGAGCTCGTCCACGCCGAGCGCCCGCGCCGTCCACCCCCGCGGGACCGCGTGCAGGGCGCTCACCACGCCGTCCACCCGCCGTCCACGACGAGGTTCGCCCCCGTCACGTAGGCCGACGCGTCGCTCGCGAGGAACACGATCGCCCCCTCGTAGTCGGACGGGGCCGCCATCCGCCCGAGCGGGGTGCGCTCCGCGTAGCGGGCCACGAAGTGCGGGTCCTGGCCGTTCTCGACCCCCCCGGGGCTCAGCGCGTTCACCCGCACGCCCTTCCGTCCCCAGTACGCCGCGAGGTAGCGGGTGAGGGCGAGCACGGCGCCCTTCGTGGTCGGGTAGGCCGCCGACTTGTAGAAGGCCTGCGTGCCGTCCGGCCGGCGGTAGAGGGACTGGTCGGGGGCGACGATCCCGTAGGTCGACGCGATGTTGACGATCGAGCCGCGCCCCGAGCGGGCCATCTCCGCCCCGAAGGCCTGGCAGCAGAGGAACGTCCCCGTGACGTTCACCCTCAGCGCCCGCTCCCACTCCTCGATCGGGTAGTCCTCGAACCCGAGCGGCGCCCCCGTGCCCGGGTCCTCGACCTTCTCGTTGAGAGCGGCGTTGTTGACGAGGACGTCGACCCGCCCGAGCCGGTCGAGCACGGCCTGGGCGAGGGCGCGGACGCTCGCGGGCACCGAGATGTCGGCGGCTTGGCCGACCGCGGGCCGGCCGTGGGCGGCGGCGAGCTCGTCCGCGAGAGCGACGCAGCCCACCGGATCGAGGTCGGTGGCGACGACCGTCGCCCCCGCGCGGGCGAGCGCGGCGCAGTGGTGGCGGCCGAGGAGGCCGAGCGAGCCGGTCACCACCGCGACCCGGTTCTCGAGGGGAAGCACGCTCATCGCTCGGCCCTCACCGGGGCCGGACGCGTGTCGAAGGACGAGGTCCGGCGAAAGACGGGCTCGACCGGCTCGCCGAGCAGCCGGCGGCGCACGTCGCCGAGCTCGACCGCGCCGCGCAGCACGGCGAGCGCCTCGCGGTAGGCGGCGAGCGCCCCGTCGACGTCGGCCTCCGAGTGGGAGAACGAGAGGTTGTGGAAGCCCTGCCAGAGGACGCCGCGCCGCAGCAGCTCCTGCTGGACGAGCGACTTGAGGAGGAGGGGGTCCCCCGCCGCGGGCGCGAAGGTCACCATCGTCCGGCAGGCGGGCCCGATGCAGGCGGTCACGTCGCCGAGCGCGAGCTCGCGGGCGATCGCGTTGTAGCCGTCCTTGAGCCGACGCCCGAGGCGGGCGAGGTGGGCGGGCACGTCCTTCGCCCGGATCTCCTCGATCGTGGCCTTCGCCGCGGCGAGCGAGAGCGCCTCCCCGCCGAACGTGGTGAAGAAGAAGACGTCGCGCTCGAGGAGCGACATCACGTCCTTCCGGCCGGTCAGGAGCGAGATCGGCATCCCGTTCGCCACCGCCTTCGAGAAGCAGGCGAGGTCGGCGCGGACGGAGAAGCGCTGCTGGGCGCCTCCGAGGGCGAGACGGAAGCCGGTCCACATCTCGTCGAACACGAGGAGGGCCCCCGCCCGGTCGCACGCCTCGCGCAGGCCCTCGAGATAGCCGGGCCGCGGGTCCGCGAACGTGATCGGCTCGAGGATCACGCAGGCGGTCTCCTCGTCGATCGCCGAGCGGGCGGCGTCGAGGTCGTCGTAGGGGATGGTGAAGGAGAGGTCCCGCACGGCGCCGGGGATGCCCGCGGCGCGGTCGGTGGTGGCGATGAACCAGTCGTGCCACCCGTGGTAGCCGCAGCACAGGACCTTCTCCCGCCGGGTGAACGCGCGGGCGAGGC
>CAZLRF010000123.1:0-5212 GCA_964561785.1 uncultured Acidobacteriota bacterium | reverse complement strand
CCTTCCACGACGGCACGCACCGGGTCCAGGCGAACGGGCTTTCCAGGAGGCTCCGCGACGAAGTCGACGACCGGTGGGGCAAACCAGGGCGACCCGCGCTGCGCGCGGGCCGTGAGGCTTGACACGCGCGGTGGTGGGCCTATCATTCGATCTCGTCATGTCGATGGAAGCCGCCGTGCGACCCGGGGCCCGCGTGAGGCGAGGCCCGTCCGCCCGGCGGGCGGAGTCCCCAGACCAGGCCTAGGCCGGGTTCGAGGGGGCTCGTGGAACCCGCCGGGCGATCCCGGCGGGTTTTCCTTTTGGAGGGCGAGAGGGAAATTGAGCGCGCGCGTCGGGGTGTTCGGGGCGACGGGGTACACGGGGCAGGAGCTGGTGCGCCTGCTGCGGCGGCACCCGCGCGCCCGGGTCGCGTTCACGACCGGGAGCGCCGCCGGCCACATCGCCCACGAGACGGGGCTCGACGAGGCGGCCGACGCCTACTTCCTCGCGATGCCCCACGGCATCGCCGCGACCTACGCCTCGCGCCTGCGCGAGGCGCGGCCGGACGCGGTCGTGATCGACCTCTCGGGCGACCTGCGCCTGCCCACGGCCGAGAGCTACAAGCAGTGGTACGGGCACGACCACAAGGCCCCGCACCTGATCGGGCAGGCGGTCTTCGGCATGTGCGAGGAATACCGGGACCGCCTCCGCGGCGCGCGGCTCGTGTCGAACCCGGGCTGCTACGCCACCTCGGTGCTGCTGCCGCTCGTCCCGCTGCTGCGCGAGGGGCTGATCGACCCGGCCGACATCGTCGCCGACGCGAAGAGCGGCGCGACGGGGGCGGGCCGCACGCTGCGCGAGGACCTGCTCTTCTGCGAGCTGGCCGAGAACTTCTCGGCCTACTCGCCCGGCCGCACGCACCGCCACGTGGGCGAGATCGAGGCGGTGCTCGCCGACCGCACGGGCCGGAAGGTCGAGCTGACCTTCTGCCCGCACCTGCTGCCGGTGAAGCGCGGGATCCTGACCGCCCTCTACGTGAAGCCGACCGCCGACCTCGCCGAGCTGAAGCGGGCCCTGAAGGCTGCTTACGACGGCGCGGCATTCGTCCACGTGACGGAAGGCGCTCCGCCGCGCCTGTCGGACGTCGTCGAGACGAACGACTGCCGGATCTCGGTCCACGCGGCCGCTCCCGGCCGCGCGGTCGTCTTCTCCGCCCTCGACAACCTCGTGAAGGGCGCGGCGGGGCAGGCCGTCCAGAACTTGAACCTCGCGATGGGCTGGGCGGAGACCGACGGCCTCGTCTCGGCGTTCGCGGGTTCCCCGACTTCAGGGGGAAAGGCCGAGTGAGCGTTCGTGTCTACAAGGTGGGCGGACCCGCGCTCGAGGACCCCGGCCTCATCGGCCCGCTCGCCGAGGAGGTGCGCCGCGGCGAAGGCCCGGCCGTCCTCGTGCACGGCGGCGGCCGTGCGGTGGACCGCCTCCTGAAGGCCCTGGGCATCGAGTCGCGCTTCATCGACGGCCGGCGCGAGACGTCGCCCGAGGCGATGGCCGTCGTCGAGATGGTGCTGTCGGGCACGGCCAACAAGGAGCTCGCGGCGGGTCTCACCGCGGCCGGCGTCCCCGCGATCGGCATCTCCGGCCGCGACGGATCTCTCGTGCGCGCGAGGCTCGCCCCCGACCTCGGCCGGGTGGGCACGCCGGAGCGCGTGGACCCCGCTGCCCTCCGGGCGCTGTGGGCCGCGGGCTTCCTCCCCGTGGTCTCGCCCGTCGCGAGCGGCCCGCTCGGGGAGGCGGTGAACGTGAACGCCGACGAGGCCGCGCTCGGGATCGCCCGCGCGATCGGGGCCACGACGCTCGTCTACCTCTCCGACGTGGACGGCGTGCGGATCGACGGGCGGGCGGCCGAGTCGCTCTCGCCCGACGAGGCGCGGGCGCGGATCGAGGACGGGACGATCGCGGGCGGAATGGCCCTCAAGGTCCGGGTCGCCCTCGAGGCCTCGGCGGCCGGCATCCCCGAGGTGGTGATCGCGGGCAAGGCGCGGCTGCTGGGGGGGTTTGCGGGAACGAGAATCGAGGGCAGTGGGGCGAGGAGGGAACGGCCTTCAACGGGGCCTTCCCACAACGGACAACTCCCTCGGAATCCGCACGACAGGGATTCCTCGGGGGCATGACTCCTCGGAGGCATGATGAGCAGCGCACTTCTTCCCGTCTACGACCGCGACATCACCCTGGTGAAGGGCAAGGGGTCGCGCCTGTGGGACAAGGACGGCCGCGAGTGGCTGGACTTCGCGGCCGGCATCGCGGTGAACGGCTTCGGCTACGGCGACCGGAAGATCGTCGCCGCGATCAAGAAGCAGGCCGAGACCCTCATCCACGCGAGCAACCTCTTCCACACCGAGCCCGGGAGCGCTCTGGCCGAGCGCCTGGTGAGGCTCGCCTTCCCGTCGAAGGTCTTCTTCACCAACTCCGGCACCGAGGCGTGGGAGGGGGCGATGAAGTTCGCCCGGCGGATCGGGAGAGAGCAGGGCCGGATCGAGTACGTCGTCTTCGAGCACTCGTTCCACGGCCGCTCGATGGGGGCGCTCTCGACGACCTGGACGGCCAAGTACCGGGAGCCCTTCGAGCCGCTCGTCCCCGGCGTCCGCTTCGTCCCGCGCAACGACCTCGCCGCCGTCGCGGCGGCGGTCGGCGAGAAGACGGCGGCGGTGATGATCGAGCCGGTGCAGGGGGAAGGGGGGATCCGCCCGGCCACGCCCGAGTTCCTGAGGGGCCTCGAGGCCCTGTGCCGCGAGCGGGGGGCGCTCCTCGTGTTCGACGAGATCCAGTGCGGCCTCGGCCGCACCGGGAAGATGTTCGCGTTCCAGCACTCGGGCGTCGTGCCGGACATCCTGACGCTCGCCAAGCCGCTCGCCGGTGGGCTGCCGATGGGGGCGATCCTGCTGCGCGAGGACCTGGCCAGCCACCTCAAAGTCGGCGACCACGGCACGACGTTCGGCGGCAACCCCGTCTGCGCGGCCGCCGCCCTCGCGGTGCTCGACCACCTCGAGGAGCCGGGCTTCCTCGACGACATCGGCGCGCGCGGGCTGTATCTCGTGCGCGGTCTCAAGAAGCTGGCTCGCAAGCACAAGTCGGCGATCGCGGAGATCCGCGGCCTCGGCCTGATGCTCGGCGTCGAGTTCCGCGGCGAGGCCGCCCCGGTGCTGAAGGGCCTCAAGGAGAAGGGCATCCTGGCGGTCAAGGCCGGCGACAAGGTGCTGAGGCTGCTGCCGCCCCTCGTCGTCAAGCGGAGCGAGATCCGGCAGCTCCTGACGGCCCTCGACGAGGTCCTGGCCACCGGCGCCGGCTCGATGTAAAGGGGTCAGATCTTGAATCAGCGCATTGTCTCCCGACAATGAGCAGATTCAAGATCTGACCCCGATCAAGGAGGCAACGTGAAGAAGGTCGTGCTGGCGTACTCGGGCGGGCTCGACACGTCGATCATCATCCCCTGGCTGAAGGAGCACTACGGCGGGGTCGAGGTGATCGCGTTCTGCGGCGACGTGGGGCAGGGCGACGACTACGAGGCGGTGAAGCGCAAGGCTCTCGCGACGGGAGCCAGCAAGTGCGTCGTGAAGGACCTCCGCGAGGAGTTCGTCCGCGACTACTGCTACAAGGCCCTCTCCGCCGGCGCGGTGTACGAGGACCGCTACCTCCTCGGCACCGCGCTCGCGCGGCCGCTCCTCGCCTACCACCAGGTGCAGGTGGCCCTCAAGGAGAAGGCGGACGCGCTGGCCCACGGCGCCACCGGCAAGGGCAACGATCAGGTCCGCTTCGAGGTGACCTACGGGGCCTTCGCACCGCACCTCGAGGTCATCGCCCCCTGGCGGGAGTGGGACATCCGCTCGCGCGAGGACGCCCTCGCCTACGCCCGCGCGCACGGCGTGCCCGTCGACCAGACGAAGAGGGACCTCTTCAGCCGCGACGGGAACCTGTGGCACCTCTCCCACGAGGGCGGGAACCTCGAGGACGTGTGGGACGCCCCGCAGAAAGGGATGTTCAAGCTCACCGTCGACCCGCTCGACGCCCCGGACCGCCCGCAGCTCATCACGCTCGGCTTCGAGCGCGGCGTGCCGGTGAGCCTCGACGGCAAGCGCCTGAAGCCGGTCGCGATGATCGAGACGCTCAACCGCGTGGCGGGCGCCCACGGCGTCGGGCGGCTCGACCTCGTCGAGAACCGCCTCGTCGGCATCAAGTCGCGCGGCGTCTACGAGACGCCGGCCGGGACCGTGCTCCACATCGCCCACCGTGAGCTCGAGCGGCTCGTGCTCGACCGTGACACGCTCCACTTCAAGCAGTCCGTGTCGGTACGCTACGCCCAGCTCATCTACGACGGCCTGTGGTTCTCGACGCTGCGCGAGGCGCTCGCCGGCTTCGTGGACGAGACCGAGAAGGAGGTCACGGGCGAGGTGCGGCTGCGCCTCTACAAGGGGACGGCGGAGGCGGTCGGGCGCCGCTCGCCGCGCAGCCTCTACCGCCAGGACCTCGCCACGTTCGGCGAGGGCATGGCCTACGACCACAAGGACGCCGAGGGGTTCATCCGCCTCTTCGGCCTGCCCGAGCGGGTCCGGGCCCTCACCCGCGACCGGGTCACCGTGGACGTGAAGGCGGTCGAGGTGACGCGCCGGGTGTCGCACGGCCGCAAGCGGCGGAAGTGAGGCGCGCGTGAGCACGGGCGTCACCGCGCCGCTCGGGTTCCGGGCGGCGGCCGTGGCCTCGGGCATCAAGCCCGACCGCCTCGACCTCGCCCTGCTGGTCGCCGACGCCCCCTGCGCGGCGGCCGGCGTCTTCACCACGAACCTCGCGCAGGCCGCGCCGGTGCTCGTGTCGCGCGAGCACCTGGCCGGCGCGCGGGCCCGCGCGGTCGTGGTGAACGCCGGCTGCGCGAACGCGGGGACCGGCGCGGCCGGCCTCGCGGACGCGCGCGAGACGGCGGCCGCCGTCGCCCGCGCGGTCGGCGGCGACGCCCGCGAGGTGCTGGTCGCCTCGACCGGCGTCATCGGGGTGCGCCTGCCGATGGAGAAGGTCCGGGCCGGCATCGCCGAGGCCGCACGGCGTCTCTCGCGCCCCGGCGGCGCCGACGCCGCGCGCGCGATCATGACCACCGACACGCGGCCCAAGGAGGTGGCGGTCGAGTTCCCGGTCGGGGACGCGAGGTGCGTGGTCGGCGGGATGGCGAAGGGCGCCGGGATGATCG
>CAZLRF010000122.1:0-5323 GCA_964561785.1 uncultured Acidobacteriota bacterium | reverse complement strand
AACAATGAGTATGCAGCTTGCGAAAGGGTTATTGGAAGCTGGCATAAGGAATAGCAGGCTGCGGGATAGGGGGTTGGGACGCTGGGATAGCCGATCGCGGCCTCGGCGTGCCGGGGGTTTCAGTCGGCTGCATCGATCGGGCTCCGGACGCCTCGGCCACCACGGTTCAGGACGTGAGTGTAGATCATCGTGGTGGCGACGTCGCGGTGGCCGAGGATCTCCTGGATGGTCCGGATGTCGTATCCGTCCTCCAGGAGGTGGGTGGCGAAGGAGTGGCGGAGGGTGTGGCAGGTGGCGGGTTTGGCGAGGCCCGCGACTCTGACCGCCGTGGCGAACTCGCGCTGGACGACCGACTCGTGGAGGTGGTGGCGGCGGCGCTCCCCCGTCTGGCGGTCCTCGTAGAGTCGCGTCGCGGGGAAGACCCACTGCCACGCCCAGTCGCGCGGGGCGCTCGTGTACTTGGCGGCGAGGGCGTCCGGGAGGGCAACGGTTCCCGCTCCTGCAGCAAGGTCGAGCTCATGCAGTCTCCGCACGCGGTCGAGGTGGGTGCGGAGGGGCCCGACGAGGCGTTCCGGGAGGACGGTGCGCCGGTCCTTGCGGCCCTTGCCGTCGCGGACGGTGATCTCGTGGCGGGCGAAGTCGAGGTCCTTGACGCGCAGGCGGCAGCACTCGAAGAGCCTGAGGCCCGCGCCGTAGAGGAGCTGGGCCATGAGGCGGGGGGTGCCGGTCATCGCGGCGAGGACCTGGCGAACCTCTCCCGGGCTGAGGACGAGGGGAATCCGCACGGGCCGTCTGGCTCGGACGACGTCCTGGAGGTCCCCGAGGGGCCGGCCCAGGGCGTCCTGGATCAGGAAGAGAAGCGCGCTCAGGGCCTGGTTCTGGGTCGAGGCGCTGACGCGGTCGCGGGTGGCGATTCGGGTGAGGAAGGCCGAGACCTCGGCCGCCCCGAGGGCCTGGGGCGGACGGGGCTCGCAGAAGCTCAGGAAGCGGGCGGCCCAGGCCACGTACGCCTTCTCGGTCCGCGGGCTGTAGTGGCGCGCGCGGAGGGTGGCCCTGAGCCGCTCGAGGACGGGTCGTGCCCGGTCGGGGTCGGCGCCGAGGTGAGACATGAGCTCTCCCTTCGTCGGCGGGGCGGGGAGAGTCGCTCCCGCGTGCGACGAGCGTACGCGGCCTGTGTGCCCGGGGAGGTCCGGAGCGGCGCCTCTTTCGCCTACTCCTTCGTCCAGGTCGGGACGCGGCCGGGGGTCCAGGGCGCGCCCGCCTTCTCCATCGCGCCCTCGAGGGCGCGGAGGTCGGTGTCGACGAGGGTCCGCAGGGTCGCGAGTTGCGTCTCGAACGCTTCGGCGGCGACGGCGTAGGCTTCGCGGCTGGTGCCGGTGGGGGCCACGGTGGCGGACCAGTGGGTGCCGACGATCGCCTCGACGCGGTCGGCGGTCGACATCGGGACGGGGACGTTGCGGCCGGCCATGACGCGGTCGCCCCGCAGGCCGATGAGAAGATCGTCGAGCTGCCGCTCGAGCCGGCGGGCCTCGGCGCCGAGCTTCGCCTCGGCGCCCGGGGTGTCGTCGATCGCCTTCTTCGCGACCTTGAGCCGCTCCTGCGCCTCCTTCGCCGCCTCGATCGCGCCGAGGACGGCCCGCTGCAGCCGCGCGGTCTTCTTCTGGAAGGCGAGGAGCTCCTTCGCGTCCGCCGCCTTCAGGGTCTGCAGGCCGAGCGACTCGACCTCGAAGGTCCGGGGCTCGCCGAAGGGGGTGAGCGCGCCATCGACGCGCGTCTCGAAGGACACGGTGTAGGTGCCGGGCATGGCGAGGGGCCCCGACGGAGGGTCGTAGAAGGGGTTCTCGACGGGGGTGGGTCCGGGCTTGAGGGACGTCGGGGTGGACGCCGGGAGGCGCAGGTCCCACGCGACCCGGTGGAAGCCGGCCTTGACGGGACCGGTGAGGCGGCGGACGACGTGGCCATCGGCGTCCTTCACGGTGAGGACGACGGCCGGGTCCTCCTCGCGGGCCTCGGCCCGCAGGGCGGCGGCGTCCGGGTACGCGATCTCGGCCCCCTTCTCCTCCGCCTGCTTCTCGGCCTCGAGGCGCGCCTTCCTCTTCGTCTTCACCTCGTCCCTGAGGTAGTAGGTGAAGACGGCCCCGAAGGGCGGGTTGGGCGCGGCGTAGAACGTCTCGCCGAGGAACGCCTTCTCCTTGAGGCCGAACGGGGTCGACGGGATGTAGGCGAGGGCGCGCCGCACCGGGAACGTGATCGCATCCTTCTCGAGGTCGGCCGGCCTCGCCACGCGCAGGGGCGCGAGGTCGTCGAGGACGTAGAAGCCGCGGCCGAAGGTCGCGACGACGAGGTCGCCCTCGCGCCCCTGGATCGCGAGGTCCCGCACCGCGATCGTCGGCATGCCGCCCTTGAGCCGGACCCACCTCTTCCCCCCGTCTCGCGAGAAGAAGAGGCCGAACTCGGTGCCCGCGAAGAGGAGGTCCTTCTCGACCGTGTCCTCGGCAACCGTCCAGACGCTGCCACGGGCCGGAAGGTCCGACGCGATCGGGGTCCAGGTGCGTCCGCGGTCGGCGCTCCTCAGGAGATACGGCTTGAAGTCCCCCTCCTTGTGGTTGTTGAAGGCGGCGTAGACGACGTTCGCGTCGAAGCGGGAGGCGAAGAGGTCGCTGACGTAGGTCCGCTCGGGCACGCCGGGGAAGGTCTCCTGCCGGCGCCAGGCGGTCCCGCCGTCCTCGCTCACCTGGACGAGGCCGTCGTCGGTGCCGACGTAGAGGAGCCCGGGGACGAGGGGCGACTCCTCGAGCGACACGATGTTGCCGTAGAAGGACGTCGACTGGCCCTTGGCCACCGCGTCCGGCCCCCACACCTTGCCCATGACCTTCAGCTTGTTGCGGTCGATCCTCCGGGTCAGGTCGCCGCTGATGGGCGTCCAGCTGTCGCCCCGGTCCTCGCTGCGGAAGACGCGCTGCGCGGCGAAGTAGAGGCGGGTGTGCTTGTGCGGCGAGAGGACGAGCGGGGAGTCCCAGTTCCAGCGGAGGGGGTCGTCTCCCGGCTTCTCCTGGGGCTGGATGAGGACGGCCTCGCCGCTCTTGCGGTCGTAGCGGCCGAGGACGCCGTACTGGAGGGTCGAGTAGACGATGTTCGGGTCCTGGGGGTCGATGCGGGCGTGAAAGCCGTCGCCGCCCCACGTGACGAACCAGTCGTGGTTGGCGATGCCGTGGGCGTTGAAGGTCCGCGAGGGGCCGCCGAGCGTGTTGTTGTCCTGGGTGCCGCCGTAGATGAAGTAGGCGGGCGAGGAGTCGTCGACCTCGACCCGGTAGAACTGGGTGACGGGCAGGTTCGACGTCCACTGCCACGTGGCGCCCCGGTCGAAGCTCTGGTAGAGGCCGCCGTCGCCGCCCACGAGGTAGTGGTCGGTGTCGTCGGGGTCGATCCACATCGCGTGGTTGTCGACGTGCTTGTAGCGCTCGCCGAGGTTGCGCCAGGTCTTGCCGGCGTCGTCCGAGACCTGGAGGAACACGTCCATGGAGTACAGTCGCTCGGGGTCCTTCGGGTCGACGAGGATCTCCTGGTAGTACATCGGCCCGCCGGGGTTGTAGTCGCTGCGCTTCTCCCAGGTCTCGCCGCGATCCTTGGAGCGGAACGTCCCGCCCGCCTTGTTGGCGGCGGCGGTCTCGACGAGGGCGTAAACGGTGTCGGGCGCGGTGGGGGCGATCGCGATCCCGATCCGCCCCATCTCCTCCTTCGGCAGGCCGCTCGTGAGCTTCTTCCAGGTCTTGCCGCCGTCGGTCGACTTGTGGAGGCCCGAGCCGGGACCGCCGTCGATGAGGGTGAAGACGTGGCGCCGGCGCTGGTAGGCCGCCGCGATCAGGGTGTCGGGGTCCTTCGGATGCATGACGACGTCGGTGACGCCGGTGTTCTCGTCGATCGTGAGGACGGCGGTCCAGGTCTTGCCGCCGTCGGTCGTCTTGTAGAGGCCGCGGTCGCCGCCGGCGGACCACAGCGGGCCCTGCGCGGCCACGTAGACGACGTCCGGGTCCTCCGGGTGGATCAGGATCTTCCCGATGTGCTCCGAGGCTCGGAGGCCGACGTTCGTCCAGCTCTTGCCGCCGTCCTCGCTCTTGTAGACGCCGTCGCCGTAGCCCACGCTGCGCTGGGAGTTGTTCTCGCCGGTGCCGACCCAGACGACGCTCGGGCTCTTCGGGTCGATGGCGACGCAGCCGATCGAGTAGGAGCCCTCGCCGTCGAACACGGGCGTCCAGGTGGTCCCGCCGTTCTCGGTCCGCCAGACACCGCCCGAGGCGACGGCAAGGAACCAGCGCTTCTCGTCGGTCGGGTCGACGGCGATGTCGACGATACGGCCCGAGGTCACGGCGGGGCCGATGCCGCGCAGCTCGAGGCCGCTCCAGGTGTCGGCTGACCAGGGGGCCTTCGGCTTCTCGTCGGCGGTGGCTTTCGCCGGGGCCGGCCCCTTGGCCTGCGGGGCGGCGGCGAGGAGGGCGGCGGCGAGCGACAGGATCGGGGCGAGGAGGGCGGGCTTCATCGGGTTCATCTCCGTGGATGCGCCTCGGGCGAGGCGCCGCCATTCTCGTCTCTTTCGCGGGCCGGGTTCAATCGCCGGCCCGCGGTCGCACGCGAGCTTCGGCGCGGTAGACTCTTCGATCTCATGCGGCCCGCGCTGACGTCGCGCCTCGCCGGCTTCGGCACCTCGGTCTTCGCCGAGATGACCGCGCTCGCCCGCCGCCACGGGGCGGTGAACCTCGGCCAGGGCTACCCCGACTTCGACGGCCCGCAGCTCGTCAAGGACGCCGCGGCCGCCGCGATACGTGACGGCCACAACCAGTACGCTCCGATGCCGGGCCTGCCCGCGCTTCAGCGGGCGGTGGCCGACCACCAGCGGCGCTTCTACGGGATCGAGCTCGACCCCGATTCCGAGGTGACGGTCCACCCCGGGGCGACCGGGGCGCTGTGCGCCACGTTCGCCGCCCTCCTCGACCCGGGGGACGAGGCGATCCTGCTCGAGCCCTTCTACGACGCGTACCGGCCGGGGATCGCCCTCGCCCAGGCGCGCGCGGTGGTCGTCCCCCTCGCCCCG
Source organism: uncultured Acidobacteriota bacterium (assembly GCA_964561785.1). GTDB lineage: Bacteria > Acidobacteriota > Vicinamibacteria > Fen-336 > Fen-336 > DATBSL01. The sequence goes on along the minus strand of CAZLRF010000122.1, from coordinate 234 downwards.
CCGGCGTTCCGCATCGAAGCCGCCTCTCTCGAGGCGGCGGTCACGCCCCGCACGCGCCTTCTCGTCCTCAACTCGCCCGGGAACCCCTCCGGGCGCGTGCTCGACGCCTCCGAGCTCGAGGCGGTCGCCGCGGTCTGCCGCCGGCACGACCTCCTCGCGGTCACCGACGAGGTCTACGAGCACGTCGTCTTCGAGGGACGCCACGTGCCGCTCGCCTCGCTGCCCGGGATGCGC
>CAZLRF010000121.1:0-5758 GCA_964561785.1 uncultured Acidobacteriota bacterium | reverse complement strand
CTCAGTCGCTCGAGGCGGCGACCTTCACCACGAGGCGTGCCGACGTGGCGTCGTAGGACCAGGCACTCTCGCGAGACGCGGCGACCGCGGCCTCTCCGGCCAGCCTCGGGAGGTCGCCTCCCTGGTTCACGAGCACACGCGCGCCTTCGACCGCCACCGACCGCGGCTCCTCCGCCCAGCGACCCACGCGGTAGAGAAGCGGGGTCGCCGGCGGGGCGGGGGTCGCCTCCAGCGTGAGCTGGTCCTCGGACAGGACCGACGTGAAGACCGTCCAGGGCGTCCGGGCGTCGTGCCGGTAGCGGAACCACGACGTGCCGCTCGGGTAGACGAGGACGGTCAGCGACCCCCTCGACTGCGCGGTCCCGTGGCCGGTCACGTCGTTCTCGACGTCCATGGGCACGATCGCCCCGAGGCGCAGGAAGACGGGCTCGCGTCCCGGGGGCACCGGGTAGTCGAACAGGGTCCCCGAGACGACCCGCGCGTCGTCCCACCAGTCGATCCACGGCCCGCTCGGCAGCGTGACGTCCATCGTGTCCCCCGGCCCGGTCACGATGGGCGCGTAGATCTCGTTCCCCACGCGCAGCGATCGCTCCATGGGCCCGCGCCGGAGGACGGCGCGCGAGGGCGCCTCGAACATGCGGTACGCGTAGCTGTAGAAGTACGGCACCAGCTCCTTGTGGAGCCAGGCCCAGTAGCGGTAGGCCCGGACGAGGGCCGGGGAGTAGCCGGGGCGCCAGGGGTCGGAGTTGGCGTAGGGGGTGTGCGCCATCACCGGCTGCAGGGCGCCGAAGTGCAGCCGGCGGTGGTAGACCTCCTCGGTCGGCACGTCCGACACCTGGTACCCGTATCCGGTGAGCTCCGCGAAGGGCGCGGGCAGGAGGGGGGCACGGTCGAGAACGCGGTCGACGGCGAGGGCGAGGCCCTCGTAGTCGGGCGTGAGGTCGCCCACGTAGGCCGTGTTCGACCACTTGCCGAGGCCCGTGCTCGAGGTCGAGGGCTCCCGGTTCTGGAACGCCTTGGCGACGCACTCCCAGTCACCGGGGTTCGCCGACTGCATGAACTCGGACACCTCCTGCAGGTCGGCGTCGGAGGAGCCGTCGTCGAGGTAGAACCCGAGGAGGTTGCGTCCGAGGCGGGAGAAGGCCCGCTCGTACTGCTCGGGGGCGTGGCAGCCCCCCCAGAAGTGCAGGAGACCGCGGACCCCGTCCCGCGCGAGCCGCCGCACGACGGCGTCGCCGAGCTTCCACGCGCAGCAGTCGGGGCCCGAGCAGGTGTTCGCGGGCGAGGAGCCCGCCTGCGACCACGCGTTCCCGTCGAAGAGGTACGCGGTGATCGGGATGTCGTGGGCGGCGAGCCGGTCGAGCTGGCAGTCGAACTCCTCCTCGAGCGTGCGCGCGCCGCCGCAGCCGCACGCGCCCCACTCCGGGCAGCCGCTGCCCCAGATCGGACCGAACGCCGCCCGGTGCATCGGGTGGTAGCGCTGGGCGGCGGCGTCGGCCGGGAAGTCGTCCTCGACCGCGCCCACGGGCTCGGGGGGAAGCGTCGCGGCGGGCGAGCTCGCGGTGGGGATCACGCCCCCTCCGCACGACGTCAGCGAGGAGGCGAGAAGGAGGAGGGCGGCCGCGCGAGCGAGCGGGTTCCGCGCGGGAGCACGGCGCCGACATCCCATCACCCTCCAAGGTCGGCCGCGCCGCCCCTGCTGTCTTCATCCGGCTGTAACGCCCGCGTCAACAGTTGTCAGGCCGGTCCGGGGCGTCCAGCGAGATCCCGGATCAGCCGGCCAGGTGCGCCTTGATCTCGCCGAGCTCCTGCGCGGTCGAGACGCCGTCGCGCGGCTCCCGCCGGCAGCGGCGGTACCAGTAGCGGGCGTTGGGGAGATCGCCCTCCATGCGGTGGACGACCGCGTGGAGCCAGTCCGCGACGGGGTCGCCCTCGTGCTCCTGCGCGACGACGTGCGCGGAGGGCCAGTCGCCGGCGAGCGCGCGGTCGACGGCGGCGAGGAGCAGCGCCTCGCGCGCGGGCCCGGTCTCGTGCGCCATCCGTGGATTGTCGGCCCTGCTCCCCCGTCCTTGCAACGGACCCAGGACGTCCGGCGCCCCGGGGTCGCGCGAGCCCGGTTCCGATTCTGGACAGTGCGCGAGAATCTGTCGCGGCTGCGCTGATCGCCTACGGCCGGGGGCGCTCGGCGGCGCTCGGGTCGCCGGTGGGCGGCGGCGCGTGGTCGGTGGCCGCCGGGGGGCCGAGCCGCTCCGTGAGGATCGGCCTCAGGCCCTGCGCCCAGACCTCGTAGCCCTTCGGCCCGGGGTGCAGCCCGTCCGGCATCATGCCCTCGAAGGGAGTCCCGCTCGCGTCGGCGAGGCGGTCGTTCACGTCGAGGAAGCGGACGGCCTTTCCGTCGGCCATCGCCGCGAGGTTCGCGTTGATGCGGGCGATCCCCGGCATCCCGGCGCGGCTGTCGCCGCGGGGGAAGATCGCGGTCAGCACGATCGTCGCCGCGGGCGCCTTCTTCCGGCAGAGGTCCACGATCGCCCGCAGGCCCCGGGTGACGTCCTCGACCTTCGCGTCGTCCGCCGGCTCCTGGCCGACGTTGTTGGTGCCGGCGAGCAGGACGATGACCTTCGGGAAGACCCCGTCGAGCTCGCCGTTCTCGAGGCGCCACAGGATGTTCTCGGTGCGGTCGCCGCCCCACCCGAAGTTGGCGGCGTTCCAGCCGTGGAAGGTCTTCGTCCAGTGGGCGAGCAGCTCCGGGTAGTCGAGGGCCCCCCACCGGCGCGTGATGGAGTCGCCGAGGACGTAGACGTCGATGCCGCCCTTCCTCGCCTTCTCGACGAGCTGGAGGTGGGCGAGATGGGAGTTGCGGTCGGCGCGCATCCGCGGCTGGTCCGCGGGGGTGGAGGGCGGCGCGTACCCGAGGAGGCGGTTCGCCCAGGCGAGGAAGAAGCTCGTGTTCGTGCGGTCCTCGTGTCCGCCGTCGTGCTGGCGCCAGGCGAGCGCGCCGTCGAGCAGCCCCGTGCCGACCGGCGGCATCCTCGCCGTGCGGTAGTCGTCGCCCACGCCGAGGTCCCGCGCCCCGAGGAGGCGGAACACGGGGCCGGCCGCGACCGCGGCCATGAAGCTGCCCTGCTGGTCGAGCCAGAGCGCATCGCCCTTCTCGGGGACGCCGTAGCTCAGGAACGTCGGCCGCGGCGCGCACAGGGCGAGGAGGTGGTGGGCGTCGACCGGAATGTCGTTCGCGGTCTTCCTCCCGAACGACGCCTCCTCGGCCGCGTACTTGAGGAAGCTCCCGGCCATCCAGTGGTAGGACCCCGGGCCCGCGAGGTTCTCCACCGCCTCGCCGAAGTGGCGGCGGTGGGGCTTCGCGCCGCCTGCGCCGGAGGAGCCCGCGAGCACGACGGCGAAGCGCGGCTCGAACGCCATCGCCACGAGCGCGGCCTTGCCGTACCGGGACACGCCCTCGACCCCCACCCTCTTCGCGTCGACCGCGGGGAGCGTCTCGAGGTAGTCGAGGGCCCGCGACGCGCCCCATGCCCAGGCGCGCAGCGCCCCCCACTGGTCGGGCGCACGGCGTCGTCCGCGGTTCGCGAGGCCGATGACGCCGGAGGCGAGGAAGGCGCCGTGGTCGGGCTGGATGCTGCCGGCGTCGAGCGAGACGTAGCCCCAGCCGGAGGCGATCAGCTGGTCGGTCGAGGGCGGGACCGGGGGCTCCTCGAAGCCCGGGAAGCGCGGCAGCGGGTCGTCGGGCATGCGGCCCCAACCGAGCATCACGAGGACGGGCACCGGGCCCTGCGCGTTCACGGGGAGGACCACGGCCATCCGGACGTCGACCGACACCTCCGGGAACGCCGAGTTGTCGACGTGCCCGATGACCTTTCGTGCCAGGACCGGCTGCCCGCCGACCTTCGTCTCGACGGTCTCGGCGACGGACCACGAGATCCTCGGCACGTCCTTCGGCACGCGGCCGTAGACCTCCCGCTCGAAGTCTTCCACGATCTCGGGCCGCCGCGTCGTCCACCACGCCTCCGCGGTCGCGACCCGGCTCCCGTCCCTCGCGACCAGCGGGTCGGGCCAGTCCGGCCAGGGGTTGGCGAGCGCCGGGTCGTAGTTCGCGGCGTTTCTCTCGCCGGGCTTCGCGAACCCGTCGAATCCCGGCCTCAACCGCGCGATGCCCAGCTGACGCATCATGTCCGCGTGGTCCTCGCGCGCGAGCGCGTCGAGCCGCGAGCGCTCCTCGGGGCTCATCAGGAAGGGGTTCACCGGAGCGGCGGGCGCCTTCGTCGGCGGGGCCTGGGCCAGGACCCGCGGCGCCAGAAGCCCGACGGCAAAGACGAGGACGAGGGTGCGTCGGTCGGGGAACACCGGGCTTCGACCTCCGGCCGCATTATGATGCGGGAGCTCTCTCGAGGAGGACCGTGGACCCGACCGAGATCGCCGGCCGGGCGCGGGCCCGCGCGGCGCGCACGGCGCGGGCCCTCTCGCCCCACCTCCCCTACCTTCCGTTCGTCGCTCTCTCGGCGTGGGTCTTCGTCCTCCTCGGGCGCCTCTTCGTCGCGCGGCTCGACTACCCGCTCGACCTCGAGTGGATGGAGGGAGGGGTCCTGACCCACGCTCTGCGGCTCGTCCGGGGCGAGCCCCTGTACGCCCCGCCGTCGGTCGACTTCGTGAGCTTCCTCTACACGCCCCTCTACCCGGCCGTGCTCGCCGCGCTCTCGAAGGTCTTCGGTCTCTCCTACGCGCTCGGCCGCTCGGTCTCCGTGCTCGCCTTCTCCGGCGCGCTCCTCGTCCTCGTCGCCGCGGTGCGCGCGGTCGGACGCGAGCGCGGAGGGGCGGAGGCCGCGCGCGCGGCCACCGCGGCCGGCCTCCTCGGGGTCGCGGCCGTCTGCTGCGCGTTCCCGTTCTGCGGGGCCTTCTACGACCTGGTGCGGGCCGACTCGCTGTGGCTCCTCCTCGTCGCGGCCGGCGCCTTCTGCTGCGCCCCGGGCGGCTCGACGCGGCGGGTCGTGCTCGGCGGTCTGCTGCTGGCCCTCGGGTTCCTCGCGAAGCAGACCGCCGCCCCCCTCATGGTGGCGGCCGCCGCCTCGGTGGCGTGGACCTCGGGCCTGCGGCTCGGGCTCGTCTTCTCGGTGGCCGCCTTCGGCTCGACGGCGGCGGCGGTCCTCGTGGGCCAGTGGCTGACCGAGGGCTGGCTCTGGATCTACATCTACCGCCTCCACCAGAGCCACGAGACCCTGGTGGAGAGGATCTGGCCCGAGACCCCCCGCGTCCTCCTCGAGCACGGCTTCGTGCTCCTTCTCCCCGTCGCCGCGTGGCTCCTGCTCGCCGTCCGACGCCGCCGGCTGTCTCCGCTCGTCGTGCACTGGGGACTGATGGCGGCGGCGGGGATCGCGACCTCGTCCGTGGCCAGCGCGACCCAGGGGGCGTTCGACAACGCCTACGTCCCCGCCGTGTACTTCGTCGCGCTCGTGTCCGCGGCTTGCGTCGCCGAGGCCGCTTCCCTCGCCGGCGGGCCGCGGCAGACGTCGGTCCGCGCCGTCGCCGTCGCCGGCCTCCTCGTCCTGTCCACCCACGTCGCCATCCGGTGGCTGGACCCGTCGCCGCACGTGCCGAGCCGGCAGGACCGGGCGGTGGCCGGCCGCTTCCTCGACTGGCTCGGCGAGCAGGGCCCCGACGTCTTCGTGCCCGCGCATCCCTTCTACAACGTGCTCGCGGGGGGGCGGGGGCACCTCCACGTCATGGGGGTGAGCGACGCCTGGGCGTGGGC
>CAZLRF010000120.1:0-5913 GCA_964561785.1 uncultured Acidobacteriota bacterium | reverse complement strand
TCCTCCCAGCTCCCGTACATCGGGTTGGGCAGGACGAAGAAACGCGCCCCGAAGGCGGCGAACGCCTCGTCCTCGCGCCCGCGGATCGACTGGTCGAGGCCGGGGAAGTCGCGGATGTCGTCGCCGAGGAAGGCGACGATCTCGAGCGGCGGCAGCCCGGCCGGCGTCGCCCCGCGCGCGACCGCCTCGAAGCGAGGGGTCTTGTCGCTCGGCCCGGCCTCCGGCCGGCAGAGCATCACGTCGTAGGCGAGGCCGTGGGCCCGGAAGACCGCCTCGGTGTCGGGGCACTCGGCGGCCGAGCGGTTGGTGACGATGGCGATCCGGCCTCCGAGGTCGCGGACGCGCTCGAGAAACGCCTTGGCGCCCGGCAGGGGCTTCGCCTCCCGCCGCGCGCACCAGGCGCTCCAGCTCGCGGCGTCGAACGGCCGCCCCTCCCGCGCCCGCTCGAGCTCGTAGAGCGAGTTGTCGATCACGGTCTCGTCGGCGTCGAGCACCACCGCCCACGTGCCGGGTGTGCGAGAGACCGCCTCGCGCTCGACGTGCGCCGCCGCCGCCCGGTAGATCTGCAGGAAGGCGGCCCGGCGCTCGGCCGACTCGCGCGTCCAGCGGATGGCCTCGCTCGCCCGCAACGCCGCCCCCGGCACCGGTGCAGGGGCGATGGGGGCGGCGCTACGGCAGCCCGTGACGGAGAAGGCGAGGAGGAGCGGAAGCAGGAGACAGCGACGCGTCATCGGGGACTCTCCGGCGAAGGGGCGGGTCGTCGCGCCACGGTCCGAGTGTAGCCCGCGCGTTGTGTCCCGCGACCGCGGGCGGTATCCTCGCGCCGCTTCCGGACAGGACGCCCTGCGGGGAGAGGTGCTCGCCATGCGGACTCGCGCTGCCGTCGCTCTCTTTTCGTCTCTGATCCTCGGCCCGGCGGCCCTCGCCGTCGAGGAGGCCGCCCCGAAGGGGCCGAAGGACCATGGCGGCCTGCGGTATCGGCTCGTGGGCCCGGCGGCGGGCGGCCGTGTCTCGCGCGTGGCCGGCGTCCCCGGGGATCCGCTCACGTACTACGCCGCCACCGCCTCGGGCGGCGTCTGGAAGTCGACCGACGGCGGGATCCGGTGGCGTCCGGTGTTCGACGACCAGCCGACGAGCTCGATCGGCTCGGTGGCCGTCGCGCCCTCCGACCCGAACGTCGTCTACGTCGGCTCGGGCGAGGCCAACATCCGCGGCAACGTCGCGCAGGGCAACGGCATCTACAGGTCGACGGACGCCGGGAAGACCTGGCAGCACGTGTGGAAGCAGGACGGCCAGATCGGGACGATGGTCGTCCACCCGCGGGACGCGGACGTCGCCTGGGCCGCCGTCCTCGGCAAGCCCTTCGGGCCGAACCCCGAGCGCGGGGTCTACCGGACCCGCGACGGGGGAAAGACCTGGCAGCGCGTGCTCGCCGTCGACGCCGACACCGGCGCCTCCGACGTGGCGATCGACCCCACGAACCCCCGCGTCGTCTTCGCCGGCTTCTGGCAGGCGCGGCGCCGCCCGTGGGAGCTCGTGAGCGGCGGCCCCGGCTCCTCGCTCCACGTCTCGCGCGACGGCGGCGACACGTGGACGCGGCTCGCCGGCAACGGCCTGCCGGAGGGGATCTGGGGCAAGGTCGGCGTGGCCGTCGCGCCCTCGAACCCGCGCCGCGTCTACGCGCTCATCGAGGCCGACCGGGGCGGCCTGTTCCGCTCGGACGACGGCGGCGAGACGTGGACGCTCGCGAGCGCCCACCGCGCCCTGCGCCAGCGGGCCTGGTACTACACCACGCTGACCGTCGACCCGCAGAACGCGGACGTGGTGTGGTTCCCCCAGGTGCCGATGCTGAGGACGGTGGACGGGGGGAAGACGATCCGGAGCGTGAAGGGGATCCACCACGGCGACCACCACGACGTGTGGATCGACCCGCTCGACCCGCGCCGGATGATCGCGGCCAACGACGGCGGGGTCGACGTGTCGACCGACGGCGGCCTCACCTGGTTCGCCCCGAAGCTGCCGATCTCGCAGTTTTACCGCGTGAGCGCGGACACCTCGGTGCCGTACCGGGTGATGGGCGCGATGCAGGACCTCGGCACCGCCTCCGGGCCGAGCAACAGCCTCTCCCACGCGGGCATCGCGCACGGCGACTGGCACACGGTGGGCGGCGGGGAGGCGGGCCACGTGGTGGCCGACCCGGAGGACCCCGCCGTGGTCTACGCCGGGGAGTACCTCGGGATCTTCACCCGCTACGACCGAAGGACGCGCCAGGCGCGCAACGTCTCCGCGTGGCCCGACAACCCCTCCGGCCACGGGGCGAGGATGCCGCGCTACCGCTTCCAGTGGACGGCCCCGATCGCGATCTCCCCGCACGACGCGAAGACGGTCTACCACGGCGCGAACGTGCTCTTGCGCACCCGCGACGGCGGGCAGACCTGGACGCCGCTGAGCGGCGACCTGACCCGCGACGACGAGACCAAGCAGCGCTGGTCGGGGGGGCCGATCACGGGGGACAACACGGGCGCCGAGTACTACGGCACGATCTTCGCGGTGGCGGAGTCGCCGCTCGAGAAGGGCCTGCTGTGGGTGGGGACGGACGACGGCCTCGTCCACGTCTCGCGCGACGGCGGTGCGAAGTGGACGAACGTGACCGCGAACGTGCCCGGGATGCCCGAGTGGGGAACGGTCTCGATGATCGAGCCCTCGCCTCACGACCCCGCGGCGGCCTACCTGGTGGTCGACAACCACCGGATGGACGACCCCCGCCCCCACCTGTGGAAGACGGACGACCACGGCCGGACCTGGAAGAGCCTCGCCGCGGGCCTTCCCCGGGACGTGTACCTCCACGCGGTGAGGGAGGACCCGAAGCGCAGGGGCCTCCTCTTCGTCGGCACCGAGAGGGGGGTGTCGTACTCGCCCGACGACGGGGCGACCTGGAGGGAGCTGCGTCTCGACCTGCCCACCGTCGCCGTGCATGGCCTCGTGGTGAAGGGCGACGACCTCGTGGTGGGCACGCACGGCCGCTCGATCTACATCCTCGACGACCTCACCCCGCTGCGGGAGTGGTCGCGGGAGGTCGAGGCGAAGGCCGTCCATCTCTTCACCGCCCGGCCCGCCGTCCGCTGGTGGTACGACGGACCGATCTCGTCGCAGGAGAAGGCGGCCGGCCAGAACCCGCCCCTGGGCGCCGTCCTCCACTACTGGCTGAAGGAGGAGCCGAAGGGCGACGTCGTGATCGAGATCCTCGATGGGTCGGGCGCGGTCGTCCGGAAGCTCACGAGCGCGAAGCCGCTGGCGGAGGTCGACCCCGAAGACCCGGATCCCGACTGGGAGGAGCCCACGAACAAGACGCTGCCGAAGAAGGCGGGGCTCAACCGCGCGGTGTGGGACCTGCGCCACGAGGGCGCCGCGCGCATCGAGAAGGCGAAGATCGACGCGGGCGATCCCGCCGAGGGGCCGCGCGTGCTCCCCGGCGTCTACACCGCCCGGCTGAGCGTCGACGGCCGCACCGCGACGACGCCGGTCGAGGTCCGCCTCGATCCGCGATCCCCCGCCTCGCCGGCCGAGCTCGAGGAGCAGCTCGCGCTCGCGCTCGCGCTGCGCGGGGACCTCGACCGCCTGTCCGGCGCCGTGCGCGAGCTGCGCTCGGTCCGGGGCCAGGCGAAGGCGCGTGCCGAGGCCCTGCGGGGCGTCGCGGCCGCGGCGCCGCTCGTCGAGGCCGCCGAGGCGCTCGCGAGACGCTGCGACTCGATCGAGGAGAGGCTGCACAACCCCGAGGCCGAGGTGACCTACGACATCCTCGCGCGGCCCGGCGGGGCGAAGCTCTACTCGCGCCTCGCGCCCCTCTTCGGCTGGGTCCACGACGGGGACGGCGCCCCCACCCAGGGGATGAGGGAGGTCCACGCCGAGCTGCGTCGCGAGCTCGAGGCGCTGCTCGCGGAGTGGAACACGGTTCTCGAGGTCGACGTCGCGGCGCTCAACGCGAAGGCGCGGCAGATCGCTCCCGACCTCGTGGTCGTTCCGCCCCGGACGGAGTAGGGGCCTCAGGCCGCCGCCCAGCCCTGGACGAGGCGGGCGAGCTCCCACAGGGGCACCGGCTTCGGAACGAAGGCGGCGACGCCGAGGTGGCGGGCCTCGCGCTCGGCCTCGGGGGAGCCCCAGCCGGTCATGAGGACGACCGGCGCCTCGGGCTGGCGGGCGCGCGCGGCGCGCACGACCGCGAGCCCCTCCTCTCCCGCGGGGCCGGAGAAGCGCAGGTCGGTGATCACCGCCGAGTAGCGGCGCGTCTCGAGCAGGCGCTCCGCCTCGACCGCCGAGCGGGCGGGATCGACCTCCCAGCCGCAGCAGCCGAAGTACTCGGCGAGGGCCTGCACTACGCCCTCCTCGTCGTCCGCCACCAGGATCCGAAGCCGTGCCTCGCTCACGGCCGCTCGTTCTGCATCCTCTGTGCCAGGCCGCTGCGTTCTTCACGGGGGTGCCCTAAGTGGCTGACGTGCGTGAGGGTCCGCGGTCGTCGGCCTCAGGGGCGAGTCGCCTCCGTCCACGCCCCGGACGTGGGCTGGACGACGGGACGCAGGGCGCCCGGGCGCTCGGCGAGCCGGAGGAGCAGACGCCGCGTGACTTCCCGAGCGGCCGCAGTCACCGCCGCCGACGTCGTCTCGTTCGTGACGCGGACGCAGAACGCGACCGCGGGGTCGGGCAGCGGGGCCATGCCGATGTAGTTCACGTGGTAGCCGCGCCCCGGCTCGGCCGCGGTCCCGGTCTTCATCGCGACCCTGAGCCCCGCGGGCGCGAGGCCCGCTCCCGTGCCCTCGAGCGCCACCGCCTCCATGGCCCGGCGAAGGCGCCGCGCGACGGCAGGGGAGACGACCGCGCGGGCGCGGCCGGCCGGCGGGCCCGCGTCGAGCGGGAGGCCGAGGATCCCGCCCCCGCCGAGGAGAACTCTCGGCTCGGCGAGTCGCCCCTCGTTCGCCACCACCGCCGCGAGCAGCGCGGCGTGAAGCGGCGTGACGTCGGCCCTCTCGAGTCCCACCGAGAGTTGGGCCACGTCGCGGTCTCCCCGCGGGAGGGTGTGGACGCGGCCCGCCCCCCCGAGCACCTCCCCCGCGCCCGCGTCGAAGCCCCACCGCCGGTGCTCCTCGAGGAGCCGCCCCGCGCCGAGGCGCACGCCGAGGCTGGCGAAGGCCACGTTGCAGCTCACGGCGAGCGCGCGGTCGAGCCCGAGGAGCGGCCCCGCCGGCCACGCGCACCACAGGGGCTCGCCGCCGTAGCGCTCGACGCCGGTGCACGTCATGCGGCCGATCTCGGCGTCCGCGTCCACGCCGGCGCGCAGGGCGGCCGCTGCGGTCAGGACCTTCGCGATCGACGCCGGCTCGCGCCGCTGCGTGAAGGCGGCCGCCCCCTCGGCAGCCGCGGTGCGCGAGTCGCTCACCGCGGCGAGGACCGCTCCCGTGCGGGGCTCGACGAGGACGATCGAGCCCCGCCGCTCGCCGAGAGCGTCGAGGGCGAGGCGAGACAGGTCGAGGTCGACCGAGAGCCGCGCGCGGGGTCCCGGGGGGCCGGGCAGCCGCTCGAGCACGCCAGCGAGGAGCGGCTCGACGCCGGGCTCGGCCGCGGGCGCTCCACCCGCGACGGCCCTGGCCGCGAGCTCTCCCCGCCGGTCGAAGAGCAGCGAGAGGGCGCCCGCGTCGCGGGCGGCGAGCGCGCGCCGCAGCTTCTCCGCGGGGCCCCGCGCCCCAGGCGGCACGGCAGCCCGCGAGACGAGGGCGCGGGCCCGGGCCTCGTCGCCGCGCTCGAAGGCGAGGACGGCGGCGTAGAGCGCGCCGAGCGGGTCTCCCGCCGCGAGGAGGAGCTCGGCCGTCGCCGTCGCGGCGTCGAGCCGGCCCTCGTCGAGGGCCGAGAGCAGGACCGCCT
>CAZLRF010000119.1:0-6195 GCA_964561785.1 uncultured Acidobacteriota bacterium | reverse complement strand
CGTCGAGGGCCGAGAGCAGGACCGCCTCGGGGGCGAGCGGAGCGAGGGCCTCGCGCGAGGGGACCCCGGACGGCGTGCGCCCGGCGCGGGCCGCCGCGAGCGCTCGCCCGGCGTGCGCTGGGCCCGCGCTCGCGGGCCAGCGCGCCGCGCGCGCGAACGCGAGGCCGGCCTCGTCGGCGCGGCCGGCGAGCAGGCGCTCCCGTCCGCGAGCGAGGTCCGCGCGGGAGGCGAGGGCGAGCCACCCCGCGCCCGCCGCCCCCGCCGTTGCGGCAACGAGGGCCCACGGGACGAGCCGGGCCGCCCGGGACCGCGCGAGGGGCTTCAGCGGCTCGCCCGCGGGCCCGCGACACCCGCCCCGCGGTCGGCCTGGTAGGCCGGGATCGCGTGGGCGAGGACCCTCACCGAGGCCTCGAGGTCCTGCTTCCCGAGGACGTACGCGATGCGCACCTCGTCGCGGCCGAGCCCCGGGGTCGCGTAGAACCCCTGCGCGGGGGCCACCATTACCGTCGCCCCCTCGTGGGCGTGCTCGGAGAGCAGCCAGGAGGCGAAGTCCTCCCCGTCCTCGATGGGCAGGCGGGCCACGAAGTAGAAGGCCCCCTCGGGCTTGCGCAGGAAGACGCCGGGGATCCGCGAGAGGCCCTCGAAGAGCAGGTCGCGCCGGGCCTGGTACTCGCGGACGACGCCCCGCGCGTACTCGGGGCCGAGCTCGGTCGCCCCGAGGGCCACGAGCTGCGCGAGCCCGGGGGGCGAGAGCCGTCCCTGGGCCATCCTCAGCGCGGCGGTGTACACGTCGCGGTTGCGGGTGGCGAGGCAGCCGAGGCGGATGCCGCAGGCGCTGTAGCGCTTCGAGAGGCTGTCGACCACGACCGCGATCTCCTCGGTCCCCGGGAGGGAGAGGACGCTCGTCGACGTCCGGCCGTCGTAGACGAACTCGCGGTACACCTCGTCCACGACCAGGAAGAGGCCGTGCTCGCGGCAGAAGGCCGCCGCGGCACGCAGCTCGTCCTCGCGGTACACCGTGCCCGTGGGGTTGCCCGGGTTGCACAGCAGGAGGAGACGCGTCCGCGGGGTGAGGGCGCTTCGCCACTCCTCGACGGGCGGCAGGTGGAAGCCGTCCTCGCCCCGGGCCCGCAGGGGCACGAGGCGCACGCCGGCCATGGTCGCGAAGGCCTGGTAGTTCGTGTAGAAGGGCTCGAAGACGATCGCCTCGTCGCCCTCGCCCGCGCAGGCGGTGAGGGCGAAGAGGATGGCCTCGCTGCCCCCGGTCGTCGCGATGATCTCGTCGGGCCCGAGCGCGACGCCGAGCCGGCGGTAGTACTCGCGCAGGGCGGCGAGACACTCGGGGGTGCCCGCCGAGGGGGTGTAGGCGAGGACGCTCGGCGCCCGCTCGAGCTTCGCGCGCATGCAGGCCGGGGTCTCGAGGTCGGGCTGGCCGATGTTGAGGTGGTAGACCCTCACGCCGCGCCGCTTCGCCTCGTCGGCGAGGGGCATGAGCTTGCGGATCGGCGAGGCCGGCATCGCCCGGCCGCGCTCGGAGATCTGGGGGGACATGGCTCCTCCGGCTTCCTCAGTCGGCCCGCAGGCGGCTGGTGACCGCCTCGTTCCGGTCCACGGTCACGACGGCCTCGAGCGCCCACGCCCCGGCGTCCGCCCACTCTCCGGAGTACTCGGCGACCAGCGCCCGCGAGAGCGGCGGCACGTCGCGCAGAAGCGGCTTCGCCGGCACGGGCGAGCGCCGGCCGTCGACGACCGTGGCGAGCGACACGGCGCGGATCCGCGCCCCCTTGCGCCCGTCGTTGCGCAGGTGAATGCGGACCACGAACGGCTCGCCGGCCCGCACCCCTGCCGGCAGCACCTCGAACTCGACCCGGCCCGCGAACTGCGGCGGCCGGCGGCTGTCCACGTCCGAGCTCTCGAAGCCCGCGACTCCCCCGGCCGAGGCGGTCACCACGGACGTGGCCTCGGCGGTGAAGCCCCGGGCCGCCGGCGCGGGTGCCGCGGGAACGGGCCCCGCGGGCACGGCCGCGCTCGAGGCGGGCGGCGCACCCGTGGGAGGCACGGGCGCGGGAGCGCGCGGCGCCGGCGTGGCCGCGGCCGGAGCGGGCCCTCGTGCCGCCGGGCTCTCGCCGGGCGGCGGGGCCGCCCGGCGCGCCCGGTCGAAGGCGTCGCGCGCTTCGAGGAACGCGCGGGTGGCCTCGGCGAACTCCTCTTTCGCGGCGAGGGTCTCGGCGCGGCGCGCCCCCTCGTCGGCGGTGCGCAGGGCGTCGACGGTGACGCCCGCCGCGAGCGCCGCCTGGCGCGCGGAGCGGGCGGAGGCCGACGCCTCCTCGGCCTGCGCGCGGAACGCGCTGTTGAGACGGCCCGAGAGCTCGGTCGCCGCGGGGTGGCGGGGGTCGATCTCGAGCAGACGCGACAGCGCGGCGGAGGCGCCCGCGGTGTCTCCCGCGTCGAGCCGCTGCCGGCCCTCCGACACGGCGCCCTCGAGCCTCGCGACGCTCTCCCGGGCCGCGGCGAGCACGGCTCGCCCCTCGTCGTCGAGGGGAGCGAGGCGGAGCGCGCCCTCGGCCTCCGCGATCGCGCTCGCGTAGTTCTTGTCCTCGAGCTCGCGCTGCGCGAGCCGAACCTGCTTGCGCACCAGCTCGTGGGTGAGCGCGTCGACGGTCTTCGACTCGGCGACCGGGGCGGGGGAAGGCGCGGCCCCGGGGCGCGACCGCAGCCACAGAAAGGCCGCCACCGCCGCGATCGCGGCCAGCGCGACGCCGCCTCCGAGGAGGAGCGGGCGGAGCGACCGGCCCGGCGATGTGGCGACGGGCGGCTCGGGGGGGGGCGGGGTGCGCAGGGGAGACGGCATCGGCTGCGGTGTCGGGACCCGGGGGCGAGGCGGAACGGGCGGGGGGGGCGCGGAGAAGGCGTCCTTCGGGAGCGGCGGCGAGCTCGACGGGGGAAGCGGCGGCGGCACCGGGCGCGAGGGGCGCGGCAGCGGCGGCGCCTTCGGGCCGGCCGGAGGGGCGAGCGCCTGCCGGGCCACCGCCAGCGCCGAGCGCATGTCGCCGGCAGTCGCGAAGCGCTTCTCCCGGTCCTTCTCGAGGGCCCGGTTGACGACGGCGACGATGCCGGTCGGCACCTCGGGCGCCCAGCGGCGCACCGGGGGCGGCTGGCGGTGGACGACCTGGAAGAGGACGCTCGGGGTCGAGTCGGCCTCGAACGGCTTGTGGCCGGTCAGCAGCTCGTACAGCACCGCCCCCGTGGAGAAGAGGTCGGAGCGCCCGTCCACCTTGTCCCCGAGGGCCTGCTCCGGCGACATGTAGTTCGGCGTGCCGAGGACGATCCCCTCCTGCGTCATCTCCGACGTGCTCACCCGGGCGAGCCCGAAGTCCATGATCTTGACGAGCCGCCCCGCTCCCCCGCCCCCCCGGCCCCAGGGGCCGATGAGGTGCACGTTCGCGGGCTTGACGTCGCGGTGCACCACCCCCTTCGCGTGGGCGTAGTCGAGGGCGGCGAGGATGCCGTCCATGACGTCGAGCTTCTCCTCGAGGCTCTGGAGCAGGTCGCCGTCGATCGCGTCGCGCAGGTCGGTGCCCTCGAGCAGCTCCATGGCCATGTAGAGGAGCCCGCCCTCCTCCCCGAAGTCGTGGACGGTCACGATGTTCGGGTGGTTGAGGAGGGCCGCGGCCTTCGCCTCGTTCTGGAAGCGCAGGAGCGTCTCCTCCCCGGGGTAGGCCTTCACCGCGAGGGTCTTGAGGGCGACGTGGCGGCCGAGGACGGGGTCGTGGGCCCGGTGGACCTCGCCCATGGTGCCGCGGCCGAGCTCGCCGACGATGGTGTACCTTCCGATCCGCTCGCGGTCCATGCGGTCACCGGCGGGCCGCGCGAGAGGCGCGCACGACGCCGAGCGGGCATGGTAGCACGGGGGCCCGGAGGGCGATTCCCCGCCGATTCCCCTTGACACCCGCCGCTCGCCTGAGACAGAGTCTCATCCGTCTGCGGCGTGCCCCGCGCAGAGGTCGCGGCGCCGATGGACGACCGTGCGAAGGCAGAGCGTCTCGAGCGGCTCGCGCGCCTGTGCCGCGAGCGGGGGATGGCCCTCACCCCCCAGCGCCGCGCCATCCTGCGGGCGGTCCTCGACGCGGACGACCACCCCACCGCCGAGAGGGTGCAGGCCACGCTCGCTCGCCGCCGCGTGCGGGTGTCCCGGGCGACGGTGTTCCGCACCCTGGAGAGCCTCGTCCGGCTCGGCCTCGTCTCCAAGGCCTGCCACCCGGGCAGCTCGGTCCGTTACGACCGCCGCATCGACCGCCACCACCACCTCGTCTGCATGAGCTGCGACCGGGTGATCGACATCCAGGACGCACGCCTCGACGCGCTGCCGGTTCCCGATACCCGCCGCCTGGGCTTCGTCGTCGCCGACTTCAAGGTCCAGCTGCGCGGGACGTGCCGTGAATGCCGTGAGCAGGAGGACAAGAGATGAAACGGACCCTCATCGCACTACTCGTCGTCGCGGGCCTCGCGGCGACCTTCGTGCTGGCTGCGGACGCCGGCGCGAAGCCGCCGCTCGGCCTGCCCCCCCTCGCCATTCCCGCCGACAACCCCCAGACGCCCGAGAAGATCGCCCTCGGCGACAAGCTCTTCCACGACAAGCGCTTCAGCGCCACCGGCCAGGTGTCCTGCGCGACCTGCCACGACAAGGCGAAGGCGTTCACCGACAGCCCCCTCAAGACCTCCGAGGGCATCAGGAAGGGCGGCAGGGCGCTGACCGGCACCCGCAACGCGCCCACCGTCCTCAACGCCGCCTACTTCGACGCGCAGTTCTGGGACGGCCGCTCCCCGACCCTCGAGGACCAGTCGCAGCACCCCTTCGTGAATCCGGTGGAGATGGGCCTCAGGGACCATCAGCCCATCCTGAAGATCGTTCGCTCCGACCCCGAGTACGTGAAGGCGTTCCAGCAGGTCTTCGGCAAGAAGGGCGCCCAGGTCACCATGAAGGAGGTCCAGCAGGCGATCGCCGCCTTCGAGCGGACCCAGGTGGCCGGGGACTCGCCGTTCGACCGCTACTCCTACGGCGGTGACGCCAAGGCCCTCACCGACGCCCAGAAGCGCGGCTTCGACGTCTACGTCAACAAGGGCCGCTGCGTGTCCTGCCACGTCGTCGAGCAGACGCAGGCCCTGTTCACCGACAACCGCTTCCACAACGTGGGCGTCGGCATCAATGACATCCAGGACGACGTGCCCGCGCTCGCCGGCGAGTTCCTCAAGGCGAAGGCCACCCTCGCCGAGGTCGACGTGAAGGTCCTCGGCGACAAGCGGACCTCGGAGCTGGGACGCTTCGCCATCTCCCGGGACTTCGAGGGTCTGGGGGCGTTCAAGACCCCGACCCTGCGCAACGTGGCCGTGACCCCCCCGTACATGCACGACGGCAGCCTGGCCACCCTGAAGGACGTGGTCGTCCACTACAACAACGGCGGGGTGACGAAGGAGGGGAACCCCGTGAACGACTTCCTGAGCGGCGGAATTCGCCCGCTGAACCTGACCGACCAGGAGGTCGACGACCTCGTGTCGTTCATGGAGGCGCTCACCAGCCCCCAGTTCGCCAGCCTGCCGAGCGGGGCCCGCACGGAGGTGAAGCCATGAACACCATCGTTCCCAGCCGTCGCGACTTCCTGAAGGGCGCCGCCGCGGCCGCCGCCGCCGGCGTCGTGCCCATGAGCGTCGTGAAGCTCGCCTTCGCCGACGCCACCCAGGACTTCACCTTCGCCTACATCTCCGACGCCCACATCCAGCACATCTCGGGGATCAAGTTCGTCCGCAACTGGGACCGCGGGCTCATCCGGGCGGTGGCGGAGACGAACCTCCTCGACCCGAAGCCGGACTTCGTCGTCTTCGGAGGCGACCTCGGGCAGCTCGGCATGAAGGAGGAGCTCGACCACGGGGCGGAGATCATGTCGAAGCTCCGCTTCAAGACCCACTACGTGATGGGCGAGCACGACTACTACCTCGACCTCGGGGAGTACTGGTCGAAGCTCTTCGGGCCTCACTGGTACAGCTTCGACCACAAGGGCGTCCACTTCGTGGTGCTGAACAGCGTCCTCACCTACGACGACTGGACCTACGACAGGTGGCCGTCCGCCGAGCAGCGGATGCTGGAGATGGCCGGCCTCGACAACCCGAACGGCTCGCCGTTCATGGTGGGCGAGAAGC
>CAZLRF010000118.1:0-6206 GCA_964561785.1 uncultured Acidobacteriota bacterium | reverse complement strand
AGGCGAACGGCTCGGATCGGCGGGTCCGCTCATGGAGCCAGGCGCGGTCGCCCACTTCGACGTCCTCGGCCGGATCGGCGGCGGGGGCATGGGCGTCGTCTACCGGGCGCGCGACCGCATCCTGGGCCGCAACGTGGCCCTCAAGCTCGTGCGGCCCGAGCAGGCCGGCGACGCCCACGCGCGCCAGCGCTTCCTGCGCGAGGCCCGAGCGGCGGCCGTTCTCTCCCACCCCGGCATCGCCACCGTCTACGAGGCCGGGGAGGCGACGCTCGAGGGGGAAGCGCCCCAGCTCTTCATCGCCCAGGAGCTCGTGGCGGGCGAGCCGCTCTCGGAGCGCGTGCGCCGCGGCCCCTTGCCGATCGCGGACGTCCAGCAGCTGGGGGTACAGCTCGCCGAGGCGCTGGGCGAGGCCCACGACCACGGCATCGTGCACCGGGACGTGAAGCCCTCGAACCTCATGGTGACGCCGGAGGGCCGGCTCAAGGTCCTCGACTTCGGGCTCGCGCGTCGCCGAGCCTGGGCGGCGGAGGTGCCGGCCTCCGAGCTCGAGATCGAGACGTGGTCCCGGACCGCCCCCGGCCTCATCGTCGGCACCCCCGCGTACATGGCCCCCGAGCAGATCGCGGGCGACGAGCTCGGCGCGACAGCGGACGTGTACGCGGCCGGCTGCGTCCTCTACGAGCTCCTCGCCGGCCGGCCGCCGCACGTGGGGGCCTCGACGGCGGAGGTGCTCCGGCGGAGCCTCACGGAGACCCCGCGCCCCGTGGGAGAGCTGCGCCGCGAGGTGTCGCCGGGGCTGGCCGCGGTCGTGACCCGCGCCCTGGCCCGAGAGCCTTCCGCTCGGTACCCGAACGGCCATGCGCTGGCCCGGGCCCTGCGCGAGGCCGCGGCGGCGAGCGAGACCGCGACGCGCCCCGCCGCCGCCGCCGGCGAGCGCGGGCGGTCGCTGCTGCGCCGCGCCGCCGCAGCCTTCCTGCTCGCCGCGGTGGCCGGGGTCGCGGCCTGGCTCGTCTTCGCCCGCGCGGCCCGCCCCGCCCTCGCCTTCCGCGAGCGGGACTTCGTCCTCGTGGCCGACGTCGCCAACGGGACGGGCGAGCCGGTGTTCGACCTCGCCCTCAAGAGCGCGATCGAGACCGACCTCCGCCAGTCCCGCTACGTCAACGTGTTCGACGCCACGCAGGTCGGGAACACCCTCCGGATGATGCGCCGTGCGTCGGACACCCGCCTCGACGACGCGGTGGGCCGCGACGTCTGCCTGCGGGCCGGGGTGCGCGCGCTCGTGGTGCCGCGGATCCTCGGCGCCGGGGAGGCGTACCGGGTCGAGGCGGCGCTCGTCGAGCCCGCCACCGGGAGGATCGTGGACGAGGTGCGCGTGAGCGCGAGCGGGCGCGAGCAGGTCCTCCTCACGGCGATCGACGCCCTCACGCGCGACCTGCGCTCGCGCCTCGGCGAGTCGCTCGACTCGATCGCCCGCACCGACCCGCCGTTCGCGCAGTACACGACCTCGTCCCTGGAGGCCCTGAACCTGCTGGGCCTCGGCCGAAAGGCCTGGGAGCGGGGCGACTTCGCGAAGGCCGAGCGCTCCTTCCGCCAGGCGCTCGAGCACGACCCGCGCTTCGCCGCCGCCCGCGGCTCGCTGGGGCTCGTCCTGATCCAGTTCACCGGGCAGGCCGAGGAGGGACGGCGGATGCTCACGCAGGCCCTCGCCGACGCGGGCGAGGTCTCGCAGCGCGAGCACCTCCACCTGCGGGCCCTGCACCGGCAGTTCGTGGCCGGGGACCTCGAGGGGGCGCTCGCGGACTACCGCTTCATCGCCGAGCTCTACCCGGACTCGATGGTGCCCCACAACAACTCCGGCCGCATCCTGGCCGGGCTGGGTCGGTACCGGGAAGCGGCCGCGGCCTACGAGCGGGCCCACCAGCGCGACCCGCGGGGCACGGTCGCGCTGTGGAACCTCTGGTTCCTCGCCATGCATCGGCTCAAGGACCCGCAGACCGCCGAGCGCTCGGCGCGCGCCCTGGTGGCCCTCCTCGCCGACGACGCGAACGCGGCCCACGCGCTGGCCTGGAGCCTCGTGATGGAGCGACGCTTCCCGGAGGCCGAGGAGGCGATGCGGGCCACTCTGAAGCTCGACCCCGTCCACACCTACGCCCTGCCGAACCTCGCCCACCTCCTCCTGCGGCGCGGGGCGGCGGTCGAGGCGGAGGCCGTGTACCGCGAGGTCCTCGCGAAGGCCCGCGCGGGCGAGCTGCGCACCGGGATCGAGCACGCGACGCTCTGCCTCGGCCTCGCCCTGCGGGCCCAGCACCGGGAGGACGAGGCGCGGCGCGTCCTCCTCGAGGGCGTGGCGGCCGCGCGCCGGAAGCCCAACCGCGCGGCGCTCTCGGCGAGCGACCAGGCCCTCCTCGCCGCGATGCTCGCGGCGGCAGGCCGCACGGCCGAGGCCCGCGCCCTCGCCTCCCGCGCGGCCTCGCGCCCGGGCCTCGGCCCGGGAGACCGGCACAACCTGGCCAAGGCGTACGCGCAGCTCGACGACCGCGACCGGGCCCTGCGCTTCTTCGAGGAGGCGGTCGGGGGGGGCTTCGACGACAGCTACGCCGTCCTCACCGACCCCGCCCTCGCCGCCATCCGGGACGACCCCGCGGTCGAGCGCCTCGTCCCGTCCGTCCCCCCGGCGTGAGGGATCTCCTTCTCACGCCTCGAAGGGATTCAGGAGCGGGACGCCGGTCGGCTCGAAGTCCGCGACGTTCCGTGTGACCACCGTCAGGCCGTGAACGAGGGCCGTGGCGGCGATCAGCCCGTCGATGACGGGAGGGGGGTTCCCTGCGGAGAGTCGGCCCCACTCCAGAGCGACGTCTCGAGTCACCGGCAGGACGCGATCGGCGAACTCGCGCTGGAGCTTCCCGAGCCAGGCCTCGTACGCGGCGGCCTGTCGAGGGTCCTTCCGGCGGAGGCGGGAGACTCCCTGCTGGATCTCACCCACCACCAGGACGCTGAGAAACAGCTCTTCGTCGCCGACCCCCTGGTACCAGGCCGCCACCGAGGCATGCGGTCGTGGCTTCCGGAGCTCCGCCAGGACGTTCGTGTCCAGCAGGAAGCTCATAGCGCGACGCGGCGCCCCGGCCGTCGGTCGCGCCGGATGTCGAGCCGGGAGATGTCCGGGGCCGAGCGCAGGAACTGCTTGAACCCTGCTCCCCGGAGCCGTCCGAAATCCTCGGCCGAGACGACGACGACCGCGGC
Source organism: uncultured Acidobacteriota bacterium (assembly GCA_964561785.1). Lineage (GTDB taxonomy): Bacteria > Acidobacteriota > Vicinamibacteria > Fen-336 > Fen-336 > DATBSL01. The sequence continues at coordinate 2,966 of CAZLRF010000118.1, read as the reverse complement.
GCGACCGTGACGGGTCACGACCTGCGGGCCGCTGGTCAGAGCCCGGCGCACGACCTCACTGAAGCGCTGCTTGGCCTCCTGGAGCTGCCATGCCATCCACGACCTCCATCAATCTAGACAGTCTAGACTGTACGGAGCCTGGTTTCAACGGCATCCTCACCGACGCCGGCCCCTGGGAACCCGTCGCCTACCGGGGCCGCGGCGCGAGGCCCGGCTTCGTCGGGCTGCCCCCGTAGTAGGGGTACGCCTCGAGGCGCTCGGCGCCCCCGACGACGCGGGGGTCGCCCGTGGCCTCGAGCTCGGCCAGGAGCCGCGCCGCCAGCTCGTCCTTGACGCGCGCGTAGGCCGTCTCCGCGGCGACGTTCGTCACCTGCGCGGGGTCCTTGCGCAGGTCGTAGAGCTCCTCGGCCGGGCGCTTCGCGAAGGCGAGGTCGCACAGCCGCCGGTGCGCGGCGGAGGCGTCCCTCTGGGCCACCATGAAGAGCTTGGTCGGACCGTTGTCGCAGTCGGCGAGCCACCGCCCCTCGATCACGGCCTTCTCGGCGTCCGGCGTCCCCGCCGGCCACCGGTCCGGCCGGAAGTTGCGGATGTACAGGAAGTCACGGGTCCGGATCGAGCGCATGGGCGTGCCGCCGACGTCCGGCCTCTCCTGCCCCGGGACGTGCCGCTCCTTCCCGGCGAGGACGTGGTCCCGGGCCGCGACCGCCGCGGGGAGAGGGGCGGCGGGCCCGAGCAGGGGCACGAGGCTGCGGCCGGTGACGGAGGGGGGAGCCGCGACGCCGGCCAGCTCGAGGAACGTCGGGGCGAGGTCGGTGAGGCTCACGAACGCGTCGAGGCGCCGCCCGGCGGCGAGCCGGCCGGGCCATCGCATCGCGAGAGGGACGCGCACGCCGCAGTCGTAGAGGTTCGCCTTGCACCGGGGGAACGGCATCCCGTTGTCCCCGGTCATGACGACGAGCGTCCGATCGAGCTCGCCCCGCTTCTCCAGCAGATCGAGCATACGGGCGACGTCGGCGTCGAAGCGCTGGACCTCCCAGTAGTAGTCGGCGACGTCGGAGCGGACCTCGCGCGCGTCCGGGAAGTGCGGGAAGAGCCGGATCGAATCGAGGGCGATCCCGCTCGCCGCGCCCCGTCCCTCCTCGTAGTCGCGGTGGGGATCGAGGGAGCCGAACCAGTAGCAGAACGGCTGGTCCTTCGGACGAGCCTCCAGGAAGGCCTCGAGGCTCGCGTACTCGCGTCCGGCCGGGTTCTCGCTCCGCCCGCCGGGCTCGAGCCGCCCCGGGCCCCAGCCCTTGCCCTGGAGCCCGACGTGGTAGCCGGCCCGGGCGAGAAGCTCCGGGTAGACGGCGTACTCCCGGCGCAGCGTGCTCCACAGGTTCGCGCTCTCCTCGAGCCGCCAGTGCCACTGGCCGGTGAGGAGGGCGGCCCGGCTCGGCGTGCACGACGGCGAGGCCACGTAGGCGTGGTCGAAGAGGACGCCCTCGCGGGCGAGGCGGTCGAGCGTGGGCGTGCGCACCACGGGGTCGCCGTAGGCCCCGGCGTGGGGCCAGCCCCAGTCGTCGGCGATGGCGAGGAGGATGTTGGGGCGCGCCTCCCTCGGCGCGGAGGCCGCCGGGGCCGGGACGAGGAGGAGAGCGCACCACAGGGCTCTCGCGCTGCGTCTCACGGCCGAGAGTCTACCTCAGCCCGGCGGCGCGCCGGCGCGCGTGCCGGCGATCGTTGCGACCGACTCAACCCTGGAGGGTCCCCGCCCGGTCCAAGCTCTCAGCAGGGAGGCAGCCATGCCGCAGCGGCGAGGGAGGTTTCGTCTTTCGGGCCTGGCGCTCGCGGCCGCCGCGCTCGCGGCGGCCGCGACGGCGCCCGGGGCCCCGGTGGCCCCGGTGGACGACGCCACGATCCTCCACGTGCTCAGCCGCCTGACGTTCGGCCCCCGGCCGGGGGACCTGGCGCGGGTCCGGGCCCAGGGTCTCGGGACCTGGGTCGAGACCCAGCTGCACCCCGAGAGGATCTCCGAGGCGGAGCTCGAGAGGCGGCTCGCCCCCCTGAAGACCCTCGCCTACTCGACCTCGGAGCTGCTCGAGAAGTACGAGCTGCCCCCCGACGTCAAGCGCGACGCCCTGACGCGCCTCCAGGAGAAGGGCGAGGCGCCGGAGGACGTGTCGCCGGCCATGCGCCGCGAGCTCTACCGGGAGCTGCGGGACCGGGTCCCGCAGATGGAGGGCCCGCCCCGGCAGGTCCTCGACGAGATGCAGGCGGCCAAGCTGCTGCGCGCCGTCTACGCGGAGCGCCAGCTCGAGGAGGTACTCGTCGACTTCTGGCTGAACCACTTCAACGTCTACGCCCAGAAGGGACCGGTCAAGTTCCTCCTCCCGGAGTACGAGCGGGAGATCCGCCGCCACGCCTTCGGCCGCTTCGAGGACCTCCTCCGGGCGACCGCCGAGAGCCCGGCGATGCTCTTCTACCTCGACAACTGGCTCTCGGTCGACCCGGCGGCGGCCGAGCAGATGAAGGCCCGCTTCGACCAGATCCGGCGGCGCGGCCGCCGCGGTCCCGGGGCCGGCGGGTCGGTGCCCGAGGAGGCGGTGCGCGAGGTCCTCTCCCGCCGATCGGGCCTCAACGAGAACTACGCCCGCGAGCTGCTCGAGCTGCACACGCTCGGCGTCGACGGCGGCTACACGCAGCAGGACGTGCGGGAGGTGGCCCGCGTCTTCACCGGTTGGACGTTCCGCGGCCTGCGCCGGAACGACCCCGAGTTCGCCTTCGACGCCCGCGTCCACGACCGCGGCGCGAAGCAGGTGCTCGGGCAGCGGATCGAGGCGGACGGCGTCGAGGAAGGCCACCGCGTGCTCCACCTCCTCGCGACCCACCCGTCCACCGCGCGCTTCGTCTCGTACAAGCTCGCGCGGCGCTTCGTCGCCGACGAGCCGCCGTCCGCTCTCGTCGAGCGGGCGGCGGAGACGTTCCGG
>CAZLRF010000117.1:0-6649 GCA_964561785.1 uncultured Acidobacteriota bacterium | reverse complement strand
CAACTCGGCTACCGCGTCGAGCTTCAAGGGGTCGCCGCATGATCAGAGTTTCTTTAAAGGCGTCTGCGCCACGTTCCCCGCTTCGCGATTCCCCTTGCGAATAAGATGCGAAGCGAATACATTCGCTGACATGAGGAAGGACGCGACGATCACCGTGCGGGTGCCCCGGCCGACGCGCCGTCGTCTCGAGGCCCTCGCGAAGCGGGAGGGACGCTCCTTGTCACAGCAGGTCGAGCGGATGATCGATGCGGGGCTCGACCGGGAGGCGGGTGGGGCCCAGGACCCGGGCCTCGCGGCCGGTGGATCGCTCTCGGGCCTGCTGGCGCGGGACCGCGCCCCGGACTACGAGGAGTTCCGGGCCGTGCGGACGCTGCTGTCCGTCTCGCTGCTCGCGTCGGGGGAAGGCGATGGAGCGCGTCGTCGCTGACACCCACGCGATCGTGTGGCACCTCACGGCGCCGCGGAAGGTGGGGGCGGCTGCACGGCGGGCGTTCGCGGCGGCGGACGACGGCCGGTGGCTGTGCTGCGTGCCGGCGATCGCCCTGGTGGAGATCAGCCTGCTGAACGAGAGAGGGCGGACCGACGTCAGCCTCGGCGACGTCCTCCAGGCGCTGGCCGGCCGCCCCGGCTACGCCGTGCTCGGACTCGACGCGGAGCAGGCCCTGGAGTTCGTCGGTCTTCGCGGCATCCAGGACCCGATGGATCGACTCGTGGTCGCGGCTGCTCGCGCCACGCGGTCCCGGCTCGTGAGCGTCGACGACGCGATGGATGGGTTCGGCGTCGAGAGGCTTTGGGACTGACGCGACAGGCGCCTAGTCGGCCTAGGGCCGGCGCTGGTTCACCCACACGTCGAGCGAGGCGTCGGCCTTGAAGCCGGTGTCCGTCTTCGTGAAGGTGAAGCCGACGAAGTTGCCGGTCATGACGTCGACGTCGCCGTCCCCGTCGACGTCCCCCAGGTCGAGGGTCGTGTGGGTGAGCTTGCCCTGCTCGATCGGGCGGGGCACGAACTTCCCGGGCGCGACCTGCTCGATCCACCCGAGCGACGTGAACGGGTTGAGGTTGCCCTGGCGCTCGAGGAGCTGGAACGCGGGGTGCTCGGCGTTGGGGAGGAAGGCGGCCGCCACCACGTCGAGGTCGCCGTCGCCGTCCATGTCCGCCGCCTGCGCGCGGTGGACGCCCGGCATGACCGCGAGGTCGTGCTGCGTCCACGGGTAGCTGCCCTCGTTCTCGAACCACCGGACGCCGTGGAACGGGCGCACGGTGAAATCGTCGAGCGAGTCCCCGTTGGACATGAGCAGGTCGAGGTCGCCGTCCCCGTCCATGTCCACCATCTCGATCCCGGACGAGCCCCACACCGGCACCACGGCGCGGAAGATCGTCTCGGGCCGGAAGCCGCGGCCCGGGCCGCGGTTGACGAACGCCACGACGTGCTCGTACTGCTGCGAGACGAGGGCCACGAAGTCGGGCCGCTTGTCGCCGTCGAGGTCCACGATCGGGACGTGGATGCCGCCGGGGCGGGCGTCGACGGGATAACCCTCGAACTTGGGCTGCTTCCAGTCGGTCGTCTGGTTCTCGTAGACGAAGATGCCGCCCACCGTGTGCCAGCCGAAGGCGGCGGCCACGAGGTCGAGGTCGCCGTCCCCGTCGAAGTCGGCGGCCTGCACGTCGGCGGTGCGGGCGATCCGGTCCACGAGGACGAGCTTCTCGAACTCGAGCGGGCCCGTCTGCCGGAGCCAGACGATGCTGCCCTTCTCGTGGTCGCCCGGCATGAAGTCCCCGAGATCGGCGATCAGCAGGTCCTGCCTGCCGTCCCTGTCGAAGTCCACCATCTCGGCGTGGTCGGGATTCGGGATCCTCGCGATCACCCGGAGCTCCCCCGGCCTGCGGCGGGGCTCGCCCAGCGTCACGAGGCCGTGGCCCATGTCGCAGGCCACGATCTCCTTCTTTCCATCGCCGTCGAGGTCGAAGAAGCGCACGTTCGCCACCACCGGCACCTTCGCCTCGCCGGGGAGGCTCCACGCCTGCCGCTCGAGGCGCAGCCCCGGCTCGCCCTGCGGCCAGGGCTCGGGCAGGGGCAGGGTGACCGGCGAGCGGGACTCGAGGTACCGCACGAACTGGGCGGTGTCCATCTGCCACAGCACGGACTCCTCGCCCGGCGTGACCCCCGTGCCCATCAGGCTGCGCTGCGCCATCTCCTGGATGCGCAGGCGCCACATCCCGCGCGGCAGGTACTGCGGCTGGGGGGGGACGTGGCACTTCGAGCACTGCTGCTTCACGGTCTCGACGAACGCCGCGTCCGGCAGCGGGTCGGGCTTGCCGTCGAGGCCGAGCACGACCGGCGCGGGCTCCGGGGCGGGCAGCGTGGCGAGGAGCGGAAGAGCGAAGAGGGGGAGGGCGAGAACGCGCAACCGCATCACTTCACCAGTCTACAACCCGTGCGTCGCCGGTGAAGGCCTTCTGTGTGCCTTACAAGTTCTTGACACCTCGGACACAACTCGCGGCCCACCGCTGCGTACAGGTCGTTGGGGCCCGATGCGAGCATCCTGGCTTCGGATCGGTTGTTTGGTGTGCCTCGCCTCGATCGTTCTACCGCTCCACGTTTCCTCCCTTCGGGCGGCGTTCCAACAGGAGGAGGCCAACGGCGCTCGCAGCGAAGGTGCGCGAGACCTCCTCGATCGCGCGATCGCCGACCACACCGCCGGGCGGCTCGACGACGCGGTCGCCCTCTACGAACGCCTGATCGCGATCGGGGTCGACCCCCCGGGGCTGCGCTCCAACCTCGGCGCCGCCTACGCGCAGCTCGGGCGCTACGAGGACGCGATCGGGCAGTACCAGAAGGCGCTCGCCCTCGACGGCTCGAACGCTGCGATCCGCCGAAACCTCGCCCTCGCCTACTCGAAGGCGGGACGCGTCGCGGAGGCGGCGGGGGAGGCCGAGCGGCTCCTCGCGGCGCAGCCCGACAGCGTCCCCGCCGCCCTCCTCCTCGCCGACTGCCGCCTCCGCCTCGGGGAGACCGCTCGCGTGGTGGAGATCCTCGCGCCCCTGGCCGGGCGCTCGGGCCAGGACCGCGCGGTGTCGTACCTGCTCGGGATGGCGCTGCTCGCCGAAGGGCGCGTGGAGGAGGCGCAGGCGACGATCGACCGCGTCCTGCGCGAGGACTCTTCGGAGGCGCACGTGCTGCTCGCGGCGATGTACATGAAGGACGAGGACTGCGAGCGGGCCCTGCCCGAGCTCCGCGCGGCCCTCGAGCGCAACCCGTCGGTGCCCCTCGCGAGCTCGCTGCTGGGCCGGTGCCTGATCGACGACAAGCGCAGCGACTTTCCGGGCGCGATCGACGCGTTCCGGAGGGAGCTCGCGGGGGACCCGATCCACTTCGAGTCGAACCTGTACCTCGGGAGCCTGCTGCGCGAGGGCGCTCAGGCCGAGGAGGCCCTGGCGTTCGCCGAGCGCGCGGCGCGGCTGCGCCCGAATGACGTGGCCGCACGCTACTCGCTGGGGGCGACGTACGTCGCCCTCGGGCGCACGGAGGAGGCGGTGCCGCTGCTCGAGCAGGTGGCCTCGGTGGCTCCGGACCACCTGCCGACGCAGATGCAGCTCGCCGTGGCCTATCACCGGCTGGGGCGCACGGAGGACTCTCTCCGGGCGCGCGCCGCCGTGGGCCGGCTGCAGGCGGAGGGGGAGAACCGCTTCTTCAAGGGCGTGAGCGACGCGCTCTCGCGACTGCTCGGCAAGACCGCGCCCGTCGTCGAGGCCCCGCCGGACGCGCCGCGGCCGTAGGCGGTCAGGGCCCGGCCGTCCCTCGGTTCTCCCACAGCTCCACCCAGCCGTCGGCGCGGAAGCCTGTGTCGGTGCGGGCGAAGGTGAAGCCGACGAGGTTCCCCGTGACGATGTCGACGTCGCCGTCCCCATCGGCGTCGCCGAGGTCGAGCGTCGGGTGCGAGAGCTGCCCGGCCTGGAGGGTGTGGCGGGCGAAGGTCCCGTCCGCCCGGCGCTCGAGCCAGACGAGGGAGGCGAGGGCGCCGCGCACGCGGTCGGGGTCGGGGAGGAACGCCGCGACGGCCACGTCGAGGTCCCCGTCGCCGTCGAGGTCGGCCGCGCGGGCCCGGTGGGCGCCGGGGAGGGCGGCGAGGTCGTGACGCTCGAACGGTGGGTCGCCACGGTTCTCGAGCCAGCGCACGCCGTGCCACGGCTTCACGGTCGCGTCGTCGAGCGTCGCCCCGTTGGTCGCCAGCACGTCGAGGTCCCCGTCGGCGTCCATGTCCACGAGGTCGATCCCGGTCGAGCCCCAGGCCGGCGAGGGCGCCCGGAAGATCTCCCTCGCCTCGAAGGCGCCGCCGCCCCGGTTGAGGAAGGCCACGACGGCCTCGTGCTGCTGGGCGAGGAGGGCGACGAAGTCGGGCCGGCCGTCGCCGTCGAGGTCGGCCACCGGCACGTGGATCGCTCCCGCGCGGGGGTCCACGGTGCGCGGCGCGAACCGTGGCTCGGTCCAGTCGGTCGTCCGGTTCTCGAGGACGAGGACGCTCCCGCGGGTGTGCAGGCCGAACGCGGCCACCACGAGGTCGAGGTCGCCGTCCCCGTCGAGATCGGCCGCCTGCACGTCGGCCACGCGGGGCAGGCGCTCCGCGAGCGCGCGCTTCTCCCAGGTGCCGTCGGGCTTGCCGCGCAGCCACACGACCGCGCCCTTTTCGTGGTCCTCCGGCATGAAGAAGCCGACGTCGGCGATCAGCAGGTCGCGCCGGCCGTCGCGGTCGAGGTCGACGAGCGTCGCGCGGGCGGGGTTCGGGATCTTGGCGATCTCGCGCAGCTCGCCCGTCCGGGGGTCGCCGAGGAGAACGAGGCCGTGGCCGAGGTCGCACGCCACGACCTCGGGCCGGCCGTCGCCGTTGGTGTCGAGGAGCTGCGTGCCGGCGAGGATCGGCACGGGGACGGCGCGCGGCGGGCTCATGAGGCGCCTCGCGAAGCGGCCCGGGGCGGGGGCCGGCCACGGCTCGGGCTCGGGCAGCGCCTGCGGGGCGCGCGCCTCGAAGTACGCGACGAACGGCGCGAGGTCGGCGGCGGCGAGGCCGCGCTCGCGCCCCTCGGGGAGGCCGGTGCGGGTGAGGCTGAAGCGCGCCATGTCCTGGAGGCGCTGGCGCCACTGCGCCCGGGGGGCGTCGGCGGGGGACGGGGCGACGTGGCAGGCCGTGCACTCCCGGCGGACCGATGCGACGAAGGCCGCGTCGGGGAGCGGGTCCGGCTGGCCGTCCAGCCCGACGACCGGCGGGGGAGCGGGCGGGGTCGCAGTGGGGACGGGTGGCCGTGCGGCGGAGCACCCGATCGCCGCGACGAGCGCGATCGTCGTCCAGCCGGGAGTCCGCATCGTCACCGCTCGAGTCTACCGCGCGCACCGTGCCCCGGGGCGTGGATCCGATGCCTCACGGTTCGGGGCGGGAGCGGGTGGTATAACGGCGGCCTGGAGGTCCGAGCATGAGAGCCACCGCCATCCTTCTCCTCGCCCTCGCCCAGGCCCCGCAGGACCCCGAGGGGTGGGCCCAGCACGACGTGAACCGGCCCGCACCGGCCGTGGTCGACCCCGGGACCGGAGTGCCTCCCGAGACGCCCGGACGGCCACCCGCGGACGCGGTCGTCCTCTTCGACGGGCGGGACCTCTCGGCGTGGAAGGCGCAGAAGGGTGGCGGGACCCCGGGGTGGAAGGTCGAGAACGGCTTCTTCGAGGTCGTGCCGAAGACGGGCGGCATCGAGACGCGTCAGGCCTTCGGCGACGTGCAGATGCACATCGAGTGGATGGCGCCGTCGCCGGCCAAGGGCACGAGCCAGGACCGCGGCAACAGCGGCGTCTTCTTCGGCGGCGGGCGGTACGAGGTGCAGGTCCTCGACAGCTACCAGAGCGCGACCTACCCGGACGGACAGGCCGGCGCGCTCTACGGCCAGTTCCCGCCGCTCGTGAACGCGACGCGCCCGCCCGGGCAGTGGCAGGCCTACGACATCGTGTACGAGGCGCCGCGGTTCGACGCGGCCGGGAAGCTCCTGCGGCCGGCGCGGCTTTCGGTCTTCCTGAACGGCGTCCTGGTCCAGCACGCGATGGAGCTCATCGGCCCGACCACCAACAAGGTGCGCCGGCCCTACGAGGCCCACCCGGAGAAGCTGCCGATCTCGCTCCAGGACCACGGCCACCCCGTCCGCTTCCGCAACGTGTGGGTCCGCGAGCTCGCCCCCCGCTGAGCGCTGAGGGGTCAGATCTTGAATCTGCTCATGAGCTCTCAGAATCGAATGCCGCCCGATCAGAAACGAGGCAAATGCCGCAATTCAAGATCTGACCCCTTCACGAGATGACCGAGACACCGTTCGACAACGTCGAGGGCGCTCACGAGTACGTCGGCCTCCTGCTCGAGGCGCTGGCGCAGGCCCGCGCCGAGGTCGCGCAGGACCTCGAGCGGGCGAAGGGCGAGGGGGCCTCGCGCAGGGTCGAGGCCCTGCAGCTCGTGGCCTGGAAGCTCGAGCGGCTGGACACGCACCTCCTGTCGAGCCGCCACCTGCTGAACGACCTGCGCCGGCTGCGGCGGCTTCTCCTCGGCGACGAGGCGCCGGGCGCGCGGACTCCCCCGGACGTGCCCGAAGAGCCCTGGGGCGGCTGACCAGGGGCTCGGGG
>CAZLRF010000116.1:0-6662 GCA_964561785.1 uncultured Acidobacteriota bacterium | reverse complement strand
GGGCAGGATCATGATGTAGACCGCGGGGTGCGAGTAGAACCAGAACAGGTGCTGGAACAGGATCGGGTCGCCGCCGCGGGCGGGGTCGAAGAAGCCGAAGTGGAAGATCCGCTCGAGGGCCACGAGCAGGATCGTGATCGCCACCACCGGCGTGCCGAGGACCTGGATGATCGACGTCGCGTAGTGGGCCCACACGAACAGCGGCATCCGGAACCACGTCATCCCCGGCGCCCGCATCTTGTGGATGGTGACGATGAAGTTGAGGCCGGTGAGGATCGAGGAGAAGCCGGCCACGAAGATCCCGACCGCGGCGATCTCCACGTTGCTCTGGGCGAACACCGTCGAGTAGGGGGTGTAGAACGTCCAGCCCGTCTCCAGCCCGCCCGCGAGGAGGGCATAGAGCGTGATCACGCCCCCGAGGACGTAGATGTACCAGCTCAGGAGGTTGAGCCTCGGGAAGGCCAGGTCCTTCGCCCCGATCATCAGGGGGATGAGGAAGTTGCCGAAGACGGCGGGAATCGACGGGATCAGGAAGAAGAAGACCATGATCACGCCGTGGGCGGTGAAGGTCTTGTTGTAGGTGTCCGCCGACATGTGGGTGCCGTCCGGGACGAGCAGGTTCCACCGGATGAGCCCGGCGTAGAGCCCGCCGAGGACGAACATCGCGGAGATCGAGAGGAGGTACAGGATCCCGATCCGCTTGTGGTCCCGGGTGAGGAGCCACGACTTGAGGTCCCAGCCGGAGGAGAGGTAGTGGTCCTTCGGCATCGCGATCGACTCGGTGCTCATCGGCTCTTTCGTTTCCGCCCTCGTTAGCGCGACGGCGCCCCGTCCGAGGCGGGCGCGGCCTCCGACGGGACCTGCAGCGACTCGATGTAGGCGACGAGGGCGATGAGCTGCTCCTCGCTCACCAGCCCCTGGTAGGTGGGCATGACCGGCTGGTAGCCGGCCACCACGCGGGCGGCCGGGTTGACGATCGACTCCCGCACGTAGGCCTCGTCCGCGACCACCGTGTCCCCGCTCGCGAGCTTCACCGGCCGGCCGAAGATCCCCTGGAGGACGGGCCCGCGCCCGGCGCTGTCGGACCGGTGGCAGGTGATGCAGTTGAGCTCGGTGAACAGCTTTTCCCCCGCGACCACAGGAGACTCGGGCGGCGGGCCGCCCGCGAGCCACGTCTGGTACTCCTCGGGCTCGAGGACCACCACCCTCCCGATCATCTTCGAGTGCTCGGTGCCGCAGTACTCGGCGCAGAACAGGTGGTAGCGACCGGCCTTCGTCGCGCGGAACCAGGCCACGTTGTAGCGTCCGGGCACCGCGTCCTTCTTGATGCGGAAGGCGGGCACGAAGAAGCTGTGGATCGTGTCCTCGGACGTGATCACGAGCTTGACCGCGCGGCCCTTCGGCACGTGCAGCTCGTTGATCTCGCGCTGGCCGGTCGGGTGCTGGAGCTTCCACATCCAGCGCTTGCCCACGACGCTCACCGTCATCGCGTCGTCGGGGGGGCGGTTCATGTGGAAGAAGACCCTGGCCCCCCACACGAACATCACCACGACGATGAGGAGCGGGATCGCGGTCCAGGTGATCTCGAGGAGGAGCGACCCGTGGATCTCGGCGGGGCGGTCGGCGTCCGAGCGCCGGCGGTACCGGACCGCGAAGAAGACGAGGGCGAGCGAGATCCCGACCGTGAAGACGATCGTGACCGCCACGATGAAGAAGAACAGCGCGTCCACCTCGCCGGCGATGGCGGAGGCGCGCTCGGGGAGGAGGGGGAAGGAAGGGCTCATCGGTTCAGTGGCTCGTCCGGGACGCGAGGGGGTCCTTCGCCCTTCCCCGGCGCCGCATGGTCGTGGTCAGGATGAAGCCGCCGAGGGCGACGACGGTCAGGAGCCCGGCCACGCGCACCAGGTTCAGGATGGAGGCGCTGTAGCGGCCGGTCTGCGGGTCGTACTGGTAGCAGTAGAGGAGGAACGCGTCGACGGGGTTCCCGATCTTCCCCCCCGCCGCGTCCACGAGCGCGAGGCGCAGGTCCTTCGGCGAGTACTCGACGCCGAAGAGGTAGTGCGAGACGCGGCCCTGCGGCGTGACGACGAGGATCCCCGCGGGGTGGGCCCACTGCTTCGTCGCCTCGTCCCACACGTAGCGGAAGCCGACCGCGCGGGTCAGGGCCTCGACCGACTCCTTGCTCCCGGTCAGGAAGTGCCAGCCCTTCGCCGCCTCCGGGCGCTTGTGGCGCGTCGTGTAGGCCTTCTTCTTCGCGGCGGCGAGGACCGGGCCCTCCCTCGGGTCGAAGCTGACGGTCAGGACCTCGAACTCCTGGCCGGGCACGAACGAGAGCACCTCGAGCGCCCCCGCCAGGCCGTTGAGGCTGATCGTGCACAGCATCGGGCACTCGTAGTAGACGAGGCTCAGGACCACGGGCTTGCTTCCGAAGTAGTCGCCCAGCTTCACGTCCTTCCCCGTCTCGTCCTTGAACGCGAGGTCGAGGGGCAGCGCGTCGCCGAGCTTCTGGTCGAAGCCGATCTCCTGGAGAACGCCGGGGGTGGCCGCCATCGGGGGCGGGGGCACCGGCCCCATCTGGGCGGACGCGATCGCGGGCAGAAGGAGCGCGAGGACGACGGCGGCGGCCCTCATCGCGCGCCTCGCTCCGCGGGCGCGGGGGCCGCCGGCGCCGGGAACGCGGGAAGCCCGCGCTCGGCCACGATCCGCATCGCCTCCTCGATCGGCATCCGGGCGATGCCCTGGTCCTTCTCCACCCAGCCCCAGCCCGCGAGGAGCTCCGCCTCCTGGGCGCGGAACTCGGCGAGGGCGAGAGGCTCGGAGACGAGCAGCTTCGGAACGGCGGGACCGGGGGCCACGGCGTCGGGGCGGACGACCGTCGCCGGCGCCTCCTGGCCGGCCGCCTCCCGTCGACCGAGGAAGCGGTACAGGGGGACCACCACCAGGGCGGTCAGGAACATCGTCACGAGGATGTAGAGGCCGGCGCGGTACGTCGCCCCGGCGTGGGCGTCCGTCCTCTCGTAGCCGCCGTGCTCGTGGGGGGCGTTCGGGGTCATCGCTTCACTGCGCCTTCGCCGGGACGGCCGCGAGCAGCGCTCGGACCTCCGGCTCGCCCTCGGGCAGCACGGGGGCCGTGCGGGCCTCGCGGGCGAAGAGAGAGAGCCACAGGCCCCCGAGCCCGAGGGCGGCGGCGAGGTCCATCCAGTGGACCCGCAGCGGCACGTGCTCGTGCCCGTGGCCGAGGAGGTCGGGGCCGATCAGCCAGAACAGGTCGACGAGCTGCATCAGCAGCATGAGCGCGGCGACCCCGGCGAGGGCCCGCGCGCTGCGCTTGAGGGGCCGCGACAGCAGCAGCGCGAAGGGCAGCGCGAAGTGGAAGACGAGGAGGAGGATCGCCGCCGCCTGCCAGCCGCCGTGCAGGCGTCGCAGGTAGAACGGCGTCTCCTCGCTGATGTTGCCCGACCAGATGATGAGGAACTGCGAGAAGTTCACGTAGGCCCACAGCATCGTGAACGCGAGGAGGAGCTTCCCGAGGTCGTGGACGGTCACCGGCTGCAGGGCCCGGGCGAAGGGCTCCTCGCCGCGGAGGCGGGAGAGCAGGACGATGGTGAAGGCGAGCGCGCTGAGCGTCCAGCCCACGATGAAGAGGACGCCGTAGATCGTCGAGAACCAGTGGGGGGCGAGCGACATGCCCCAGTCGACGGCGGCGAACGTCGTGGTGAGCGACAGCAGCACCAGCCCCGCCGCGGAGAGGCCGCGCAGCCGCGCGGCCCGGGCGGGGTCGACCCCCCCGTCCTGCTTGCGCGACCACGAGCTCACGAGCCGGGCGAGCAGGCCCCACGCCGCGAAGTAGAAGGCGGCGCGCAGGACGAAGAAGGGGACGTTGAGGTAGAGGGCCTTCTTCTGGAGGAGCGCGTCGGCGGCGACGACCTCGGGCTTCGCCCAGGTGTAGAGCGAGGAGACGCCGAGGAGGACGGGCAGGAAGAGCAGCGCCATCGCCGGCAGCGTGCGCGCGGCCGCCTCGTGGAGGCGGCGGGGCACGAGCCCCCACAGGCCGCCCGTGAGGTGGTTGAGCATGGCGAGCCCCAGGCAGCCGACGGCGATGCCCGTCCAGAAGAGCCAGCCGAGGAGCCAGGACCGGAAGAACTGGGCGCGGTCGAGGGCGAATCCGGCGGCGAGGGCGACGAGGAACAGCCCGCCCACGGCGAGGCCGGTCCGCTGGAGGCGCTCGAGGGCGGGGCTCGTGATCGGGCTCATCGGTGGTGCTCCGGGGAGGCCGGGGCGAGGCTCGCGTCGAGCTGGGCGCGCTTCTCGGCGGGCACGTCCGCGGCCGGGGCGTACTGGCTGTACTGCAGGGTGCGGATGTAGGCCGCGATCGCCCAGCGGTCCTCCGGGGGGACCTGGGCCGCGTAGTCGGACATCGCCCCGAAGCCGTTCGTGACGACGTCGTAGTAGTACCCGATCGGGGCCTGGCGCAGGCGGTCCACGTGGTAGGAGCTCGGCTTCTTGAAGCCGCGCTGCACGATCATGCCGTCGCCGCGACCGGTGCGCCCGTGGCAGGGCGCGCAGAACACCTCGTACTGCGTCCGCCCGCGCGCGAGCAGCTCGGCCGTCACCTTCACCGGGATCTCGGCCACGAAGTCGCCGCCGGACTTGCCGGTGAAGAAGACGGGGTCCTCGCGCAGCTGGCCGCGGGCCACCGTCCCCGGCACGAAGGGACGGGCGGAGCGGCCGTCGGCGAACAGCTCGCTCCCGCGCAGCGGCCGGTACTTCGGCTGGTCGTGCATGTCCTGGCGGCATGCCGTCACCGCCGCGGCGAGCAGGACGAGGACGATGCCGCGGCGGAGTTGGGTCGTTCTCCTGGCCTTTCCGAGGGCCTTCGGGAGGGCTCTGGAGAAATGACGCTCGTCGCGCGCCCGTCCGGCGCGACGAGGCGTCATGACGTGAGCCCTCATGGCTTCACCTCTTGCACGTCCGTCGCTCCCAGCCCCTCCAGGAACTTCCGCGTCCTCTCCCCGTCGAACTTCGGGTCGGCCGACTCGATGCACAGGAAGAAGCGGTCGCGGCTGGCGGTCACGAAGGAGGGCACGTTGAACACCGGGTGGTAGGGCTGGGGGAAGCCGTTGAGGGCCAGCATCCCGAAGACCGCGGCGAAGGCGGCGAAGAGCACGGTCGTCTCGAAGGTCGGCACGACGAAGGCCGGCCAGGCGAAGAAGGGCCGCCCGCCGATGTTCATCGGGTACTCGATCACCGAGGACCAGTACTGCAGCCCCCAGCCCGCGGCCAGGCCGAACAGCCCGCCGGCGAGGACGAGCTTCGGCACGTGGGAGTGGTGCAGGTGCAGCGCGTCGAGCACCTCCTCCATCGGGTAGGGGGTGTAGGCGTCGACCTTGCGGTACCCGGCGGCGTGGACCGCCTCCGCGGCCTTCACCACCGCGGCGGGGGTGTGGAACTCGGCGAGCAGGCCGTAGGGCGCCGGGGCGCTCATGCCTTCTCCTCCTCGGTCGCCGCCCCCGGCACCAGCGTCCGCATCTCGAAGATCGAGATCGCGGGCAGGAAGCGGATGAACAGGAAGAACAGCGTCAGGAACAGGCCGATCGTGCCGAGGAACATCGTCCAGTCGAACGGCGTCCCCCGGTAGGTGCCCCACGAGGAGGGCAGGAAGTCGCGGTGCAGGCTCGTCACGATGATCACGAAGCGCTCGAGCCACATCCCGACGCTCACCACCAGCGAGACGAAGAAGAGGTACGGGATGCTCGTGCGGAGCCGCTTGCTCCACAGCGTGTTGACCACGACCACGTTGCACAGGATGAGGGCCCAGTACGACCAGGCGAGGGGGCCCGTCATGCGGTTCCACATCATGAAGCGCTCGTAGACGTTCCCGCTGTACCAGGCCATGAAGGCCTCCATCAGGTAGCCGTAGGCCACCACGAGGGAGGTCGCGAGCATGACCTTGGCCATGTTCTCGATGTGCTTCATCGTGATGAAGTCCTCGAGGCCGTAGGCCTTGCGCAGGGGGATGGCGAGGGTCAGCACCATCGCGAAGCCGGCGTAGATCGCGCCGGCCACGAAGTAGGGCGGGAAGATCGTGGCGTGCCAGCCGGGGATGACCCCGACCGCGAAGTCGAAGCTCACCACGGTGTGCACGGACACGACGAGGGGGGTCGAGAGGGCGGCGAGGATGAGGTACGCCGTCTCGTAGTTGGCCCAGTGGCGGGCCGAGCCGCGCCAGCCCATGGCGAGCATGCCGTAGATCGTCTTCACCGCCCGGTTCTGCGCGCGGTCGCGCAGCGTCGCGAGGTCGGGGATGAGCCCGACGAACCAGAACAGAGCCGAGACCGTGGCGTAGGTCGAGACCGCGAACACGTCCCAGATGAGGGGGCTCCTGAAGTTCGGCCACAGGCCCATCGTGTTCGGGTAGGGGAAGAGCCAGTACGCGCCCACCCAGGGGCGGCCCATGTGGAGGATCGGGAACAGCCCCGCGCAGGCCACGGCGAAGAGCGTCATCGCCTCCGCGAAGCGGTTGATCGAGGTGCGCCACTGCTGGCGCAGGAGGAGAAGGATCGCGGAGATCAGCGTCCCCGCGTGGCCGATCCCGATCCACCAGACGAAGTTGATGATGTCGAAGCCCCAGCCGACCGGGACGTTCACGCCCCAGATGCCGA
>CAZLRF010000115.1:0-7190 GCA_964561785.1 uncultured Acidobacteriota bacterium | reverse complement strand
TGGAACCCGAAGATGAAGCCGTACATCTTCGGCGAGCGCAACGGCATCTACATCATCGACCTGCAGAAGACGCACCGCCTGCTCCAGGACGCGCTGCAGTTCGTCCAGGAGCTCGCCGCCCAGGGCAAGACCGTGATGTTCATCGGCACGAAGCGCCAGGCCCAGGAGGCGATCGCCGAGGAGGCGAAGCGCTGCGGGATGCCCTACGTGACCGAGCGCTGGCTGGGCGGCCTGCTCACCAACTTCGTCACCGTCCGCCGGAGCCTCGAGCGCCTTCGCGAGCTCGAGATGACGCTCACCGGGCCCCAGGAGGCCCAGCGCGAGCGGCTGACCAAGAAGGAGCTCGCCCACCTCGACAAGGAGCGGGGCAAGCTCGAGAAGAACCTCACCGGCATCAAGGGCATGAAGTCCGTCCCGGACGCGGTGTTCGTCATCGACACCCGCCGCGAGGCGATCGCGGTCGCCGAGGCGCGCAAGCTCAAGATCCCGGTGATCGGAGTCCTCGACACGAACTCCGACCCGGACGAGGTGGACGTGCCGATCCCCGGGAACGACGACGCGCTGCGCGCGATCCGGCTCTTCGCGGGCAAGGTCGCGGAGGCCGTCCTCGCCGGCCGCGGCCTGCGCGAGGCGCATCTCGCGGAGGTGGTCGCAGGCTCCGCGGGCGAGCCCGCGCGGCGCCCCCCCCGCCCGGTGGCCCCCGCGGCCCCGGTCGCACCCGCCACGCCGACCCCCGAGCCCACGGCCACGGCCTGAGGCCGGGCGGGGCCCGGCCCCGCCGCCACGCCCCGGGGCGAGGAGGTCGCCGCCCCGGGGCTCTCTCACGATTTCGAGCTTTCGAGGAAGAAGGACTCATGAGCATCACAGCCGAGGCCGTGCGCAAGCTCCGCGAGGAGACGGGCGCCGGCATGATGGACTGCAAGTCGGCCCTCGTCGAGGCGGGTGGCGAGATGGAAGCCGCCCGCGAGATCCTCCGCAAGAAGGGCCTGGCCGCGGCGGCCAAGAAGGCGGGCCGCACCGCCGCCGACGGCACGATCGCCGCCCACATCGCCCCCGACGGCAGCCGGGGGACGATCGTCGAGGTGAACTGCGAGACCGACTTCGTGGCGAAGACCGAGGACTTCCAGGGCCTCGTCCGCGACGTCGCCGAGCACGTCGTCGCCGCCGCCCCCGCCGACGTCGTCGCCCTCGCCGAGCAGCCGTTCACGAAGGACCGGTCGAAGACCGTGGGGCAGCTCGTGCAGGAGCGGATCGCGCTCATCAAGGAGAACATCGTCGTCCGCCGCTTCGCCCGGTTCGAGGCCGCCCCCGGGGGGCTCGTCGCCGCCTACATCCACCCGCCGGCGGCCAGGGTGGGCGTCCTCGTCGAGCTCGCCCCGGAGTCGGCCGACGCCGCCGGCCTCGCCGCGCTCGCCAAGGACGTGGCGATGCACGTGGCCGCCGCCTCCCCCGCCGCCGCCCTCTACGTCTCCCGGGACGAGGTCCCGGCCGACGTGCTCGACAAGGAGAAGGAGATCTACCGCGCGCAGGCCGCCGCGTCGGGGAAGCCCGCGAACGTCGTCGACAAGATCGCCGAGGGCAAGGTGAGGGAGTACTACGCCACCTTCTGCCTCCTCGAGCAGCCCTACGTCCGCGAGGCGAAGCAGACCGTCGGCCAGCTCCTGAAGGGGAAGGCGACCGTTCGCCGCTTCGCGCGCTTCCGGGTCGGCGAGGAGTCCGGGGCGAAGGGCGAGTAGTAGTACGATTGGCCGTCCCGGCCCCCGGGCCGGGACGCCCCTCCGGGGAAGGGCTCGATGTCCGGCACCAAGAAGCCGCTCGCCTACAAGCGCGTCCTCCTCAAGCTCTCGGGCGAGGCTCTCCTCGGCGACAAGACCTTCGGGATCGACCGCAAGTTCACCGACTACCTCGCGACCGAGATCAAGGAGGTCCACGACCTCGGCCTCGAGATCGCGGCGGTCGTCGGGGGCGGCAACATCTTCCGCGGGGTCTCCGACAACGCGGAGGGCATGGACCGCGTCTCCGCCGACCACATGGGGATGCTGGCCACGGTGATCAACGCCCTCGCCCTCCAGGACGCTCTCGAGCGGGCGGGCGTGTTCACCCGCGTCCTCTCGGCGATCGAGATGCAGGAGGTCTGCGAGCCCTTCATCCGCCGCCGTGCCATGCGCCACCTGGAGAAGGGCCGGGTCACGGTCTTCGCCGCGGGCACCGGGAACCCGTACTTCTCCACCGACACCGCGGCCGCCCTGCGCGCGATGGAGATCAAGGCCGAGGTCATCCTCAAGGCGACCAAGGTCGACGGCATCTACGACGCCGACCCGATGAAGAACCCCCGGGCGAAGCGGTTCGAGCGCCTCACCTATCTCGAGGTGCTGCAGAAGGGCCTGCGGGTGATGGACACCACCGCCATCTCCCTGTGCATGGACAACCACCTCCCGATCATCGTCTACGACCTCAAGAAGAAGGGGAACCTGCGCCGGATCGTGCAGGGGGAGACGATCGGGACCCTGGTCAAGGAGCAGTGATGCCACTCAAGCAGATGGTCGCCGACGCCAAGAGCCGCATGAGGAGCACCGTGGACACCGTCCTGCGCGAGCTGGGGACGATGCGCACCGGCCGCGCGTCGGTGTCGATGCTCGACACCATCCGGGTCGACTACTACGGCACGCCGACCCCGCTCAACCAGGTCGGCAACCTCGCCGTGCCCGACCCCACCCTCATCACCCTCCAGCCCTGGGACCCCTCGCTCCTCCCCGCCATCGAGCGCGCCATCCGGACCTCCGACCTCGACCTCAACCCGCAGAACGACGGGAAGATCATCCGCATCCCGGTGCCGCCGCTGACCGAGGAGCGGCGCAAGAGCCTCGTCAAGGTGGCCCACAAGCACGCCGAGGAGGGGCGAATCGCCGTGCGCAACGTCCGCCGCGACGCGAACGAGCACCTCAAGAAGCTGCTGAAGGAGCACGAGGTGAGCGAGGACGACGAGAAGCACGCGCTCGCCGAGGTCCAGAGGCTCACCGACCAGCACATCGAGGAGATCAACTCCGCCCTCAAGAAGAAGGAAGCGGAGATCATGGAGGTCTGACGTCGCGCGGGCGCCTGCCCCACGCGCCCGCGGGATCTCTGGCTCGCCCGTTGGCCTGGCCCTGGTCGCTTCCCGCAAAGCCCGATCGAAGGCCCCCTCGAACGCCCTCCCGGCGGCCTTCCGCAGGCTCCAGCTCCGCGAGGAGCCTCGCCGCGCTGATGCTCCTCGCGGTGACGGGCTGCATCGAGAACCGCCTCTCCGTCGACGTCCTCACCCAGTTCCACGCGGACGGCACCTGCACCCGCCGGGTCGAGTACCGGCTCGAGCGCGTCGACACGGAGAAGGAGGAGGAGGACCTCTTCGGCCGCGGCTACGAGATGCGGGCGCTCGCCTCCGGCAGCTGACGCTATAATCCGCGCACCTCCCCGGGGGCGCCCCTGCTCACCCACCTCGAGTGCACGAAGTGCGGCGCGCGACACGAGGCGGGGCGCGTCCACACCGTCTGCCCGTGCGGGGCGCCGCTCTACGCCCGCTACGACCTCGCCCGCGCCGCCCACGAGATGCGGCCCGGGCACCTCGCCTTGAGGGAGCCGTCGCTGTGGCGCTACCGCGAGGTCCTCCCCCTGCCCGAGGGGCGCGAGCGCGTCACCCTCGGCGAGGGCATGACCCCGCTGCTCCCCGCCCGGCGGCTCGGGCGCAGGCTCTCTCTGCCCGGCCTCCTCGTGAAGGAGGAGGGCGGCAACCCCACCGGCTCGTTCAAGGCCCGCGGCCTTTCGGTGGCCGTCTCGATGGCGAAGGCGCTCGGCGCGACCGACGTGTGCCTCCCTTCGGCCGGCTACGCGGGCAGCGCGCTCGCCGCCTACGCCGCCGCGGCCGGCCTGCGGGCCCACGTCTTCCTTCCGCGGGACATCGCCCGCCTCTTCGTGATGGAGACGGAGGCCTACGGCGCGCACGTCGAGCTGGTGGACGGCCTGATCACGGACGCAGGGCGGGTGTGCGCGGCGCAGGCGAAGGAGCACGGCTGGTACGAGTGCGCGACGCTCAAGGAGCCGTACCGGGTCGAGGGCAAGAAGACGATGGGCTACGAGGTCGCCGAGCCGATGGGCTGGACGCTGCCCGACGCGATCCTCTACCCGACCGGCGGCGGCACCCTCCAGGCCGAGGGGTGCGCTCCGATCGTCGAGGCCTTCCGGGAGGGGCGCGAGGACGCGCCGTTATGGGAGGGTGCCGCAACCCACGCCCACGGCCTGCGCGTCCCGAAGGCCCTCGGCGACTTCCTGATCCTGCGCGCCCTGCGCGAGAGCCACGGAGCGGCGATCGCGGTGTCCGAGGAGGAGATCGTCGCCGGCGTGAAGGAGGTCGCGGCCGCATCCGTTCTCCTTCGCGAAGAAGGCCGCCGCTTTTTTCAGGATCTCCCGCTCGAGCCGCAGCGTCTTGACCTCGCGACGCAGCCGAGACAACTCCTCGCGCTCCGCCGTCGTCAGCTCGCCTGGCTTACCGGCACCTGCGTCGACCTTCGCCTGGTGCACCCAGACCCGCAGCGCGGACTCCGTCAGGTCCAGATCCCGCGCCACCTCCGGGATCGACCGCCCACCCTCGAGCACCAGCCGGACCGTCTCAGCCTTGAACTCCTTCGTGAACGCCCGGCGCTTGCGCATGGAACCCATACACGCCTCTTCTTGGGTGTCCACGAAATCGGGTCAAGACCAGCACCTCTCCGCCGACGACACGATCGTGCTCTTCGACACCGGCACCGGCTACAAGTACGTCGAGAACATGGAGCCGCTATGGTGACCCCGTGACCGAGCGCCTGCACCTCGCCGACACCCGCCTCCTCGAGTTCGACGCGCAGGTCGTCGCCCGCCGCGAGCACGGGGGCCGGCCCGCCGTCGTCCTCGACCGCACGGCCTTCTACGCGGAGAGCGGAGGCCAGCCCTGGGACACGGGCACGCTGGGCGAGGCCCGGGTCGTGGCCGTGCTCGAGGCGGGCGGCGAGGTGCTCCACGTGCTCGACCGGCCGCTCGCCGCCGACCGCGTCCACGGCACGGTCGACGCGGAGAGGCGCCGCGACCACGTCCAGCAGCACCACGGCCAGCACCTGCTGTCGAAGGCGTTCGTCGAGGTCGCCCGGGCGGAGACGATCGCCTTCCACCTCGGCGCCGAGGTCACGACGATCGACCTCGACCGGCCCGTCACCCCCGACCAGGCCCGCGCCGCCGAGCGCCGGGCGAACGAGATCGTCCAGGAGGCCCGACCGGTCAGGGTGGAGACCCTGACCGCGGCGGAGGCCCGCGCCCAGGGCCTCGAGCCCCCGGAAGGCGTCGAGGCGGGCGTCCGGGTCGTCGACGCGGCGGGCTTCGACCGCCAGCCCTGCGGCGGCACCCACCCGGCGACCACCGCCGAGGTAGGCGCCATTCTCGTCACCGCGCTCGAGCGGTACAAGGTCGGCACGCGGGTCTCGTTCGTGTGCGGGCACCGAGCCCTGCGGGCCGCCGCGCACCGGCAGGGGGTGCTCGACCAGCTCGTGGCGACGCTCTCGGCACCGCTCGACGAGCTGCCCGCGGTCGCCAGAAAGCTGCGGGACGACCTGGCGGAGGCCGGCCGGCGGGAGAAGGACCTTCTCGAGCGCGCCCTCGACGGCGAGGCGCGTCGCATCCTGGCCGACCTGCGCGGCGACGGTCCTGCGCCGAGCCCCGCCTCCCCCGCCCTCGTGGTCGCCGCCTTCGACGGCCGATCCCCGAACGACCTCCGCGTCCTCGCGACCCGCCTCGTCGCCCTCGCCCCCTGCGTCGCCCTCCTCGGCAGCCGCTCGGACAAGGCCCACCTCGTCTTCGCGCAGTCGGAGGGCCTGCCCCACGACGTCCCGGCGCTCCTGCGCTCCGCGGTCGAGCGCCTCGGAGGCCGCGGCGGAGGCAAGGGCGACCTGGCCCAGGGCGGCGGCGACCGCCTCGACCTCCTCGACGAGGCCCTCGCCGGTGCGGCCGAGGCCGTCCGCGTCCGAGCCTGAGCGATGTCACCCTGGCTGACCCTCGCCCTCGCGGTCGCGTTCGTCTCGACCGGCGCCATCCTCGTGCGCCTCGCCGCCGCCCCGGCGCTCGCCGTCTCCTTCCACCGGGTGGCGATCGCCTCCCTGCTGCTCCTGCCCTTCGCCGCCGGAGACGCGCGCCGCTCCTGGCGCACGCTCGACGCGCGCCGGCGCCTCCTCCTGGCCGCCTCCGGCGTCGCCCTCGCGCTCCACTTCGCGACCTGGATCGCCAGCCTCGCGCACACCACCGTGGCCGCCTCCGTCCTTCTCGTGAACACCGCGCCGCTGTTCGCGATTCTGCTCTCGCGCCTCTTCCTCGGGGAGAGGCCGTCGCGCACGGTGCAGGTCGCGACGCCGGTCGCCTTCGGCGGCGCGACCCTCATCGCCATGGGCGACGGCGGGTCCGGGACGGCCTCCCTCCTCGGCAACGCCCTGGCCGTCGCGGGCGCGGTGACCCTCGCCGCGTACCAGGTGATCGGACGTGGCCTGCGCCACGCCCTCCCGCTCCAGGCCTACGTCCTCGGCGTCTGGGGCGCGGCCGCCCTCGTCCTCGCCGCCCTCGCTCACGCGGACGGCGTCCCCCTCGTCGGCTACCCCGCCCGCACCTGGATCCTGTTCACGGCCCTCGCCGTGGTCCCGACGCTCGGCGGCCACGGCCTCGTCAACAAGTCCCTGCGCGCCCTGCCCGCGCCGACCGTCGGCCTCTTTCTCCTCGGCGAGCCCGTCGTGGCCTCGCTCCTCGCCTGGCTCCTCTTCCGGGAGACGCCGGGCCAGGCCACGCTCGCCGGGGGGGCGATCGTGCTCGGCGCGCTCGCCCTCGTCCTCGCGAGGCGCGAATGACCCCGAAGGCCGGCGTCCACGTCCTGTTCACCGGCGGGACGATCTCGATGCGGCGCGACCCGGTCACCGGCGCCGCGCCTCCCGCCCGGCCGGGACCCGAGCCCGAAGCCCGTCGTCCTTCGCGGCGCCATGGGCAGGTCGTCTTCCACGAGCCGCCGTCGCGCGGGCCCGTCCTGCGCCCGCGCCGCACCGAGACGGCCGTCGACCTCCACGTCCTCGCCTCCGGCTGCGACGACCGGCTGCTGCGCGCCGCGCTGCGCTCGCGCGTGCCCGTCGTGATCGTCTCCCGGTGCGCCGAGG
>CAZLRF010000114.1:0-8227 GCA_964561785.1 uncultured Acidobacteriota bacterium | reverse complement strand
CGAACGCCCGCGCGAACGCGTCGCCCATGCGGGCGCCGAGGTCGCCCTGCGCTTGCGCGAGCAGGCGCACGCCGGGCAGCCAGGCCCTCATCGCCGCCGCGGCGTCCGGCGGATCGAAGAACACGAGCCGCTCGTACTCCCCCGCGAGTGGCGTGGTCGCCTCGAGGACGTGCTCGGCGAGCGCGCGGTAGAGCGCGGCCGCCGCCTCGTCGCCCACGCGCGCCGCGAGGCGGGTCTTCACCGCCCCCGGTCGCGGGAGCTTGACGAAGAAAGCGAGCGCGCGGTCGCTCAGAAGGCCTTCAGGACGAGGAAGCCGCCGAGGAGGAGGACGAGGAAGAGGAGCGCCGCGAGGTCGAAGTTCTTCTCGAGGGTGCGGCGGACCGGCGGCCCGAACGCGCGGAGAATGGCCGCGACCAGGACGAATCGCGCGGCCCGCCCGAGGAACGACACGAGGACGAACGGCAGGACCGCCATGTGGGTCGCCCCCGCGGCGATCGTGGCGACCTTGTACGGGATCGGGGTGAACGCGGCGGCGGCGAGGAACCAGATCCCCCAGGGCCCGTTGTACAGATCGACCACCCGGTCCCAGTGCCGCTGGGCGTGGTAGAAGTCGACGATCGGCTGCCCGACCGTGGCCATGAGCCCGTAGCCGATCGCGTACCCCAGGAGCGCGCCGGTCACCGAGCCGACCGTGCACAGGAGGGCGGCCTTCCACCACTTCCGCGGAGCGGCGGCGACGATCGCGATGAGCAGCACGTCGGGGGGGACCGGGAAGAAGGACGACTCGGCGAAGGCGATCAGGAGGAGGGCGACCAGGCTCTGGGGGGTGTCCGCCCAGTGCATGGTCCAGTCGTAGAGCCCCCGCAGCCAGCGGCGGGGAGCGTTGAGCGCGGCGAGGGCGGTCGACATGAGCCCCCTAGCCTAGCACGGGCCTCCGCCCTTCCCTCCGACGCGCGCCTCTCTCCCCCGGACCCGCTCAGGGTGCAGCGACGGTCGGGCGCAGGTGCCGGTCGGCGAAGTCGAGAAAGAGCTCCCAGTCGTAGGCGGTCAGGGCGTGCTTCCCCGTCCGCCGGTGGTAGCCGATCGTCTGCCCCACGGGACGGTCGGGGGACGGCGGTGCGTCCGCGCCCAGCCCGTCCCGCCCGAGCAGGCGGTACACCGGCTCGGCCGCCTTCGCGGCGAGGAACTCGCCTTTCGGGTCGGCCCACAGGTCCTCCGTCGCGCTCGCCACGTACAGAGGACGCGGCGCCGCGAGGGCGAGCAGCATGTGCTGGTCCACCGGGAGCGCGTCCTCGCGGTCCGCGTACGCCCGGTAGCGAGGCGCGAACCAGTGCGGGAAGACCCGCGTGATCCGCTCGGTGGTCTCCCCGAACCGGCGCCGGGCGAGCGCGGCCCCGCCCTCGCCCGACTCGTTCGAGACGACCATCGCGAACCGCTCGTCCCGGGCCCCGGCCCACAGCGCGGTCTTCCCGAGGCGCGAGTGGCCGATCACCGCGACGCGGGCGCCGTCCTCCACCCCTCGGGGTGGTCGGGCTCGACGTCCCCGTAGTAGATCGTGGCGAGGGCATAGCCGCGGTCGAGGATCCGCTCGACCGGCCACGCGGCCGCGTTCGTCCCCCGAGCGGCCTCGGTCGCCCGGTGGTCGACGACACCCGGCCCGTCGTCCATCCAGGCCGTCGACAGCCGAATGCCCGGGTCGGGGTGGACCGCGTGGTTGCCGTCGAAGTTGAGGCCGAGGAACGCGGGCACCGGCCTCTTCGCCGCGTTCGGCACGTAGAGCAGCATCTCGAAGGCGGGGCCGCTCTCGGTCCCGTCGAGGAGGACGCGCACCTGCCGGCGCGTGGCGAGGCCGCCGAGCGCCTTCGGGTCCGACTCCACGACCTCGGACCGCATTCCCGCGGGCGGGCCCGGACTCTCTCCGTAGACGTGCTCCTCGAAGAGCCGTAGCACCTCGGCGCGGCGCCGCCCCGCCCAGTCGGCCGCCGTCCGAACCGGCGTCCCGTCCGCGAACACGAGCGGGTCGGGCAGCACGTACGCCGGCACCTTCGCTTCGTCGTAGCTCGCGTCGGGCGGCTGGGTCCGCGCCGAGACCGCCGCCGCGACGAGCCCCGCGGCGACCGCCAGCGCCCGCCTCTCGGACCCCGTCATGGCTGCTCCCTCGCCCCGAAGAACACGATCGCGGCCCCCGGCTCCTCGAAGGCCGCGTCCACGATCGCCCGGCCCTGGGCGTCGAAGCTCACGCTCGTGCCGGGGCTCGCCCAGTGCTCGCGCGCGACGGGGTGCTCGGACACGTAGCGCTGGCGCCCGCGCGCCGTCGAGAACACCACGATCGCCCCGCGCCCGGTCTCGTGCTCGATCTTCTCGTGCACCTCGCCGCTGCCCCCCACCGCGCCCGTCCGCACCGGCGAGGCCGCCGCCATCGCGTCGCGCACCTGCCGCCACAGCCCGAGGAGCCTCCCGATGCGCGCCACCCCCTCCGG
Organism: uncultured Acidobacteriota bacterium; assembly: GCA_964561785.1. Taxonomy (GTDB): domain Bacteria; phylum Acidobacteriota; class Vicinamibacteria; order Fen-336; family Fen-336; genus DATBSL01. Next base: position 5,747 of record CAZLRF010000114.1, on the reverse strand, counting down.
CGACACCGAGAGCAGGTCGCCCCAGATCCCGTTGTGGCCGAGGATCATCGAGGCGACGCCGACCACCTGGCTCGCCTCCGGGTCGTCCGGGAAGTAGTGCGTGAGGAACAGCTCCGACGGGATCCACCGGTCGTAGCCGTAGGTCGACCGCGTGATCCACGTGCGGGCCGGCCCCGGGTGGAAGAACAGGTTCCAGTTGTCCTTCGCGGGGTCGATCGGCACGTCGAAGTTCTGGTAGTAGGGGCCGTTGTTGATCAGGAAGTAGCGGCCGGCCCGGAGGAACGCGAGGCCCACCGCGCGGCCGGACTCGGTCACGTCGAAGTCCACCACCGCGCCCGGCACCTCTTCGGCCAGCCGCTCGGCGATCTCCGCGAGGCGCAGCCCGATGCGGAAGCCGTAGGCGTCGGAGCGCTCCTGCGGGGTGTTCGCCTCCGTCCCGTGCCCGTGGCCCGCCGCGTCGCAGCCGTACTGCCCCACCGCGTCCCACTTGTAGTAGGTCGCACCGGTCTCGCGGTGCAGGCGCACCAGCTCCTCGAGGAACGCCTCGCCCCACGGCGAGACGAGGCACATCGGGTAGCTCTCCTCCGTCTCCCACACCGGCCACGCCTTCGACTCGCCCCGCCACGACATGCGGTGCGCGGCGTGCTCTCTCCCCCGCCGGCTCGACACCGCGGCCGCGGTCGGGTTGAACCACAGGCCGAGCCTCATCCCGTGGGCGTCGAGCCTCGCACGCAACGGCGCGAGGCCCCGTGGGAAGCGCGCCCGGCTCACCACCCAGTCTCCGGTCTTCTCGTACCAGCCGGTGTCGAGGACGAACGTCTCGATCCCCATCCGGGCCGCGACGTCGATCTCGGCCAGCATGCGCTCCTCGTTCATCGACTCGAGGTACGGCCGGCCGTTCCCGTGCTTGTTCCTCTCCTGGAAGTTCCAGGTGTTGTAGTGGACGCGCGGCGCCCGGGTCTCCGCGTTCTGCGAGAGCTCGGTCCGCACGAAGCCCCGGTAGGCTTCGGCCGTCCACTCGAGGTCCCCGGCGACCAGCCCCGCCTGCATCCAGACGGTGTCGAACGGCCGGCCCGGCCCCACCGTCATCCCGCTCCAGTAGCTCCCCTTCACCGTCCGCAGCGTCACCCGGCGGCCGGGAGCGAGGTCGAACCGCAGGAACGCGTCCGGGGCCTGCGAACCGTGCTCGTAGCCGAGCAGCAGCGTGCGCCGGCCGTCGGCGGCGGCGAGGATCGGCCCCATGACCCCGAGCCCGGCCTCGAAGTGCGAGTCCGGCACGTCGCGCTCCGAGAGCGTGTACGAGTGGAGAAGCTCGACGAACTCGGAGAGGCGGACCTCTCGGGCCTCGGGCAGGCCGGCGAACGAGGCCCGCAGCAGCACGAGCTCGTCCTCCTTTCCCGAGCGGGTGAACGAGCGGGGCCGCGTGCTCGTGAGCCGGTAGGAGAAGCGCAGGACCGGCGTCTTCTCCCCCACCCGGAAGCGGACCTCGAGGCCGAGCGAGGGGTCCTCGCGAAAGACGCCGCGGAACGTGTGCTCGAACACCCCGTTGCCGAGCATCACCGGCTCGCCCACCCTCTCGACCCCGGCGAGGGCGGCGACCACCGGCCGGCCGTCGAGGGGGAACACCGGCGCCGCGAACGCCTGGGCGGGCGCGCCCGAGCGCGGGACGAACCGCCACAGCGCGTCCGCCTCCCCGGCCAGCTCCACGCGCAGGGCCTTCGTCACGAGCGCGGGTTGCCCCTCCCGCTCGGCGCGCGCCGCGGGCACGGCGGCCAGCGCGAGGGCGGACGAGAGGAGCAGCGGCGGGAGGGCCGCGCGGGTGAGGGTGCAGGTCGCCATGACGCATGATACTGCCGCGCGGAGCGCCGGCCGACTCCGTGGTACGTTCTGGGGGCCCATGCCCTCGGCCCTCGACGCCCTGCAGGCGAACCTCCTCTCGCCCATGGTCCTCGCCTTCGCCCTGGGGGTCCTCGCCGTCCTCGTCCGCAGCGACCTCAAGGTCCCCGACGCCCTCTACGACGGCCTTTCGATCTACCTCCTCCTCGCCATCGGCCTCAAGGGCGGCGTCGCCCTCTCCGAGGCCCGCCTCGCGGACGTGGCCCTGCCCGCGCTCGTCACCCTCCTCCTCGGGACGGCAACCCCCGTCTGGTGCTTCGCCATCCTCCGTCGCCTCGGCGGGTTCGACCGCGCGAACGCGGCGGCCGTCGCCGCCCACTACGGCTCGGTCTCGGCGGTCACCTTCGTGGCGTGCCTCGCCTTCCTCCAGAAGATCGGCGAGCCCTACGAGGGCTTCGTCCCCGCCCTCGTGGCCCTGCTCGAGGTGCCCGGCATCGTCGTCGCCCTCCTCCTCGCCAAGCGCGGCAAGGACGCCCACTGGGGCGAGACCGTCCGGGAGCTCGTCACCGGGAAGAGCGTCGTCCTCCTCGGCGGCGGCCTCCTCATCGGCTGGGCGAGCGGGATGGAGGGCTTCGCCCACGTGGCGCCCCTCTTCGAGGGCCTCTTCAAGGGAGCGCTCGTCCTGTTCCTGCTCGAGATGGGCCTCGTCGCGGCGCGACGCTTCCGCGACCTGCGCCGCATGGGGGCGTTCCTCGTCGGCTTCGGCCTCGTGATGCCCGTCGTCCACTCCGGCCTCGGCGTCCTCCTCGGCACCCTCGCCGGACTGTCCGTGGGCGGGGCGACCGTGCTCGGCATCCTCGCCGGCAGCGCCTCCTACATCGCCGCCCCCGCCGCGGTCCGCATCGCCCTGCCCGAGGCGAGCCCGAGCCTCTACCTCACCGCCGCCCTCGCGGTGACCTTCCCCTTCAACCTCGCGGTGGGCATCCCCCTCGCCCACGCGCTCGCGCGGCTCGTCCAGGGAGGATGAGGATGAAGACGGTCCGCCTGCGCAAGGTCACGATCGTCGCCGAGGCCTTCCTCGAGGAACGCCTCCTGCGCGCCGTCCGCGAGCGCGGGGCGCGCGGCTTCACCGTGGGCGAGGCCCGCGGCGAGGGCTCGCGCGGCGTGCGCGCGAGCGACTGGGAGGGCAAGAACGTGCGCATCGAGACCCTCGTCGCGCCGGACGTCGCGGAGAGGATCCTCGCGCACGTCTCCGAGGCCTACTTCCCGCACTTCGCGGTCGTCGCCTGGGTCGAGGACGTCGAGGTCGTGCGCGGCGACAAGTACGTCTGAGCCGCCCGCCCCCCCTTCAGCGCCCGAGCGAGCGCTCCCACGCCGCGAGGTCCACGAGCACCAGCCCGCGGCCCTGCCCCGCCCCCATCCCGTGGATCCCGAGCTGCACCGCGGCGAAGCGCCCGTCCGGGCTCACCACGGGGTTGCTCCCGTGGTACGGCCCCCCGAGCGAGTCGAAGAACGTCATCCGCTCGGCCCGGTTCGACCCGTCGAGGGCCAGCCGGTAGATGTCGATCTTCCACTTGCGGTTCACCCCGTGCCGGTCGCTCTCCACCATCGTATGCCGCCCGTCCGGGAACACCTCCTCCGGCTCGTCGTACTGCTCGGGAGTGTTCGTGTAGTTCGCGATCCGGCCGCTCGCGAGGTCGATCCCGCACACGTCCGAGAAGTAGAACGGCTCCTCGACGGTCCCGCTGTAGCAGCTGAACAGCAGCTCCTTCTCGTCGGGCGGACGGAAGTCCTGCGTCTCCAGCCGCTCGGTGAGCGGCCGGCCCGCGTAGGAGAGCACGAGGCGCTTGTTCGCGAGCGACGGCGTCCCGTCCGCGGCGTACACCAGGTCGGCCTCCCACATCTCCCGCTGCCCCGGCGCCGTCCACGCGAGGTGCATCCGCGTGCGCGACACCGCCGGCCCCTCGTCGCACCACTCCCCGAGCGGCACCGCCGGCTTCGAGGCCGAGCGTTCGAGAACGAACATCTCGAGCCGGTGGCGGGTCTTCCAGGGGTCGCGCGAGTCGAACTCGCGCGTCCCCGTGAGCAGGTAGTCTCCGTTCGGGAGCGCCAGCACGCGGTCGAACCCGTCGTGGAAGAAGTGCGTCGTGAGCGGCGTGATCCGCCCCGTCTCCACGTCGATCCGGTACGCGTCCCCGAAGGCCTTCTCCATGAAGAGGAGGTGGCGCCCGTCGCGGCTCCACTCCGGCCGCTGCCCCCAGTCGAGCAGCACCCGCATCCACGCCGGCAGCCCGGAGAGCGGAGGGGGGACGGCGGGACCTGCGGGGAGCTCGCGGGGCGGCAGGCCGGAGGCCGCCAGCAGCGCGAGCGGGAGGACGAGCGTCGCACGGCCGGTCCGCGTCATCGGAGCCACCTCGGCCGGGAGCGTACCGCCGGCCTGAGCGCGCGACAAGCGCCTGACCCTCCCGCCGGCCTTGCGGACCTCCGCCGTCCGGCTCCCGCGATACCCTCGGCTCGTCCGCAACGGGAGATCCCCGTGCCTCATCGCCCCTTTCGGCAACGGCTGCCGCGAAGCGCCGGCATCCTGAACGGCCCCACGCCCCTGTGGGCGCTCACCCCGCCTCCCTTCCCGGCCCGCGCGGAGCGATCTACGCCCGCGACCCGCCTCTCGTCGGGAGGAGTCCTCGAGCGCCTTCACCAGACCACGAGGATGCTCCACTACAGCCGCAGCACCGCCCGCACCTACGCCCACTGGACCGCCCGCTTCCTCGCGCACCACACCCCGCGTCCGCCGGAAGACCTGAGCGGCGACGACATCCGGGCCTTCCTCACCCAACTCGCTGTCCACGGCCATGTGGGCCCCGCGACCCAGAACCAGGCCCTCTCGGCCCTGCTCTTCCTCTTTCGCCGCGTCCTCGGGCGACCGATCGCCCGCGTCGAGGGTCTCGTCCGCGCCCGGGCGCCGAGGCGGCTTCCCGTCGTCCTCTCGCGGGCCGAGGTCCTCGCCATCCTGGAGAGAATGAGCGGCGTACCCCGCCTCGTCTGCTCCCTCCTCTACGGGACCGGCATGCGCCTCACCGAGTGCCTCGCACTGCGCGTGCGGGACATCGACTTCGAGCGAGAGACGATCACCGTCCGGGACGGCAAGGGGGCCAAGGACCGCCTCACCCTCCTGCCCCGGCGCTGCCGGGCTCCCCTGCGGAAGCACCTCGAACGCACCCGCCGCGTCCACCAGGAGGACCTCCTGCGCGGCCTCGGCCGAGCCCCGCTACCGACGGCGAACGGCGCAACCGCTCCCGGCGGCGACCGCGCGTGGGCCTGGCAGTACGTCTTCCCCGCCTCCGGCCACTACACCGACCGCGACACCGGCGAGCGGCACCGCCACCACGTCCATCAGACCGTCATCCAGAAGGCAATGGCCGACGCCGTCCGCCTCGAGCGCCTGACCCGCCCGGCCACGCCCCACTCCCTGCGCCACTGCTTCGCAACCCACCTCCTCGAGGCGGGCACCGACATCCGGACCGTCCAGGCCCTCCTCGGCCACAGCGACGTCCAGACGACGCTCATCTACACGCGGAGCCTCCGGGTGCGCCCCGTCCGCAGCCCGTCGGACGACTTGTGACGGATCCGATCCCACCACGGGCCCGCCCCCGCCAGTCCCCTGGAGCGATCTCCCCTTCGCAGATCCGCTCAACACCCCATTGGCGCCACCTCAGTCACCCTCCCGACCAGCCCCAACTCCAGCCCCTCCAATACGATACGAGCGTTCGTGCGCCCCTCCTAACCCTCCCACTCGGACTTGCACAGATCCGTACAACTCAGCGCTATCATCCTCCTGCAGGTCTGCTCAATGACTTGTTGTGCAGACAGTCCGAGGATGCGAGAGAGGGCCGGCCAGTGAACCGCACTGA
>CAZLRF010000113.1:0-8266 GCA_964561785.1 uncultured Acidobacteriota bacterium | reverse complement strand
GGCGAGCCAGTGCCGCAAGGCGTTCGTCATCCACTCTGCCGTGACGCCGCCGTCGAGCCGGAGCGGCATGGCGAGCCGGATCTCCTGACGCCCGGCGCGCGCCACCCTCACGAAGGGAAGCGCCCTCGTGATCCGTCGGACGCTCGCCGCGGGGATGGCGGGCGGCGACTCGAACGACGCCTGGAGCGTCACGACCGGGAAGGAGCTCGTGCCGGGGCGGTTGCCGTCGAACCTCGCCAGGAACGTTCGCTTCCCCTTCCGCAGTCGCGCCACCGGATGCGGGTCCTCCCGAATCTCGACTTCGATCCCGACGTGGGCGGCGAGCCGCGCGACGTCCTCGGGGGTGAGCGACGAGTACACCGCGGCGTGCTCGGCGCGCTCGCCCCGGTGCCGGTTCACCTCGAGCGGCCACTGCCCCCGGTAGCCGAACACCTCGAAGAAGATCCCCAGGGTCTCGCGGGCGAGCGCCTCCGCATCCGCGGACGACCGGACCCGCACCTCCTTGCGGAAGTTCGACGAGCGGTGGCCCACCGCGTAGCCGAGGGCCTGGAGGCGCTCTCTCTGCGCCGCCCTCAGGTACTTCAAGGCGCCTGGATTCCACTCCCCCGAGCTGACCTCGGCGATCACCGTCGCCTGGGGCTCCGACCAGAACTGGACGTACAGGCTGCACTCGGGGTCCGGGCACACCTCGGCGACCAGGAAGTTGTAGTCCCCGATCTTCCACCCCCCCGCCCCGGGCCTCTTCGCCCAGCCGCACGTCGCCCACAGCCGGGCGGTGAGCGTCGGCAGACAGGCCTCCACGAGCTCCTCGACAGACCCGAAGGCCGTCTCCCGCGGCTCGAGAATCACCTCCCGCTGTGACGTGTTGCGCTCCACTCCTGACACCCTTCACCCCCGAGCGGCAGGATAGACGGGACACCTGCCGGGCGAGGTCCCGATGAGGTGGACCGCGCGCCCGCCTCAGATCGAGCCGCCCGCCGCGAGTCCTCGACGAAGCGCTCGAGGCCGCCGATCGGACCCACGACGGCGTCCCCATGGCGCACACTGGGAACCATTGACGACATCGCGCGCGCCGCGGCGGCCGTCGCGAAGGCGAAGACCCTCCTCCTGACCGTCGGTGCCGGGATGGGGGTCGACTCCGGGCTCCCCGACTTCCGGGGCGACGAAGGCTTCTGGAACGCGTACCCGCCCTTCCGGAAGCTGGGGCTCGGCTTCATGGACCTCGCGAACCCCCAGTGCCTGGCCGGCTGCGGCATCGGTCTCTTTCACGCCGGCAGCACCGTGACCGTCGACCCCGCGACCTTCCGCGCGCGCCCGCCGCTCCCCCGCTGCCGCAGTGCGGGACGCTCGCCCGGCCCAACATCCTCATGTTCGGGGACGGGGGCTGGGACGACGCGCGCAGCCGGGAGCAGGCGCAACGTTTCGCGCACGTCATGGACACGGCCCCTCCGGGGACGTGCGTGATCGAGTGCGGCGCGGGAAAGGCGATCCCGACCGCTCGCCACACCTCGGAGCGCGCGGCCGCCCGCCTCGGCGGGACGCTGGTGCGGATCAACGTGCGCGAGCCCGAGACGCCGCCCGGGCACGTCGGCCTGGCGATGGGAGCGCTCGCGGCCCTCACCCGGATCGAGTCGCTCCTCGCCCCCTGACCGAGGCGTCTGTCCGTCCGCAAGACGCGCTTCACCCAAGCGGACCAGGCCCGCGATCTCCGACGCCACCGGCGGCTCGCGCTTGAGCTGCCCGACGCGCACGAGGTTCTCGAGCTCAGGCGAGGTCATCTTCGGAGCCGATCACGAAGACCCTGGGCCCGGCCGCGACCCTGGCGGCAAACGAGTCCCCCTGCGACCGTTTCGTGCGCCATTGTGCGAGCGTTGTCACCGTCGGATTCACCTTGCGCCCCAGGTTCGCCTCCGCCTTCTGCAGCGCCCCGAAGAGATCGGCGTACCGGAGGGAGTCCGAGACGACCATGAGGTCGATGTCGCTCCCGGCGCGGTCGGTCCCCTTCGCGACCGAGCCGTACACGAACGCCGCGCGTATGGCCTCGGCCCGTGAGCCGAGCGCCCGTCGCAGGGGCTCGGCCAAGCCCACCGTCTTGGTGACGAGGCCGTGAAGCTCCTCGAAGACCGGGGAGTCGCGTCGAGCCTGGTAGTGCTTCTGGTTCCCGGTGCGCGTGACCGTCACGAGGTCGGTCGCGGCGAGCCTCGACAGTTGTCGATGGACAGCGCCTACCCCGCCCCGCGCGAGCCGGATGATCTCGGCGCTCTGGAAGACCCGGTCCGGCTGCCCGAAGAGCAGACCGAGCACGCGTTGCTGCACCGGCGTGAACAGGGCGTCCGCGAGGCCATGGCGTCGAACCGATCTCCACGTTCCCATAATGGGAACGATCATACCTGCTTTGGGAATACCCGCCATCGTGTGGAGACACAGCATGGGCGCGGGCTTGGCCGCTTCCAGCCGGGGGACCGGCTTGAAGTCGCCCTGGCCCAGTGCCCAGGCCCGCACGGTTGTCGCGGCACAGGGTGGGATCGCGTGCATGCCTCAAGGCTGGCTCGCGTTGGTGGAACCGATCCCGGCGTCCGCGTAGGCAGGAGCGACGAGATGGCACCAGGCGAGTACACTCCGGGACGAGGAGGCCGAAAGAGGTGACAGCCAGGACCGAACGCCGAACCGCCTGCGTCGTCTGCGGAGCGAAGCACTGGGGCTACGAGGGCGTGCACTACGGCAGCGAGGGCGACCACTGCCTGCCCTGCTTCAACCGGAAGGCCGCTCGGGAGATGGGCATCGAGTTCGACCAGGCGAACCTGCAGCCCGTCACCCTGAAGGACGCGGACGGCCACCCCCACGTCTTCCACGTCCAGTCGCGGCTGGCCCCGACCGGCCACGTGGTCGAGGCGTTCGAGGTCGAGGACGGGCGGCCGCGCGGGTACCGGTTCGCCGTCCTCGGCGATTTCGAAGCCGACGCCATGTCCCTCTTCGCCCTCGTGTACGAGAAGATGCGAGCCGCGCTGGCTCGCAAGCAGGTTGGCCGGGGTGAGCTCGGCTGGCGGCTCGAGCTCGATCAGCCGGTCACCGGGAGGATCGAGCACGACCCCGAGAGCGACCTGCGCCTTCCGATCGTCACCATCGACGGCCGGGAGTTCCGCTGGGAGCAGCTCGGCCACATGCTCATGACGTTCGAGGGCTTCAACCTCGAGCTGTGCGTGCGGGACAGCATCGACGTCGTGGGCGGCCCGCTCCTGGACGAGGAGTAGGCAGCCACGGGGCTGGCTGCTCGCAGAGGCGGCAGTCTTCGAACTTCATCGAAGCCGTTCGTGGGCAGGAGTGCGGACCGGGCGAGCCCCACGTCCAGGGGGCCGCCGGGCTCGTTGCGTGTCGCGGAGGAGCGTCCCGAGGGGCGGGCCGTGGGACCTACAAGCCCAGTGTCGCCTGCCCCGCGAGAGAGGTCTCGAGGCCTTCCGCGGCCGCGGAGGCCCTCAGGCGCTCGGCGTCGGCGGGGTCGAGCCCCTCCAGCAGGCTCGACAACTCCCTCGTGCCATGCACCTCGACGAAGGCCCGCCGGGGCTGGACGTACACCGCCACGGTCTTGCCCGCGGCCACCATCCTCAGCACGTTCATCAGCGTGCCGCGGCTCTGCCCGTCCCACAGCATCAGCCCGACGGTTGCCTGGGTCGCCATCGCGCGATCCTTGGCGGCGTAGTACTCGAAGCCCCGCCGAGTGCCCGGGGGGTGGACCACCCGAACGGGCCATCGACCCAGGTTGTTCCTGGGGCTGGCGTCTGCCGCGTAGACCTCCACTCGGTCGAACGCGCAGTCCCGAAGGTATCCCTGCACTACCTTGTCGGCGCCGTTCGCGTCTCCGATCAGCACCGGCAGCCGCTTCTCCACGATTCGACTCAGTCGCCGTCGCACCGCGTCATCCAGCCGCGTCACCTGCCGCGAGCCACCGATGAAGACTCTCGTCACTGCTGGCTCCTCGAGCGCGTCAGCGTCAGCGCGCACACGACGGCCGCGCACCCTCGGTCGTAGAGAGCCGCGGTCACCGCGTTCAACGTCGCCCCCGAGCGAAACAGATCGTCGAATAGCAGGACCCTCCTGCCCTCGACCCTGGGAGTGTCGATCTCGTGGAGTCCGTCGAGAAGCCGCCAACGCTCATCGTAGTCGAAAACGTCCTTGAGTTGCGGTGCTTCTCGACTCCGCCGAACTACCTGGGGTTCGAACGCGAGTCCCAAGCCTTCCGCCAGAGCCGCGCCGACGAGAAGAACCGGCTGCACCGCTCGCTCACGGGATGGCGGAACCGTCACGACCACTTCGACCGTGGGCTGCCAGCTCCGAACGAAGGCGGTGGCGGCTTCGGCGATCGCTGGAACCACGGAGCGGTCGCCCTTGTACTTCAGGCGGTAGAGGAGCTCCCCCATCGCTGACCGCTGCGTCTCGAAACGCGGGTGGCCGAACTCGTCATCGCCGACGTGCGTGCTTCTGACCGTGTGGACGTCGAGCGCACGCCCGTCGCTCCAGCGTCCGGGAATCCGAATCGGCCGGATGTCCACCATGTCACCCCTCCTCGACCGTCACGAGCCGAAGTGTTTCCCGGCGCCTGGACAGGCCAGGTCCACTCCCGCCACCCCTCGCGGTCGAGCGCCACGGCACGCAGCGTCACCGGCTCGACGAACGGCCGCTCGACGATGGCCCCCCAAAGCAGGCGACGACAGCGACCTGCCCCTCGATGAGGCTGTAGAAGAGGCCGTACGGGAAGCGCCTCAGCAGGTGACGGCGGACGTCGCGATGGACGACCGGAGCCGCCTCAAGTGGGCTCGGATGGCCTGGAGGCAGGGCACCCCAGGGCGCCCTCCTTCGCGACGTCGCGGTCGAGAGCCTCGGAGCGCCGATCCAGCTCGCCCAGCCGGTCCGGCGTCACCGGCACGTCGCTCGGTGCCAGGCTGAGGCTACACGTCTCGGGCGTGCCCTTGGTCGTAGGGAGCATTCGCGACCGCGTTCGCAACTGCCCCGGAACGGATCGTCGAACAGCAGAAGCCCGTCAGGTGCTCGAGAACGGCGCGATCGGTAGCCCGCGGTGCGGCTCAGGACGTGCAGAGGACCGCGCACCCGCCGCCGCGGTCAGCTCGCTTCAGCCAGGAGGTGTTTCAAGCCCCGCTCGATCAGGGCCGCGCGGCTGATCCCCAGGCTCCGGGCCAGCGCATCGGACCGTGTCAGCAGCCCACGCTCGACGCTGACGGAGATGACCTTGATCCCCGCGCCTCTCCTGGGTCGTCCCGGCTTGCGGCGAGCCGCCTCCCACGAGCGCCGTTCCGCGGCCGTGAGGGGTCGCGATTTTGACACGACCATCTCCCGGTCGAACTCTGCCGTTGCCGCCGCGAGCTCGTCGGTCTTCATTCCCCGGTACCTGGACGCCGCGTCACGTTCGCGTTTCATCTGGTCTCTCTCCGGTGGCGCCACTTCTCTCGCTCCGTCAGCGGCCGAGCGTGGACAACGTAGACGCTCCCGTCCTCCTCCAGAACGAAGATCACCTGAAGAGGACGCCCGCTCCCGTCCGCTCCCCATACCAGCCATTTGTCCTCTCCGATGCGGCGCGGGTACCTTCGGCGGGCTGCCAGCACGACGTCCTCGGCCGCCTCGGGATCGACCCCGTGTCTTGCCAGGTGCTCGACGTTCCATTCGGTCCACCGGAAGTCCACCCTCCACCCCCAGCGTCGCACACGACAGCAGTTTCTTCAATAACAAATTCGAAGCGCTCGAGGCCGGTTTCCGGATGGCGAGCGGCCACTGGCGTCCTGAGGCGTTCGGCGCCCCGGGCGCCTCCGGTCGATCAACACCAGCCTCATAGCCACGGAGTGTGCCCCACCGCCTGGACAGGGCAGGTCCGATCCCGACGGGTCACCAGCCATCCCAGCACGGCCCTGACACACCGGAATGATGTGGGTGAGCTGAAGGCCCTCGCGTCAGGGATTGGTGCGCTGATAGCATCGAACCGCGATGCGGGAGGTGGCCGCCCGAGCCCTTCAGGCAGCCAACGAAGCCACGACCAGGCGCCTGCTGCAGCGGCTCGGCCGGCTGTGGGGCGCGCCTCCAGTAGTCGGCTTGGCCGTGGTCCTGAACCCGCGGCTCCGGCGGACCTTGGGGCGCCTGGTCGGGAGGCCGTGGCGGATCGAACTCGGCCTGAGAGCCCTTGCCGACCGGAAACGGCTGCGCGAGATCGTGACGCACGAGGCCGCCCATGCCGCCATCGCCACAGGCGAAGACGCGGCCGCCCGAGCGCCGCATGGGCGCGAATGGCGGCAGCTCATGGCCCGCGCAGGCTATCCCGACGCCACCGGCGCCCACTGGCGCTGCCGCCCGAGCCGGACCCTGAGCCCCAAGCGAGCACGGGCGAGGAGGCTCGCCGGCACGCCAACGTGGTACGTGCACTGGTGCCCCGTCTGCCAGTCCAGCCGACTCGGCCGCCGTCCCGTGAAGGGCTGGCGCTGTGCCGTGTGCGTCGCCGCCGGCCTCGATGGCCGGCTCGAGATCACCCGCAGAACGAAGCAGCCGACCGAACCCCGATGACGACACCCGCCGACTGCCCGTTCTGCTTCCCGACCGCCGACCGGATCGCCTTCGAGGACCGCCTCACGAGGGTTCTCTGGGACGCCTTCCCGGTCAGCGAAGGCCATCTCCTGATCGTCCCCAGAAGGCACGTCGCGACCTGGTTCGACGCCAGCAAGGAGGAGCACGCCGCCATCACTGCGGCCATCGACCGAGCACGGGACCTCCTCAACAACCGCCACCACCCCGACGGCTTCAACATCGGCGTGAACGTCGGCGAAGCCGCTGGCCAGACCGTCTTCCACCTTCACGTCCACGTCATCCCCCGCTACCGAGGGGACGTCCCCGATCCCCGCGGTGGCGTGCGCCACATCATTCCCGGCAAGGGCCACTACCCCTTTCCGCCGACACGCGCCGCCCAGGTGCAGGACGCCGCCCAGGCATGGAAGGTCGGCACCAGCGCCCCGGCCGGACCCACGCCAGCGCCGAGGCTCGTCTACGGGAGCGAGGAAGATCCCCTCCTCCGCTACCTCCGCGAAGAGCTGGCCCAGGCGACGGCAGCCGACATCGCCGTGGGCTTCGTCATGCAGAGCGGCCTCGATCGCCTCGAGCCGCACCTCCGCGAGTTCCTGGAGAAGCGCGGCCGGCTCCGCTTGCTGACGGGCGACTACCTCGGCGTCACCGAGCCCGAAGCCCTCGCCCGGCTCCTCGACATCCAAGGCGACCGCCGGATCCGCGTCTTCGAGACCACCCGCCCGCCCGTCCCGGAGCACCCCGGCCCCTCGCCCGAGCTCGTCTTCCACCCCAAGGCCTACATCTTCGAGCGCGCGGACGGGACGGGCGTCGCGTTCGTCGGCAGCTCCAACCTCAGCCACTCCGCGCTCCTCACCGGCATCGAGTGGAACTACCGCGCCGTCTCCAAGGCTGACACCGCCGCCTTCCGGGAGATCCGCGCGGCCTTCGACCGCCTCTTCGACCACCCGGCCACAAGAGAGCTCACACGCCAGTGGATCGACGCCTACCGGCAGCGCCGTCCTGCAAGGGAAGCGGCGAGGCAGGCCGCCCCGATCGAGGTCCCGGACGAGCCGGTTACGATCCCCGTGCCCCACGCCATCCAGCAGGAGGCCCTGGAAGCCCTCGAAGCCACGAGGGCGCAGGGCAACGCCGCCGGCCTCGTCGTCCTCGCCACCGGCCTCGGCAAGACCTGGCTGAGCGCCTTCGACTCCCAGCGCCCCGAGTTCCGGCGGGTCCTGTTCGTCGCCCACCGCGAGGAGATCCTGAACCAGTCCCGCGACACCTACCGCAAGATCCGGCCCCACGCCCACCTGGGCTTCTACAAGGGCGAGGAGCGGGACGAGGACGCGGACGTTCTCTTCGCCTCGATCCAGACCCTCGGCCGCCTCGCCCACCTGGAGCGCTTCCCGCGCGACGCGTTCGACTACCTCGTGGTCGACGAGTTCCACCACGCCGCCGCGCCCACCTACCGGCGGCTCATCGACCACTTCCGCCCGAAGTTCCTGCTCGGACTCACCGCCACTCCAGAGCGCACCGACGGCGGCGACCTCCTCGCCCTGTGCGAGGAGAACCTCGTCTACCGCTGCGATCTCGTCGAGGGCGTGAGGCGGGACCTCCTCTGCCGCTTCCACTACTTCGGCGTCCCGGACGAGGTGGACTACCGGAACATCCCCTGGCGCAACTCCCGCTTCGACGAGGAGGAGCTGACCCG
>CAZLRF010000112.1:0-8321 GCA_964561785.1 uncultured Acidobacteriota bacterium | reverse complement strand
CGCAGCTCGGGGGCGAGCGTGTCGGGGAGCGTGCGCAGCCAGCCCTCGATGCGCAGGTCCACGAACTCGCGCTTCTCCTCGAGGGTGAGCTCGCGGGCGAGGAGCAGCCGCGCCGCGTCCTCGGCGTCGACGAGGGACTGGAGCACCGGCCAGCGATCCCCCGGCCGCTCCGCGCACAGGGCGGCGAAGGCGACGCTCGAGGTCTCGCGGACGAGCTCCTCCTCGCGGGTCGTCTGGCTCTCGTGCTCCTTCGTCTCGTCCCAGCTCTCGGAGTCCTCCGCGAGGTAGCGCAGGTACTCCATGGCGAAGAGGCAGGTCGGGGCCACGAGCTCCTCGCGGGGACGGGCGTCCACCCAGAGTGCGGCGGCCGCGCGCTGGCAGCGGCGCGCGGTGGTCTCGGCGAGCTTCCTGCCGAAGACGAGGCCGGCGGCCTCCCTGACGAAGAGGGGCAACTCGGAGGCCACGATCTCCCGGTAGCCCGGGGCGTGGCGGTCGAGCAGGACGGCCGCGCGACGGTCGAGGACGACGAGGTCGCTCGTGACGGCGGGCAGGCCGAGCGTCGTGCACGCGAGGTTGTAGACGATCGCGCGGGGAAGGGTCACCCCCTCCGGCCACGCGTCGCGCAGGTCGCGGTTGTCGGGCAGGGCGCGGCCCCCGCCCCACTCCTCGGGGTAAGACGGGATGGACCGGCCGTAGTTGACCGAGCCCGTCGCCCGGATGCGGACGCGGGTCTGCGGCACGAGGCTCCCGAACGGCGCGAGCAGCGGCGCGATGCGCAGGAGCGTCTCGGTGTGCGCCTTGACGCCGGCCTCGAGGAGCTTGACCAGCGAGTCCGCGTCGGAGGCGGCGAGAACCGGGCGAGGCTCTTTCGCCCGGGACGCGACCTCGGCCCGGAACGCGGCGGCGAGGCGAGCCGCCGCCTCCGGCGAGTCGGCGCGGATGCCCTGGAGCGTCACGCCGTCGGCCTTCGCGAGCTGGCGCAGGACGCCCGGGTGCGCCGGGTCGAAGCCGCCGCGGAAGCCGGCCCGTCCGCAGCCGACGAGGTAGGTGACGGCGGGGGCGGGCTCGCCGATGCGGGCGGAGTGGGCGGCGAGGCGGCGCTCGGCCTCCTCGCGCCCGGCGAGGGCGAGGGCGAGAGCCGAGTCGGTCGCGATCTTGCCGCTCTGCTCCGCGGTGTCCGACATCGCCACGAACACGCGAACCGTGGCCTCTCTCACGGTGAACGACGTGCGGAAGCTGGCCGGCGTGGGCAGGTCCTCGGCTCCCGCCCCCCGCTCGAGGGCCAGGTAGAACGCCTCGAGGAGGTCGGGCAGGCGGGCGAGGGCGCCCACGTTCTCGCACAGGGGCACGAGGCGGACACGGAGGACCCGGTCGAGCATCTCCGCGCGCCGCGCCTCATCGACGCGCCGGCAGAGGAACTCGTCGCGGGCCTCGCCCCCGGCGAAGAGGGCGGCCGCTGCCTTGCGGTAGAGCGTGCCGACCTTCACGACGGCGCCGATCTCGGCGGTCGAGTTCACCTGGGGCACGGTCAGCTCGTGGATCGCGTTGCGCTTCGGCTCGAAGCCGGCGCGCTCGCACGCGAGGTGGAACAGCGCGTTCGCCCGGGCGACCGAGGCGAGGATCTTCGAGACCTTCTCCTCGTCCTGCTCGATGAAGGGGTTGGGGACCCGGAAGAGGAGGTGCCGATCCTCGCCGGGGACGACGCCGTGGCGCAGGAGCGCGAGGACGACCTTCTCCGGGACGTCGAGCCAGTCGGGGCTGATCTGGCGGCCCTCGAGGTCGAGGAGCACCTCGGAGCACGGGCCGAGCAGGTCGCGGATCGACTCCTCGAACTCGAGGCGGGCCTCCATGAGCGGGTTCCACTCGAGGTGGGTGAGCGCGGCGCGGACAAGGTCGGCGGCCCCCACGGCCGCGCGCAGCGCGCGCTCGAGCTGCTCGCGGCGGTGGGCGGTCGAGTCGGGGTGCTTCGTGCCGGTCAGCCGCAGCGCCTCGTGACGGGGGTTGGCGAGGAAGCGCTTCCGCGCGGCGGCGAAGGTCTTCGCGTCGATCCCGTCGAGCGCGTCGTACCGCTCCGCCGTGCAGACGCTCTCCCAGACCCCCTCGTGGCCCGACGCGAGCGGGGCGAGGTCCGCGGGCGCGCTCGATCCCAGCCGCGCCTGCTTCTCGAGCGTCGCTCGCACGCGGTCGATGAACACCGCGAGCTCCTTGACGTCCTTCGATCCGTAGGAGAGGCGCTGCCACGTGCCGAAGAGCCCCGCACCCTTCTCCCCGCCGGCGAAGGCGACGAAGGGGATGCCGCCCACGCCCCCGGCGAGGAGGAGCTCGAACGCGTCGACCGAGTCCTTCACCACGGCCTTCTCGCGGACACCGTGGCGCAGGCGGTCGAAGGGCTCCCCCACGAGGCCGGGGAAGGCGAGCGGCGAGTAGAAGGTCCCGCCGAAGTCCGTCCGAAGGACGCCGAGCGGGGCGAGCTCGTCGGCCGCCCTGGCCATGAAGTCGCGCCGCTCGCGCATGTAGGGCGAGGGACGGCGCAGCGCGGCGAGCGGGCTCTGGAGAGCGGCGAGCGCCCAGTCCTGGGCGAGCGTCGAGGGCGTGGCCACCAGCCACGCGGAGAGGTTCGCGAGGATCTCGCGCGCCTTTATCCCGTTCTGCCGGACCTCGTCGGAGATGACCATCCAGCAGGCGCGGGCGCCGGTGGAAGCCCCGAACATGTCCATCTTCGACAGGCCCGACAGCGTCACCACCCAGTCGCGCCACTCGGGGTTCGCGAAGGCGGGGTTCACGAACCAGCCCACGTAGTCGAGCCTCTGGTAGACGGAGTCGTAGAGCACGTAGGCGCGGTGCTTCACCGCCACGCGCACGACGTCCTCCACCAGCTCCCGCGGGTAGACGCGCCCGGTGGGGTTGTGGGGGTTGTTCAGGATCACCGAGGACACGCCGCCCTTCGACAGGATCCGGTCGAGCTCCTGCGGATCGGGCAGGAACTCGGGGGGCGTCGTGGGCAGCTCGACGACCCTCTTGCCCGCGCGCTCGACGAACCAGTCGTACTCCCAGCTCGGGCGCGGGACCACGACCCCCGAGCCGTCCTCGCCGAGCACCTCGAGGACGAAGGCGAGCCCGGCGCGCGTCCCGGGGGTGAAGAGGACCTCGTCGGGCAGGAAGCGCACCTCGGAGTCCGGGTAGTCGAGGAGCCCGTCCCGGTTGAAGAACTCCGCCACCTCGGAGCGCACGTCCATGCGGCCCACCGCGGGGCCGTAGCTGTGGACGGTGTTGCGCGTGATCCGCTGCGCCGCGCGGACGACCTCGGGGTGCGGCTTGAAGTCGGCGTTCTTGTAGTCGCCCTGCGTGAGGTCGAGGGCACCCTCCTGCTGGACGCGCCGGGCGAAGAAGCGGACGTAGGGCTCGGGGGTGGCGAGGGCCCGGCGGGACAGGGCCCGCGGCGCCTGGACAGGGTTCATGGGCTTGGCCTTCAAGCCGCAGATTCTCGCACGCCGGGGCCCGGCCGGGGAGGCTGCGCGCCGCGCCGATCGTAGCGGTGAGCGCGGCTCATGGGGGCGAGGCGAGGTCCTCGTGAAGGCGCGAGCCCTACGGGCGGCGCCTGCGCTCGAGGACCTTCCGCAGCACGCGGGCGTCCTCCCGGTGGCGCGGGTGGTCGATTCGCTCCTTGATGGCCAGCAGGTCCTCGATGCCGATCCAGCACGCGCGGGCGCGGCCGTACGCCCCTTCGACCCTTCGGCCCCAGGCCTCCTCGAACGCGAGGGGGGCGGCCGCACGCAGCAGGTCGATTCGGTTCGGGGCGACGCCGAGCTGGAGGATCTCGTCTTCCCGGGTGAGGTCGAGGAGGTGCGGGCTCCCGAAGTCGGCCAGGGCGGCGTTCGCCCGCCGGAGGTTCTCCGGTGCCGGATCCAGCCAGACGTCGAGGTCCTTCGTGAACCGCGGCTTCGCGTGAAAGATGAAGGCCAGGCCGCCGATGATGAGGTAGCGCGCGCCGTGACGGTCGAGCAGGTCGAGGAAGTCCTCGAAGTCCTGGACCGTGTCCACGTCAGCGGCCTTCGCGCGGCCGACCGGCCTCGACCGCTTGGATGTCGCGCCGGATCGCCACCAGCGCCGACAGGCGCTCCTCGGGGCCCTGGGCCTGCCAGAAGTCGAGGTCCCAGTCCTCGGCATCCTCGTGTCCCGTGGCGCGGTGCGCGACCAGGCGTTCCCTGCGGCGGCGGCTGCGTTCGGCGAGGCCCTCTCTCCCATCGACCCGACCGGCGCTTCGCATGTGCTCATTGTAGATCGGGTGAGCGAGGGTTACGGCCGAGTGATCACGCCCGTGATCTCCACGCCCGGACGGCGGTGGAGCAGCCCGTTGTCGCGCGCCGGTGGACCCTGGGCCCCTCGTGGACCAGAATCGGCCATGCCCGCCCGCCACCGCTCGTCGCCGGCCGCCGCCTTCTGTCTCGCCCTCCTCCCCGCCCTCGTGCTCGCCGGGGAGCCCCCCATCCGTCTGATCGTGCGGGGCGACGACATGGGCTCCTCCCAGGCCTCGAACGAAGCCTCGATCCGCTGCTTCCGCGAGGGCGTGATGCGCGACGTCGAGGTGATGGCCGTGGGGCCCTGGTTCCCCGGGGCCGCCCGCCTCCTGCGCGAGAACCCCGGCCTCGACGTGGGCCTGCACCTCGCCCTGACCAGCGAGTGGGACGACGTGAGGTGGCGGCCCCTGACGACGGCGCCGAGCCTCGTGGGGCGGGACGGCTACCTCCACCCGATGATCTGGCCCCACCCCCACTACGGGAAGGAGCGGGCGCTGCGCGAGCAGCGGTGGAGGCTCGACGAGATCGAGCGCGAGCTGCGGGCCCAGATCGAGCTGACGAAGCGGGAGGTCCCGCATCTCAGCCATCTCTCGGATCACATGGGATTCCAGGGCCTCGGGCCGGAGGTGGCCGCGCTCGTGAAGCGCCTCGCCGGGGAGTACGGGCTCGACATCGACGCCCCGGCCCTCGGCGCGCGCGGGATCGGCTGGTACGGCACGCCCGCGTCGCCGGCCGACAAGGTGGCGAGCTTCTCGCGCCTGCTCGAGGAGCTGGGGCCGGGGACGTGGCTGTTCGTCGACCACCCCGCCCTCGACACGCCGGAGATGCGGGCGGTGGGACACGTGGGCTACGAGAACGTGGCGGCGGACCGGCAAGGGGTGACCGACGCCTGGACGAGCCCGGCCGTCCGGGAGATCGTGAAGCGCCGCGGCATCGAGCTGATCGGATACAAGGACCTGGTGGAGAAGCCATGAGAAAGCCCTCTCTCGAGACCCCGGGGAGCGCCGGCCGCCGCGCGCTCCTCGCCCGCGGCGCCGTCCTCGGCGGGGCCCTCGTCCCCGCCGCCCTCGCCTCGCCTGCGGTCGCGCAGGTCGGGGCCCCCGGCGGCGTCTTCGACGTCCGCGAGCGGGGGGCGAAGGGCAACGGGCGCGAGTTCGACACCGGCGCCCTGCAGGGCTCGATCGACGCCTGCCACGCGGCGGGCGGCGGCACGGTCCGGGTCCCCGCGGGGACCTACCTCACGAAGCCGATCGAGCTGCGCTCGTTCGTGACCCTCCACCTCGAGGCGGGCGCGACGATCCTCGGCAGCCGGCGGCTCGAGGACTACCCCGTCGAGGGCCGGGACGCGAGCGGGGAGTCCGAGCGCGCGGGCGTCGTCACGTGCCGGGACGCCGAGCGGGTCGCGATCATGGGCCGCGGGACGATCGACGGCAACGCGATGGCCTTCCACGACCCGACGCGCCAGCACGACAGCGGCGACTTCGACCGCCGCCTGACCCGCCAGGGCGAGCGCTTCATGCCGAAAGGCGTCCTCTTCGAGCACGGGCCGATCGCCCACGGGGAGCGGCCCGGCAACCTCGTGCGCTTCTTCGGCTGCCGGGACGTCCTCGTCCACGGCGTCACGATCTCGAACTCCCCGACGTGGACCAGCCACTACCGCCGCTGCGAGAACGTGCAGATCGACTCCGTCCGCATCCACTCCGACGCGAGCGGCAAGCGGGTGCCGAACGACGACGGCATCGACCTCGTCGAGTGCGACGACGTGCGGATCCTCGGCTGCGACATCGACACCGGCGACGACTGCGTGGCCCTCTTCGGCTCGCAGCGGGTGATCGTCTCGGGCTGCACCTTCTCCACCCGCTCGGTCGCGATCCGCGTGGGCTACGACCACGCCCGCGACATCCGGGACTGCGTCTTCTCGAACCTCGTGATCCACGACGCGAACCGCGGCCTCGGCGTCTTCGTGCGGGGGGCGGGCTCGGTCGAGAACCTCGTCTTCTCGGACATCGTCCTGCGCACGCGCCTCCTCACCGGCCACTGGTGGGGCAAGGCCGAGCCCGTCCACGTCTCGGCCGTCCTGTGGGCCCCCGGCGTCGAGAGACCGGGCCGGATCCGAAACGTCACCTTCTCGCGCCTGCGCGTCGAGGGCGAGCACGGGATGATCGTCTGGGGCTCGCCCGACAGCGTGGTCGAGGACGTCGTCTTCGACGACGTGAGGCTGCGCCTGCGCCGGGGACCGAACTCGGAGGACTGGGGCGGCAACGTCGACATGCGCCTCACCCGGGACCCGAAGCTGTCGCTCTTCGCGCGGGACCTGCCGGCCCTGCTCGCCCGGCACACGGAGCGGCTCACCGTGCGGAACCTGGCCGTCGACTGGGCGGAGGACGTGCCGTCCTTCTTCACCCACGCGATCGAGGCCGAGTCCTTCCGCGAGCTGGTCGTGGACGGCTTCCGCGGCCGGCAGGCCGGCGCGACGGGCTCGGCGATCCGGCTCTCGAAGGGCGAGGACGCGGTCGTGCGCGACAGCCGGGCCGCAGCGGGGACGGACGCGTTCGTGGAGGCCACGGAGGTGACGGGGCGGACCGTCTTCTCCGGCAACGATGTCCACAGGGCGAAGCGGCCGGTCGTCCCCCCCTCGTTCGCCGGAAGGGTCGCGCCAGCGCCGCGAGCACGGTGATCCCCGCAACCCACTTGGTCGTGGACTGGCCGCGCGGGCCGGTTGCCGGCCGCAGGCGGGCGTGCTAGATTCGCGGCCAAACCCATCGAACCGTCCAAAGGGAGGGCACATGCGCATTCGCCGATCGGGCTTGTGTCTCGTCGCCACCGCGCTGTCTCTCGCGGCGCGCCCCGCCGTCGCCCAGGTGCAGCTGCCTCCCGAGTCGAGCCCCGCGAACGCGATCAAACGGCTGTTCTGCGCCAACTTCGACGGCAGCAGCATCTTCACGCAGACGGTGGGGGGCGGGGCGGTCATCACCCCCGTCTCCACGAACCTCGTGAACGGGTTCCTGTTCCAGAGCCAGACGTTCCCGAACGCGGCGGGCACGAGCGGCTTCGTCTTCACGTGGAGCGGCGGCGCTCCGGTGGCGCGTGAGGTCTACGGTCCGCTCTTCGGGGAGCGCGGGCTGACCAACGGGAAGGGGAAGCTCAGCGCCACCGTCAGCTTCCAGGAGCTGTCGTGGGCGACCTTCGACGACCAGGCGATCGAGCTCGGCGAGGCCGGGCTCGCCTGGGGCGACCTCGCCCCCGAGGGCCTCCTGCCGAGCGACCCGTACCGGGGCATCTGCCGCATCGACGCCCGGTCGCGGGTCCTTCTGTTCGCCCTCAACTACGGTCTCCTCGACCGCCTCGACGTGAGCGTGAGCCTGCCCTACGTGTGGACGAGCGTGTCCGGCACGAGCGAGTTCACGCCGGCGGGAACGGCGAGCGTGAAGAACCTGCCTCCGGTGGCGTACCGTGCCAGCGGGGACGCCGACGGCGTGGGCGACCTGGGCGTCGGCCTCAAGCTCGGACTCGTCGACTCGGGCGAGTTCGCGATGGCCGTCCGGGGGGGCGCGACCTTCGGGACGGGATCGGTGGACAAGATGACGGGCACGGGCCAGACCTCGCTGTCCGGCCTGCTCGTGAGCACCTGGGAGAGGGGTGCGTTCGCGCTGCACGGGCAGCTCGGCTACGTGGGGGCGACCGGCGACGCGGACGAGGCGAGCCCTCTCGGCGTCGGCCGCTTCGACGAGCTCGGCTACGTCGTGGGAGCCGACTTCGCCCCCATCCCCGAGCGGCTCACCCTGGGCGCGGAGTTCATCGGGCGCCGCCTGCTGGACGCGCCGACGTTCGACTCCACCTCGCTCACCGCGGCCACGCGGAACCTGGATGTCTACTTCTTCTCGCTCGGCGGGAAGCTGCGCGTGGTGCAGCGCACGCTGTTCACCGCGTACGTGCTGATCCCGACCGGAAGCTCGGGGCTCCTGCCCAGCAAGCCCTCCTTCAACTTCGGCCTGAACTACGTGTTTTGAGGAGGCGGCCGCT
>CAZLRF010000111.1:5812-8327 GCA_964561785.1 uncultured Acidobacteriota bacterium | reverse complement strand
GTCGGGGTCGTCCAGCGCTTCGGGGCGTACGTCCGGACCTCGGAGCCGGGGCCCCACCTCAAGCTGCCGTTCGGGGTCGAGACGGTCACGAAAGTCCCGGTCCAGCGCCAGCTCAAGATGGAGTTCGGCTTCCGCACCCTGCGGCCCGGGGCCCGCTCGGAGTTCGCGACGCCGCCCGAGGCCCAGGCGGAGTCGATCATGCTCACCGGCGACCTGAACGTGGCGGTCGTCGAGTGGATCGTCCAGTTCCGGATCCGGGACCCGAGGGCCTACCTGTTCAACGTGCGCAACGTGCCGGAGACGTTCCGATACATGTCGGAGGCGGCGGTCCGCAAGGTGGTCGGCGACCACAGCGTCGACGAGGTGATCACGATCGGCCGGGCCGAGATCGCCCTCGCCGCGAAGGAGGAGCTGCAGCGCTTGTGCGACCTCTACGCGATCGGCATCGAGGTCCAGCAGCTCGTGCTCCAGGACGTGAACCCTCCGGGCCCGGTGCGCCCCGCGTTCAACGAGGTGAACCAGGCCATCCAGGAAAAGGAGCGGGCGATCAACGAGGCCTGGGCCGAGTACAACCAGGCGGTGCCCCGGGCCAAGGGCGAAGCGGAGCAGGCCGTCCGCGCGGCCGAGGGCTACGCCCTCGACCGCGAGAACCGGGCCCTCGGCGACGCCCGGCGTTTCGAGTCGCTCCTCGAGGAGTACCGCAAGGCCCCCGAGGTCACGCGCAAGCGGATGTACCTCGAGACGATGGGCGCCCTCGTCCCGAAGCTGGGGAAGAAGGTGGTCGTGGACGACAAGGCGAAGGGCGTGCTGCCGCTCCTCCAGCTCGACGGCGCCCGCCTCGAGGGGGCGAAGGAGGTGAAGCCGTGAAGAGCCCGATCCTCGTCGTCGGCGCGATCGTCGTCGCCGTCCTCCTCTTCGCCTCCGTCTACACCCTCGGCGAGACCGAGCAGGCGATCCTCACCCAGTTCGGGCGGCCGGTCGGCGAGGTCGTCACGACGCCGGGTCTCCACGTCAAGCTGCCGCTCATCCAGACCGTCCACCGCTTCGACAAGCGGTGGCTCGAGTACGACGGCGACGCGAACGAGATCCCGACTCGCGACAAGAAGTACATCTGGGTCGACACCTACGCGCGCTGGAGGATCTCCGACGCCCTGCGCTTCTTCCAGGCGGTGCGGGACGAACGCGGCGGCCAGAGCCGCCTCGACGACATCGTGGACGGCGAGACCCGCAACGCGGTCGCCTCGTTCGACCTCATCGAGATCGTCCGCTCCAGCAACCGGGCGTTCGAGGTGACGGGCGAGCTCGAGGGCATCGGGGCCGCGGAGGCGATGGCCCAGATCAAGGCCGGCCGCGAGACGATCGCCCAGCAGATCCTGGAACGCGCCGCGAAGATCACCCCGGAGTTCGGGGTCGAGCTGGTGGACGTGCGCTTCAAGCGGATCAACTACACGGACTCGGTGCAGCAGTCGGTCTTCCAGCGGATGATCGCGGAGAGGAAGCGCATCGCCGAGCGCAGCCGCTCCGAGGGGCAGGGGCGCGCCGCCGAGATCCGCGGCCAGAAGGAGCGGGACGTGCTCGCGGCGAGCTCGGTGGGCTACAAGATGGCCCAGGAGCTCAAGGGCAAGGCGGACGCACGGGCGACGTCGGTCTACGCCCGCGCCCACGGCCGCGACCCCTCGTTCTACGAGTTCTGGAAGTCGATGGAGACCCTCCAGTCGGCGCTCGGCGAGGACGCCACGGTGATCCTCTCCACCGACTCGGAGCTGCTCAAGTTCCTCAAGGACTCCCGGGGTCGCTGATGGCGGAGGACGCCGCGGGGGCCGCTCCGACGCTGTCCGTCGTCATCCCCTGCTACAACGAGGCGAAGACGATCCGCGCGATCCTGGAGCGCGTCCGCGCCGCGGCTCCCGCGCTGTCGAAGGAGATCATCGTCGTGGACGACAGGTCCACGGACGGGACCCGGGAGATGCTGTCGGGCGAGCTGCGGCCGCTCGTGGACACGCTCGTGCTGCACGAGAGGAACCGGGGCAAGGGGGCCGCGCTGCGCAGCGGCATCCGGGCGGCCACCGGGCGGATCGTGGTCATCCAGGACGCGGACCTCGAGTACGATCCGAGCGAGTACGAGGTGCTCGTGCGGCCGATCCTCGACGGCCGGGCCGACGTCGTCTTCGGGTCCCGCTTCATCTCCGGGGGCAGCCGGCGCGTGCTCTACTTCTGGCACTACGTCGGCAACCAGCTTCTGACGCTCCTGTCCAACGTCTTCACCAACCTCAATCTCTCGGACATGGAGACCTGCTACAAGGTCTTCCGCCGGGAGATCATCCAGTCTATCGAGATCGAGGAGGACCGCTTCGGCTTCGAGCCCGAGGTGACGGCCAAGGTCGCGAAGCTCAAGTGCCGGATCTACGAGGTGGGCATCTCCTACGCCGGCCGCACCTACGAGGAAGGCAAGAAGATCGGCTGGAAGGACGGGGTGAGCGCCCTGCGCTGCATCGTCAAGTACGGCCTGCGGTAG
>CAZLRF010000111.1:0-5712 GCA_964561785.1 uncultured Acidobacteriota bacterium | reverse complement strand
AGCTCCTCGGCCCGGAAGTCCCCGGTCCAGGCGTTCGCGGCGTCGAAGAAGACGCTGCCGCGGAGGTGCCGGAGGAAGAGGGGGAACGAGCGCCAGCCCCGCTGAGGCGAGAAGATCGGGAAGCGGTACTCGGCGTTCAGGGTGACGAAGCGCCGGCCGGTGAAGGCGTCGTCCGGGTAGCCGCGCAGGAGCGCGTTGTTGGTCCTCACGATGTCGAAGAGGCTGCCGTCGGGGAACCCGCCGACCGCGAACGAGCGCTCGAACTGTTCCTCGCCAAACGTCGTGCCGCCCCCCACGCGCAGCGCGAGGGCGTCGCGCTCGCCGAAGACGCGCTGGTAGAGGCGGGCGTCGAGGGTCAGCTTGTCGAGCGAGAGGTCGCTGCCGAGCGCCTCCGCCTCGCGCAGCCAGGCGACGCGCAGGCGAGCGCCCTCGACCGGCGAGATCGACCAGGGGTAGGACCGGGCGGAGGCGATCGACCACGCCGTCTCGATCCCGCCGAGCTGCAGGCGGTCCTCCGGCCGGTCGCTGCCGAGCACCTCCTGACGCTCGCCCCGCCAGGTCGCGGAGAGGCTCTGGATCGAGCGGACGGTGCGCCGGATGGGAAGGACGGCCTGCACGTTGACCTTGCGGGTCCGGAGGAGTCCCTCCTGGAGGACGTCGGTCGTGTCCTGGCCGCTGACCACGAGGGTCGTGCGGAAGCGGTCATACAGGTAGAAGCCGCTGGCGTTGACGCGCTCCGAGACGGTGCCATAGGTGGCCTGCGCGCCCCACACGTGGCGGAAGAGGACGTCCGAGCCGCCGGTGGCGAGACCGTAGCGGTCCTCCGAGTCGCCGAGCTCGACCCACGGGGACCAGAACCGCGGGAGAAGCATCGACCAGGGCCGGTACGGCGTCGCGGGGCCGGAGGCGGGCACCGGATCGGGCCGCGGCGCCGGATGGGTGTCGGCGAACGCAGGTGCGACAGGGGCGCCGTCGACGTCGAGGGGCGAGACGACGACGTCGTACCCGCGGGCCGAGTACGACGCGTACGCCACCGAGCGCCCGTCGGGGCTGACCGACGGCTGGAACGCCCCGCCGAGGACGTTCGTGACGCGGACGAGCGAGCGGTCGGAGAGGCGCACGGCGTAGAGGTTCGACACGCCGTCGCGGTCGGAGCGGAAGACGACACGCTCGCCGTCCGGCGTCCACGTGGGCTCGACGTCCTTCGCGCGGTCGTGGGTGAGCTGCTCGACCGCGCCGGTTGCGGGGTCGACGCGCACGACGTCGAGCCAGCCCCCGGGCAGGAGGCGCGTGGCCACGATCGTGTCGCCACCCGGGCTCCAACGTGGCCCGCTCCACTCGACGCCCTCGACGGAGCGGGTGAGGGGCGTGGGCTCTCCGCCCTCGATCGGCAGGGTGAACAGGTCGGAGCGATCGCCCGTCTTCCGCGCGAAGACGATCGTGCGCCCGTCGGGGGAGATGTCCGGGTCGTACGCGCGCGCGCCGCGCGTGAGGCGGCGCCGGTTTCCGCTCGCGACGTCCACGAGGCTGAGGTCGGCGAAGACCGAGAACGTCTCGTGCACCTGCAGCTCGGCGAAGACGAGGGCCTTGCCGTCCGGGGTCCAGGCGAGCCCCGATCCCCCGTTGCGCAGGGCGAGGCGGCGGTCCTCCGAGCCGTCGGGTCGGGCGACGCGGATCTCCGGGAAGCGCTCGAGGGTGAAGCTCGTGTAGGCGACATGCGTGCCGTCGGGGCTGAAGCGGGGCGACACCTGGCGGATGCCGCGAGCGGTGACCGGGACCGCGGGCGTGAGGCCCGCTTCCCGGCGCTCCTCGGCTTCCCGTGCGAAGTCCTCGCCGGCCTGGTCCGCCCACGCGGTCCAGTGCGCCTGGAGGCCCGTGCCCGTGACCCTGCGCGCCGTGCGGCCGTCGAGCCACGGCGGGAACTGCCCCGCGTGCTGCCGCCCCATCCGCGGGATCGTGTCCTCCCCCGCCTTCTCGCTCAGCCGGCGGAGGAAGGCCTCGCCGAAGAGGTACGGCGTCTGCCCGCCCGGCCAGGCGTCGAGCGCGTAGATCGCCTGGTCGGTCTTCGGGAAGCGGCCCTCGAGCGCGGCCATGCGCAGGACCATCCGCGAGTCGGGGTTGCGCCCGCGGCCGAAGGCGGTGAGCTCGGTCTCCTCGTAGGTGGCGAGGCCCTCGATCATCCACGACATCGCGAGGGTGTTCGGAAAGAGGAAGGGCGCCCGGCCGAAGACCTTGCGCCCGAGACCCCAGAGGCCGCGGGCCTCCTCGAGGTGGACGGCGTGGGCGAGCTCGTGGACGAGGACGAGGCGGAGCCAGCCCTCGTGGTTGCCGAAGTCGTCGGTGCCGTCGGGGGCGACCGCGCGGATCGTGACGAGCGGAAAGGGAAGCGGCGACGCGAAGCCGTTCGGCTGGTCGTCGGCGTCGACGAGGACGACGTGGACGCGCCCGACCCTCTGACCGTAGCGCTGCTCGTGGCCGGCGAGGATCTCGGTGGCGAGGGTCGCGGCCTGGCGGGCCATCCCCTCGAAGCCCTGGTGGAAGTGGACCGAGACGCGGTCGGTCGAGACGGTCTGAAAGCGGTACCCCGGCGGGTAGGAGGCGGCTGCAGCGGGGGCGGGACGGAGGAGGGCGACGAGCGCCAGCGCGGCGACGACGGCAGGAGCGCGCCTGCCGCGCGCCGCGGTTCGACCCATGCGTTTCCAGCGTAGCACACCGCCGCCGGCCGGGCCGCGGTCGCCATCCCCGGCGGTTCGTCGTAGGATCGGCGCCGCATGTCCGCGGGGCACGACGTCCAGGAGGTCCGTTTCGGCCCCATCCGCGCCCACGCGGTGTCGATGGAGCAGGCGGTCGACCTCGTCGCCCGACGGGCCGCGAGCGGGCGCGGGGGGTTCGTCCTCACGCCCAACCTCGACCACGTCGCCCTGTCCCTGCGGCATCCCGAGTTCTCCGAGGCCTACTCCCGGGCCTTCCTTTCGCTGGCGGACGGGACGCCGCTCGTGGCCGTGTCGCGCGGGCTGTCTCTACCCCTGCGCGAGAAGGTCAGCGGCAGCGACCTGTTCGAGCCGTTGATGGCGCGGGCGGCGACCGACGGCCTGCCGGTCTATTTCCTCGGCGCGACGACGAGCACCTGCGAGACCACGGGCCGCAGGCTCGCCGCGCAGTTCCCCGGCTTCCAGCTCACGGGGTACGACGCGTCGCACTTCGACCTCGAGGCGCGGCCAGCAGACGCCCGTGAGGCCCTTCGCCGGGCGCGCGACTCGGGGGCCCGGCTCATCCTGATCGGCCTTCCGCCGAAGAAGCAGCTGATGCTGTCCCGCTTCGAGCAGGACTACCGGCCCGCGCTCGGGATCGGGGTGGGATCGACCCTCGCGTTCTACGCGGGAGAGACGCGCCGCGCACCCCGGTGGATGTCCCGGCTGGGGCTCGAGTGGGCCTACCGGCTCTCCCAGGAGCCGGGCCGCCTGTGGCGGCGCTACCTGGTCGAGGACCCGCAGGCCCTCCCCGTCTTCCTCGGGATGGCCGTCGATCGCCTGCGCGGACGGCCGCTCGTCCGCACCTGCCGGCTCGACACGTCGCCCCTCGAGGGATGAGGAGTCCCGCATGACACTCGGCCGCCGCCGTGCTCTCCAGCTCTCGACCGGGGCCGCGGCCCTCGGGGCGCTCGCTGCGCGCGAAGCCGCCGCCCAGGCCCCGGCGCCCGCCGACGACCTGCCGCCCGCCGTCCGCGCCCTCCAGCCGATGACGGAAGGCGTCTCGCCGATCACGCTCGACGAGCGCCGCGCGCGGCTCGATCGCGCGAAGCGCCTGATGGTCGAGGCGGGGCTCGACGCGCTGGTGATCGGCCCCGGCTCGAGCCTCGCGTACTTCACGGGCGCCGAGTGGGGGCTGTCCGAGCGCTTCTTCGGGATGGTCCTCGGCCGCGCGGGCGACCCCGTCTGGGTCACACCCGCCTTCGAGCAGGACCGCGCTCTCGAGCAGGTCCGCATCGGCACCGACGTGCGCGCCTGGCAGGAGGACGAGTCGCCCTGGGCGCTCGTGGCCCGCGCCCTCTCCGACCGGGGGGCGGCGACGGGCCGGGTCGGGATCGAGGAGACGCTGCCGTTCGCCTTCTCCGACGGGATCGCCCAGGCGCTCCCCGCGGCCCGCCTCGCGAGCGCGGTACCTGTGACCGCGGGATGCCGGATGGTGAAGGACGCCCACGAGGTCGCGCTCATGCGCCGCGCCTGCGCGATCACCCTCCACGCCTGCCGGGCCGTGTTCGCGTCGCTCGCGGAGGGCCTGACGACCGCGCAGGTGGCGGGGTGGATCGCGGCGGCCCACCGTCGGCTCGGCGTCCGCGGCGGGGCGCTCGTGCTCTTCGGCGCCGACGCCGCCCACCCGCACGGGACGGCAAACCCGCGACCGTTGCGGCGGGGCGACGTCGTCCTCGTGGATGGCGGGTGCCGCGTGCACGGGTACCAGAGCGACATCACGCGCACGGCCGTCTTCGGCGCGCCGCCGACCGACCGCCAGCGGCGGGTCTGGGACCTGGTGCGAAAGGCCCAGGCGGCGGCCTTCGAGGCCGCTCGCCCCGGGATCGAGTGCCAGGCCGTGGACACGGCCGCGCGCCGGGTGATCGAGGAGGGGGGCTTCGGCCCCGGCTACGCGTTCTTCACGCACCGGCTCGGCCACGGCATCGGGCTCGACGGCCACGAGTGGCCGTACATGGTCCGCGGCAACCGCACGAAGCTCGTCGCCGGGATGACCTTCACCGACGAGCCGGGGATCTACGTCCCGGGCGAGCTGGGCATCAGGCACGAGGATACGGTCGTGGTCACCGAGAACGGCTGCGAGAACCTCGCGCCGAAGTGGTCGGGAACGCCCGAAGAGCCGGCGGTGGTCTGAGCTCCCCTCGCGGACGGCCCTCGGTGGCGGATGTGGCTATTCCTCGGCTTCGGCTTCCTCCCGAGTGCGCCTTCCGAGAGCCAGCAGAAGATCCTGGCTGGTGTGCAGGACCCGCATGATCCAAACCGCGTCGGAGTGCACCTCGTACAGCACGCGGTACCGGCCGACGAGAACCTGCCGGACTGCGGGATCACCGAGGTCCGTGACGAATCGCCCTCGCTCGGAGAACGTGGACAGCGACCGCGTGGCCTGGAAGACCTGACTCAGGAACGCCTTGGCACTGTCCGGCGAGTCCTTGCGGATGTACTCGAGGGCCAGCCGCAGGTCAGACTTCGCCCGGCCGGCCCACTCTACGGCTCGAGCCGCTGGGCCGCTTCCCGCTCGACCTCGTCCTGGGTGAAGGTGCGTCCCTCGCGGAAGTCCTCTCGCGCCTCTTCCACGAGCTGCCGGAGGTAGAGGCGGTAGGCCGCGTCCTTGAGGGTGCAATCGTCAGGGAGGGAGCCGACGATCTCGAGCGCGACCTGCTTCGCCGTCCCCATTCCACACCTCCCTCGCTGCGATTCTACACCCCTCACCGTACCGGGAGTCCCGACAGATGCCGCTGCCGCAGCGGCTCGTCGTCCGGAGGCACCGGAACGACGAGCTGTCACGTCGGGGACGCCCTGGCAGGTGCGCACCCGGGGCAGCGACCCCGCAGGTGATGCCAAGGGCGAGCTAGGTATCCGACACGAGGACACCCTCGCCGTCACCCCGGACGGCTGCGAGAACCTCGCCCCCAATTGGCCGGGAACACCCGAGGAGCCGGCGGTGGCGTGAGCCGGGTGCGCC
>CAZLRF010000110.1:3180-8491 GCA_964561785.1 uncultured Acidobacteriota bacterium | reverse complement strand
CCGGCGTCGGCGTGGCGCATGACGCCGGTGCCGGGGTCGGTGGTGAGGACGCGCTCGAGGCGGGCGGCGGCCTCGGGCGTGCCGTCCGCCACCACCACCATGCCGGCGTGGATGGAGTAGCCCATGCCGACGCCGCCGCCGTGGTGGACGGAGACCCACGTGGCGCCGGAGACGGCGTTCAGGAGGGCGTTGAGGATCGGCCAGTCGGCGACGGCGTCCGAGCCGTCCCGCATGCCTTCGGTTTCGCGATTGGGGGAGGCGACCGAGCCCGAGTCGAGGTGGTCGCGGCCGATGACGATCGGGGCCTTCACCCGGCCCGTGCGCACGAGGTCGTTGAAGACGAGGCCCATCTTCGCCCGCTCGCCGTAGCCGAGCCAGCAGATGCGGGAGGGGAGGCCCTGCGGCTGGACGCGCTCGCGGGCGAGCGTGATCCAGCGGGCGAGGGCCCGGTCCTCGGGGAAGGTGGCGAGGACGGCGTCGTCGGTGGCTCGCAGGTCCTCCGGATCGCCGGAGAGGCACGCCCAGCGGAACGGGCCCTTGCCTTCGCAGAAGAGGGGCCGGATGTACGCCGGCACGAAGCCGGGGAAGTCGAAGGCGTTCGCGACGCCGGCCTTCTGGGCCTCGGCCCGGATGTTGTTGCCGTAGTCGAAGACGACGGAGCCCTTCGCCTTGAGGTCGAGCATGGCCTGGACGTGCTCGCCCATGCTGCGGCGGGCCTCGGCCATGTAGCGGGCGGGGTCGCTCGCCCGGAGGCCGAGGGCCTCGGCGTAGGTCAGGCGGTTGGGGACGTAGCCGTTCAGCGGGTCGTGAGCGCTCGTCTGGTCGGTGACGAGGTCGGGGACGACGCCGCGCTTCACCAACTCGGGGAGGACGTCCGCGGCGTTGCCGAGGAGGCCGATCGAGAGCGGCCGGCGCGACTCGAGGGCTTCGCGGGCGCAGGCGAGGGCCTCGTCGACGGTCGGGGCGAAGAGGTCGAGGTAGCGGGTCTCGAGGCGGCGGGCGATGCGCTTCTCGTCGACCTCGACGGCGATGATGACGCCCTCGTTCATGGTGGCGGCGAGCGGCTGGGCGCCCCCCATGCCGCCGAGGCCGGCGGTGAGGACGAGGCGGCCCGCGAGGGAGCCGCCGAAGTGCTGTCGCGCCGCCTCGGCGAAGGTCTCGTAGGTGCCCTGGAGGATGCCCTGGGTCCCGATGTAGATCCAGGACCCCGCGGTCATCTGGCCGTACATCATGAGGCCCTTGCGGTCGAGCTCGTAGAAGTGGTCCCAGGTGGCCCAGGCGGGGACGAGCATGGAGTTCGAGATGAGGACGCGCGGGGCGTTCTCGTGCGTGCGGAAGACGCCCACGGGCTTGCCCGACTGGACGAGGAGGGTCTCGTCGTTGCCGAGCTCGCGCAGCGAGCGCACGATCGCCTCGTAGCACTCCCAGCTCCGGGCGGCCTTGCCGATCCCGCCGTAGACGACGAGGTCCTGCGGCCGCTCGGCGACCTCGGGGTCGAGGTTGTTCATGAGCATGCGCAGCGCCGCCTCCTGCTGCCAGGACCGGCAGGAGATCGCGGTGCCGCGCGGGGCGCGGACGGTGGGAACGGCGGCGGTCGTCGTCACATCACCCACCTCGGCTTGTCGCCGTCGTCGTCCGGGGTGTCGTCGGAGTGGCCGTTGCCCTTGCCGCCCGGGACGACGCGGAAGCGGCGGCGGTCGGCCACGCGGTGGGGCCGCGGAACCGGGCGGCTCTTCCAGAGCCTCTCGACCCAGCCGAAGAGAAGGAGGAGGAGCGCGGCCCCCCCCACGAGAAGCGGCCAGCGGCCCAGCCCCAGCCAGAACGCGAGGGGGGCGACCAGCCCGGCCACGAGGGCGAGGACGAGCGCCCCGGCGAGCCACTGCGAGCGGCGGAGCGAGTCGAGCGACATCTACTCCAGCGTACCGCAGGCGGACTCGGCCGCGTCGAGGACGGCCCCCGTCCTCAGGAGGACGGCGAGGGCCTCGATCTCGGGAGAGAGGACCCGGTCGTGGCCGTGCGTGGGGACGCGCTCGCGCACGCGGGCGTGGACCGCCTCGAGCGCGGGCGAGGAGCGCAGGGGGCGCCGGAAGTCGAGGGCCTCGCACGCGGCGAGCAGCTCCACGGCGAGGACGCGGGCGGTGTTGGCCACGACCCGCGCCGCCTTCCACGCTGCGGTCGGGCCCATCGAGACGTGGTCCTCCTTGCCGGCGGAGGTCGGGATGGAGTCGACGCTCGCGGGGTGGGCGAGGGCCTTGCTCTCCGAGGCGAGGGCGGCGGCGGTGACGTGCGCCATCATGAGGCCGGAGTGCAGGCCACCCTCGCGGGCGAGGAACGCGGGCAGGTCCGAGAGCGCCGGGTTCACCAGCCGCTCGGTGCGCCGCTCGGAGATGGCCCCGAGCTCGGCCGCGGCGATGGCCATGAAGTCGGCCGCGATCGCGACCGGCTGGCCGTGGAAGTTGCCGCCGGAGAGGATCTCGCCCGTCTCCGCGAAGACCATCGGGTTGTCGGTCGCCGAGTTCATCTCGGTCAAGTGAGCGCGCCTCACGTAGTCGAGCGCGTCGCGGGCCGCGCCGTGGACCTGGGGCATGCAGCGCAGGCTGTAGGCGTCCTGGACCTTGCCGCAGGCGCGGTGCGACTCGCGGACGGCGCTCGCCTCGAGGAGGCGGCGGAGGTTGCGGGCGGAGGCGGCCTGGCCGGGGTGGGGGCGCGCGGCGTGGATGCGGGGGTCGAACGCCACGTCCGTGCCCTCGAGGGCGTCGAGGGTGAGCGCGCCCACGACGTCGGCGGAGCGGGCGAGGCGCAGCGCCTCGGCGACGGCGAGGCCGCCCACCGCGGTCATCAGCTGCGTGCCGTTGATGAGGGCGAGGCCCTCCTTGGGCTCGAGGACGAGCGGGGCGAGCCCGGCCGACTGCAGCACCTCGGCCGAGGGGACGCGGCGGCCGCCGACGACGCACTCGCCCTCCCCGACGAGGGCGAGGGCGAGGTGGGCGAGGGGAGCGAGGTCGCCGCTCGCCCCGACCGAGCCCTGCGAGGGCACGACGGGGTGGATGCGGCGGTTGAGGAGCAGGACCAGGCGCTCGAGGGTCTCGAGGCGGACGCCCGAGAAGCCCTTGGCGAGGACGTTCGCACGCAGGAGCATGAGAGCGCGCGTCTCGGCCTCCCCGAGGGGCGCGCCCACCCCGGCCGAGTGCGAGCGGACCAGGTTGAGCTGCAGCTCGCGCAGGCGGTCGAGGGGGATGTGAACGTCCGCGAAGCTGCCGAAGCCGGTCGTCACCCCGTAGACGACCGCCCCGCGGGCCACCGCGTCGTCGACGACGCGGCGGGAGGCCCGGACCGCGTCGCGCGCGGCGTCGGCGAGGGCGACGGGACGGCCGTGGCGCGCCACGGCTTCGAGGCCGGCGAGGTCGAGGCTTCCCCCGTCGATCCGGAGGGGCTCGCTCGTCGCAGGGAGGGGCATGGTCGGTCGGGGGAGTCTAGCATCCTGGCCTCCGGGCCGCCTTGCCGTGACGGCCGTGAGGCGGCTAGAATCGTCGCTTCGGCTTCACCGGAAAGGGCGTGGATGGCGGACTGGTCGCTCGTGACGTTGCAGATCAAGGGCAAGGCGAGGCGCTTCGTGCAGGCGAGCATCCTCCGGGAGGACCCCGCGCCTCTCCTCGAGAAGCGGCGTGGGGAGTGCAACCGCTGCGGGGCGTGCTGCAAGATCCTGTTCCGCTGCCCGTTCCTGGGCACCGACGCCGACGGCCAGTACACCTGCCGCATCTACGACAAGCGCTTTGCCCAGTGCCGCCTGTACCCGCTGCACGCCGCGGACCTCCAGGAGCTCGAGGGGCAGTGCAGCTACACCTTCGAGGCCGAGCCGTCCCGGCCCGTCCCCGCGACCCTGCCCCAGCCCGCCCTCGAGTAGCCCGCGGG
The DNA here is from genome assembly GCA_964561785.1 of uncultured Acidobacteriota bacterium. Lineage (GTDB taxonomy): Bacteria > Acidobacteriota > Vicinamibacteria > Fen-336 > Fen-336 > DATBSL01. The sequence goes on along the minus strand of CAZLRF010000110.1, from coordinate 4,579 downwards.
GCCCGGCGTCGCCGGGGCCGCAAGGAAGGACCATGCCCAACATCGTGATCGCCGGCGCCCAGTGGGGCGACGAAGGCAAGGGGAAGATCGTCGACCTCCTCACCGCGCGTGTGCAGGTCGTCGCCCGCTACAACGGGGGCCACAACGCCGGGCACACCGTGATCGTCGGCGGGAAGAAGTTCGTCCTGCACCTCATCCCGTCCGGCATCCTCCACCCCGGCATCCTGTGCGTGATCGGCAACGGGGTGGTCGTGGACCCCGTGGCCTTCGAGAGGGAGTGGCGGGAGCTCGAGTCCCTCGGGGTGGAGATCGGGGACAACCTCGTCCTCTCGGACCGCGCCCACCTGATCCTCCCGCACCACCGGGGGCTCGAGGCCCTCTCGGAGCGCCAGCGCGGGGCCCGCAAGATCGGGACCACGCTGCGCGGCATCGGCCCCGCCTACGAGGACAAGGCGGGCCGCCGCGGCCTCATGCTCGGAGACCTGCTGCGGCCCGCGGCGCTGCCCGACAAGCTGGCGGAGGCCCGCCGGCACTACGAGGAGGTCCTGCGGGGCGCCGGCGCCACCCCCGAGGTCGACTGGGAGGGGCTCTACGCCGAGCTCGCCGCGTTCGGCGAGCGTCACCGCTCGCGGATCGTCGACGTCTCGCTCGTCCTCCACCGCCAGATGAAGCAGGGCTACTCGGTCCTCTTCGAGGGCGCGCAGGCGACGCTGCTCGACCTCGACCACGGCACCTACCCGTTCGTCACCTGCTCGGCCGCGGCGGCCGGCGGGGCGGCCACGGGCCTCGGCGTCCCGCCCACCCGCATCGACGGGGTCCTCGGGGTGGCCAAGGCCTACTGCACGCGCGTCGGGACGGGTCCGTTCCCGACCGAGGAGCAAGGAGAAGCGGCGGTGGCCATCCGCGAGCGGGGCGGCGAGTACGGCGCCACCACCGGCCGGCCCCGCCGCTGCGGCTGGTTCGACGCGGTCGCCGTTCGCTACGCCGTGCGCGTCAACGGCTTCGACAGCCTGGCCCTCACCAAGCTCGACGTCCTCGACGAGCAGGACGAGATCCCGGTGTGCACCGGCTACCGCTTCGAGGGCGCGACCCTCGACGAGCTCCCCTCGGACGGCGACGTCCTCGCGCAGTGCGAGCCCGTCTACGAGCGGCTGCCCGGCTGGAAGGCCCCGACCGCCGGCGTGCGGGAGTGGGCGAAGCTGCCTGAGAACGCCCGCCGCTACGTCGAGCGCCTCTCGGCGCTCACCGGGGCCGAGATCGGTCTCGTCTCGACGGGCCCCGACCGCGAGCAGACGATCGTCCGCGGCACGAGCGCGCTCGGCCGGTGGTTTGAGTAGCCCCGTCGGGATCGCCCGACGAGCGCGATCCCGACGGACCTCGAAGGCCCCCGACGAAGGCC
>CAZLRF010000110.1:0-3080 GCA_964561785.1 uncultured Acidobacteriota bacterium | reverse complement strand
CTGGCCGGGCCCGGCCGGCGGGAGGTAGAATCCGCCCGCTACAGGAGGCTCGGCATGAAGACCCTTCGCATCCTCGGCGCGCTCGCGCTCGTCCTCATGGCCGCCCTCGGGGCGCAGGCCCAGGGCCTCGTGAACCCGGCGACGGAGAAGAAGATCGACGCTCTGCTCGCGCAGATGACGCTCGAGGAGAAGGTCGGCCAGCTCAACCAGTACTCGAGCGCGTTCGACGTCACGGGGCCGCCGCCCGGCGCCGGCCACCAGAAGGTCATGTACGACCAGGTCCGCCAGGGCCTGGTGGGGTCGGTCCTCAACGTCACCGGCGCCGAGGCCACGCGCAAGATGCAGGAGCTCGCGGTGGCCAACAGCCGGCTCAAGATCCCGATGATCTTCGGTCTCGACGTGATCCACGGCTACCGGACGATCTTCCCGCTGCCGCTCGGCGAGGCGGCGAGCTGGGACCTGGCGGCGATCGAGACCTCGGCGCGCATCGGCGCGACCGAGGCGGCCGCGGCGGGAGTGCACTGGACGTTCGCGCCCATGGTCGACATCTCGTGGGACGCGCGGTGGGGGCGGGTGATGGAGGGCGGGGGCGAGGACCCGTACCTCGGCGCGCGGGTCGCGGCGGCGCGGGTGCGGGGCTTCCAGGGCCGGGACCTCGCCGCCCTCGACACGATCGCCGCGTGCGCCAAGCACTACGCCGCCTATGGCTTCGCCGAGGCCGGGCGGGACTACAACACCGTCGACATGTCCGAGCACCGACTGCGCAACGTGGTGCTGCCGCCGTTCAAGGCCGCCGCGGAGGCGGGGGTCGCCACGTTCATGAACTCGTTCAACGAGATCGCCGGCATCCCGGCCACGGGGAGCGCTCACCTGCAGCGGGACATCCTGAAGGGAGAGTGGGGCTTCCGGGGCTTCGTGGTGTCCGACTGGGGGTCGATCGGGGAGATGGTGGCTCACGGCTTCGCGGCCAGCCTGGAGGACGCGGCGCACAAGGCGATCCTCGCCGGCAGCGACATGGACATGGAGGCGAGGGCCTACGTCGGACACCTTGCCTCGCTGGTGAAGGCGGGGAAGGTCGACGAGAAGCTCGTGGACGAGGCCGTGCGGCGGGTCCTGCGCGTCAAGTTCGCCCTCGGGCTCTTCGACGACCCGTACCGCTACTCGGACGCGGCCCGCGAGAAGGCGGTCGTGGACCGGCCGGAGCACCGGGCCGCGGCGCGGGACGTGGCGCGCAAGTCGATCGTCCTCCTCAAGAACGAGGGAGGGATCCTCCCGCTCGCGAAGAGCGCGAAGACGATCGCGGTGGTCGGGCCCCTCGCGGCCGATCGGGACTCGCCGCTCGGCAACTGGAGGGCGCGGGCGGAGTCGGACTCGGCCGTCTCGCTGCTCGACGGGATCAACGCCGCCGTCTCGCCGGGGACGAAGGTCCTCCACGCGGCGGGGATCCGGCTGGTGACCGGTCCGCGCAACTTCATGGCCCGCACGGTCTTCGAGACCGCCGACCGGTCGGGGATCCCGGCCGCGGTCGAGGCCGCGAAGGCCGCCGACGTGGTCGTGCTGGCGGTGGGCGAGGACGCGTTCCAGTCGGGGGAGGGGCGCTCCCAGGTGGACATCGGCCTGAAGGGCCTGCAAGAGGAGCTGGTCGCGGCCGTCCTCGAGGCCAACCCGAAGGCGGTCGTCGTGCTGATGACCGGCCGGCCGATCGTGCTCAGCGAGAGAGTGCAGAGCGCGCCCGCCATCCTCGAGGCGTGGCACGCGGGCTCCGAGGCGGGCCACGCGATCGCCGACGTGCTCTTCGGGGACCACGCGCCGACGGGCCGGCTGCCGATGGCCTTCCCGCGCGCGGTCGGCCAGCTGCCGATGACCTACGCGCACAAGAACACGGGCCGGCCCGGCCCCGAGCCCGGCGTGACCTGGTCGTCCTACAACGACATGTCGAACGACCCGCTGTACCCCTTCGGCTACGGCCTCACCTACACCACGTTCGCGTACTCGGCGCCCAGGGTCAGCGCGGCGGAGATCGGGCGCGACGCTTCGGTGACGGTCACGGCGACGGTGACGAACACCGGCGCCCGGCCGGGCTCGGAGGTCGTCCAGCTGTACGTGCGGGATCTCGTGGGGAGCGTCACGCGGCCGGTGCGGGAGCTCAAGGGCTTCCAGCGTGTCGAGCTCTCTCCGGGACAGTCGAAGGACGTCGCGTTCACGCTCCGGGCGTCCGACCTGGCCTTCTTCACCGCGTCCGGGAAGTGGGAGGCCGAGCCGGGGGACTTCAAGGTGTTCGTCGGCCCCAACCCGCGGGATGCGAAGGAGGCCGCCTTCACGCTGCGCTGAACCCCAAGAGCGAGGCCGGCTCGCGCCGGCCTGGTCAGACCAACGACCTCGGCAGGTCGTTGATCGTGCAGGTTTTCCGGGCGTCCGTATGGTCCGGGCGAAAGCCTTGCGCTCCCTCCGGGCGCGGGATCCCCGATGCCGTTGATGCGTGGCATGCCGGCCTTGGCGAGGAGTTTGCACGGTTTGGGCGGCGAAAGGGGATCCACGCATGTCCACGACTGCGGAGAAGCCCAAGCCCTTCCTGCTGCCGCAGTACTGCAAGGGCTGCGGCCGGTGCATCGAGGCGTGCGCCAGGCACTGCATCGAGATGGGCACCGAGATCAACCCCGACACGGGGCTGATCCCGGTCGTCCTCAACCTCGAGAACTGCTCGGCCTGCGGCCTGTGCATGACCGCCTGCCCCGAGCCCTACGGCCTCGCCCCGGCCCCCGAGGTCGCCTCGGACTTCGAGCTCCAGGACCCGGCCAAGCTGTTCGGCGAGAGGAAGACGCGCGCCGGGAAGCCGGTGGCGATCCCGGACGAGGTCCTCCCCCTCCCGGCCACCCAGCCCCTCGTCACCAAGGGCACCTACGCCTCGTCGATCGGCGCGCTGCTCGCCGGCTGCCGGCACTTCTTCGGCTACCCGATCACGCCCTCGACCGAGGGCGCCGAGCTCATGGCGAAGCTGCTGCCCCAGCTCGACGGGGCCTTCGTCCAGGCGGTGAGCGAGGTGGCTACGGTCAACATGATGTACGGCTGCGGCGGCGCCG
>CAZLRF010000109.1:0-8711 GCA_964561785.1 uncultured Acidobacteriota bacterium | reverse complement strand
GTACAACAGGGTCACGACTGTCTTTGGCTGGTTCTCTGGCGGAAGCGGTACGTCCAGCATGAGCGGACCGAATATGGCCCTGCCGCAGCAAGTGCCGCCTCAGGACCGTGGGGCCTACATCCCCGATCACCCGACCGGGGCTCCCGCAGACGCCAACCCGAACGACGACCCAAGCCCGAGTCCAACGCCGACACCCACGCCGGCGCCCAGGCCGGAGCCACGTCGGCCCCACCGGGACATCATTGAGTCGCGGACGACGCAGTGGCTCAACAACGAGCTCACTCTCCGGAGAGAGGTCTGTACTGACCTTTGCGAGAGTGGAGGGAAGCCCTTTCTTACGCCAACCGTGACGGGCACTGGCAGCGAGTGCACTCCAGAAGGATGCCCACCGGGTGCGCGTCTGATCGCAGACGGCCACGTGCACCCCAGAATCGGAGGATATCCCGGGTTCATTGGAGGCGACATCAGGCGGCTCCGTTCGCTGCGTATCACGTCACCGGGGGTCCGAGGGTGGATTGGCCTCCGACTCGATCGGCCAAACGCGGGTGGCCTCGGCCCCGGGGACTACATCTGGTACTACGATCCTGCAACCAATCTGCAGGTGCGCTATCCGCTACCTCGCTAGGTGAAGGTTGTTCAGGGTGGTGATGCCATGCGCGCGTTGAATCTACTGATCCTGGTGAGCCTGTCCGCCGTTGCCGCAACAATGCAAGGCAGCCACAGAGTCGACGCGACCAAGCCGGCCAGCGGTGCTCCGTCGAAGTCACGCGATGGGTGGACCGAAGTGGGCGAGCCGTCGACAGCCGACCTGCGCTGTGCAAACTGGTCACCTCTCTCGTGGCGGGTAGAGCCTTCTGAAGAAGGCGTCCGGGCGATCGAACTCACCGATGAACTCACACCTCGGCGTGATTCAGTACCGTGGCCCTTCACGTGCCCGCTGGAAGGGGACGGGCGCGTTGCGCGCCGCGTCGCATACGACCTGGGGATGGCGTGGCTCCTGGGATGTGACCTCGGTTCGTATGGGGGAGGCCTGTGGCTTGTTGCGAGAGATGGCACTACCAGGACGACGTTGTGGAACGGGCGTGTGTGGGACATCGTGCTCGCCCAGGGACGCACGTGGGCCCTCACCGAAGGCACCCAGTACGGGTCGGGGCTCGTACTTGAAGTCGTTCAGCAAGACGGCTCGTGGGCAGTGCGACGCCGCGCCGAGGCGCGAGGCCATCCCATTGGCCTCTTGGAGTGGGAGGGTGGAATCCTCTTGGTGACGCGGGAGGGGTTGTTCGCCCTCGGCGACAGGAACGCGACACTCCTCACGTCTCTCGACCTCGGCCGCTTGTTCCCGACCTCCGTGGCCATGTCGGAGAGCGGCGAGGTCTACGTGGCAATGCGCCACTACCTGCTCCGAATGAGACACACATCGGCGGGGTGGACTCGCGAGTGGCTTGCGCCAGCCCATTGCCCGTCGTTCCGCCCGATGCTCGATCGCCCGTGTGAGTGTGTCGCGGGACAGCCCGCCTCGCTCCCCGACCCCTAGTCACTCTCAACGGGGCCGATACTGCAGCCGGCCGAGAGGACCGACCAACTGGTCGTGCGGTTCAGCAAGCTGCGGTCTGCGCTCGGACAACTGCGGAACACTGGCGGTGGTGGCGTTTGTTTCGACACCTGCGCCCCGCCCGACTCCGACCCCCCGCGCGATGATGTGCTCCTCCGTGAACCGGCTGCGTCGCGAGCCCGGCCGGTGGCGCCGCCCCCGGGGGCCGGGCGATAATCCCGCAACCTCGACGGAGCCGACCCTGTGGACTTCGTGCTGAACCGGAAAGGCGGCGTGCCGCTCCACGACCAGCTGCTCGCGCAGCTCGAGCTGAAGATCCTCGGCGGGGCGATCGCGCCCGGGCAGCGGCTGCCGTCCGTGCGGGTGCTCGCGCGGCGGCTCGGGCTGCACGCGAACACGGTGTCCTCCGCCTACCGCGAGCTCGAGCGGGCGGGGCACGTGGAGCTGCGGCGGGGGGCCGGGGTGTACGTGAGGAGCGGGGCGCCGGCGAGCCTCGACGAGGCGCGGGGGCTCGACGAGATGGTGCGCCTCGCGCTGAGCGCGGCCTTCAAGAAGGGGCACTCGGGGGGCGAGATCCGGGCGGCGGTGGAGCGGTGGCTGCGCGCGGCCGCGCCCGAGCGCGTGGTGGTGGTCGACCCCCGGCGCGAGACGCTCGACCTCGTGGCCCACGAGATCCGCTCGACGCTCGGGGTGCCGGCGTCCGGGTGCACGCTCGAGGAGCTCGAGCGCGAGCCGGGAACGGCGGCGGGGGCGCTGCTGCTCGCGCTGCCGTACCACTCGGCCAAGGTCGCCCGGGCCGCGCCCGGCGCGCCGCTCGAGACGATCCACGTGGAGGCCTCGGCCGAGGAGCAGAAGGCGGTCGTCGCGCTGCCCGCGGGGGCGACGATGCTCGTGGTGTCGTGCTCGCCGATCCTGCTGCAGCTCGCGGCCGCCTTCGCCGGGGGGCTGCGGGGCGACGAGGTGCTCGTCGAGACCCGCCTGCTCGCCCGGCGGGCGGAGTGGCGGCGCCTCGTGCCGGTGGCCGACGTGGTGTTCGCGGACGTGCTCGCCGCCCCCGCCGTGCGCGAGCTGCGGCCGCGCCGGCTGCGGGAGCTGCGGCTGCTCGGCCCCGACGACCTCGCCCGGGTCCGCCGGGCGCTCAGCATGGCCGCGCCCGCCGCCTGAAGGAGGTCTGTTCTTGATCATGCCGTCCGTCGCGTTCGCCCTGCTCGCCGGCTCCCCCGGCTTCACGCCCCAGGCGCTCTGGGACGCGTGGCCCGACCGCCGCTTCGTCGCAACCCCCGCCCCCTGCCTGCGCCACGGCGAGCTCGTGGAGTGGCTGCGGGCGCTCGAGGAGCGCCATCGTGGCCGCCTCTCGCTCGAGGAGGTCGGCCGCTCGGTCCAGGGCCGGGCGATCCACCTCGCGACGCTCGGCTCCGGTCCGCGGCGCGTGCTGCTGTGGTCGCAGATGCACGGCGACGAGCCGTCGGCGACCCCGGCCCTCCTCGACCTCGCCGACACGCTGCTGGGCTCGGACGCCCCCGAGGCCCGCGCGATCCTCGAGGCGTTCACGCTCCACATGGTGCCGATGCTGAACCCGGACGGGGCGGAGCGCTACGCGAGGCGCAACGCCCAGGGAATCGACATCAACCGCGACGCGCTCGAGCTCTCCACGCCGGAGGGCCGGCTGCTCAAGGCGCTGCGCGACCGGCTGTCCCCCGAGCTCGGCTTCAACCTCCACGACCAGAACCGCCGCACGACGGTCGGCGACACGGGCGTCCTCGCGACGATCTCGCTGCTCGCGGTGTCCGGGGACGCGGCGGGCACGCTGACGCCGGGCCGCGCCCGTGCGAAGCGGGTGTGCTCCGCGATCGCCCGCACGCTCGCTCCGTTCGTGCCGGGGGGGATCGGCCGCTACGACGAGGACTGGAACCCGCGCGCGTTCGGCGACAACGTGACCGCCTGGGGCACGCCGGTCGTGCTGATCGAGAGCGGCGGGCTGATGCCCGGCCGCCCGGTCGGCGACCTCACCCGCCTCAACTACGTGGCGCTGCTCAGCGTGCTCCTCGCCCTCGCGAAGGACGACCTCGCCGCGGAGACGGCGGAGCTCTACGAGGGCCTGCTGCGCAACGACGACGGCTACTGGACCGACGTGCTCCTCGCCGGGGGCCGGGTGTGGCAGCCGGGGGCGGGGGAGCCCTACCGGGCCGACGTGGCCTTCGACGTGCTCGACGACGACCCGCGCCTGGCCCGCTGCGCGGAGCCGGGCTGGCCGGGGGCGTCCCGCATCCGCGAGCTGGGCGACGCTCGGCTCCTCGGCGCGGCGCGACGCGTGGACGTGGCGGGCCGGCTGCTCGTCCCCGCCCTCGCCGCGTCCGTGCGGGGCCTCGCCGCGCGGGAGTGGCTCGACGCCGCGCGGCTCGACGCGATCGGCCGGCTCGGCGTCGCCGCCCTGCGCTGGCACGTCGCCCCCGCCGACCGGCCCGCCGCCCTCGCCCACGCCGCGCCGCTCGCCCTCCCCGGGCGCCCCGCGGTCGAGGTCGTCGACGAGGGGGCTCCCGCACGCTTCCTGGAGGTCGCGGCCCCGCCCGCGCCCCCGGCCTCGCCGAGCCTCGAGGCCGCCCTCGACGCGCTGACCGCCCGGTCCTGGCGCGAGCGGGCCGCGGGCCGCTCGCTCGCCGCCCTGCTCTGCGACCTCTCCGGCTGGGGCGCGGTCGACCCCGTCCTCGCCCCGGACGCGCGGGCCTCGCTCCTCGTGCTGCGCCCCCGTGAGGAGGGCGCGCTCGCGGCCGCGTCGCTCGACCTCGAGGCGGTCTTCCTCGACGGGCGCGAGCCCGCGCTCGTGCGGTAGCCGAATGGCGCTCTTCACCGACCCCCGGATCCCCGAGCTCGGGAAGAACGTGCAGCGCGCCCACGGCCGCTTCGCCGCGGCCGTGGGCCGCTTCATGATGGGGATCCGGGGCTGGCGCGTCGAGGGCACCATCCCGGACGTCCCCCGCCTCGTCCTGATCGTGGCCCCCCACACGTCGAACTGGGACTTCCTGACCGGGCTGTGGGTGAAGCTCGCGATGCGCATGGGCGCGCGCTTCGTGGGCAAGCACACCCTCTTCCGCGGGCCGCTCGGGGTGTTCATGCGGTGGCTGGGCGGCGTCCCCGTCGACCGCTCCGCGCCCGCGGGCTTCGTGGAGGAGACGGCGCGCGTCCTGCGCGAGGCCGAGCGCATGACGCTGGTGATCGCGCCCGAGGGCACGCGCAGGCGCACCGCCCAGTGGAAGTCGGGCTTCTACCGCATCGCGGTGGCGGCGGGGGTGCCGATCGTGCTCGCCGGGTTCGACTACCCGCGCAAAGTGGTCTTCTTCGGTCCGCTCTTCGAGCCCACCGGGGACTACGAGAAGGACCTCCCGCTCCTGCAGGCGCGCTACCGGGCCGACATGGCCCTGAAGCCGGAGAACTACGGGATCCCGGGCTAGCCCTCGTCCCCGTCGCCGAGCAGGTTCTCGAGGTGGCGGACGAGCCGCGCGCCGTCCTCCTTGTGGTAGGGCCGCTGGTAGAACTCGCCGAGGTCGAGCGGCGGGTGCAGCTTCAGCGAGCAGCGCTTGAAGAGCTTCCCCGGCACCTGCTTGTGGAGGAGCAGCTCGCGGAAGCCGTCCACGCGCACCGGGACGGCGACCGGCTTGACGTTGTGGAGCAGCCGCGACACGCCGGGGCGCAGGGGCGCGCCCTTCTTCGTGGTGCCGGCGGGGAAGTGGAGCAGCCAGCCGTCCCGGATCGCCGCCTCCACCCGGGACACGCCCTCGATGTCGACCGGGCGCCGGATGTCGATTCCGCCCTCGCGGAAGCTGCGCCGGAACGTCACCCCGCCGGCGAGAGTCATCAGCTTGGTGAGGAGGTTCTTCTTCATCGTCTCCTCCGCCGCCGAGAAGCGCAGGACGGGGTCCTCGAGCGGGAGCTGGTGGCGGACGTAGACGAGGTCGAAGAAGGCGAGGGCCTCGAGGAAGTAGGTCTGGTGGTTGGCGAGGAACACCACGTTCTTGCGGGGCAGGTCCTTCAGGATCTCGTCGCCCTCGACGTGGATGTCGTTGAGGATCGCGAGGTAGGGGACGGTGAACCCCACGCCGAAGCTGGCGAGGAGCCCCCGGCGCACCCAGCGGCTGAGGAAGGTGCGGGCCGCCTTCTCGGGGAGCAGCCCCCCGAGGAGCTTCACCCCCGGTATCGCGCCGACGAGGCCGTTGCCCCTGCGTTGCTCCGCCATCCCGCTCTCCGAGCGCGAATCATACACTCGCGGCGTCCCGGTCAGAGGAGCTTCAGCTCCGTCATCAGGGCCCCGCGCAGGGCCTGCGCCTCGGCCTCGAGGCGGGCACGCAGCGGCGCGACGGCCGCCCGGTCCCGCGCGTCCCCGACCAGCTCCAGGTAGAACTTGATCTTCGGCTCGGTGCCGCTCGGGCGAACGGTGAGCCGCGCCCCGTCCTCGGCCTGGACCTGGAGGACGTCCGAGACCGGAAGCCCGGAGGGGCGCCGCTCGCCCCTCACGACCTCCTCGCCGGCGAGCGCGTCGAGGACCCGGACGACCGGGCTCGCGCCGATGCGGGCGGGGGGTGCGGCGCGCAGGGCGGCCATCGCCGCGTCGATGCGGGCGCGTCCCTCTCTCCCCGGCAGCACCGCCGACCACTGCACCTGGTGAAAGAGGCCGTGCTCGATCATCAGGTCCTCGAGCCGGTCGAGGAGGGTCAGGCCGCCGGTCTTGAGGTAGCGGGCGAGCTCGGCGAGGCGCACCGCGGCGCCGATGCCGTCCTTGTCCCGCACGACGCCGCCCACCGTGAAGCCGAGCGCCTCCTCGTACCCGAAGACGAACGCGAGGCCCTCTCTCTCCCCGCGCAGCGCGGCGTCCGCGATCCACTTGAACCCGGTGAGGGTCTCGCGGTACACGGCGCCGCGGTCGCGGGCCATGCGCGAGACGAGGCTCGAGGAGACGACCGTGCCGACCACCAGCGGCCGGCGCCCCTCGACGCGCGCGTGCTCCATCGCGTCGTCGGCGAGGAGGGCGCCGATCTCGTTGCCCGAGAGCATGCGGAAGCCGCGCCCCGCCGGGTCCGGCACCGCCGCGGCGAGCCGGTCGGCGTCCGGGTCGTTGGCGAGGACGAGCTCGGCCCCCGTCTCGGCGGCGAGGGCGAGCACGCGGTCCATGGCCCCCGGCTCCTCCGGGTTCGGAAACGCGACGGTGCGGAACGCGCCGTCGGGGTCGGACTGCCTCGGCTCGACCCCCACCCCCTCGAACCCCGCGCGGGCGAGGGCCCGGATCACGAGGCGGTGGCCGACGCCGTGCATCGCGGTGTAGGCGAGGGCGAGCGGCTCGCCGACGCCGGGGTGGAGCGAGGCGTCCTCGAGGCCGCCGAGGTAGGCCTCCTCGACCGCGGTGTCCTCGACGTCGACGAGCAGGCGCAGCCCGTGGCGCGCGGCGGCGGCGGGCGTGGGGCGCTCGATCGCGGCGGCGGCGGGCGCTCCCGCGATCCGCGCGGCGATCGCGGCGTCCGCGGGAGGCGCGAGCTGGGCCCCGGTCGACACGTAGACCTTGTAGCCGTTGTCGAGGGGCGGGTTGTGGCTGGCCGTGATCACGATCCCCGCCGCGGCGCCGAGGCGCGGCACGGCGAAGGAGACGAGCGGCGTCGGGACCGGGTCGGGAAACAGGCGCACCGGGATGCCGAGGCCCGCGAGCACCGAGGCCGCGTCCTCGGCGAAGCCCCGGCTCGAGTGCCGGCCGTCGAAGCCGAGGAGCACCCCGCGCGACCGGGGATCGGGACCGCCCCGTGCCGCCTCGTCGAGGAGGTGGGAGCCGAGCCCCCAGGTCGCCTTCACCACCGCGAGCCGGTTCATCCGCGCGAGGCCGGCCTCGACCCGCCCCCGCAGCCCCGCCGTGCCGAACTCGAGCGGCCCCGACATGCGGTCGGCGAGGTCGCGCCGCGCGGCGTCGTCCCCGCCGTCCGCCCGCCCCACGAGGGCCTCGAGCTCGGCGCGGGTCTCGGGGTCGGGGTCCTCGGCCAGGAGCGCGCGGGCGGCGGCGATGGGGTTGCTCATCCCGCACATTCTACGGCGGGGTTACGATCGGCCATGCTCGCCCTCCTCGCGTCCATCGCCCTCGCCGCCCCCGCGACGCCCGCGGTCGACCCGGCGCTCGCGGAGCGCTTCGCTCGCCTCGCCCTCGCCTGCGTCCACCAGGAGTACCCGAACAAGATCGCCCACGTCCTCAGCTCGGACGCGGACGTGCGCCCCCCGCGCGAGCTCACCCCGGCCTTCTTCGGCTGCTACGACTGGCACTCGTCCGTCCACGGCCACTGGCTCCTCGCCCGCGTCGCGCGCCTCCTGCCCGGGACGCCCCTCGCCGCCGAGGCGCGCCGGGCCCTCGGCCGGAGCCTCGTCGCGGAGCACCTCGCGGCGGAGGTGCGCTACCTCGAGGGCAAGGGCCGCGTGAGCTTCGAGCGACCGTACGGCCTCGCGTGGCTCCTCCAGCTCGCCGCGGAGCTGCGCGAGTGGGACGCGCCCGAGGCCTGCGCCTGGTCGGCGGCGCTCGAGCCGCTCGAGCGGGCCGCCGCGGCTCGCATCCGGGACTGGCTGCCGAAGCTCACGCACCCCGTCCGCATCGGCGAGCACTCCCAGACCGCCTTCGCTCTCGGCCTCGTCCTCGACTGGGCCCGCGTGGCGAAGGAGCGCGAGATGGAGGCGCTCGTCCTCGCGCGCGCCCGCGACTACTACGCTCGCGACCGCGACTGCCCGCTCGCCTACGAGCCCTCCGGCGAGGACTTCCTCTCCCCCTGCCTCGGCGAGGCCGACCTCGTGCGCCGCGTCCTCGCCCCCGGGGAGTACGCTCGCTGGCTCGACGCCTTCCTGCCGTCGCTTCCCAAGGACGGCCGCGCGGACTGGCTCGCTCCGGGAGTGGTGACCGACCCCTCCGACCCCAAGCTCGCCCACCTCGACGGCCTCAACCTCAGCCGCGCCTGGATGCTCGAGGGGGTCGCGGCGGGCCTCCCGACGGGCGACCCGCGCGCTCGCTCGCTGCGGGCGGCGGCCGCCGTCCACCGCGAGAAGGGGCTCGCCGCCGTCACCGGCGAGCACTACGAGGGTGGCCACTGGCTCGGCACGTTCGCCGTCTACCTCGTGACGGGCCGCGGGCTGAGGTGAAGCGGGC
>CAZLRF010000108.1:5368-9147 GCA_964561785.1 uncultured Acidobacteriota bacterium | reverse complement strand
CCCGCCCGCCCGAGACGATGCGGACGTTCGCGAGCTCGTAGTCGCCACCGACGCTCAGCGCCGGCGTGGGGAGGACGAGGGGGTCCGCGGGAACAGGCTCGCCCCCCGCGAGGTCGGGGATCGTGATCGTGCGGGGAAGCCCCGGGCCGCTGAGCTCGGCCTCGACGAAGAACTCGCCGCCGAGGAACGCGCGCACCTCCTCCGCGCCGAGCTCGCGCCCCCCGGCCTCGACGACGACACGGACGCCGGCCGCGGTGTTCTTCGGGACCGCGGGCTCGGCGGGATCGAGCCGCGCCACGAGGCCAGCGAGCGAGAGCTCCAGCTCGCCGATCTTGCGCAGGGGCGCCTGCGCCTCGGCGCTCGGCGCGGCCGGGCCGAAGGCGGCCGCCGCGAGCACCGTCGCGACCGCCAGGGTGCGGTGGGCTGACCGGATCCGACCCATTCCCCCTCTCCGCCGCCCGGGTTGTCCGGGGCCTCGTGGCCCGCCACCCGTCGGCCGACACGACACGCGTGCGCCGAGCCTAGGGGGCGCCGGTGAAGCGGTCAATGGCACGAAAGTGGGGGGTCGACCGGCACGGAAGTGCCTTTCACCACGGGAGAATCCGCAATTCGGATCGGGCGGAGACGCCCTGCGTCACGTCCGGGATCCAAAGGCCGGGCCAGCGTTGATCTTTCGAACGCCGACGCCCATACTCTCGTCCGAGCCGTGGCCCGGTCGTCCCTCACCGGGAGGAGGGTTCGAAGGTGCGGGAGCGGGGGAAGACGTTCGATCGGATCGCGGGACAGCGTTCGGCTCGTGGCCTGGCGCGGGGCGGGCTCGTCGCCGTCTGGACGTCCGGACTTCTGGCCAGCGTCCTGTCGGGGTGGTCGGTCGCCGCCGCGTTCGTTCCGGCCGGCCCCATGGGCAAGGCCCGCGCCAACCACGTGGGCATCCTGCTGCAGGACGGGCGCGTCCTCGCGATCGCGGGAGCGCCCACCAACCAGGACGGCGTCGAGCTGTACGACCCCGCGACCGGCCGCTGGAAGGATACCGACCCGCTCGGCGCACCGCGCGACCTCTTCGCCGCCGTCCTGCTCCGCGACGGACGCGTGCTCGTGTCGGGGGGCATGGACGACACGGGGAAGAGCCAGGCTTCGTGCCGCATCTACGACCCGGTCACGGACAAGTGGGCGAACGCGGCGCCCATGAACGAGGCGCGACGGGACCACACCGCGACGCTCCTCCCCGACGGGACCGTGCTCGTGGCCGGGGGGATCGACGACGGGGGCTCTGTGCTCGCGACCTCGGAGCTCTACGACCCCGGGACCGACAAGTGGGTCTCCACGAGCGGGCCGTTACAGTTTCCACGCGCACGGCACGCTGCGGCGGCGTACCGCGACGGCCGCGTGGTGGTGACAGGCGGCGTCGACGCGGGCCTCGCTCCTCAACCGACGACCGAGCGCTACCTCCCGGGGAGCGGCGTGTGGGAGCGGCTCGCCGACATGGTCCGGCCGCGCGCCGGCCACTCGGCGACGCTGCTGCCGGACGGGCGGGTGCTCGCCGTCGGCGGCAATCCGGACGTCACGGCCGAGATCCTCAGCGGGACGGACTGGGGAGCCGCCGCGCAGCTGCCCGGCGGCTCGCGCACCCTGCACACCGCGACCCTCCTCCCGAGGGGCTTCGTGGCGATCCTCGGCGGCTTCGACGGCTCGGGGTCCACGGCGTCGACGACCGTCTACGACCCGAGCAAGGACGAGTGGACGACCGGGCCGAACATGGGCGCGAAGCGCCACTCGCACTCGGCCACGATGATGCCGGACGGGCGCGTGCTCGTGGCCGGCGGTATCGACGACGGCACGCCGCTCGACAGCGCCGAGCTGCTCGACGTGGACGACCCGGCGTGGATCGCGGCGCCGCAGTTGCCGGCGGCGCCGGTCGAGGCGACCGCGACACTGCTGAAGACCGGCAAGGTGCTGATCGCCGGCGGCCCCGGCGTGAACGCGGGCTTCGTCTTCGACCCGCTGTCGCCGTCGTGGACCACGACCTCGAACACGATGAGCACGACCCGCACGCGCCACACCGCGACGACGCTCGTGAACGGCCAGGTGCTCGTGGCCGGGTCGGCGGAGGGCAACGACCGGTCGGCCGACCTGTACGATCCCCCCACGGACAAGTGGACCGCGACGGGCGACCTCCTCGAGCCGCGCTCCGAGCACACGGCGACGCTCCTGCCGTGCGGCGAGGTGCTGGTGGCCGGCGGGCGGAGCGCCGGGGCCCCCGTGGACACCGCCGAGCGGTACAACCCGCGCACCGGCCAGTGGCGGGCGGCGGCGAGGCTGAAGTCGCCGCGCGCCGGCCACACCGCGACGCTGCTGCGCGACGGGCGCGTGCTGGTGACGGGCGGAATCGACGTCGGGCCGCTCGCCTCGGCCGAGGTCTACGACCCCGCCACGGACACGTGGTCGCTTCTCTCGGCGACGATGACCCGCGCGCGCGACGCCCACGCGGCGACGCTCCTTCCGAGCGGGCTCGTGCTGATCACCGGGGGCACCGTGGCCGGAACCACGGCCGAGGTCTTCGACCCCGGACCCGGGAGCTTCGCCTCCACGGGCAGCCCGGTCTTCGAGCGGGACGCCGGCTTCACCGCGACCCTCCTCCCGAACGGGCGGGTGCTGGTGACGGGCGGGCTGAAGCAGCCCTCGAAGGCCGAGGTCTACGACCCCGTCACGGGAACGTGGACGGCCGTCCTCGACACGCTGACCCCCCACGACCAGCACGTGGCGTCGCTCACGGGGGACGGCCGGGTCCTCGTGGCCGGCAGCGCCGTGTCGTCGCCGACGAGCGCCGAGCTGTTCGACGTCGGCCGGGGCGAGAACGCCGGCTGGCGGCCGATCCTCTTCGCGGTCACGGACCCGCTCGTGCAGGGCGGCGCCCTCGCCGCGACCGGCACGAGCTTCCAGGGCCTGGGCGAGGCCTCGACCGGGGCCGGGCCCCGCCACTCCTCGACCGCGTACCCGCTCGTCCAGCTACGGCGTCTCGACGACGCGCGGGTCGCCTGGCTCCCGGCCGACCCCGCGACCACGTGGAAGGACGACTCGTTCCGCTCGCTCCCGGTCGGCGGCTTTCCGCCGGGCCTCGCGATCGCGACCGTGTTCACGAACGGCATCCCGTCCGTCTCGAAGGGGGTCTCGCTCGAGTGCCCGCCGGCGGTGATCGCGACACAGCCGGCCAGCCAGAGCTTCTGCGCGGCGTCGCCCGCGAGCCTGTCGGTGGGCGTCGCCCCCTTCTGCGAGACCTACCAGTGGTTCCGGGACGGAAACCCGCTCGCCGAGGCGCCGCCCTTCTCCGGGACGCGCACGCCGACGCTGAGCATGACGAGCGCCCAGGCGGGGACGTACCGGGTCGTGGTGGAGCTCTCCTGCTCGAGCGTGACGACGCCGTCCGCCGACGCCGTGATCACGCTCGAACCCGCCCTCTCGAGCGTGACCGCCACGCTGCCGACCGGCAACACGGTCTGCTCGACGTGCCTCGGCGGGACCGCCGTCGAGAGCCACGTCGGCGGCGGGGCGGTGACGCAGCAGTGGGGCTACCGGACGACCAGCGGCGGGACGGTGACCTCGCTCACGGGCCGGACCGGGCCGAGCTACACGCTGAACGGCGCCGACTTCCCGGGGGCGGGAAGCTACTTCCTCGTCGTGACCGTCACGCCGGCCTGCGGCAGCCCGCTCGTGTCGAACGAGATCCCGGTGACGGTGACCTCGGGCGGCGACGTGCGCGACGTCGAGTTCTTCACCGTGAC
>CAZLRF010000108.1:4201-5268 GCA_964561785.1 uncultured Acidobacteriota bacterium | reverse complement strand
GCACGCGATGGCGCGGGGCGTGGCGGGCGGCGAGTGGCCGGCGGGTTGGAGGCCCGTCCTCCTCGGCGGCGCCGTGCAGGCCCGCTCCCCCGTTGTGCCGATCCTCGTCGGCACCTCGAACCCGGTCGCGTTCCTCGGCGCCCAGGACGGGGCGATCTACGCCGTGGACGCGGCGGTTGGCGGCGCCGCCGCCCCGCCGTGGGGGAGCCCCGCCGTCCTGGGCCCGGTCGTCCAGGCCGCCCCCGCCGGGATCTTCACCGCCTTCGGCGGCGCCTTCAACTACGTCCTCGGGGGCACGCGCGACGCGACCGGCGACAACGCCTTCGTGGCCCTCGACCCGGCCACGGGCGGCGAGGCCTGGCGCTTCCAGCCGCCGACCGACCCCGGCCGCATGGGCATCGTCAGCGGCGCGGCGTCGGTCGACTACGCCACGAGCCGCGTCTACTTCGCGAGCCGCCAGCGCTCGGCGGGCAGCACGAGGACCCTGTGGTGCCTCCAGCTCGGCTCGAGCCCAGTCTTCTCTCTCGCGTGGTTCCGGGACGACCTCGGCGACATCGACTCCTCCCCCGTGCTGCGCGGGGGGAGGGTCTACGTCGGGTCCTCGGCGAGCGGGGGGACGGTCTACTCGATCGACGCCGCGGCCGGCGACCTCGACCCGCTCAACCGCCGCTTCATTCACGGCGACGGCCAGGTCAAGGGCTTCATCTTCCCCGACCGGACCTCCCCCACCGGCGACCTCATGTTCGCCACGACGAGGCGCGTCTGGGTCGTCCAGGACGACGGCTCGACGCTCTCGCCCAAGTACGCCGGGGGCATCGAACTCGCCCCGGGGGTCGCGCCCTCGCCGGTCCTCTACGTCGCCGCGAGCGGGCGGGCGTACGCGGGCGGCAGCGACGGGCGGCTCTACGAGGTCGACGTGACGGGCCCGAGCCCCGTGGTGAAGTCGGTCGTCCTCGGGGACGGCGCGGCCGTCGTCGGCGCCCCCTCGTACGACCTCACGCACGGCCTCGTCCACGTGGGGACGGCGGCCGGCATCTTCTACGCGGTCGCGGTGCCGCTGCCGTAGG
>CAZLRF010000108.1:2070-4101 GCA_964561785.1 uncultured Acidobacteriota bacterium | reverse complement strand
ACTCGACCCAGTCGGCGACGAAGAGGTTCGTCTCGCCTGCGACCTTCCCGCCGCGGTTGCTGGCGAAGACGAGCCGCTTCCCGTCCGGGGAGAACATCGGGAAGCCGTCGAACGTGGGCTCGGTGGTGATCCGCTCGAGGCCCGTCCCGTCGTCGCGGATCATCCACAGGTCGAAGTTTCGGCCGCGCGGCTCGGGGTGATTGGACGAGAAGACGATCCGCCGGTCGTCCGGGTGGAAGAAGGGCGCGAACGACGCCGCGCCGAGGCGCGTGACCTGGCGCTTGTTCGTCCCGTCCGCGTCCATCACCCAGATCTCGAGGACGCCGGGACGGTAGAGGTTCTCCGAGAGGAGCGACCGGTAGCGCGCGAGGCTTCTCTCGTCCGGGTGGACGTCGCGCCGGTAGACGATGCGCCGGCCGTCGTGGGAGAAGAAGGGGCCCCCGTCGTAGCCCGGCTCGTGGGTGAGCCGCTTCACGTTCTTCCCCTCGAGGTCCATCGTGTAGATCTCGAGGTCGCCGTCGCGCAGCGACGTGAAGACGATCGTCCTGCCGTCCGGCGAGACCGTGGCCTCGGCGTCGTAGCCGGGGGTGTCGGTGAGCCGCCGGAACTCAGAGCCGTCGAGGGCGTGGCTCACGATGTCGTACGTCTCGTACATCGGCCAGACGTAGCCCCTCGACATGTCGGCGGGCGGCGGGCAGGCGGGGCCGGCGAGGTGGGTCGAGGCGTAGAGCACGCGCCGGCCGCCGTCGTAGAGGTACCCGCAGGTGACGCGGCCCTCGCCGTTCGACACGCGCCGGCTCTTCCCGGTCGCGACGTCGACCACGTACTGCTGGTCGCAGGCGACGCCCTCCGTCTCGTCCATGCGCTGGTAGGAGATGAGGGCCCCGTCGGGGCCCCAGTAGCCCTCCGCGTTCTGGCCGCCGAAGGTGAGCTGGCGCAGGTTGCGCAGGCGCTTCTCGTCGGGGTGGATCACGGCCGGGCCCGCGGCGGGCGGGGCGGAGGCCCCGGCCGGTCGCGCGGGCGCCGGCCCGGCGTGCTGCGAGAAGGCCGAGGCCCCGGCCAGCGCGACCGCGGCCCCGAGGAGGGCGACGGCGAGGGTGGTTCGTCTCATTCCATCTGCTGCGCGAGGTAGTTCTCGACGCCGATCTCCTTGACGATCCCGAGCTGCGCCTCGAGCCAGTCCACGTGCTCCTCCTCGTCCTTCAGGATCTCCTCGAGGAGCGCTCGGGTCCCGTTGTCGCCGTGGGCGCGGGCGACCTCGATGCCCTTGTTGAGCCGGGGCACCGCCTGGTACTCGACCTCGAGGTCGGCCTGGAACTGCTCGGGCACGGTCTTCCCCACGTTGATCTTCATGTACTTCTGCATGTTGGGGGCGCCGTCGAAGTACAGGATCCGGTCGATGACCCGCTGCGCGTGCTGCATCTCCTCGATCGACTCCTTGCGGATGTACGCGGCGAGCCTCTTGTAGCCCCAGTTCTCGCACATGCGGGCGTGGATGAAGTACTGGTTGATCGCGGTCAGCTCCGCGCACAGCACGTCCTGCAGGACCTGGACGACCTCTTCGTTGCCCTTCATGGCTCCTCCCTCGAGCGGCGGCGGGGTGCGGTTCTGGGTCGATCTTAACCCGGCTCGCCCGGGGCGGACCTCGTCAGCGCCAGCGGGCGAGGTGCGCGCGCAGGTCGGGGAGGCAGGCCGAGCAGACGCGGCCGCAGCCCGTCCTCTCCTGCACCTCCTCGAAGGGCGTTCCCTCCCCCACCCGGCGGGCCACCTCGTCGAAGGACAGCTCGGCGCACTCGCAGCGGGTCATGGCCGGGGCCCAGGGCCGGCCCGGGTCGAGTCCGACACCGCTGTCCATCGAGGCCATCATAGTGAAAACCATTTTCAGGATCAAGGCAGCCCCGGGATTCCGGGCGGAGCCCGGGCGCGGGGAGCCCGAGGGGGGCTGCGCCCCCCTCGGTTCAGAGGAAGCTGGGGAAAGGCGAAGCCGTCCCCCTCCGGACTCCCCGCCATGTCGGACGACCGGTGTTCGTT
>CAZLRF010000108.1:0-1970 GCA_964561785.1 uncultured Acidobacteriota bacterium | reverse complement strand
ATGCCCGAAGCGCTCGACGTCGCCTGCCCCTGCTGCGAGGCGAAGCTCAAGGTCGACCCCGAGACGGGCGCCGTGGTGTGGGCCGACCGCAAGAAGGCGCCCCCGAAGGACTTCGACGACCTCGTGAGCCGGGTCCACTCGCAGAGAAGCCTCCTCGACGAGAAGTTCGCCCGCTCGGTCCAGCACACCCGCCGGGCGAGCGAGATCCTCGAGAAGAAGTTCGAGGAAGCGAAGAGGCGCGCCGAGGCCGACCCCACGGCCAAGCCCCCCCACCCCTTCGAGAACGACTGACGTTTGCAGGGGTGCCGGGCCGCCCCTATGATGGTCGTCTGCCGTCAATCGAAGGAGAGACCGAATGCTGAAGCGTATCGCCCTCGCGGCCGTCGCCCTGTCGGTGGCCGCCCCCGTCTTCGCGCAGATGAACCCCCGCGGCGAGGCCAAGGCCACCGTGGCCGGCAAGGCGGTGTCGATCGACTACGGCCGCCCGAGCCTCAAGGGCCGCGACATGCTGGGCCAGGCCCAGATCGGCCAGGCGTGGCGGATGGGCGCCGACGCCGCCACCACCCTCAAGACCGAGGCCGACCTCACGTTCGGCTCGGTGTCGGTGCCGAAGGGCGAGTACACGCTGACCGCGACCAAGGTCGCCGCCGACAAGTGGCACCTCAACGTGACGGGCAAGGCCGACCGCGCCAAGGTCGCCGAGATCCCGCTGACGATGGCGACCCTGCCGCAGAGCGTCGAGCAGTTCACGATCGCGCTCAAGGGCGAGGGCGCGAAGGGCGAGTTCGAGATGCACTGGGGCACCACCGCCCTCAAGGCCTCGTTCACCGGGAAGTAGCCGGTCCCGCAGGCCCCCAGGGGGGGCGCACGCCGCGCCCCCCCGGGGCCTCGGATCAGTCGATGAAGCCGCGCCGCCGGTAGACGAAGAGCCCCACCCGCTCGTGGGCGACCGCGGAGAAGGCCTCCCGCCGGTCGCCGGGCCGGCGCAGCCGCTCGAGGTCGAACCGCGTCTCGACCGAGGGCACGGCCACCACGACGAGCCCCTCTCTCTCGAGCGCGGCCGCCGCGCGGCGCGTGTGGGTCGGCGACGTCACGGCGAGCACGCGCCTCCAGCCGCGGGCGCGGAACAGCCGCGCCACCGCGACCGCCTCGTCGCGGGTGTTGACGATCCGGCCCACGCTCGCCACCTCGCCCCGCCCGGCGAAGCGCGCGACCCAGGCCCGCGCCAGGGGCAGGTACGCTCCCGCGGGCGGGGGCACCTCGGAGACGAGCAGCACGGGGGCGCGCCCGTCCGCCACGAGCTCGACCCCCTTCAGCAGGCGGCTCATGGCGTCGCTCGTCGGGTCACCGTCCTCCTGCACCCGCGAGCCGAACACGAACACCGCGTCCGCGGCCGAGACCGGGTCGCGGCGGACGAGGCCCTCGGCCAGCCACGGCACGAGCGGCGTGAAGGCGACCGCCGCCCACAGCAGGGCGAGGAGCGAGACCGCGGCGGCGGCGGCACGCCGCAGGGGGGTGAGCCAGAGGGCGGCGCCCAGCGCCGCCGCCGCGGGGACGAGACTGGACCGCTCGCCGTACCAGGAGACGAGCGAGGGCAGGCCGAGGTCGACGGTCACGAGGCCGGCGAGCGCGCCCATGCCGATCCCCGTCCCGACCGCCGCCCACCGTCCGCCCCCCTTCGCCAAGGGCCCCGGCCCGGGCTACGCCTTCCCCGCCACGCTGCCCTCGATGCGCATGCCGTAGAAGGACCGGCGCACGAAGAACGCCGCCACCACGAAGAAGGCGAGCGCGAGCACGTGGCCGAGCGTCGCGCCCTGCTGCGCGCTCAGGTACACGCCGAGCTCGACCGCGAGCAGGCCGAACAGCGTCGTGAACTTGATCACGGGGTTCATCGCGACCGAGGAGGTGTCCTTGAACGGGTCGCCGACCGTGTCGCCGACCACGGTCGCCGCGTGCAGCTCCGTGCCCTT
>CAZLRF010000107.1:0-9227 GCA_964561785.1 uncultured Acidobacteriota bacterium | reverse complement strand
CCGAAAAACGACGAGGCCCGGGGCTTCCCCCGGGCCTCGTCCGCCCGCGAAGCGCGAGCCGGGAAGGCTACTGCAGGACGTTGCAGGAGGCCATGTCGAGGGCGCCGCCCGTCGTGGTCGGCGCGGTGCCGTCGGTCGTGAAGCACAGCACGCCCGAGGAGTCGCCGCCGAAGCCGCGGACGCCCGTCTGGCCCTGGGTCACCGGGGTCGCCGTGTAGGCGTAGGACGACAGGCTCGTCGGCGAGGAGATCGCGGAGTTGATCGGGCTCGGCTGGGCCCCCGGGGTGAAGCTGCGGTCGTAGCCCGACTTCGAGAGCAGGCTCGAGATGCTGCTGTCGAGGAACGTCGGCGCGTTCGTCGGGTAGTTCGGGATGCACCCGCCGGCCCGCACGCGCTCGTCCAGGCACGAGATCTCGTCGTACCAGCCGCCGTTCGCCGACTGGTAGGCCGCCTCGCCCGAGATCACCGTGCGGATGTCGCCGATCGTGGCGGACTCGTTGGCCGACACGCGGGCGCGCAGGAGCGACGGGATCGCGATGGCGGCGATGATGCCGATGATCGCGACGACGATCAGCAGCTCGATGAGCGTGAAACCCTTCTGCTTCTTCATCAGGTCAACCTTCCTTTCAACCATTTCTGGTCCGGCCTCCGGACAAGCAAGCCCGGTGCCAACCCCGAGGTCCAGCAAGTCCTTCAGAATCAGTGGCTGAGCCCACGGCGACCGTCCGCCCGCCGGACAAAAACTGTCACGCCGGTCAATTCTTGTCCACCTCGGCGGCATGCTTCCGGAGCAGGTACCGGAGCTGCCGGGGTGTGATCCCGAGCAGCTCCGCCGCCCGGCCACGGTCGCCGGCCGACTGGCCGAGAGCCTGCCGGACGAGGTCGGCCTCGACCCGGCGCAGGTGGTCGTCGAGGTCGAAGCCCGGGCCGAGCTCCGGCGGCGAGCCGGCGGGGCGCGGCGCGAGGACCGACTCGGGCAGCCGCTCGGGCAGCACCGCCTCGCTCGTCTCGAGCGCCACCGCCCGCTCGATGACGTTCTCGAGCTCGCGCACGTTTCCCGGCCACGCGTGGCGCTTCAGGACCTCGAGGGCCTCGTCGGAGACCTTCACGATCCGCTTGCCCATCTGCGCGGCGAACCGCTCGAGGAAGTGCGCGGCCAGGATCGGGATGTCCTCCCGGCGCTCGCGCAGTGGCGGGGTGCGGATGGGGATCACCTGGAGGCGGTAGAACAGGTCCTCGCGAAAGCGCTTCTCCTGCACGAGCCGCTCGAGGGGCACGTTGGTGGCGGAGATCACCCGAACGTCCACGTCGATCTCCTCGGAGCCGCCCACGCGCCGGATCCGCCGCTCCTGGAGCGCCCGGAGCAGCTTCACCTGCATGGCCGGCGAGGTCTCCCCGACCTCGTCGAGGAAGAGCGTCCCCCCGTGGGCCACCTCGAAGAGGCCCTTGCGCCGCTGGCGGGCGTCGGTGTAAGCACCCGGCTCGTTGCCGAAGAGCTCCGTCTCGAGCAGGGTGTCGGTGATCGCGCCGCAGTTCACGCTCACGAAGGGCCGCTCCGCCCGCGGGGACAGCGCGTGGATCGCACGGGCCACGAGCTCCTTGCCGGTGCCGCTCTCGCCGGTGATCAGCACGGTGGAGCTGGCCGGGGCCACCGCCCGAACCATCTCGAACAGCGTCGCCATCGAGGCCGAGACGCCGACCAGCTTGTCGAGGCCGTAGCGCTCGCGCACCTCCCGCTTGAGGCGGACGTTCTCCTCGCGCAGGTCGCGCGCGGCGAGCGCCTCGCGCACGACGAGGCGCACCTCGTCGACGTCGAACGGCTTGAAGAGGTAGTTGAAAGCACCCAGCTTGCGGGCGGCGACCGCGTCGTTGGCGGTCCCGTACCCGGTCATCACGATCACGGCGGTGTCCGGGGCCGCCGCCTTGACGTGGCGCAGGATCTCGATGCCGTCGCCGTCGGGCAGCCGGACGTCGGTGAGCACCAGGTCGACCGCACGCCCGGCGAGGACCGCGCCCGCCTCCGCCCGGCTGCCGGCGGTCGTGACCTCGAGGCCCTCCTTCTTCAGGAGGATCGCGAGCATCTCCCGCATGGACTGCTCGTCGTCCACGATCAGGATGCGTTTCACGGCCGGTCCTCCTCCCGCGGCGCGATGCTATCGCCCCCCCGGCCCGGCTTCAACGCGCGGCCCGCGAGGACCACGAGGAGGGCGCCGGCGGCGCCGAGCGCGGCGAGGGCGGCCCCGGCGGCGGCGGACGCCGGGCGATAGGCGAAGAGCACGCGGTGTCGCCCCGCGTCAAGCCGCACGCCCCGGAAGAGGGCGTTCGCCCGGAGCAGCGTCGCCGCCCGGCCGTCGACGCTGACGCGCCAGCCCGGGTCGTAGGCCTCCGCGAGCACCAGCACCCCGCGACGTGACAGCTCGGCCTCGACCTCGACGGTGTCGGTCGTGCGTCTCACGACCCGGACCGCGCCGGCGGGCCCCGCCGCCGCCCGCTCTCGCACCTCGTCGAGGAGGACCTCCCCGAGGGGGTCGAACGCCGGGTCGAGCAGGGCCTCGACCTCGTTCTCGGCCGGCCGCCTCTCGCCCGCCACGACGTAGGCGCGGGGGACCGGGTCCTCGACCCGCAGCACCTGCAGCGGGCAGTCGTAGGGGGTCGCGCGGGTCTCGACGTGGCCGAGGCCTCCACCCACGGGCGCTCCGAGCAGGAGCACGGTCGAGACGTTGGCGGCGCGGAGCAGCCGGGTGCCCTGGGGCTCGCCGACGAGGGCGGCGGCCACGGGCAGGAACGGGACGAGGGCGCGGGGCTCGAGCGCCGTGAACTGGCCGTCGAAGGAGCCGTCGAGGCCCCAGCGGACGCCGGAGGGGGGCTTCAGGACCTCGACGGCGGCGAGGGCCCCGCGCGACGCCGCGTCCCAGCCCGTGGGTCCCCCCACGACACGCCCGCAACCCGGACGCGAGGCGAAGAAGACGCGGAAGCGGCCCGCCTCGGGGGCGAGGGCGTCGGCGAGCGACGGGCGGTGAAAGGCGAGCGCGGCCGGCGCGAGGGGATTGACCGTGCGACCCACGGCCACGAGGTCGAGCCCGCCCGCCGCGAGCAGGAGAGCGGTGGCAGCCCGCGAAGCCCGCTCACCCCGCGCGCGCCACGCCAGCGCCGCCGCGAGGACGACGGCGAGGGCGGCCGTCCGGACGAGCCTGGGCGTCGTGGGCGGCTCGAGGCCGGCGCCGAGGATGGCGAGGACGAGGCCGGCGACGGCGAGCCCGCCGGCGGCCCTCCGGCCCCGGCGCCGCGCGACGGCGGACCACGGGCCCAGCCAGGAGGCGCTCCCGAAGCCGGCCGCGAGGGCGAGGAAGAGCGCGAACGGGAGGAGCAGCTTCTGCGGGTAGCGCCAGAGGCCGAACCCGGGCAGGACCGACAGGGCGGCGAACACCGGCGCGTGGCGGCCGAGGGCGGCGAGGAGGAAGAACGCAGCGCCGCCGAGGGCGAGCCGCCCGCCGCGGTCTCCCCCGCCGAGCGCGGCGAGCGCGAGGACGACCGCCCCCGCGTAGAGGCACTCGAGCAGGGGCGCGCGGCCCTCGAACAGCTCCTCACGCCGCGACGGGGACAGCGGCGCTCCCGCCACGAGCCGCGGCACGGCGAGGTCGGCGAGGGACAGCGGGTGCAGCGACCAGTAGGTGCGGGCGTCGCCGAGGGCGGTTCGGTCGCTGCGCGACGCCTGCTCGAGGGTGGGCATCCACTGCGCGGAGCCGAGGGCGGCGGCGAGCACGGCCGCCAGACACACCGGCGGCACGAGCGGCCGCGCGGTGGCGAGGGCCGGCCGCGACCGAACGAGGTGCCACGCCGTCCTCGCCGCCGCCGCGATCGCGGTGGCGAGGGCGAGGTCCCCCGAGCCGGCGAGCAGCTGAGCGCCCGCGGCGAGGCCGAGCGCCGCCGCCGAGCGCGGTCCCGGGCGGCGGAGGAGCGACTCGAGGGCGGCGAGCACCCACGGCATCCACGCCGCGCCCGCGTAGTGGTGGAAGAGGCTGAGCGCGGAGAGGAAAGGGCCGGACAGGGCGAACGCGCCCCCCGCGACGGCGGACGCGGCGACGCCGAGGCCGAGGCGCCGGGCGAGGACGAGCGCCCCGGCGGCGGCCCACAGCGCGTGGGAGACGGCGAACAGCTTGTAGTACGCGGCGAGCGGGAGGACGAGGGCGAGCCAGGTCGGCGGGTAGGCGAGCTGGAAGCTCGCGTCGGCGAGCAGCGGGGCGCCGAAGCCGGCGTGCGGGTTCCACAGCGGCCAGGAGCCCTCGGCGAGCGCGCGGCGGAACGCCTCCATGCCCGGGTACCAGTACGCGAGGATGTCCCTCTGGAAGAAGACGCGAGGGGAGAGGAGCGCCTCCGCGAAGACCGCCAGGACGAGGACCGCGAGGGCGGAGGCGGCGAGCGCCGCGTCGCGGCGCCGCCTCACGCGGCCTCGGGCGCGGGCACGGCGGGCAGGCGCACGTCGACCTCGGTTCCCTCCGCGGGGACGCTGCGCACCTCGATGTCGCCGCCGTGCTCGCGGACGATGCGGAAGACGATCGCGAGGCCGAGACCCGTGCCCATCGCGCTCGTCGTGCGGAACGGCTCGAACATGCGGCCGATGTCGTCCTCCTCGATCCCCCGCCCCTGGTCGCGCAGCGACAGCACGACCTCGTCTCTCTCCCGGCGCAGGCGCACGTCGAGGCGTCCCCCGCCGGGCATCGCCTCCAGGCCGTTGCGGGCGAGGTTCCAGAAGACCTGCTTGATCTGGTCCGGGTCGGCCACGCACACGTGGGGGCCCGCGCCCACCTCGAGGCGGACCTCGTGGGAGTCCGCCAGCTCGGCGCCGTTTCGGAGGAGCACGACCGCCTCCTCGACGAGGGGGCGCAGGTCCACGGGCCCCCGGGCCCGGCTCGACGGGCGGGCGTCGAACAGGAAGCGGTTCAGCGTGTCGCTGAGCCGCATCGACTCGCGGGAGATGATCGCGAGCAGCCGCCCCTGCTCCTCGCCGAGGCCGGGCTCGCCCATCAGCACCTGGGCCGAGCCCCGGATCGAGCCGAGCGGGTTGCGGATCTCGTGGGCGAGCTGCGCCGCCATCTCTCCCACCGCGGCGAGCTTCTCCTTCGCGCGCACCTCCTGCTCGAGGCGCCGGATCTCGGTGAGGTCCTGGAACACCACGAGGTAGCCCCCGGACGCGGCGGCCCCGGCGGCGAGGGGAGTGACCGACACGCCGAGCTCCAGCTGGCGGCCCTCGGGGTGGCGGTACGAGAGCTCGAGCCGCGCGAGGGCCCGGCTCGCCGCCCGGGCGGCGAGCTCGGCTCTCCCCAGCAGGGGGGTCCCGAGCATCTCCCGCAGGGGGCGCCCGCGGATCGCGGCCAGGGGACGGCCGAGGATCGCCTCGCCGAAGGCGTTCACGTGGAGCACGCGGCCCTCCCCGTCGGTCGTCATCAGGCCGCTCTGGATCGAGTCGACGATGAGCTGGTTGAGCTCACGCAGGTCGGCGACCTCGACCTCGGCCTCCTGGAGGGCCTGCCCCGCGTGCTGCAGGCTCTCCGCGAGGTAGGAGCCGAGCCCGGCCACCGTGACGCAAGCCACCCCGAGCACGAACACCGCGTAGAGGAGGGTGCGCGGGGGCTGCCCGACCACGTCGGCGAGCCCGAGCGGGGGAACGAGCCCCTCGCGCACCGCGAGGAGGAGCCCCCCGTAGAGAGAGGTCGCGATCCCGGCGAGGAGGACCGCCGCCCGCCGGGGCAGGAGCATCGTCGCGGAGAGCACGGACAGCGGGTACAGGAGGAGGAAGCCGGTGCGCACCCCCCCGGTGACCGGCACGTGGACGAGGGCGGTGATGATGACGAGGTCGCCGAGCACCTGCGCCCAGGCGAGGGCGCGCCGCGCGGGCGCGAAGCGCAGGGCGAGGGCGTGGGCCACGGTCAGGGCGTAGGTCGCCCCGATCACCGCGTAGACGGGGTTGCGGACGAGCAGGGTCTCGGAGACCGCCTCGACGTAGGTCGCGATCGACAGCAGGGTGGTCACCATGACCACCCGGAACAGCATCAGCCGCCGCAGCCGCGCGTCGAGGTCGACGGTCATGCCGGCGAAGGCGTCTTCATCGTCCGCGTTGCGCCCGGCGCCGAAGCGCCGGGCGGGGCCTCAGGAGAGCTTGCTGATGAGGTCGAACAGCGGGAGGTACATCGCGATGATGATGCCGCCCACCGAGATCCCGAGGAACAGGATCATGATCGGCTCCATCAAGGTCAGCAGGTTGGCGACCGCCTGGTCGACCTCGTCCTCGTAGAAGTCGGCGATCTTGGAGAGCATCGCGTCGAGGGCGCCCGTCTGCTCCCCGACCCCGATCATCTGGACCACCATGGGGGGGAAGACCCCGGTGTCCTTCAGGGGCTGGGCGATGGTGAGACCGCTCTCCACCCCCTTGCGGACGGCCATGATCGCGTCCTCGATGATCGCGTTGCCCGCGGTGCGGGCGGTGATCTCGAGCCCGTCGAGGATGGGCACGCCGGACGAGATCAGGGTCGAGAGCGTGCGGCAGAACCGGGCCACCGCGATCTTCTGCATGAGGGTCCCGAAGATCGGCGCCCGCAGGACCCCCTTGTCGACGACCCGGCGGCCCCCGTAGGTCGCGTAGTACCGCTTGAACGCGATCACGAGCAGGATCCCGCCGATCACGATGAAGGGCAGGAGCCGCACGAACCAGGTGGAGAGCGCGATCACGAAGCGGGTGGGCAGGGGCAGCTCGGCCCCGAGGCCGGCGAACATCGCGGCGAAGGTGGGAATGACCTTCCAGAGGATGACCGCGATGACGATCGCCGCGATCCCGAGCACCGACACCGGGTAGACCATCGCGCCCTTGACCTGGGCCTTGAGCTTGACGTTCTTCTCGATGTAGGTGGCGAGGCGCTTCAGGATCGTGTCGAGGATGCCGCCCGCCTCGCCCGCCGCGATCATGTTCGTGAAGAGGTCGTCGAAGACCTTCGGGTGCTTGCGCATGGCGTCGGCGAGGCTCGCGCCGCCCTCGACGTCCATCCGCGTCTGCTGGAGGACCTTGGCGAAGGTCTTGTTCTCCTGCTGGCTGCCGAGGATCTCCAGGCACTGCACGAGGGGCAGACCGGCGTCGATCATGACCGAGAACTGCCGGGTGAAGATGGCGAGGTCCTTCGAGGGGACCCCCCCCCCGAACTTGGGGAGGATGGGGATCGCCCCCTTCTCCGTGACGGACTGGACGAGGAGCCCGTCGCGCCGCAGGAGCTGCTGCACCGCCTCCCGGGTCTCCCCCACCCTCGTGCCGGACACGACCTTC
Source organism: uncultured Acidobacteriota bacterium (assembly GCA_964561785.1). GTDB lineage: Bacteria > Acidobacteriota > Vicinamibacteria > Fen-336 > Fen-336 > DATBSL01. The sequence continues at coordinate 1,915 of CAZLRF010000107.1, read as the reverse complement.
CCGTCGCGGGTCTTGGCCTTCCAGACGAATTCGGGCACCTTGTCCTCCCGGGGGCTAGCGGCCCGCCGGCCGCATGGGCGGGCGGCCGGCCTGCGGTGTCGCGAGGCCGGCGCCGCGGTTGATCATGTCCTGCAGCTCCTCGGGGTTCGAGCTGATGCCGAGGGCGGTCTGCAGGGTGATTTGCTTGGCGAAGTAGAGGCTGGCCAGGGACTGGTTGAACGTCTGCATCCCGTACTTCTCCTGGCCGGTCTGCATCGCGGAGTAGATCTGGTGGATCTTGTCCTCGCGGATCAGGTTGCGGATGGCGGGGTTGGGGACGAGGATCTCCATGGCGAGCGCGCGCCCGCTGCCGCTCGCGCGGGGCAGGAGGGCCTGGCACATGATGCCCTCCAGCACGAGCGACAGCTGCGCCCGGACCTGCGACTGCTGGTGCGCGGGGAAGACGTCGACGATGCGGTTGATGGTCTGGGACGCGGAGTTGGTGTGGAGCGTCGCGAACGTGAGGTGGCCGGTCTCCGCGATCCGCAGGGCGGACTCGATCGTCTCGAGGTCGCGCATCTCGCCGATGAGGACGACGTCGGGGTCCTCGCGCAGCGCCGCCCGCAGGGCGTTCGCGAAGGAGTGGGTGTCGGCGTGCACCTCGCGCTGGTTGACCACGCACTTCTTGTGCTGGTGGAGGTACTCGATCGGGTCCTCGACGGTGAGCATGTGCTCGTGCCGCTCGGAGTTGATCTTGTCGAGCATCGCGGCGAGCGTCGTGGACTTGCCGGAGCCGGTGGGCCCGGTGACGAGCACGAGCCCGCGGGGCTTGTCGCAGATGGCGGAGACGACCGGGGGCAGCCCCAGCTCCTTGAAGCCGCGGATCTCGTAGGGGATCGTGCGGTAGACGGCGGCCACCGCGCCCCGCTGCGAGAACACGTTGGCGCGGAAGCGGGCGAGCCCTTTGATGCCGAAGCTGAAGTCGAGCTCGAGGCTCTCCTCGAAGCGGTGCTTCTGCGCGTCGGTCAGCACGCTGTAGGCGAGCTGCTTGGTCTCGACCGCGCTGAGCGGCGGCAGGTCGAGCGGCCGCAGCTTGCCGTCGACGCGGATCTGCGGGGCGGAGTTGGTGGTGACGTGGAGGTCGGTCCCCCCCATCTCCGTCATCGTCTTGAGCAGCTGGTGAAGGCTGACGGCCACGCCCTACCCCCTTGTCACGGCGAGGCGCCGCGCCCCCCCCGGGGACGCGCCCTCTGGTTCCCGGCCGGCGCTAGAGGACGGTCTCGCGCAGGACCTCCTCGATGGTGGTCACTCCGTTCTTGATCTTCTCGTTGCCGCTCATGCGGAGGGTGAGCATGCCCTCCTCGAGCGCCTTCCTCTTGATCTCGACGGCGGTGGCGCCGACCATGATGAGGTCGCGGATGCCCTCGGTGATCTCCATGACCTCGTACAGGCCCACCCGGCCCTTGTAGCCGGTGCCGTTGCAGGCCTGGCACCCCTTGCCCTTCATGACCTGGAACGAGCCGATCTGGTCGGGGGGGAAGCCGATGTCGATGAGCGTCTTGCTCGGCACGTTCGCGGTGTCGTCGAACTTGCACTTCGTGCAGATACGCCGCACCAGGCGCTGGGCCTGGATCAGGTTCACCGCGGTCCCGACCAGGAACGGCTCGATCCCCATGTTCACCATGCGCGAGACCGTGGAGGGCGCGTCGTTGGTGTGCAGGGTGGAGAGGACGAGGTGGCCGGTGAGGGCCGCCTTGACCGCGATCTCCGCCGTCTCGTAGTCGCGGATCTCGCCGACGAGGATGATGTTCGGGTCCTGGCGCAGGAACGAGCGGAGCACCGAGGCGAAGTTGAGGCCGATGTTGTCGCGGATCTGGACCTGGTTGATCCCGGGCAGGTTGAACTCGACCGGGTCCTCGGCGGTCATGATGTTGGT
>CAZLRF010000106.1:0-9444 GCA_964561785.1 uncultured Acidobacteriota bacterium | reverse complement strand
CGCGGCCGACAGCGGCGCCTGGGCCCGCGCGCCCCGCCAGCTCGACCTTTTCACGCAGGGCGCGGACACCCGGCGGCGGGCGACCTTCGGCTACCGCCTGCTGCCCTGAGGACAGGGCAAGGGAGTCGGCCGCGTCGGCGTCTACGGGCCGAATCGGTACCCGACGGCCAGCACCACGAGCGCCAGGAGGCCGAAGCCCAGCTCCTGGAAGCCGAGCGTTCGCGGCCGGATCGTGGCGCGCCCATCCCTGAGGCCCCACGCGGCGCGGGCGAGGAGCACGAGGAAGGCGCCAGGCGCGAGCCATGGCGCGGATGCGCTCCTGGCCAGGGCGACGGCGAGGGTCAGCGCGCCGAGGTGGGCGAGGACCGCGACGCCCGGTCCGGCCGGGAGTCCGCGATCGAGGCGGATGCGAGCCCGCACGTAGAGAATCGAGACAACCGCGCGCGCCGCGAGCAGCGCCCAGGCTCCCCAGGCGAGCGCGGGGGCGGCGCCGCCTGCGAGCGCGATCGCGGCGACCGCGGACGACAGCGCCGTGGCGCCGAACGTCTCCGCGAGCGCGTCCCGGCTGCGGCCGCGCGCGTCGAGCGCGAGCGCTCCGAGTCCCAGAGGTGTGGCCGCCGCCAGGGCGGGCCAGACGGGCGCCGCCGCTCTCGAGAGGCCCGCGGCCACGAGCAGCGCCGCGAGGCTCGCGTAGCCGAGCAGGAATCGCTCGGCCAGCACCGTGCGCGGGTAGCGGGCGTCGCGCCTTCGGTCGAGCCAGACCAGGCGGAGCGGATGGCGCGCCAGGAAGGCGGCGAGGGCTGAAAGGGCGAGGCAGGCGCCGGCGGCCGAGGGCGCGATCAACAGGCCGAGCGCCACCGGTTCGGCCAGAAAGCCCCAGCCGCCGTGCTCGACGGGTATCGCCACCGACTTCCACGCGGCGGGGGGCCGCGCCATCATCTCCATGCCGGCTCGCCTCCTCGGCCTGCCGCGCTTCTCGTCTCCCGAGGCCCGATCGTCCCAGGGTGTGCGGCGGAAGCCAATGATCGCCGTCATGCCGTCGCAGCGGTCGAGCGAGCGGGCCGGCGACGCAGTTAAGATGAGCGCATCGATGCTCCCGGGGCTGCTCGAAGACGCCGCGCGCGACGTCGCGCTCGCACCGGGCGCTGTCCTGCTCGGCGGGCTAGCACTCCCGCGCGAGGCGGCGCTCCTCTCGGCGCTCGGCAGCGTCGTCGGCCGAGCGCCCTTTCGGCACATGCTCACGCCGGGCGGCCGCGCGATGTCGGTGGCGATGACCAGCTGCGGCGAGTGGGGCTGGGTCACCGACCGCCGCGGCTACAGGTACGTCAGCGAGGACCCGCAGACGGGCGGGCCGTGGCCCGCCCTGCCGGCGTCGTTCCGCGAGCTGGCGGCGGTCGCGGCGGAACGCGCGGGCTATCCGGGCTTCGATCCGGACGCGTGCCTCGTCAACCGCTACGCGCCCGGGGCTCGCATGTCTCTTCACCAGGACCGCGACGAGCGCGACTTGTCGGCTCCGATCGTCTCGATCTCGCTCGGGCTGCCGGCCGTCTTCCTGTTCGGGGGCGATCGGCGGGCCGACCGGCCGCAGCGTGTGCCGCTCGTCCACGGCGACGTCGTCGTGTGGGGCGGGCCGGCGCGGCTTCGCTACCACGGCGTGATGCCCCTCGCGGACGGGTCGCACCCGGCGACCGGCCGGTGTCGGATCAACCTGACGCTGCGCCGCGCCCGATAGGAGACTTGTCCGGCCTTCGGCCGACGGGGGGATGACGCGTCGGCTCGGCTTGACTTTCGCTTTTTGTTTGCCTAGGATGTGGGAAGCAGGAGGCCCACACATGACCAGTCTGGAGCTGTGCCGGCGGCAGCGGGCGCAGGAAGTGCCCAAGTTCGTGAAGGTGCTGAAGGCGATCCCGGCGGGGAAGCTGGACTACCGGCCCGAGCCGAAGGCGCGGACCGCCGGCGAGCTCGCGTGGCTGTTCGCGCAGTCGGAGGGCGCGCTCGTGCGCCTGCTGGACACGGGCACGATCGAGTGGAGCGAGACGAAGGCCCCCGCGGCGCTCGAGGCCATCGTGGCCGCCTACGAGGCCAACGCCGCCGCGGTCGACGAACGCATCGCGAAGCTCGGCGAGGCGGGCTGGGAGAAGAAGGGCCGCTTCCTGATGGGCGACGCTCCCGCCTGGGAAGACACGACCGCCAACTTCGTCTGGGGCTTCCTGTTCGACCTCATCCACCACCGCGGCCAGCTCACGACCTACCTGCGGCCGATGGGCGGGAAGGTGCCGTCGATCTACGGCCCCTCCGCGGACGACACCGGGCAGTAGCGGGCCGCAGCGGCGGCCGCAGCCGGGACCGAAAGCGCGGCCGCTACCGCTGCTGCTCGAGCTTCCTCGCGCGCTCGCAGGAGGCGGCGACGCCGCCGCTGCAGGCCTTCTGGTAGAAGGGCAGGGCCTTCATCGGCTCGCGGCCCGTGTCCCAGGCCTGCGCCACCTCGTGGCAGGCCGCCGCGACGTTGCCGGCGCAGGCCTTGGTGAACAGGTCGAAGGCCGGCTTGCGGCCGTTGACGTCGGCCCTGACGATGCGGCCGAGCGTATAGCAGTCGGCCGCGATCCCGCCGGCGCAGGTCTTCTCGTAGAGCGAGCGCGCGCGGGGGAGGTTGCGACCGATCGTCTCGCCGGCGTCCAGCATCGCCGCGTGCGCGCTGCAGCCGGCGAGCGACCCCTTCTGGCAGGACTCGTCGAAGAGCGCCGCGGCGCGGTTCAGGTCCTTCATGACGCCGCGGCCCGACTGGAAGAGCTGGCCGAGCGTCAGGCAGCCGCGCGGGTCGCCGTCCGTGCAGGACTGGCGCAGCAGCAGCGTGGCCTGCGCCAGGTCGGGGGCGGTGCCCTGGCCGCGCGCGAGCAGGAGCGCGAGCTCGTAGCACGCTGCGCCCACGTTGCCGTCGCAGCCGCGCCGGAAGAGCGCCACGGCCTTCGGCAGGTCGCGCGCCACGCCGGCGCCGTCGCGCACGCGCTCGCCCTGGCCCAGGCACCCGCGCGGCTCGCCGCGCTCGCAGGCCTTCGTGAAGAGCTCGAGCGCCTGCCTGGGGTCGGCCGGCAGGCCCTCGCCGTTCTGCAGCGCGAGCGCGAGGCCGACGCAGGCCGCGTTCTCGCCGACGTCGCAGCTCTTGCGCGCGAGCGCGGCGGCTTTCGCCATGTCGCGCGCGACGCCGCGCCCGTCGCGGAGCATCTGGGCGAGGCGCCCGCAGCTCGGCGCGTCGCCGCCGCTGCACGCCTTGTCGTAGAGCGCCGCGGCCCTGGCCTCGTCCTTCGCCATCGGCGAGCCCTCGGCGTGCATCGCCGCGAGCTGGCCGCAGGAAGGGGCGATGCCGGAGTCGCAGGCCCGGCCGTGGAGCTCGGCGGCGCGGCCGAGGTGCTTCTCGAGCTCCTTGCCGGCGCCCAGCATGCCCGCGAGCTGCGCGCAGGCCTCGGCGGCACCGCCGTCGCAGGACTTCTGATAGACCGGCGCGGCCTTTAGCGGGTCGCGCTTGACGCCGTCGCCCGCACGCAGCGCGGCGGCGTACTCGAGGCAGGCCGGCGCCAGGTTCAGCTCGCAGGCCTTCTTCAGGAGGTCCGTCGCCTTCTCGGCGTCCTTCGCGACGCCCTCGCCGCGCCGGTGCAGCCCCGCGAGCGCGAGGCAGTCGGCCGCGACCTTCTGGTCGCACGACTTCTTGTGCGCGGCCGCCTCGGGCGAGGGAGCCTGGACCAGGGCGGCCAGGGAGACGAGGACCGGCAGAGCGAACATCTCTTTGCCTCCTTGCGAGGGCTGGGACGAGTGTACTAGGTTTGTCGCCCCATGCCCGAGATCCCGACGGAAGCGCTGTCGCTCGCGGGCCGCGTGGCCGTGGTGACGGGCGCCGGCCGCGGCATCGGCGCCGCGACGGCCTGTCTCCTGGCCGGGGCCGGCGCCCAGGTGGCGCTCGTCGACTGCGACGCGGCGGGGGTCACGCAGACCGCCGAGCGGATCGCTCTCGCGGGCGGCGAGGCGCTCGCCTTCACCAACGACGTCACCGACGCCTTCGCGGTCGAGCGCACGCTCGACCGCGTGGCGGAGGAGTGGGGACGCTTGGACGTCCTGGTGAACAACGCCGGGGCGCTCAGCGAGGCCCCGCTCGAGGAGCTGACGGACGGGCAGTTCCAGGAGACGCTCGACGTGAACCTGCGGGGGGCGATGGTGTGCGCGCGGGCGGCGGTGCCGCACATGCTGAAGCAGCGGGGCGGGCGCATCCTGTCCGCGGCCTCGTCCACCACGCGCCTCGGCTTTTATGGCCTCACCGCGTACGCGGCGGCCAAGGCGGGAATCGTCGGGATGACGCGTGCCTGGGCGCGCGAGCTCGGCCCGCGCGGCATCACCGCCAACGCGGTGGCGCCGGGGCTGATCGAGGGCGACACGCTGCGGGCTGCGTCCGCCGGACTGCTCGACGCCACGCTCGCCCGCATCCCCGCACGCCGGATCGGAAGGCCCGAGGAGGTCGCCGCCGTCTACCTCTTCCTCGCATCCGACCTCGCCTCCTTCATCAACGGGGCGGTGATCGGCGTGGACGGAGGCCTGCTGCTGTATTGACGTCCCGGGGGCTCGGGGCGGCCAGGGTCACCTTCGCGCGCGGCCCGGAGCCCCGGCCAGCGGTGGTATCGTTCCCGGGGTCTCCCGGGGTCCTTCGACGAAGCGGAGCCCGGGGTTGCACGAGGAGAAGTCACGATGGAGATCGACAACGACAAGCTGGCCGCGATCCTCTCCCGCAGCTGGTGGGTGCTGCTCCTGCGTGGGATCGTCGCCATCGCCTTCGGCGTGGTGGCCTGGCTGCAGCCGGGCATCTCGGTGGCGGCGCTGGTGCTCCTCTTCGGCGCCTACTCGCTGGCCGACGGCGTTCTCGGCGCGTGGTCGGCGATCGCGGGGCGCAAGGAGAAGGAGCACTGGTGGGTGCTGCTGCTCGAGGGGCTCGTGGGCATCGGCGTGGGCCTGCTCACGCTCTTCGCTCCCGGCATCACCGCCCTCGCGCTGCTCTTCTACATCGCGATCTGGGCGATCGCGACCGGCGTCCTCGAGATCGTGGCCGCGATCCGCCTGCGCAAGGAGATCGAGGGCGAGTGGCTGCTCGTCCTGGGCGGGCTCGCCTCGGTGGCGTTCGGTGTCCTGCTGATGGCGCGGCCCGGGGCGGGGGCGCTCGCGGTGCTGTGGCTGATCGCGGCCTACTCGATCGCGTTCGGGGTGATTCTCGTGATCCTCGCCTTCAAGGCGCGGGGCTTCGGAAAGGCCCTGGCCGCGAAGTAGCGGGCGGCTTCGGCCGTCAGCGGGGGCCTGGGGCTGGCTCACGGACGCGGCCCGTGAGTGGCGGTCGGATGTTCGTCCTCGGACTTGCGCTGCTTCGGGGCACCCGGTGAGACCGGCGGCGCGCCCCTGCGGCGCGAAGCTGGCGGCCCCAGAGCAAGGGAAGGAGCCGGGGGCGCACGCGGCGTCCCCGGCTCCATGAGGGCCGTTCGGCGGGCCGAATCAGCCGAGAACGTCCGTCAGCGGAACAGCCGCCAGAGATCGCCCAGCTCCAGGAACCACGACTCGCCCGACCAGTCCTCGACGCCGTCGTTGTCGGTGACCACGAACGTGCGGCCATCCCACGTCACGGCCACTCCCTCGGGCTTGTCGGTGATCCAGCCCCGGGTGCGGGTGAGGCGTGGGCGAAGGTCGTAGACCGACTTCTCGGACGAGCGCACCAGTCCGTCGGCGAGCGCCTGGCGGTCGATCTTCACGAGAGTCTTCAGCACGCCGAAGTCCCCCGTCCGGTTGTCTCGCTCGATCAGGACGTAGTCGCCGTCCGGCGTCTCGGTGATCTCGGACAGGCCCACCCAGGTGGCGTCCTTGGGCTTCGTCGCGAGGGTCCAGGCCACGTGGCTCCAGCGGTCGCGGCCGGGGTCGTAGATCCAGAGGCGCGTCCGGTTGGGCTCGCCGCTGGCGTTCCATCCGCCCGCGTCGTCGTCCAGGGCTTCACACTCGGGCGTCGTGTAATCCCAGCCACGCTGCTGCGCCACCAGCAGCCGATAGCCGTGCCCCCTGCCGCGCAGCACGGCGACTCCCTCGAAGCCCGAGCCGAGCGTGCCCCGGCTGTTGGACGCCTTGCGACAGGCGAGGATCTCCGCGGGCAACCCGACTTCCTTCATCACCTCGCCGTCGAAGCCCACCTGCAGCAGCCGGTTCGGCCGGGAGTCGCTGGCGTTGCCCTCGCTGGCGATCCACAGGGTGTCGTCGGGCGCGATCGCGATGCCCTCGGGATCGTAGTTGCCTTTGCCGCCGGTCAATGCAAGCGATTCGGTGATGACCGCGGGCTTCTCCGAGACGTCGATCCTGAAGATGCGGCTCTCGCTGTAGTACGAGTCCCACACCGCGAGCAGCGAGTGCGGGTGGCCGGGAGCCGAGGTCATCCCGGACAGCGCCGACCACGGGATGGGCGTGCCCTCGCTGTCGTCCGAGAGGATCTGCGGGTAGCTCGGCGTCCCGCGCTTCAGCTCGTAGATCATCACCGTGCTTCGCACGCCGAACTCAGGATCGTCCGTCTCGCCCGACGCGACGAGCAGGCCGCGGCTCGGGATCGCGAGCAGCCCCTCGGGCCCAAGGGGGGCCGGCAGGAGCTGCTCGAAACGGGGACGCCCCCACCAGTCGAGCTCGTAGACGGCCACGAAGCTGCCCCGCTCCGATCCGACGAACAGGTAGCCATCGGAGCCGAAGCGCGCGTACTCGATCGCTTCCGGCTCGTTGCCCTTGTTCTCCGAGCGGTCCTCCGGGTAGTGGCCGTGCTGCACGGCGATCCGCTCGAGCGTGTTGCCGCTGTCGAAGGCGATGCCGCCCTGGCGCCCGAAGATCGAGAATCCGCGGCTGCCGCCGAAGAGGTCGCCCTCGTTGGCGGTGGCGACCTGGGACCGGCCGAAGGGCCCCGGCAGCCAGGTGACGGCGTCCGGCTCGCGGGGGACGTCCTCGAGCGTCTCGGTCAGGGAGATGCGGCCGTCCTCGGTCGCGTCGACGCCGTCGAGGGTGACGGCTCCGGCCGGGAAGTGGGAGACGACGCGGCGGCGCTCGAGGTCGACGATCACGACGTGGTTGTTCTCCTGCAGCGTGACCACCGCCTCGTTGCGGGCGTTGATGTCCACGAACTCGGGCTCGGGGTCCTCGGGCGCATAGTCAGCCAGACCCGTGAGGGCGACCTCGAAGCGGACCCAGGACGCGGGATCGGAACCGGCGATCCTGATGACCGAGAGAAAGCCGGCGGGGTTGCCGTACGGGGTCTGGGGCAGGACGCCCAGGGCCCCGCCTCCAACCTCGCAATCGTCCTCGTCGGCCTCGGTCCCGCCCAGGGTGCCGCCGACGCACAGGTCCTCGTTGCGCTCGTTCTCGATGGCGATGGCCACGTAGCGCTCGTCGGGGCTGATCTTGATCGAGTCGGGCTGGCCGCCGAGCTCGATCTGCTTCACCACCGTGCGGCTCGCGATGTCGACGATCATCAGCAGGCCCCTGGTCTCCGTCAGGGACTCGCTGGTGTTCACCGCCACGAGCGCGTACCTGTTGCCCAGGACGTCCACCGAGGTGGGCTCGTAGTCGATCTCGTCGTCCGGGTCGGGGTCGAGCAGGAGGGAGCCGGCCGCGATCGGATTCGCGGGGTTGGTGATGTCGATGAAACCGATCCCGCCCCGAACGCCGTCGGTGTAGACGAGCAGCCTGCCGTCATGGGTGGCGGCGATGATCTCGGACACCGTCTCGTCGCCCCGCTCGGCGTTGTTGCGGTAGTTGGCGAAGGTGGCCACGCGCTGGAAGCTGTGCGCGCGCGACTGGAAGTGGAAGGGCTTCGGGCGCTCCTTCCAGAACAGGCTGCCCCTCGCCTGCGTCGAGTCCGACAGGACGAAGGCCGCCGTCACAACGCCGAGCAGCACTATGGCGAGTCTTCTCATATTGGTCATCCCCCTGCGGCTTTTCGTGGAACGGGTTTCGCGCCTGGCGCAGCGAGCCATGGACGGGCACCCGCCTCCCGGCGCAGTCGCGAGGCTAACCGGGCCACCGCGATGCCCGCGCCGCGGCGACGTGACGCCGGCATGACGCGGATACCACCGCAGGGCGAGTCGCCGAGTGGGTCGCCGGATCGCTGGGAGTGCCAGACGTCGGCCGGTGCGGCGCGCTGGGCTATCCTGACCCTGAGCGGAGGCTCGCATGAACGATCAGGGCTTCTTCGGGGAATCCCCGGACTTCTCGAAGAAGCTTCGTGCCCGTTCTCTCCACGGAGCCGAGGGGGCCGGTGGGCTCCTGGAGGTGGCGCGACCACGGCAAGCTCGCCGCCCGCGAAGAAGCGCGGGAGCGTGGCGGCGAGTCTCTCACCCAGGTTGCGCGGGTGGTGAAGAACACGGGGCGTGGTGCATCTGACTGCCTCACCTCCGGCACCAGACTCCGCCGAGGGCGGCCACGAGCTCGTCGCGCAAACGACCAGCGGCCGTCGCGAAGACGCGCCAGATTGAAAGAGCCCCCGCCACCGTCGGGCCGCAGGGCTGGCGCTCCGCTCGCGCAGGGCCTGGGCAGTTGTCAGTCGTCGCCACGGCCTTCCCGCAGAACAGACAGGGATCCGACATGGTGCCTCATGATGAGGCGTGTGTTCAGACCGGACCGGGCCGCCGCTCGACGCAGTCGCAGGAGGCGAGATGCACTCGAGGACGAAGCAACCCGAGGTCGAGGCCGGCATCGACACGTGGCCCGACGAAGGGTCGCCTGCCGTGCGGGACCGTCAGGCCGCCGCTTCGTTGCTGCACGCTGCGGCGATGACCACCTCCCAGCTCGCGTCGAGGCCGGCCGAGTACGATCCTTGCGCGCTCGTCCCCGTCGTCTGGCGTCCCCGTCGTCTGGCTTGTGCCGGCCGTGACTGTGCCGTCGACGCTCGGGAACCAGTCGATCCGGGCGAGGCCGCGCTGCGCGCGCGCCTGCCGCAGCCTCGACTGCGCCGCCCTGAGGTCGGGGTTGGCGACGAGCGCCTGCTGGACGAGCCCGGTGAGCGTCTCGTCGCCGAGCGTCTCCCACCAGCGCGAGAGATCCCCGGCCGGCTGCGGTGTCGCCTCGCCACCCACCTGTTGCCTGGGTGGCGGTGCCTGCTTGGCTTCCATTACTACACCCACCGCACACCGGGCGACGACCCGGTCGTCTTCGCGCTCGGCCCAACTGCGACCCTGCGATGCGACCGCTGCCGACGTATCGCCCTGACTCCATCCTTTCTCGACAGGATCTCCCTCATCTTTGCGACACCGGGGCACATGTGGCGCGCGACGTCTCGAAAACAACGTCGCACCCTCGGCATCCGCCGCTCCTGACACGCTAGCGACACCGGTATCCCAGGTTGGCAGGGGCTGGCGTTCTGGTCGTGCGTGGCCTCGGTGGAGCTCGCCGTGCTGG
>CAZLRF010000105.1:0-9458 GCA_964561785.1 uncultured Acidobacteriota bacterium | reverse complement strand
GGCCTGCCCTTCTACGCCGTGAACTACATGGCGCTTCTCTTCTACCAGGGCATCGAAGCTGGGGTACCCCGGCTTCTTCCTCTGGGTGCTCGCCTCCGCGGTCCCGGCGATCGCGATGGCGCGCTTCCTGCCGATCGGCCGGGGCGCGGAGTCGCCCGAGGACGCGAGGGGCGGCCGGGGAGGAGAGACATGACCCGCGGAGCCGTCGTCGCGCTGGCGCTCTCGTCGATCGTCGCCGCCGCGCGGCCCACGGCGGCGGAGGAGATCGTGGCCGCCCGCCCCCACCTCGCCGTGCGCGGGATCTACGGCGGGGTGCCGCAGGAGATCCTCGACTCGGGCCGGAGCCTGCGGGAGTTCGGTGTCGACGCGATCTGGATGGGCTCGGGCAGCTTCACCCCCGAGCGCGTGGCGCTCCTGCGCGCCCAGGGGGTCGCCGTGTACGCGGAGTTCAACACGCTCCACGTCGCCGAGTACCTGAAGGAGCACCCCGACGCCGCGCCGATCGGAGCGGACGGCCTCGTCTCACCGCCGCCCGACGGCTGGCAGGGGATCTGCCCCTCGCACGAGGCCTACCGCGAGAGCCGGATGGACGCGTTCCGGGCCCTGCTGCGCGACTTCGACGTCGACGGCGTGTGGCTCGACTACCACCACTCGCACGCGAGCTGGGAGCAGGCCGAGCCGAACATGCCCGACACCTGCTTCTGCGAGCGTTGCCTCGTGCGTTTCCAGGGCGAGACCGGCGTGAAGCTGCCCGACGTCCCGACGAAGGAGCGCGCGCGGCTCCTGCTCTCCACCCACCGTGCCGCCTGGGTGCGCTGGCGCTGCGACCTCCTGACCGACTGGGTGCGCGAGTTCCGCGAGATCAGGGACGCGGTGCGTCCGCGAGCGCTCCTCGGCACCTTCCACAACCCCTGGACCGACGAAGAGCGCGACGGCGCCCGCATCGAGAAGCTGGCGATCGACCTGCGGGCGCAGGCGGCGCACGTCGACGTCTTCAGCCCGATGCCGTACCACGCCCGCTTCGGCTACGCGGGCGACCCGGCGTGGATCTCGCGCCAGGTCGCGTGGCTCGGCAAGGCGCTCGGGATCGAGGGTCGGCCGGGCGAGCGGCACCGCATCTGGCCGATCGTGCAGATCTCCGACTGGGGCGAGGCCGTGCCCCTTGCCCAGGTGCCGGCCGTGCTCGACCACGGCTCGCGGCGTCCGGCCACCGGCGTCATGGTCTTCGCCTGGGGCGGCCTGCGGAAGCAGCCGGAGAAGATCGAGGCGGTCGGCCGCGCCCTCCGGGCCCTCCGGGAACCCGGGCGGTGAGCGGACGGGAAGACGCTGGTCCTCGAAGGCGACCCGTCGGGGGCGGCGAGGAGGAAGGCATGAGCATGGTCGGCACGCTGTCCCTCGCGGGAGCGGTCCTCGCTCTCGGTCCCTTCCCGCCGCAGCTCGTGGACTGGGTCCTCGACGGTCCGAGTCCGCTCTTCGAGGGCACGGGCCGGGACACCTGGGACCGGGAGATCCGGGAGCGCGGCTTCATCCTGCGCGAGCCGGACGGCTGGAGGCTCTGGTACGCGGGCTACGACTCGAGGAGGAGCGAGACCAAGTCGCTCGGTCTCGCGACCTCTCCGGACGGCGTCCACTGGACGCGGCACCCGGGGAACCCGATCTTCTCCGGCTCCTGGACCGAGGACGTGTTCGTCGTGAAGCGGGACGGCATCTACCACATGTTCGCGGAGGGCGAGGGCGACATCGCCCACCGCCTGACCTCCCGCGACGGGGTGCGGTGGGAGGACCACGGGCGGCTCGACGTCCGCACGCGTTCGGGCGCGCCGATCCCGCCCGGTCCCTACGGCACGCCCACGGTGTGGGTCGAGGGCGACACCTGGAACCTCTTCTACGAGAGAGGCGACAGGGGCATCTGGCTCGCCCGCTCGAGGAACCTGAAGGTGTGGACGAACGTGCAGGACGAGCCGGTGATCGGCCTCGGGCCGGCGGAGTACGACCGCCACGCCGTCGCCCTCAACCAGGTGGTGCGCTTCCGCGGGCGCTACTACGGCGTCTACCACGCGAACGCCGACCCCGCGTGGAAGGGGCCGTGGACGACGTGTCTCGCCGCCTCCGACGACCTCGTGCGCTGGGAGAAGTACCCCGGCAACCCCGTCATCCGCAGCGACGACTCGAGCGGCATCCTCGTGCCGGACGGCGAGGGCTTCCTCCTCTACACGATGCACCCCGCCCTCCGGCGGTGGCGCCCCCGGGCGGGAGCGGCGGGGGCCCCGTAGCCCAGCCGCTCCGAGGTGCTATAATTCGCGTATTGACGAAATGAGCGACCTCGCCCGATCCGTCGAAGCCCACAAGGCCCTCGCCCATCCGGTCCGCCAGCGCCTGGTCGCCATGCTGGGGGGAGGCGAGCTGTGCGTCTGCCAGATGACGGTGGTCCTGGAGCTGGCGGCGTCCACCGTCTCTGCCCACCTCGCCGAGCTCAAGCGCGCCGGCCTCCTCGTCGAGACGAAGAGCGGGCGCTTCGTGAGCTACCGGTGGTCCGCGGAGCCGGGGGCCGCGGCGCAGCTCGCCGACGTCGTGGCGCGCATCGGGAGGGACCCCCAGGTGGCGGCGGACGCGAAGCTCGTGAGGTCGCTCCGGCGCGTGGACGTCGAGGCGCTGTGCCGCGTGGACCTCGACCTCTCGCGGGTGGGCATCCGCCGCCCGGCGGTGGCCGCTCGCGTCGCGCGGCGCCAGGAGGGACTGTCTTGAGCCAGTCGACGAAGCGGATGAACGTCTTCGAGCGCTACCTGAGCCTCTGGGTGGCGGCGTGCATGGTGCTGGGGGTCGCGATCGGGAAGCTCGCCCCCGGGCTCGTGGGCGCGATGCGCGACATGGAGTTCGGCACGGGGAGTCACATCAACATCCCGATCGCCGTCCTCATCTGGCTGATGATCTACCCGATGATGCTCAAGATCGACTTCGCGTCGATCAAGGGCGTCGGGAAGCGGCCGGGCGGGCTGGCGGTCACGCTCGTCGTGAACTGGCTCGTGAAGCCGTTCTCGATGGCCTTCCTCGGCTGGCTCTTCTTCCGCCACGTGTTCACGCCCTGGATCGGCCCCGAGCTCGCGAGCGAGTACATCGCCGGAGTCATCATCCTCGCCGCGGCGCCGTGCACGGCCATGGTGTTCGTCTGGTCGTACCTCTCGGACGGGGACCCCGCCTACACGCTCGTCCAGGTGGCGGTGAACGACCTCATCATGCTGGTGGCCTTCGCCCCGGTGGTGAAGCTCCTCGTGTCCGGGGCCTCCGGCCTTCACGTTCCGTTCGCGGTGCTCCTCTACTCCGTTCTCATCTTCGTCGTCATCCCCCTCGCCGCCGGGTCGATCAGCCGGCACGTCCTGATCGGCAGGAAGGGCGCCGAGTGGTTCACCGGGCGCTTCCTGCCCTTCTTCCAGCCGGTCACCGTGATCGCGCTCCTCCTGACCCTGGTCGCCATCTTCGCCTTCCAGGCCGAGAACATCACCACGCGGGCCTTCCACGTGGTCCTCATCGCGATCCCGATCCTCATCCAGGTCTACTTCAACTCCGGCCTGGCCTACGCCCTGATGAAGCTCTTCCGCATCCCGTACGGCGTCGCCGCCCCCGGCGCTCTCATCGGGGCCTCGAACTTCTTCGAGCTGGCCGTGGCCACCGCGATCGCCCTCTACGGCCCCGGCTCGGGCGCCGCCCTCGCCACCGTGGTGGGGGTGCTCGTGGAGGTGCCGGTGATGCTCTCGGTCTGCCGCTTCTGCGTCGCGACGCGGGGCTGGTTCGAGCCCGTCCCCGCCCGGGCGGTCGCGCCGGCGGCGGAGACCTGAGGCATGTCCGAGCGCTGGAAGCTCGTCCTCCTCGTCGGGGTCTTCCTCCTCGCCTACTTCCTGCCCATCGAGAGCCCGAGGATGCAGGGGGCCCTCCTCGAGGGCTTCTGGCTGCTCAAGGACTACGCCCGGCAGCACGTGCTGCTGTGCCTCGTCCCCGCGTTCTTCATCGCGGGGGCGATCGGCCAGTTCGTGAGCGGGGGAGCGGTCCTGCGCTACCTGGGAGCGAAGGCCCCGCGGCCCCTCGCCTACGGCGTCGCGTCCATCTCCGGGGCCATCCTCGCCGTGTGCTCCTGCACCGTGCTGCCGCTGTTCGCCTCGATCTACCGGCGGGGCGCCGGTCTCGGCCCGGCCACCGCCTTCCTCTACTCGGGGCCGGCCATCAACGTCCTCGCCATGATCCTCACCGCCCGGGTGCTCGGCCTGGAGCTCGGAGTCGCCCGCGCCGTCGGAGCGGTGCTCTTCGCGGTCGTGGTGGGGCTCCTGATGGCCGCCCTCTTCCGCCGCGAGGAGGCGGAGAGGCAGGCGACCGGAGCCGACCCCTTCGCCGCCGCGGCCGCCGATCACGGTCCGAGGCAGGGCTGGCAGGACGCGTCCTTCCTCGGAACGATGATCGCGATCCTCGTGTTCGCCAACTGGGGCGCGCCGAACCGGGAGGTGGGGTTCTTCGCCGCCGTCTACCGGGTCCACTGGCCGCTCACCGCGGCGCTCCTCGTCGCGCTCCTCTGGATGATGTCCCGCTGGTACGCGAAGGACGAGCTGGGGCAGTGGGTGCAGGGGAGCTGGGGCTTCGCGAAGCAGATCACGCCCCTGCTCCTCGGCGGGATCCTGGTCTCCGGGTGGCTGATGGGCCGGCCCGGGATGGACGCGGGCCTCGTGCCCTCGTCGTGGGTCGCCCAGGTGGTGGGCGGGAACTCGATCGGAGCGAACTTCCTCGCCTCGTTCGTGGGGGCGCTCATGTACTTCGCCACCCTCACCGAGGTGCCGATCCTGCAGACGCTCCTCGGCTCGGGGATGGGGCAGGGGCCGGCGCTCGCGCTGCTCCTCGCGGGGCCGGCGCTGTCGCTGCCGAACATGCTCGTCATCAACTCGTACCTCGGGCCGCGCAAGACCGCGGCCTACGTTCTTCTCGTCGTCGTCATGGCGACCGTGACCGGCTGGTTCTACGGCGCCTTCCTTGCCTGAGGCTCGCGGAGGGGAAGATGGAGATCAAGATCCTGGGTCCGGGATGCGCCAACTGCAAGCGGCTGTACGCCGAGGCGGAGAAGGCGCTCGCGCAGGTCGGCCAGCCGGCCACGATCACCAAGGTCGAGAAGATGGAGGACATCATGGCCTACGGCATCCTGCGCACGCCCGGGCTGGTCATCGACGAGAAGGTCGTGGCCTCGGGCCGGGTCCCGCCCGCCTCCGAGATCGCGACGATGATCACGAGCGCGCTCGCCGGGGCGTAGGGAGCCGCACGGCCGTGAGACTTCGCCTCCCGCGACGAGCGAGCCTGTGGCGGAGCGCGAGGGGTCGAGCCTTGAATCGAGGCATCTCGTACATATAGAGTACTGATATGAAGCGCAAGCTCGTCCAGGCCGGCGGGTCCCTCGCGGTGACGCTTCCCGTCGAGGTCGTGAGGGAGTTCGAGCTCAAGAGGGGCGCCGAGGTCGAGGTGTCGGTCCACCCCCAGACGGGGGCGGTCACGATCCGCCCCGGGGTGCGCCACTTCGAGGGCGGGCGGGTCACCCCGCGCTTCCGCCGGCTCGCCGAGGCGACCTTGGAGCGTTACGCCGAGGCCTTCCGCGAGCTCGCCAAGTGACGGTCTACCTCTCGCTGGAGCAGGCCCTCGAGCTGCACCGCGTCCAGATCCGACGTTTCGGCGGCTCGGCCCGCCTTCGCGACCGCGGCGCTCTCGAGGCCGCGCTGGCCCGGCCCCAGATGACGTTCGGGGGCGAGGACCTCTACCCGGACGTCGCGTCGAAAGCGGCCGCCCTCATGCACTCGCTCGTGATGAACCACCCGTTCGTCGACGGCAACAAGCGCGTGGGCGCGCACGCCTCCGTCCTCTTCCTCCTCTCGAACGACGTCGAGCCGACGTTCAGGCCCGGCGAGCTCGTCGACATCACCCTCGCCGTCGCCCGCGGCGAGGTGAGCGCCGAGGCCCTCGCCATCTGGCTGCGCCAGCGGAGCCGGATTCGGGAACGGTAGGCGCGCGTCCTCAGCCGAGCTCGGCGAGGACAGGCTCGACACAGAGATTCTGGGCCTGGCGCAACACCCGGTTGCGGATGTGGGGGCTGAGGCTCCGAGGCCAGTGCACGTCGTCGGGGCGGCCGCGCTCGAGGCCACGCCCCGGCGGGCCGGCCCGGATGCCATTCAGTCCCGGCGGTGCGCCTCGGGCACGCTGGAGGACCCCGCCGCAACGCGCGCTCGCCGGCGAATGGTCCGGCGCGAGCGGGGGACGAGCCCGGGCACGGAGACGACGCCGGCGTCGACGGCGGGCCCGCAGCAGCCCCCGCGTCTGCGGATCTGCTCGAGGCGGCGCACGTCGTCCTGGGCTTGACCCAGACCGGCCAGTCCCGCCTTTGCCCACTCCGCCAGGGCCCCGTGGAGGGCGTCCGCCGGCTCGGTCTGCCGGTAGTAGACCCACAGCCCCACCTGGCGGACCGCCACGAGGCCTCCCTCGCGCAGGAGCGCCAGGTGCCGGGAGGTCGTGGACTGGGGCAGGCGCAGCACCTCGCAGAGGTCCCCCACGCACAGCTCCCCGGCGTGCCGCAGGAGGTTGAGGAGGCGCAGCCGGATCGGGTGGCCCACGAGCTGGAGCACCCCGGCCGCCCACTCCACGTCGTTCGTCCGGCTCATCATTCGACCCTCCTGTCCTCCGCCCAACCATCCCACAGAGCAAGACCCGCGCCAACGGTCTCGGGATCGAGGCGGCGCGGGAACGCTCCATTCGCCCGCCACGCTCCATATCCGGTTAGGCGAATACATTTCCGCTCGCCGTCATGAAGAGCGCAGAGAACGCGGGACCTTCGGCCGGCCGCGCCCTGCAACCCGCTCGTTTTCCGGGGGGTCGCGCCGGGCACGTGCCTTGCACTCCCGGAGCCGAACGCAACGTCCAGCAGTGGGAGGGGTCATGAGCCAGGGCACGCCAGGGAATCCGGAACGACGCCGGTTCTTCAAGGTTGCCGCGGGGGCGGCGGCGGGCGCGACGGCCGTCGCGGCGCTGCCCCCTGCGGTGGGTGGCGCCGGGACCACGGGGACCGTCCCGCCGGGGGCGGGCCGGACCCTCCGGATGGCCGCCGACCTGCAAAGGGCCCTGGGCCGCGCGCCCGCGGACCGCCGGTGGGTCATGGTGATCGACACCCGCCGCTGCATCGGCTGCAGCGCCTGCACCGTCGCCTGTGTCGCCGAGAACAACCTGCCCCCCGGCGTCACCTACCGCACCGTGCCCGAGGTCGAGGTCGGCTCGTACCCGGACGTCCAGCGCGCCTTCATGCCCACGAACTGCATGCAGTGCGACAAGGCCCCCTGCGTCGCCGCCGCCAACGCCGTCATCCCCGGCTCGATGAAGAAGCGGCCCGACGGGATCGTCGCGATCGACTACGCGAAGATGAAGGGCCGCCGGGTGTTCGAGGCGGCCAAGAAAGCCTGCCCCTACGGCGCCGCGCTCTACTACGACGAGGGGAAGAACCACACCGACGGCACGCCGGCCCTCCAGCCCTACGAGAAGCGCGCCGCCATCGAGTACGGCCGCGCCTGGACGCGGAAGCAGACCGCGGGGACGACCCGCAAGTGCCACTTCTGCGCGCAGCGGCTCGACGCCGGGCTGCTGCCCGCCTGCGTGAGCACCTGCACCGGCCTCGCCATGCACTTCGGCGACGCGGCCGACCCGAAGAGCCTGGTGGCGGAGATGCTCGCCGCCGGCCAGGGCCGCCGCCTCGAGGTCGAGAAGGGCACCTCGCCGCGGGTCTTCTACGTGGACGACTGGGCGCCTGAGGCGCCGGCCACGGCGGCGCCGCCCCCCAACCGGCCGCGCGTCGACTGCACGGCCTGCCATTCGTTCGGGCGCTAGAGAGGGAGGGACATCATGGCCGAGACCAAGGTCGAGACGACGGACGCCAGCCGGCGCGCCTTCCTGGGCAGCGCCGCCCTCCTCGGAGGCGTCGCGGGGTTCGCGGGAGACCGGGCCGCCGGGGCGGCCGTCCCGGACCCCGCCGCCGCGTACTCCCTCGCCGATCCCGAGAACCTCCTCCACACCGTCTGCCTGCAGTGCAACACCGGCTGCGGCGTCCGCGTGAAGGTGCAGGACGGCGTCGCGGTCAAGATGGAAGGGCACCCCTACAGCCCGTGGACGCTCATCCCGCCGATCGACTACGCGACCCGGCCGCAGGACGCGGCCCTCGTGGAGGGGTCGCTGTGCCCCAAGGGCCAGGCCGGGCTCCAGACCGCCTACGACCCCTGGCGGATCGTCAAGGTCTTGAAGCGCGACGGGCCGCGCGGAGCGGGCCGCTGGAAGTCGATCCCGTTCGAGCAGGCGGTGAGCGAGATCGTCGAGGGCGGCACGCTCTTCGCCGGCGTCGCGGGCGAGGAGAGCCGCGAGGTCGAGGGCCTGCGCAGCCTGTGGGCGCTCAAGGACGCGAAGCTCGCCGCGGAGATGTCGAAGGCCGTCGACGCGATCCGGGCGAAGAAGACGCCGGAGGAGAAGAAGGCCGCGGTCGAGGAGTTCAAGGCGAAGTTCGCCGCGCACCTCGACCTGCTGATCGACCCCGACCACCCGGACCTCGGGCCGAGGAACAACCAGGCGAGCTTCGTCTGGGGGCGCGTGAAGGCGGGCCGGGGCGAGCTCATCCGGCGCTTCATCACGGACTCGTTCGGCTCCGTGAACGCCCACGGCCACACCACGGTCTGCCAGGGCTCGCTCTACTTCACGGGCAAGGCCATGAGCGACCAGTTCGTGGAGGGCAAGCTCACCGGCGGCCAGAAGTTCTACTGGCAGGCGGACACCGCGAACGTGGAGTTCCTGCTCGCGATCGGCTCCTCCTACATCGAGGGCGGCTACGGGCCCACCCACCACGCCCGCAAGCTGATGGAGAACCTGGTCGAGGGCAAGGTCAAGATCGCGGTCGTCGACCCGCGCTTCTCGAAGATCGCCTCGAAGGCCTGGAAGTGGGTGCCGGCCCAGCCGGGCAGCGAGGGCGCCCTCGCGCTCGGGATGATTCGCTGGATCCTCGAGGAGCAGCGCTACGACCGCAAGTTCCTCTCCGCCGCGAACAAGGCGGGGGCGAAGGCCGCCGGCGAGCAGTCCTGGACGAACGCCTCCTGGCTCGTGAAGGAGGACGGCTCGTTCCTGCGCGCCTCCGAGGCCGGGCTCGGTCCGAAGGAGAAGCGGCAGACGAAGGACGGCAAGGAGTGGGAGCTCGACGCCTTCGTCGCGATGGTGGAGGGCAAGGCCGTCGCCTTCGACCCGAACGACGAGACGACGCCGGTCCTCGCCGAGCCGATGGTCGACGGCGAGGTGAACGGGCTGAAAGTGAAGAGCGGCCTGCGCCTGCTCTACGAGTCCGCCGCGTCGAAGACGATCGAGGAGTACGCGGCGATCTGCGGCATCGAGCCGGGGACGATCGTCGAGCTGGCGCGGGA
>CAZLRF010000104.1:8278-9550 GCA_964561785.1 uncultured Acidobacteriota bacterium | reverse complement strand
GAGTCCTCGACTCGCTCGCCGGCATCAAGAGCGGCGACATCGTCCTGCCACTCGTCGATGGACGCGAGCTGAAACTGCGACGCGTCAGCCGACCCGATCCCCAGCAGGCCGAAATCCTCACCCGACTCGGACTCGACCTTCCCGAGCGCGTCGGCACCGACACCGTCCACCTGCCCGGTGTAGTACAGACCTGGCCATGACCCTCACTGATTACACGCGGGTTAGGCCAACCAGACCCCGTCTGCTGCGTAACTTCGGCTAGGCGAAGAACTCCACTCGGCCCGTGGCGAGGTCGTACATCGCCCCCGCCACGCGGATGGAGCCCTTCCGCTCGAGGTCGGCGAGGATCGGGCTGCGCCGCCGGATGTGATCGAGCGTCATCGCCACGTTCGTCTTCGCCACGGCGTCGACGTAGGCCGGGTTCCGGCTGGACTTCTCGCCCTCGAACGTCGTCGCCGCGATCGCGGGCTTGATTCGCGCGAGCAGGCCGGTGAGGTGGCCCAGCTCGACGTCGTCGATGGCGCCCTTGACCGCGCCGCAGGCCGTGTGCCCGAAGACCACGATCGCCTTGGCGCCGGAGAGGGCGCAGGCGAACTCCAGGCTGCCGATCAGGTCGTCGTTCACCACGTTGCCCGCGATCCGCCCGTTGAACGTGTCGCCGATCCCGACGTCGAACAGGATCTCGGCGGGCGTGCGGGAATCGACGCAGCCCAGCACGACGGCGGCGGGGTACTGGCCGGCTGCGCTCGACCCCTGCTGGCCCACGTAGTCGTGCGGCAGCGGTCTTCCGGCACGAAACCGCTCGTTCCCTTTCTTGAGCTCGGCGATCACCTGCTCCGGGGTCATGCGGTCGCGCTCTTCTCTGGTCAGGGCGCGGGCCGGCGTTCCCACCTGGGCGGACGCGACCCCTGCCGGGGCGAAGGCACAGGCACCGGCGGCGCTTGCGACGAAACGGCGACGGCCGAGAAAGGCCCCGGACGCTCTCAGTGTCGACATGCCTCACTCCACTCCTCGCTTCGGACGAGGGCGCGGCGCACCCGGGCGGCGGGGGGACGCCCGGGCGCGCCGCCAACGACTCTACTTGAAGATGCCGAGCACCTTCAGCAGGGCGATGAGGATCGCGGCCCCGGCGACGGCCATGATCCAGCCCATGATCGGCGCCCCGCCGACCCCGAGCTGCCCGCCCAACCAGCCGCCGACACCCGCCCCGATGATCCCCACGATGACGTTCGCGACGATCCCCATCTGGGCGTTCGTCTTCATGACGATGCT
>CAZLRF010000104.1:1731-8178 GCA_964561785.1 uncultured Acidobacteriota bacterium | reverse complement strand
TGCGCGCCTTCTGGTCGAGGGCCTTCGCCGTCTCCTCGAGGGTGTCGACGTCCTTGCCGATCTCGTCGCCGATCGCCTCGGCCTCGCGCACGAAGTCGTCCTTGACGTCGCCGGCAAGGGCCTCGACGCGTCGCGCGGCCCTGCGGGCGGCGGCCGCGGCGTCCTTCGCCTCCTGGCCGAGCTTGTGCCAGTCCGACTCCGCTGCCTGGGCGGCCTTGTCCCACGCCGAGCTCGCCGCGTCGTGCGCGTTGTCGAGCTCCGCGGCCGCCGCGTGGTACGCCTCGGCCACGTCCTTGTCGAGCTGCGCCGCACCGGCGCGGAGCGAGTCCGCCGCCTTCTTCGTCGCGTCGAGGTCCGCCTTCAGCTCGGCGGCCGCCGCGTCCTTCGCTTTCTTGAGCTCGGCGGCCGCGTCGTGCTCCGCCTTCTTGGCCTCCTGCGCGGTGCAGCCCGCCAGGAACGCCAGCGCGAACAGCGCTGCATGCCTCTTCATCTTCTCGTTCTCCTTTCGAGGCCGCCCGCGGGCGGCCACACTCACGCCTGGGGGATCCTCAGGACCTGGCCGGGGTAGATCTTGTCCGGGTCCTTGAGCATCGGCTTGTTCGCCTCGAAGATCGCCGGGTACTTCATGGCGTCGCCGTAGAACTCCTTGGCGATCTTCGAGAGGCTGTCGCCCTTGACCACGGTGTAGAACCGGGCCGCGGGGGCGGGGGCCTCGGCCGCCTTCGGGGCGGCCACGGTCATCTTGTCGTCGACCTTGCCGATGCCCTGGGTGTTCCCGACCGTGAGCAGGATCTTCTCGCGCTCGGCCTGCGACGCCGCCTCGCCCGACACGGTCGCCGTCTCGCCGTGGACGTCGATCTTGAGCTGCTTGACGTCGAGGCCCATCACGTGGACGTGGCTCTCGAGCTTGGCCGAGCGCTCCACGTCCGACTCGTGCGCTCCCCCGAAGAGGGCCGCACCTGCGCTGGCTACGAAATCGAAGAGTCCCATTTTTCGCTGCTCCTTTCGTCGTTTCCGGGCCGCCCTAACGCGTCCCGAACAGGCTGCCGAGGGTCCCCGCCATCCGGGCGAGGTCGTCGGTCACCGATCCGTCGTGGTTGGTGTCGAAGAGGCTCCCGAGGCTGGACGCGAGGTCGGGCGAGTGCTGCTGCATCCGCGCGGTGGCGTCGGCCAGGACGTCGGAGACGCTCGCGGAACCGCCCGGGTGGGCGGCGCGCGCGCGGGCGAGCGCCCCGAGGACGAGGGGCGCGACCAGCGAGAGGAGCTTCATCACGGAAGCGGCGTCCAGCCCGGTGCTGCGGCCCACCGAGCGAGCCACGGTGTCGCGCCGGTCGCCCAGGATGTGCGCGAGGATGCTCGCCCCGTCCGAGGAGCCACCCCTCGACAGGAATCCGGCGAGGTCGTCGAGGACGCTGCCGTCGTGGTTGCGGTCGAGCGCTCCGGTCAGGCTGCTCAGGCCGTCCGCGGAGGAGACGTTGCGGTGGAGTGCGGCCACCAGCGCGGGCAGGGCCACCTGGAGGGCCGAGGCCGCCTTGCGCTCGTCGATCCCGAGGGCCGAGGCGATCTGCGAGACGTTGGCCCCGGAAAGCAGCGGACCCAGGGCGTCGAAGAGAGATGTCGACACGTTCGTTCTCCTTGTGGATCGGTACGGAAGGCGGAAGGCTAGCGGCAGACGCAGCGGCGTGCTATCCGATTCGTGCCACCGCTGCCGCCCGCACGCGCTGGCAGGAATCGGACAGCCGTCGCGGGGTGCGCCGCGATGGGAGTGTATCGCCTGGCCGGAAGCGCTGACGGCGACCCGAGGTCGCACCTCGCCTCGGGTTACCGGCTGGTGGTCCCGTCCGGAAGGACGAACGAGTAAGGAGAAGGGACCTTCGAGCAGCTCGTCTCCAGCCGGCTCGTCGGATCGTGGACGAACTGCGTCATCATCTGCGCGGCGCACAGGTTGGCGCCGGCGATCTGCACGTGCGTGCGGCCGTGGAACAGCACGAACGTGGAGTTGGGCAGGGCGTCCGCGACCTCCCGCGTCCGGGAGGAGGGCGTGGCCACGTCGAGGTCGCCGGCCAGCAGCAGGGCCGGGACGCTGGTCCTCACGTTCACGTCGGTCGACGGTGGCAGCTCCTTCACGTGCAGCAGCGGGCACAGGGCCGCGTAAGTCTCGGCTACGTTGCGGCCAAACGTCCGCGCGTATTCCCCGACCCCCTTCGTGTTCACGTCGTCCACCGAGTGGACCGGGTCGTCGGAGCACACGACGGCCAGGTGCATGAGAAACGCCATCCCCCCTTCCCGCGCGGATCGGCTCGCGACGATCCGCGCCCCGGCGTCGCGGCCCAGGATCTCCAGCATCGAGCCGACGCCCCCCTTGTTCAGCTGATCCAGGATGGCCGGCAGGCTGAAGCTGCCGATCGCGGTCCCCTGCTTCGCGTAGACCAGGTTCACGAGATCCGCCTTCGTCAGGCGGAGCCCGAGGGTGACCTTCGGATCCGCGGGGTCGACGTAGGTGTAGCTCCGTGTGCCGTCGCCGAACAGCGCCAGCGCATCGCTCAATAGCCTGGGGATGTCGTAGGCGGCGCGGCACTTCTCGTTCGCTTCGCACAGCTTCGCCAGGTTGTCGATGCCCCACTGGGCGTCGAGGGCCCGGTCCTCGACCCAGGTCTTTCGCGACAGGGCATTGGCCCCGTCCAGTACGACGCCTTCGAGAATGCCCGGGTGCTCGCGCATGACGTGTTGTCCGAGCTGTGCGGCATAGGAGCCACCGTAGTAGACGATCCTCTCGTAGCCGAGCGCGCGGCGGGCCGCGTCGACGTCGGCGGCGCTCTCGACGCTGTTGAAGGCGTCGAGATGGAGCCCCTGGGCTTCGAAGCGGTCCCGGCACGCCTGGAGCGTCGCCGCCTGAAGCCTGGTCGCGCCCGCTTCGTCCAGGCCCTTCCGGGTCGCGACCCACGGAAGCGAGTAGAGCTCGGGACAGTCGAGGAGAGGCTGGGAGTGCCCCGCGCCCCGTTGATCCAGGAGGACGATGTCGCGCTCGTCCAGGATCCTCCCGAGCAGCGGCTTCTGGAACAGGAGAAACATCTCCGGCTTGATGTCGGTTTCCCCGGGTCCCCCGGCCAGGATGAACAACGGCGATCTCGCCGGGCCTTTGCCGGAGTTGATGCGCAGGAAGGCCAGCTTCAGCGTCGTCTCGCTCTCCTGCTTGTGGAACTCGGGAACGACGACGTATCCGCAGTCCAGGCGGTAGGGAAGTTCGAGATCGTCGGGCGGCCTGGCGAAGCACTCTGCAACCCGCTCGACTCGCGGCACGCTCTCGGCCACGGCCCCCTGAACGGGCGCAGGGATCATGGACGCAGCGCAGGCCACGGACGCCCCGAAGCTCGGGAGGAGCAGCGCCGGGAGGAGAACGAAGGCAGTCTTCATGGGCGCCTCGCGTGTCTTGCCACCATCTTCAGTGGCCGGGCTACTCGGCGTCGACCTGGCCGGTCAGCTTCTGGCGCACCTTCGACCAGCCGAGGCCGACCGAGAGGACGCCCGCGAGGGCCAGGCCCACGACGTACGTGACGGCGCGCAGGCTGTGGGCCTCGAGGTGGGCGAACGACATGACGACCCAGATGAGCGCCGCGAAGAACGAGCCGGCGAGGACGAGGCCGAGCGCGCCGAGCGAGCTCGCGGCCGTCCTGAGCAGGAACAGCCACGCGATCAGGAGAACGACGCCCACGAGGGCCTTCAGCGGCAGCGGCCCTCCGCCCTGCCGCAGCCAGTGAACGTAGGAGACGCCCTCGGGGTTGTACGTCGCGAAGACCACGACGAGCGCCAGAAGGAACCGGACGAGGACTGCCACTCGAGCCTCCAGTCTTGTTGGGGTTGAGGACGCTCGGCCCGGCGCCGATCCCGGCGCCGGGCCGCCTTCACCTCCGGCCTAGTGCCGGTACCTGACCCGGAACGCGCCCTGGCAGTTGTCGCGCACCCAGATGCCGGTGTCGTCGACGCCCCAGGCCTTGTACACGTGGCAGGCGTCGTTGCCCGCGATCTGCTCGACCCGCGCCAGGTGGACGGAGGGCACGTTGCAGTGGGTCCATCGGCCGTTCAGCGACTCGCAGGGCAGCTCGAAGTCGGCCGGGGTCCCGCCCCACGGCGAGAAGGACCCGCCCCGCGTGGTGTAGGCGAACGTGGCCCGACAGCCCATGTTGACCCAGATGCCCTCGGGGCGGTTCTCTCCGGTGGAGACGCCCCAGGACACGCCCTGGATACAGCGGGCCGAGCTCAGCTGGCGCTCGACCTCGACGCTCCCCGGGACGATTCCCGGCACCGGGCACTCCCGGAGGTTCTGGTCGCGGGACTCGCACGTGATGGTGTTGAGCGAGCCGCCCATCGGGCGATAGGGGCGCGCCTGCGGGGGCCGCCGCACCACGAACTCCGCCCGGCAGCCGTAGTCGACCCACACGCCGCCGTCGAACGTCCCCCAGTTCTCGTTGAACACGCACCGCGTGCGGCTGAGCTGCCGGTTCACGTGGACCGTCACCACCCCCGACGACCTGTAGTTGCACTCGTTGTGCTTGTCGTTCGCCGACTCGCACACGAACGTCTCGACGGCCTCGCCCTCCTGGGCGACGGCCGGGCCCGCGGCGGCCAGGGCGATGCCCAGCGACGCCGTGACGACCAGAACACTCGCAACACGCATCCGACAACCTCCTTGGGTCAAAACGCGAGCCGCTCCCGGCTCGAGGTATCACGATGCCGCGGTCACTCCCGCGGAGCCTCCACCCGCTCGAGGACCTGCTCGATCCCGCCGGGGAACTTCAGCCGCCCGCGGTGCCAGTAGCTCGACTCCGTGACGTCGGCGAAACGGTGCGCGCGGACTTCCGCGAAGAGCCGGAGCTCCCCGGCCCGCAGCTCCCGCAGGCGGGCGAGGCAGTCGTCCCCCGTCCACCGGGGCGCGCACCGGCCCTCGAGGGCCGCGAACGCGCCGAGGAGCGCCGCGTCGCGCTCCCGGAACGAGGCGTCGCCGGCCGTCCGGGCGCAGCCCCAGGCCGCCGACGCGAGCGCAACGACGAGCATCGACCTCGCGGCCTCTCCGACCGGACCGCCCCTGCTCAGTGCAGGCTCTTGAGCTCGGCCTCCGCGGCGCGGCGGTCCGAGACCCAGAAGTACGGCTTGCCCTCGAAGAGGAATTGCGTCGTGCCCTCGGTCGAGGTCACGGCGACGTCCTGGGGGTTCATCCCCTCGAAGGTGGCGCTCGCCTTCCCGGCGCCGCGCCACTCGAGCGTCACCTTGTTGTCGGGGAAGTGGAGCGTCGTCTTGCCGGGCCCCCCGGGCGCAGCACCCTCGACCGTGCACTTGTAGCGGTAGGGCTTGCCGTCCACGGTGACGCCGCACACGGTCGAGAAGCCCGCCGCGGTCGGCGCGGGCGCCTGCGGCTTGTTCGCCGCCGCCGCCGCCGCGCAGTCGGCGCCGGTCGCGCGAACGACCGCCGTCACGCGGTTGTCGCGGTAGCGGACGCCGACGCAGGCGCTCGTCTTCGCTTCCCGCCAGTACTCGTGGTCGGAGCGTGCGCCTTTGCCCCGGCCCTGGAAGGCGTAGCCGCGGCCCGTGAGGGCCGTCTCCACCGAGGCGCCCTTGGCGCCCATGAGGTCCTGCAGAGCGGGGACGGGCTCGTCCGCGGCGAGGGCCGGCCCGGCCAGCAGCGACAGGGCGAGCGTGGTCCCGAGAGCTTCTACTTTCATTCGTCTCCTCCTCGTGTGTCGTGGCAGGAATCGGACAGACCCCGGGCGAGGTTCGCCGTAGCCTGAGCCGGTCCGGAGGAGGGCCTGATGACGAGCGGGGACGGGAGCACGAAGAGCGCCGGGGTGCCGTCGTACGCGGCGGCCCTCCAGGCCGCGTACGGGGCGCCGAGCGCGGCGGGCATGGGCAGCGCCGTCTTCTTCGAGCGGCTGGCGACGGGCGCCGATCTCGAGAAGGCGGCCGTGGCGAAGTACCGGCAGTTCGTCGGCGCCTCGTGGGAGCGCTTCGGCGAGAAGGCCTGGATGGGCCCGTGGAAACAGGTCCACGCGCGTCCGTCCGGCGCCCGGCCCGACGTGGTCGCGGAGCTGCGCGCGCTCCCGGACGCGCAGGCGAGGAGCTCGGCCGGGATGCTGCTCGAGGTCGTCGAGAACGCGGAGAAGGCCCGGGCCGCCCTGGCGGGCGCTTTCGACGACCCCGCGGTGGCCGAGCTGCGCGTCTTCAACCTGGGCGACGGGGACGCGATGTCCGGCCTCCTGATCGCGGGCCGGCGTGCTTCCGGGGATGCCACGTTTCTCGTCTTCCTGATGGACTAGCGGCCGTACCGAAGCACGGCGGCGATCCTCTGGTGGTCCTGGAGAGTGCCGTCTTCGAAGAAGAAGATCTCGCCCCCGGCGGCCAGCACGCGCTCGATCACCTCGTCGACGGCGTCGTCCAGCGCCGCCGGGCCCCGGC
>CAZLRF010000104.1:0-1631 GCA_964561785.1 uncultured Acidobacteriota bacterium | reverse complement strand
CGGCGGGGTGCTCGAAGCCTTGCTCGACCAGCAGCGTCTGGCAGCGCCTCTCGCTCGCGGCCCGCCAGACCTGGTCGATCCCGGAGGCGTGGCGGTGGGCGCCGATCGCCTCGCCCAGCCGCACGAGCGCCTGGGTCCGGCGCACCGTGGAGCCCGCCTGCAACGCGGCCCACGCCAGCTTGCCGAGAGCCGCGAGAGGCGTCCGTCCGTGGCTACCCGCCACCATGCCGGCGATCGCGTCTGCCTGGCGCGTGACCTCGCGAAAGGAGGCGAGGTGCCGCTCGACACCCGCGACGACGAGGGGGAGGCGGTCCGCCTCCTGCAGGCGGGCGACGGCGTCGTCGACCGTCCGGAAGAACGCCTTGTGAGCCTCGTCCCGCACGGCCGACGGGCTGACCCCGAGGCCACCGGGGAGGCGGGCGCGCCCTCCTGGGCCCGTGTGGACCAGGGGGAAGGGCTTCGCGACGTGCTCGTCGAGGACGTCCGTGACCGCGTCGTAGAGCCGCGAGGCCTTCTCGTCGAGGACGAGCA
Organism: uncultured Acidobacteriota bacterium; assembly: GCA_964561785.1. GTDB lineage: Bacteria > Acidobacteriota > Vicinamibacteria > Fen-336 > Fen-336 > DATBSL01. Next base: position 1,100 of record CAZLRF010000104.1, on the reverse strand, counting down.
CGCGGTAGCGGGGGGTTCGGTTCAGCGCGAAGACGAGGTCGCGCGTGGCGAACGTCTCGTCGACCACGGCCCGCGACCTGACCCGGAAGGGAAGAGCGACCGCCGAGGCGTGGCGGCGCGCCGCGAAGAGAGCGACACCTCCGAGCGTGTGGTCCCAGTCCACCTCCCGCAGGAGTGACCGCAGGTTCTCGACCACGGCCGAGACCGCGCGCTTCGGGAACTCGCGGTGCAGGCGATCCACGGCCTCCCTGACGAGTCCCCTCGCCCGGATGGGGTCCTGCCGGTTCGCCGGCGCGCTCCTGTGGGTGGGCAGGAGGATCGTGACCGACGGGTAGTCGCGGTGCGCCTGGAGCTGGCTCAGCACGGTGCGTGACAGCATGGAATCGGCTCTCCTGTGTTGGACTGGACGACTGCGAAGCTCGGGGCCCGGCTTCAGCGGCGCAGGAACCGCAGCCCGCGCCGGAGCGCGAGGACGAGGGCCAGCGCGGAGCTCGCCGCCTTGAAGGGCCCCGCGAGCGGGGCGACGACCGACGCCGCGTCGGAGACGCGGTCGAGCGTCGCCCCGAGGACGCCGTCGACGTGGCGTCCGCGTGCGTGGGCGAGCTCGGCCAGCTCTGCGACCGAGCGGCTCGCCCTCGCGAGGTCGGCGAGGGCCGGCGCGAGCTCCCGGTCGAGCCGCCCCTGAAGCTCGGAGAGGCGGCGGGCGAGCCGCAGGCCCAGCGCCGCGAGGGCGACCAGGCCTGCGACCTGCACCACCGAGGCGAGGGCGATGACGCCGAGGAACGCGACTCCCCAGGACTCCATCGCCTACACCTTGTCGAGGATGTCGCGGCCGCGCTCGACGAGGCGCGACGCGCCCTCCACCGCGTCGCGGCTCTTCTCGGCCACCCGCTCGCCGAGGGCGCGGCCCTTCTCGGTCGCGTCCTTGAGCTTCTCGCCGAGCGCCTCGCGGGTCTCCCGGCCCGAGCGCGGGGCGAGGAGCAGCGCCACGCCGGCGCCGGTCAGCACCCCGAGGAGGAACGACACGAACACGGCGGAGGACCCTTCGTCGCGATCGTCGTAGGCCATGGCTGTCGTCTCCTCAGGCGAGAAAGGTCTTC
>CAZLRF010000103.1:0-9590 GCA_964561785.1 uncultured Acidobacteriota bacterium | reverse complement strand
GCCCAGCATGGCGGTGACGATCGCGGTGAACATGACCTTGAAGACCGAGAGGTCGTCCAGGTAGAACTGGGACACGAGCTTCCTCGCGCTGCCGAAGCCGGCCCGCTCCAGGAAGAAGCCGAAGCCGATCCCGACGAGGAAGGCGACGATCAGGCTCGCCTCGTCGCCGAACGCGCCGAGCTTGTAGAGAGGGGCGCTCATCTCCACTGCCTCCGGAAGGGAAGGGCGACCGCGTAGGCGCCGCCGAAGACGCACATCATGAACGCCCAGCTGCCGAGGTTGAGCAGGGCGCCCCCGGTGAGGGCCTGGCCGCTGGTGCAGCCGCGCGCGAACGCGGCCCCGACCGCCATGAGCCCCCCGCCGACGAACGCGAGGGCGAGGCGGGTCCCGACCGGGACGCGCGGGCCCTTCTCCACCCCGAACGCGACCCGGCCGGCGAGGAGGCCCGAGAACAGCGCCCCGACGAAGGCGCCCGCGACCTCGAACACCAGCCATGCCTTGAGCGGGTGCGCGCCCTCCTCGAGGTAGGCGGCGAGGAACTCGTTCGACCGCGCGTAGCCGGGGGCCACCAGCGAGACGAGCCAGGCGATCGTGGAGTTGAAGGCGCCCGAGGCGCCGAGCCCGCGACCGACGAGGACGAAGGCGGCGAGGAGCACCAGGCCGAGGCCGATCCCGGCGAGGTAGGGGTTCATGTAGGGCCGGGCCACGCGGGCTGTCTCGGCCGCTCCCTCGTGGGCGACGTCGTGGGTCACGGAAGCCATGGTTTCTCCGTTAGGACAGCCGCGGCCAGTGGCTGTACTGGCCGGCGGAGACGATGACGAAGCGCAGGGCGAGGCCGCCGAGCATCACGAGGACCGGGGCGATCGGAGTGTGGATGATGCGGTGCGTGACGGCGAGCGACTGGATGACGAGGGGCACGACGATCCCCAGGCCCACGACGCCGACCCAGAAGACGGCGGTGAAGGGGCCGCCCAGGAGCAGACCCGCGGCCCGGGCGTGGGCCTCGCTGGAGGAGACGAGGCCGACCAGGAGCATTCCGATGAGGCCGAGCTCGATCACGAGGAAGAGGTTGTCGAGCCAGGCCATCTGCCGCCTCTCCTCCGGCTCGGGCGAGGCCCAGTGGGCGAAGGCGGCCGCGGTCGAGAGGCCGGAGACGAGGAACAGCGGGCCGAGCAGGCCGCTCGACCACAGCGGCCGCGCCCCGAGGGCGGAGAGGAGGATGCCGGTGTAGATGCCGAGGGCGACGCCGGTCGCCATCGACACGAAGCCGAGGGCGCGCCTCGCCCGCGGGTCCTCGGCGAGGCGCCGCGTGAGCGGGCCGATCGAGGGGAGCAGGCGGACGAGCCGCGCCGGCGGGTCGAGGAGCACCGCGGCGGCGAGGACGGGGTAGACGACGAGCAGGATCCAGGAGCCCCAGGACATGGGGGACCAGGGCTTCATCGTCAGGTAGAGCCGCCAGACGTAGGGCTTGTGGGCGAGGTCGAGGAAGAGGGCCAGCATGCCCAGGGAGAGGGTGGCGAGCCCCAGCATGAAGAGGCCGCTCGAGGCCAGGGAGAACGTCGGGTGCGAGCGCGGGTTCCTCCGGCCGCGCCACAGCGCCCACCCGGAGAGGACCATGATCCCGGCGGTGAAGCCGCCCAGGAAGAGGTAGACCGGGATCTCCCAGCCCCAGACGTGCAGGTGCGGGTCCGTGGCGGGGCTCCGGCCGGTGTCGAAGAGCTCGAAGGGGGCGGGGCTCATGGCGCTCACTCCAGGTAGAAGATGCGGGGCCCCGTCCCCGCCTCGGGCAGGACCGCGTGGTGCCGGCGCGAGGCGAGAAGCCGGCTCACCTCGGACTCGGGAGAATCGAGGTCGCCGAAGTACATGCAACGGGTGGGGCAGACCGAGACGCAGGCCGGGTCCTGGCCCTTCTCCACACGATGGAGGCAGAAGGTGCACTTGTCGGCGTAGCCTTCGGGGTGCACGTAGCGGGCGTCGTACGGGCACGAGGCGAGGCAGGCCTTGCAGCCGATGCACTCCTCCTTCGTCACGAGGACGACGCCGCCCCACTCGTGGACGTGGCTCGCCCCGGTGGGGCAGCAGGTCACGCAGGGAGGGTTGTCGCAGTGGTTGCAGCGCTCCGACCGGATCGTCGTCGTGAGGTGCGGGAAGCGGCCCTTCGTCGCGTGAGTGATCCAGTCGCGGTTCATCCCGTCCGGGGTCTGGTTCTCCGTCTTGCAGGCGACCACGCAGTCCATGCAGCCGACGCAGCGCCGCGTGTCGATGACCATGCCGAGGCGCGCCACGTCAGGCCTCCCTCTCGAGGGTCACGAAGTTCACGTTCATGCCGGTGCCCCCCATGAGCGGGTCCGTCTCGTAGCGCGTGACCAGCTGGGCGTCGGAGGCGCCCTTCCCGAGCGCGCGGCGCAGGCCCTTCGCGGTGTGGCCGAACCCGTGGACCATGTAGACGCAGTCGGCGCGGATCGCCTGGGTGGCCCTCACCCGGATCGGGTTCGAGACGACGCCGTCCTGGTTCCTGACCCGCACGCGATCGCCCGTCTTCAGGCCCGACCGCTCCGCCGCGTCGGCGTTCACCCAGACCTCGTTCTCGCTCATGGCCTGGGCGAGCACCGGGTTCGTCTGCGTGCGGCTGAACGTGTGGACGGGGGCGCGGCCGAAGAGCAGCCGGAAGGAGCCGGGCGGCCCGGCCGCCGGCCGCCTGAACCTCGGCACGGGGTCGAAGCCGGCTTCCTTCAGCTGGACCGAGTAGAACTCGATCTTCTTCGACGGGGTCGAGAAGACGGGCGGGACCCCTTCCTCGTAGTAGATCGGGGGCCGGGGCCCGCGGACGAGGCCCTGCTTGCGGAGCTGGGCGAGGCTCAGGCCCGCTCCCTTCAGCCGGTGGTCGAGGTACTCCTCGATCGTCTTCCAGGGGTAGTAGGCCTCGAGGCCGAGCTTCACCGCGAGCTCGCGGGCGATCCACCAGTTGGGCTTCTGGTCGGCGGTCGGCTCCACGACCGGCTGGCGCAGCGCCACGAACGGCTCGCGGAAGAGCTCGACGTTGAGCTCCTCGTACCGCTCGAGGTACGTGCACTCGGGCAGCACGACGTCGGCCCAGCCCGCGATCTCGCTTCCGACCACGTCCACCACCACCAGGAGGTCGAGGGCCTCGATCGCCCGGATCGTCTCCGCCTCGTTCGGCAGCGCCTGGATCAGGTTCGTCGCGTAGACCAGCCAGCCCTTCACCGGGTAGGGCTTCCCGGTGATCGTGGCCTCGCGGATGCCGGTGGTGATCGCCTCGCTCGCGAACGGGAAGCGGTGGCCGGGGTTGTCGACCTTCTCCCGTGCGGGCTTCGGGTAGGGCGGGTAGGGATAGGCCGGCACGTCCATGCTGGCCGGCTGGTAGAAGCCGCCCTTGCGGCCCCAGCTCCCGAGCAGAGCGTTGAGAAGCGCGATCGCGCGGCTCCGCTGCGCGTCGTCCCCGTACCACGTCGCGTGGCGCCCGGGGTGCACGAGGGTGGCCGGGCGGTATCGCGCCATCGTGCGCGCGGTCTCCCGGATGATCGCCGGCTCGATGCCGGTCTCGGGGTACGCCCACTCCGGGGTGAAGGGGGCGATCTCGGCGGCGAAGGCCTCGAAGCCGAAGCCGTGCGCCGCGACGTACTCCCGGTCGTAGAGTCCCTCGGCGACGAGCACGTTCATCCAGGCGAGGAGGAGGGCGAGGTCGGTCCCCGGCGCGATCGGCAGGTAGTGCCGGGCCTTGCTCGCCGCGACCCCGAAGCGCGGGTCGGCCACGATGACCGTCGCGCCGCGGCCGACCGCCTCGGCGAACTCCTGGACCTGCGTGTTGTGCATGTTCTCGCCGAGGTGCGAGCCGAGGAGGACGAGGCAGCGGGCGTTGCGGATGTCCGTGCGCTCCGGCGAGCCGATCGCCTCGCCGAAGGTCAGCTCGAAGCCCACGTCGCGTGGCCCGCGGCACTGGGCGAACGACGGCGCGGCGGAGTTGGGCGAGCCGAAGGCCTTGAGGGTGTGCTTGAGGAACGTCCCGCCGATGCCGTGGCTGAAGAGGGCGACCGCTTCCGGTCCGTGCTCCGCCTTGATCTTCAGCATCCTCTCGGCGACGTGGCCCAGCGCCTCGTCCCAGGTGACCTCGGTCCATCTCTCCTCGCCCCGGACGCTCGCGCGCAGAAGCGGGGCGCGCAGGCGGTCGGGGTCGAAGTGGGCGCCCACGCCGCCCGTACCCCGCGGGCAGAGCCGGCCGCGCGAGAGGGGGTCCTCGGGGTTGCCCTCGATCTTCCACAGCACGCCGTCTCGGACCGTCGCGACGGCATTGCACTTCCAGAAGCAGAGGTCGCAGAAGGTCGGGACGGTCCGGATCCCCTTCTCGGCGGGCGCGGTGGCCGCCCGCAGGCCCGGGACCTTGAGGGCGGCCCCGGCCGCGGTGGCCAACCCCGCCCCGGCCCCGGTGATCTTCAGGAAGCGCCTGCGAGAGACCTGGTTCATGTGCGACTCCGTGGTGCAGGGCGAGAGCGAAGGTCGTGCCAGGGTCTGCAACGTTCCGTCGCCGCTCCCCGGCGAATCGGCCTTTTCAGCCGATTCGAGCCCCACCTCCCTCGCTTGACTCCGGCGGTTTGGCCGAGCTCGCGGAACATCCGGCTCGACTTTGCAACGAAATGGTTGCGACGAGACGTTCCAATGAAACGAAACGTTTTCGTGCTTCCTAGCCGAGGTCCAGCTCCCGCATCCGCCTCCAGAGAGTGGTCCGGCTCACTCCCAGGAGGCGGGCGGCCTCGTGGCGGCGCCAGTGGCAGGACTCGAGCGCTCCGCGGATCCGCGCCGCGTCGACGGCATCCGCATCGGAGCGTCCGCCCGCGCCCGCCTTCGCCGTCGAGAGGGGCGGCGGCTCCGCGGGCCCGAGGCCGTGGAGCGAGCCGCTGGTCATCTCGGCCGGGAGGTCTTCGGCCAGGATCGTCTGGCCCTTGCAGACCGCCACCGCGTACTCGAGGACGTTCTCGAGCTCGCGGACGTTGCCCGGCCACGGGTGGTCGAGGAGCAGGCGCAGAACGTCGGGAGAGAAGCGCAGGGCCCGCCCCTGCCGCGCGCCGACGCGGGCGAGCAGGAAGCTCGCGAGCGGCTCGATGTCCTCGCGCCGCCGCCGAAGCGGGGGGATCTCGATCGGGACGACCCGCAGGCGGTAGAAGAGGTCCTCCCGGAAGCGCCCCTCCTGGACCGCGCGCCGCAGGTCGACGTTGGTCGCGGCCACGATGCGGGCGTCGCTCGTGCGCGGCCGGCTCTCGCCGACCCTCTCGAACGTCCGCTCCTGCAGCACGCGCAGCAGCTTCACCTGGAGGTGCAGCGGAAGGTCCGCCACCTCGTCGAGGAAGAGCGTGCCCCCGGCGGCGAGCTCGAAGCGGCCGGCGCGGTCGCGAACGGCCCCGGTGAAGGCCCCGCGCACGTGGCCGAACAGCTCGCTCTCCAGCAGCTCCCCGGGCAGGGCGCCGCAGTTGACGGCCACGAACGGCCCGCCGCGCCGCGGCGAGCGGGCGTGGATCGCGTGGGCCACGACCTCCTTGCCGGTGCCGCTCTCCCCGGTGAGCAGCACGGTCGCCTCGGAGTGCTCGAGGTTCTCGATGAGCCGGAAGATCCGCTCCATCGAGGCCGAGCGCCCGATGAGGCCGGGGAAAGGGCTGGCCGCGCTGCTCTGCTCCTCCTCCGCGGGGCGGAGCACCACGACGTGGGCGACCCGCGGGTCGCACACCGCGCCGGGCACGGGGCAGAAGGGCGCGGCGGTCACCGACACGAGCCGGGGCGGCGCCCCGGGGACGGTGAGCGAGGAGCGCCAGCCCTCCCGCCGCTCGCCCGCGAGGAGCAGCTGCCGCAGGGTGCCGGCCGGGCCGAACAGCTCCGAGCCGAGCACGTCGGAGAGGGGGCGGCCTTCGACCCGCGACGCCGCGCCCGCGCCCACCATCTGGTCGAGGTGCGACGAGGCGTGCAGGATGTGGAAGGACGAGTCGACGCAGAAGAAGACGCGGCCGAGCGACGCGAACGCCGAGCTGACCGCCGCGATGGCGACGGTGAGCGAGGCGTCCTCGGTGGACGGCACGTGCGGTGCGGGGTTCGTCCAGGCGCTCTGGGCTGTGCTCATGTCCCTCGCGGCCTGCCAAACGCGTGCCAGAACGTTTCCCGCCTGAAACGATTCGACTCCCGTTGGTGCAACGATGTGTTTTGAAAGTGGGGGCCGTGAGCTGGTCCTCGCGCTCAAGTCCCTGCAGACGATCGACTTGACGGCCTGGCACGGGCCCTGCCAAACGGCGAGCCGGGAGGAGTCGGACGCCGCCCCAAGAAGGAGATCATCCCATGCGTCATCCCATCGCCGCCCTCGCGGCGGCTCTCGTTCTCGTCCTGATGGCCGCCGAGGCGTCGGCCACGAACGGCTACTTCGCCCACGGCTACGGGACGCACTACAAGGGGCTCGCCGGCGCCGGCGCCGCCCTGCCCCTGAACAGCCTCGGCGTCTCCACCAACCCCGCCATGGCCGCGTTCCTCGGCCCCCGCTACGACGCCAGCCTCGCCCTGTTCAACCCGAACCGCTCCTACACGGTGAACGGCAGCCCCTCGGGCTTCCCGGGGACGTTCGGCCTGACGCCGGGCGAGGTCGAGAGCGACAGCCGCTACTTCCCGGTGCCGGCGCTCGGCGCGAGCTGGGGAGCGGGCGACCGCGGCGCGTTCTCGCTCGTGCTCTACGGGAACGGGGGCATGAACACCGACTGGCCCACCGCGACCTTCTACGCGGGCGCCCCGACCGGCGTGAACCTCTCGCAGATGTTCGTGGCCCCGACCTACGCGGCCAGGATCGCGGGCAAGCACGCGCTGGGCGTGACCGCGATCGGCGCCGCGCAGTGGTTCGAGGCGAAGGGCGTGGGCAGCTTCGCCCCGTTCTCGAGCGCGCCCTCGAAGCTCAGCGACAACGGCAACGCCTACTCGTACGGCGGCGGGCTGCGCGTGGGGTACCTCGGCGAGTGGTCGCGGCACTTCTCGTTCGGCGCGTCGTACCAGACCAAGATCTGGATGAGCGAGTTCGACGATTACGCCGGGCTCTTCGCCGAGCAGGGCGACTTCGACATCCCGGCCAACTGGGTGGCCGGCATCGCGATCAAGCCGACCGAGAACGTGGACATCGCGCTCGACGTGCAGCAGGTGCTCTACTCCGGCATCGCCTCGGTCGGGAACCCGCTCATGCCCAACCTCATGCAGGCCCCGCTCGGCGCCGACGGCGGGGCCGGCTTCGGCTGGGAGGACGTGACCACGATCAAGGGCGGCCTCCAGCTGCGGGCGGGCGAGGGCTGGACCTGGCGCGCCGGCTACTCCTACAGCACCCAGCCGATCCCCGAGAGCGAGGTCCTGTTCAACATCCTGGCCCCGGGCGTCGAGGAGCAGCACCTCTCCCTCGGCTTCTCGAAGCGGATCGGCGGCAGCCAGGAGCTGAGCCTCGCGATCACGCGGGCGTTCTCCAAGACCGTGAGCGGCCCCAACCCGCTCGAGGTCCCGGGCCTGCAGACGATCGACCTCCAGATGGACCAGTGGGACTTCGAGGTCAGCTGGTCCTTCGGCATCGAGAAGTAGCGGCGCTCCCCGGGGCGGACGCCGGGATCACCCGCGGGCGACGAGCGCCTCGAACACCCCCTCGGGGAGCGCCTCGAGGGACGGGACCACGACGTCGGCCTCGAGGCGGGCGTGGTGCTCCGACAGCACGCCGATCGAGGCCATCCCCGCCCGGCGGGCGGCCTCGAGGCCGGCCGGGGCGTCCTCCACCACGACGCACCTCCCCGGCGGCACCCCGAGGCGCCGGGCCGCCTCGAGGAAGATCGCGGGGTCGGGCTTGCCGCGGCCCACCTCGTCCGCGGAGACGACCGCGTCGAGGAGGCGGCCGAGGTCGAGGGCCGAGAGCGCGGCGTCGATGTTGGGCTGGGGCGCGGACGAGGCGAGGGCCTGCTTCCACCCGTCGCGTCGCAGCCGCACGAGCCAGTCGCGGGCGCCCGGGAGCAGGGCGAGCCCCTGCTCGCGCAGCCGACGACGGTACGCGCGCTCCTTCGCCTCGCTCACGCGCTCGACCCAGGCGGGGTCGAGGCCCCGGCCGAACAGCTCGGCCAGGATCTCGTCGTTCCGCCTGCCGAAGGTCGAGGCGAAGTCCGAGGGCTGCACGCTGCGTCCCTCGGCGGCGAGCGTGTCGCGCCAGGCGACCCAGTGGTGGCCGCCCGAGTCGACGAGCGTGCCGTCGAGGTCCCACAGCACGCCGCCCCCCGTTCGCTCGCCCACGGAGCGGAGCATATCAGCGGCGGCCGGGTGCGCTACACTCTCGTCGCACCGCGCGCGGCGGCACCGCGCGCGGCGAAGGGGGGACGATGAGCGTTCGCAGCCGGCGCACGACACTGGTCCTTCTCGCCCTCCTCGCCCCGGCCGCGGCGGGGGCCGAGGGCGTGGAGGGGCGCTTCTCGATCGCGGTCCAGGCGGGCACCCAGTCCGAGCTCGGAGGGGACCTGCTCGTGGGGGCGACGGGAACGCTCGTGGGTCAGCCCGTCGTCCTCGAGACGCAGCGCTACCGCGACGTCTACGCGCCCGACCTGCGCCTCTCCGGCCTCCTCGGCTACGGGGTGGGCGAGCGGACGGAGATCATCCTCCGCGGGGCGTGGTACGAGGCGGACGCGACGGCCGTCGAGGCCGGGAGGAGCGGGGACCTCCCGGTCTTCGCGCAGTTCGGGCCGTACGAGGAGGTGGGCGTCGAGGCCGGCCTCCGCTTCTACATCGCCGCGGCCGGCCGCCTCAAGTCCTACGTGGCGCTGGTGGCGGGCGCGCGCTTCCAGAAGGAGGTGCTCGCCTCGTTCTCCATCCCCGACTCCGGATTCGCCCTCCTCAACGTCCCGTTCAGCCAGGAGGGCTGGGTGCCCGTGTTCGGCCTCGACCTCGGCTTCACGTTCGACGTCGGAGAGAGGGTGTTCGTGGGGCTCGACACCAGCCTGCGCTACCAGGGGGCCCCCGAGCCCTTCGCCGGGGTGCCCGGCGTCCCCGGCGCCGAGAACAGCTCGGGGCGGTGGACGGCGCCGGTCGCCGCCGTCCTCGGCGTGCGCTTCTGAGCCCCCGATCCAGAATCTTGACTATTCTGTAGAGATTGATAGGCTGCTCCCATGGGCAGCCCCTCTCTCGACGACATCACCCGCTCCGAGTACAAGGCCGGCTTCGTCACCGACATCGAGCAGGAGACCTTCCCTCCCGGTCTCTCGGAGGACGTCGTGCGCCACATCTCCGCCCGGAAGGGCGAGCCGTCCTGGATGACCGAGTGGCGGCTTCGGGCCTACCGGCACTGGCTCACGATGCAGGAGCCGACCTGGCCGAACGTGAAGTACCCGCCCATCGACTACCAGGCCATCTCCTATTACGCCGCCCCCAAGCAGAAGAAGGACGCCCCGAAGAGCCTCGACGAGGTGGACCCGAAGCTGCTCGAGACCTACGAGAAGCTCGGTGTCCCCCTGCACGAGCGGGCGAAGCTCGCCGGGGTGGCGGTCGACGCCGTCTTCGACAGCGTCTCCGTCGCCACCACCTTCAAGGAGAAGCTC
>CAZLRF010000102.1:1813-10511 GCA_964561785.1 uncultured Acidobacteriota bacterium | reverse complement strand
TCTAATCGAAAGGCGGCGGGCGACCGCCCCGCGGAGCCGAGCCTCCTGCGTCCTCAGGTTGCCGCGGGGCGCCCGAGCCCGCCCCTCAGCACGTCCTCCCGAAGGCTCTCCGCGTCCCACCCGGCGTCGCGCCCCTCGCCCGCGTCCTCGACGTCGGCGAGGAGCCTCCGCTCGAGGTCCTCGATGCGGGCCCGGGCCGCCCCGAGATACCGCGCCCGGTCCGCGCGCATCCCCGCCAGCTCCCGCACGGACTCCTCGTCGTGGCGCAGGAAGGTCCGCGCGGCCCGGCCCGCCTGGTAGCCGCGGAAGCCCAGCCGGCGCAGCGCGTCCTTCCCCAGCCGCAGCGCGGAGTCGAGCGTCTCGCGGTACACGTCGCTCACCCCCGCGTCGAGGAGCTCCTGCGCGTCGTCCCAGTCCGCGGCGCGGGCGAGCACGCGTAGGTTCGGGAAGTGCCGCCTGGCGGTCGCGACGAGCTCGAGGTTCTTCTCGGGGCTGTCGAGGGCGAGGACGAGCAGCCGCGCCTCGTGCGCCCCCGCGGCGTGGAGCAGGTCGTGCCGGGTGGCGTCGCCGTAGAACACCTTGAGCCCGAGCCTCCGCAGGAGCTCCACGCGGTCGGAGTCGTTGTCGAGCACGGTCGTGGGAACGCCGTTCGCCTTCAGCAGGCGTCCGACCGTGCTCCCGAAACGGCCGAAGCCGGCCACGATCACGTGGCCCCGCTCGTCGATCCGGTCGGCCTCGCGCGAGGACCGCTCCCGCGTGCCGAGGCGCGGCAGGACCACCCGTTCCGCGAGCAGGAGGAGGAGCGGCGTGGCGGCCATCGTGAGGGCGACCACGGCCACGAGGGGCGCCGTCGTCTGTGTCCCGAGGACGGACTGCTGGAGGGCGAAGGAGAGGAGGACGAACGCGAACTCCCCGACCTGCGGGAGGGCCAGGGCGAAGAGGAGGGCCTGGTCCGTGCCCAGCCGGAACGCGCGGGCGAGGGCGAGGAGCACGGCCGCCTTCACGGCGAGCACGCCGAGCACGAGCACGGCGATGCGCGCGGGCTGCGCGGCCACGAGCCGGAAGTCGATCGAGGCCCCCACCGCGATGAAGAACAGCCCGAGCAGCAGGCCCTTGAAGGGCTCGACGTCGCTCTCGAGCTCGTGCCGGTACTCGCTGTTCGCGAGCACGACGCCGGCGAGGAAGGCGCCGAGCGCGGGCGAGAGGCCGATGCGGGTCATGAGCAGGGCGATCCCGATGACCAGCAGCAGCGCGGCGGCCGTGAACAGCTCGCGCAGCCTCGTCGCCGCGATCGCCCGGAAGACCGGGCGCAGCAGGTAGCGCGCGGCGAGCACGACGGCCGCGACCACGGCGAGCACGGCCAGGGTCTGCCCCCAGGGCGGCAGCCCGCCCACCCACGTCGAGGCGTGCTCCGCGCCCGCCGCGTCCTGTGCCGCTCCCCCGGGGGCGAGGAGCGGGAAGACGGCGAGGATCGGGATGACCGCGAGGTCCTGGAAGAGGAGGACGGCGAACGAGCTCTGGCCGGCCGCGGTCTTCAGGAGACCCTTCTCGGCCAGCGACTGCAGCACGATGGCGGTCGAGGACATCGACAGGACGAGCCCCACCGCGAGGGCCTCCCGGGCGGGGAGGCCGAGGGCGAGGCCGAGGAGGGCGAAGGCCGCGGCGGTGAGCACGACCTGCAGGCCCCCGAGGCCGAGGATGGCCGAGCGCAGGCGCCACAGCAGCGTCGGCTCGAGCTCGAGGCCGACCAGGAAGAGCATCATGACCACGCCGAACTCGGCGAAGTGCATGACGTCCTGGCCCTCCTCGCCCACGAGGCGCAGGCCGAAGGGGCCGATGGCGGCCCCCGCGAGCAGGTAGCCGAGGACCGACCCGAGGCCGAGCCGCTTCGCGATCGGCACCGACACGACCGCCGCCGAGAGGTAGACGAACGCCTGGAAGAAGAAGCCCTCACCGTGCACGATCGCCCTCCTCCCCGGCCCCGCGGATCACGCGGCCGAGGTCCTCGTTCAGCCGGGCGCGGCCCCGCGCCGCCTCGAAGTCCACGCGGTCGTCCCGCAGCGCGGCGAGGAGGCGCGCGTACTCGTCGGCCGCCCTCTCGACGCCGTCCGCGTCGAGCCGGTGGGTGCCGTGGACGACGAAGGGCGGCGGGTAGTCCATCCCGCACAGGCGTGCGGTCTGCTCGATCGGCGCGAGCAGCTGGCGGATCGTGAAGCGGTTGTGGCCGTCCTCACGGTAGGCCGCCTCGGAGCCCCCGGCGCTGATCGCGGACAGGAGGCGCTTGCCCCGCAGCGCGGTCCCCCCCGTCCCGTAGGCCCATCCGTGCTCGAGCACCAGGTCCTCCCACTGCTTCACGAGCGCGGGGGTCGAGTACCAGTAGAGCGGGTGCTGGAGCACGACCACGTCGTGGGCGAGGAGCAGCTCCTGCTCGCGCTTCACGTCCACGTCGAAGTCGGGGTACGCCTCGTAGAGGTCGTTGAGCGTCACGCCCTCGAGGCCGCGGGCCCTCTCGACGAGGCGCCGGTGGATCCTCGACTTCTCGAGGGCGGGGTGGGCGAAGAGAACGAGGACCCTGGACATTTCTCCTCCGGCGACCCGTCAGGGGGTCGCGAGCTCGTCCCTCGGGAACAGGTCGCGGTTGCGCCCGTGGACCGGCCGGGGGGAGGCGAAGACGCGCCGGGCCCCGCGCAGCCGCTCCCGCACCTCGCGCGCGGCGGCGCGTCCGAGGTACTCCACGACCTCGGGCGCCTCCGCTCGGGCCGCCCACTCCTCGGGAGCGAAGGGGAGGGGGTCGAGGCTCCCGACCAGGATCGCCCCCGCGTCGATCACGTGGGGGAAGACCCGCGCAAAGGTCTCGGTGATCCGCGGCGTCGGCGCCCACGTGCACATCACGCCCCCCGGCTTGAGACGGCGCGCGCAGGCGGCGAAGAACTCCTCCGAGTACAGGTTGCCGCTGAACGCGGTCCACGGCCGCAGCGCGTCGGCCTCGACGAGGTCGTAGAGCCGCCCGCCCCGCTCGATCGCGTTGCGGCCGTCCGCCACCTCGTGGACGACCCGCGGGTCGGCGAGGAAGGCGCGCAGGTGGCGCATCTCGTGCCGGGCGTCGAGCGCGCGCAGGAGACGCAGCTGGGGCGCGGCGATCTCGAACACGCGAATCGTCCCGGTCTCGCGGCGGCACCCCGCGGCCCACGCCGTGTTCCCCGACCCCAGGCCCACGATCGCCACGTCGCGCGGGGCGGGGTGGACGAGGGCGGGGACCGCCCCGAGCAGGGTGTGCTCGCCCGCGCCGTAGGGCAGGACGCTGTTGCTCTTGCCGTTCACGAACACGAAACGGAAGCGCTCGGCCCGGGTCAGGGCGACGACGCCGGTCGCATCCTCCCCCACCAGCAGCTCCGCCTCCGCGCCCTGCCCGTGGAGCCGGCGCCAGAGGGCGTCCCCTGTTGGCAGCGCGACGAGGAGCCCGGCGAGGACCGCCCCGAGGGCGAGAAGGATGCGGGAGCGGGGGTCGTGGCGTAGCCCCACCACGGCGAGGACGAGGCCGATCGCGAGCAGGAGGCGCGTCGTGCCCGCGGTGCCGAGCCACTCGAGCAGGACGAGGCCGACGACCAGGCTGCCCGCCACGCAGCCGGCGATGTTGGCCGCCTGCAGGAAGCCGACCCTTCGCCCGGCGAGGGCGGCGTCCTCGTGCACCGCGTGCTGGAGCACGGGGAAGGAGAGGCCCATGAGCACCGTCGGCGGGCCGTACAGCAGGAACGGCAGGAGGCCGTAGAGCCGCAGCAGGGCGCCCGGGTCGCTCTCGGTCCCGAGGCGGAAGCCCTCGGAGCCCTGCCAGTACCCGAAGAACCAGTCGTAGACGGGCATCTCCGGCGGCAGGCGCACGAGCAGCAGCAGGGCGAGGCCGGAGTAGGCGAGCAGCGCGCACTGCAGGACGAGGAATGCGGTGAAGGGCCGGGAGAGCCGGTCGGCCCACCGGGTCCCGGCGAGGGCGCCCGCGGCGGACCCGAGGAGGTAGATCGAGAGCACCGTGCCGAACGTGAAGGCGGAGGACTTCACCGCCACGTCGACGACACGGAACCAGAGGATCTCCAGGGAGAGCGCACAGAAGCCGGAGAGCGCGTAGAGCGCGATCCAGAGCGGGAAGGGCCGTCGCTCGACCGCGGGCGCGGGTCTCTGCGTCCCCCTCTCCCCCTGCGGACCCGGCGCACCCCGGCTCCCGACGCCGAGCACGAGCAGGGCGGCGAGGAGGTTCGCGGCCGCCGCGACGAGGACCGCCCCCCGGATCCCGAGGTGGCGCATGAGGAACCACGGGGCGACGAGGGCGCCGAGGGCGGCGCCGAGGGTGTTGATCCCGTAGAGGAAGCCGACGGTCCGGCCGGCGTGGGCGGCGTCGACCAGGAGGGCCCGCACGAGGAACGGCAGCGACATCCCCATGAGGAGCGTCGGGGGGAGCAGCGAGAGGAACTGCACCAGCCCCGCCCGGAAGGGGTCGGCCATGAGCCCCGTGGCCCGCACGTACAGAACGTCGTGGTAGAGCGGCACGCTCGCGACCCCGAAGACGGCGATCAGCAGCTCGAGCCCCGAGAAGGCGACGAGCGCGCGGCGCGGGTCGAGGCGGGTCGAGAGGACCCCGCCGAGCCAGCTCCCGCCGCCGAGGCCGGCCATGAACGAGGCCACGATCACGGCGATCGAGTGGATGCCGACCCCCGTCTGCAGGACCAGGATGCGCTGCCAGGAGACCTGGTAGACGAGGGCGGCCGCCCCGCTCAGGAGAAACGCGAGGCCGGCGAGGAGGAGAGCGACCGCGCTCGGCATGGGCCGGCCATCATACCGGCCCGGGGTCGGCCGGCCATCATACCGGCCCGGGGTCAGATCTTGAATCTGCTCATCGGAGCGGACATGCGCCATTTCAAGATCTGACCCCTTTACAAGGTCACTCGAAGAGGGCGCGGAGGGCGTCGGGGGCGACGTCGACGGTCGGGGCGAAGCGGTCGCTCGCGGCGTAGCGCAGGAGGCTGTGACGCATCTGGCGAAGGACCGGGTCCGCCTCCAGGTCGCGGTCGAGGTCGATGCTGGTGACGAGCAGGCGGCCCCTCCCCACCCGCGCCTCGAAGACGAGGCCGAGCCGGCGGTTCGTGAACCAGTCGTCGATCACCTGGACGGTCGGCCGCAGCTCCCGCGGCAGGCCGTCGAGGATCATCGCCCCCGCGCGGCTCACGATCGACCACCACTGCCAGTTGCTGTGGCCCTTGGTCGGGAACGCGGCGAGCGCCGGGTGCTTCGGGTCGACGAGGACGCCGAGCGTGTGAGGGGCCTGGCGGCCCGTCCAGGCGGTGTTCCAGAAGATGCTGGAGAAGCCGAGCGCGACCTTCCCGAGCGCGTCCCCGCGCACGCGGTCGGGCGGGACGAGCAGCACGACCCTTCCGCCCTCCCGCAGCCGCGCCTCGGCTGCCGCGTCGAGCGACCGGGCGATGGTGAGCCCGGCCGGCACCCGGGTGTCGACGCGGGGCGGGTAGACCCACACGTCCCAGTCGTTCTCGAACGGGGTGCCCCGGAGCGCGACGACGAGCCGGTAAAGCGCCGGCGCGCGGAGGGAGGCGAGCCTCGCGCGCACCCGGCCGAGCGCCGTGCCGTTGTCGACCGGCACGTCGCGCCGGGGCAGCACCCCGCCCGCCGCCGTCCTTCCGTCGTCGCCGACGAGGCGCCACTCCGGCACCACCCCGGCGAGGGGCCGCGGCCCGAAGTGGGCCACCTCGACGTCGGCCTCGAGCGTCTCCGCCGTCGTGAAGGTCCTCCGGTCGAGGCGGGCGAGCGGCACCGTGGGCCCCGCGAAGCGCCGGAACTCGTCCGCGGTGACGTAGCCCTTCGAGTCCCAGAACGGGTCGAGGACGCCGACGAGGGCCGTGCCCTGGCCGGGGAAGTCGTGGAGGTCGAGCAGCTGGAAGCCGCCCATTCCCGGCGTGCGCAGCGCCGACTCGACGTCCTCCTTGTAGAGCAGCGCCTGGAGCTTCCCCGAGGCGTGCAGGAAGGCCTCGGCCTGGTCGGCCATGCCGCTCGCGGCGAGCGAGTCGGCGAAGACGTCGAAGTTCTTCGCCTTCAGATAGCCCGTGTACTTCGACCGCTCGGCGAGGTTCGGGTAGGCGCACCACTGGCCGATCTCGTGGCTGACGACGGGCACCGGCCGCGCCCGGACGTAGTCGCGGTAGTCGGTCCGCGTCTCGGGCGGCTTCGCGTCGACCCGCGACGCGAGCCCCTGGCCCCACGCCTGGATCCGCGGGTCGGGGCTGACGTGGAACTGGTTCTGCGGGATCTGCGGCCAGCCCGCCGCGCCCGTGTAGAGCCGCCGCGGGTCGCGGGCCTTCCAGCGCTCCACCCAGCCGGCGAGCCACTGCGCGTCGCGCCCGGCCGGCTCGTTGCCGTAGGACATGAGGACGAACGACGGGTGGTTGCCGTACTCCCGGAGGATCCTCCCCGTCTCCCGCTCGACCCACTCGTCGACCGGCAGCCCCACGCCGAGCCGCGTCGAGCCGTTCGCCCACGAGGCGGCCTCGACCTGGTAGTAGAAGCCCTCCTCGTCGGCCGCGAGGAACGCGGCGCGGGGCGGGCACCACGAGTGGAAGCGGATCATGTTGAGGCCGTGCGCCTTGGCGATCCGCACGATGCGCCGCCACGAGGCGACGTCCGTCGGCGGGTGGCCCGTCTTCGGGAAGATCGCGCACTCGAGCGTGCCGCGGAAGAAGGTCCGACGGCCGTTCACGACGAACTGGGTGCCCTGCGTCTCGATCTCCCGGAGGCCGAAGGCCACGGTGCGCGCGTCGCGCACGCCGTCCCCCTCGAGCGTCGCGGTGAGCCGGTGCAGGACCGGCGAGAACTCGTCCCAGAGCGGGGCCGCCTCGCCGAGGGCGAGCTCCGCCTCGAAGGCGCCGCCCGACGCGTCCCAGGAGACCTCGACCGCCTTCGGGGCCGAAGCGGGCGTGCCCGGGGCCGAGGCCAGGAGCCGCAGCGTCCCCCGGCCCGGGCGCCCCGTCGCGTTGCCGATGCGGCCCCGCACGAGGAGAGAGCGCGAGGCGACGCGCGGGTGGACCTGAAGGTCGTCGACGAAGACGAGGGCCGACGGCCGCAGCTCGATCCGCCCCGCGATCCCGTTCCAGTTCCCCTGCGTGTGGTCGCTCACGCTGTGCGAGTTCGTCCCGACGTCGACGACCAGCCGGTTGTCGACGCGGATCGTGATCCGGTGCGGTCCGGGCGGGACGACCCCGAGGTCGTGCTCGTGCGGCGTCGAGAGGCTGTCGCTCGAGCCGACCGCGCGGCCGTCGAGGAAGGCGAGCGTCTGCCAGTGCGGCCGCTCGAGGTGGAGCACGAGCCGCCGGCCCCTCCACGCCTCGGGCACGACGACGTCCTTCTCGTACCACGCGGGGCCCACGTAGACCTTGTCCGGCTGCAGCCAGAAGGGCACCTTGACCTGCCCGGGTCGCCGGTAGGGCTCGTAGAGGGGCGACGTGAAGAACGAGCGGTCCACGATCTGGCCCGTCCAGGGCGAGTCGACGCTCACGTCGTCGCCGAAGCCCTGGCCCTGGAGCACCCCCGGCAGGCGGATCCTCTGGCCGAGCGTCCGCCCTTCCCAGCCCGAGCCGAGCCCCTCGTCCCGCGGGTCGATCGCGAAGCGCCACACGCCGGAGAGGGGCAGGGTGTCCTCCCCGCGCAGCGTCGCGTCGAGCGTGTCGAGAAGCGCCCCCGAGCGGTCGGCGTGGTACTCCCAGAACATGACCCCGCCGAGGCCCTTGTCGAGGACGTAGCGGCTCTTGACGCGCAGCGACTCCTCGTCCTCGTACGTGACGAACGTCCCGGTGGCGGCGTTCCACAGGTACGGCGCCTGCGCGGCGGCGTCCCACGCACGCACCCATCCCTCGCGCCCGATCAGCCCGGCGAGGGATGGGTGCGACGTTTCCATCCTCTGTCCCGGCGGCCTCCCTTCCTTGTAGAGCCCCTCGGGTGAGCCGACTCCCTCCCACGCGCGACCGTAGAACGGCACCCCGAGCACGAGCTTCGCCGCCGGCACACCGGCCGCGAGGAACTCCCGCACCGCGCCGTCGGCGGAGTGGCGCCGCGGGTCCGCCGGGGTCGGGTAGAGGTTCGCGTGGTGCCCCGCGGGCTCGCCCGGGCTCGCGACCCGGAAGTCGTAGGTCATCAGGTTGACGAAGTCGACCACGGAGTGCACCTTCGCCATCTCGGTGTGGGCGATGAAGTCGGAGAACGCACCCGCGGCGAAGGTCAGGAGGAGGTGCTTCCCGCGACGGGGGCCCTCGCGGTCGAGAGCCAGGCGCAGCTCGCTCATGAGCGCCGTGAAGTTCTCCTTGTCCTCCGGCCGGTGGGGGTTGTCGTCGCCCGGCAGCCCCGGGTACTCCCAGTCGACGTCCAAGCCGTCGAGGTCGTGGCGCCGCACGAAGTCGACGGCGCTCGCCACGAACACCCGGCGGCTCGCCGGCGTGAGCGCGGCGTCCGAGAAGCCCTTCGACCACGTCCAGCCGCCGACGGACACCAGGACCTCGAGGTGGGGGTGCAGCGAGCGCAGCCCGGTGAGGACGCGCAGGTTCTCCGCGTCGCGCGGCGAGCCCTCGACCACCCGCCCGGCGATCACGTTGGCGAAGGCGAAGTTGACGTGGGTCAGCTTCTCCGCCCGGATCTCGTGCGCCTCGAGGAC
>CAZLRF010000102.1:0-1713 GCA_964561785.1 uncultured Acidobacteriota bacterium | reverse complement strand
GGCGGTCTCAGGCCGGCCGGCGCGACTTCGCGATGAGGCCGAGGCCGAGGCCCACGAGGACGAGGGGCCACAGCGTCGAGAAGCGGAGCCAGTGCGGCCAGTGCAGCCAGCCGAGGTTGTGGGCGAGGAGGAGCGCCCCGGCGACGACGAGCAGCGAGCCGATCGCGAGCTGGGCGGATGCGGCGTCCGGGACTCCCTGCCTCACCTCGGCGGCGATCGTGGAGCCGGCCTCGCGGAGGGCCTCGAAGCCCGTCCCCGCCGCGCCCGCGACGGGGGGCACGGCGGCTGCGGCCCCGTCATCCCTCGGCATGAGCAGCCAGGCCGCGAGGTACACGAGCACGCCGAGGCCGTTGACGAACGCCAGGAGCACGAAGGCCAGCCGCGCGAGGACCGGGTCGACGTCCAGGTAGCGCCCGAACCCGGCGGCGACGCCGCCCAACACCGCGTTCCGGGTGTCGCGCGTGAGCCTTCTGGGCACGGTCCCTCCCCCGCGGGCCGAACCGCCCGCACCCTCTTCTACGGCCTTCGGCGCCGTCCGGTTCGACATTTCCGCGGTGGCGGCTATGCTGGGCCGTGACGTTCAGCGGATTGAACGGGAGGGAGCGTTGAGGAACGGGACGATGCCGGCGCTTATGGCGGGGCTGCTCGCGGTCGCGGCCTGCGTGGAGGCCCAGCCGGGCGGGCGAAGGGACGTCGCGCAGGTCTTCGCCGAGAGCTGCGCGAGCTGCCACGGGGCGAGGCTGCAGGGCGGCCAGGCGGCGAGCCTCGTCGACGACGCGTGGACCTACGGGGGCGACGACGCGAGCCTCGCGAAGTCGATCCGGGAGGGCCAGGCCGAGGCGGGCATGCCGGGGTTCGGCGGCGCGCTCACCGAGCAGGAGATCCGGGCCCTCGTGATCTTCATCCGCGAGAAGGTGGACGAGGCGAGGCGGGCCGAGACGACCTACGCGAAGCCCCGCGGCGACGCCGTGGTGAAGAGCGAGGAGCACGCCTTCCGGGTCGAGACCGTCGTCGAGGGCGTCGAGACTCCCTGGTCGGTCGCGTTCCTGCCCGACGGGCGCATGCTGGTCACCGAGAAGGCGGGCCGGCTCCGCCTCGTCGAGAAGGGACGGCTGCTGCCCCCGGTCGAGGGCGTGCCCCCCGTCTGGTCGCAGGGCCAGGGCGGACTCATGGACGTGGCCGTCCACCCCGACTACGAGAAGAACGGCTGGATCTACCTCTCCTTCTCCGACCCGGGAGAGAACGGCACCGCGATGACCAAGGTCGTCCGCGGGAAGCTGCGGGACGGGCGGCTCGTCGAGCAGCAGACCCTGTTCGAAGCCCCTCGCGCCCTCTACCGGCGGGGGCAGGTGCACTTCGGCTCCCGGCTCGTCTTCGACGGGAAGGGCCACCTCTTCTTCACGATCGGGGAGCGGGGCCAGCGCGACGACGCGCAGGACCTCTCGCGCCCGAACGGCAAGGTCCACCGCATCCTCGACGACGGGCGCGTCCCCCAGGACAACCCGTTCGTGAAGCGCCAGGGGGCGATGCCCACCATCTGGAGCTACGGTCACCGCAACCCCCAAGGACTCGCCCGGCACCCCGTGACCGGCGAGCTCTACGACGCGGAGCACGGCCCGCGCGGCGGGGACGAGCTCAACCTCGTCCTGCCGGGCCGTAACTACGGCTGGCCGGTCATCACCTACGGGATGAACTACGACGGCTCCCCGATCA
>CAZLRF010000101.1:0-10553 GCA_964561785.1 uncultured Acidobacteriota bacterium | reverse complement strand
CTAAGGATGCGGCGGGCGTACTCCTCGTTCGAGATCGAGCCGCGCCAGAGCCCGCCCGCCTTCGCGAGGACGATGCCGCCCGCCAGGAGGCCCACCACGAGCGCGGCGAACGCCGCCGGCCGCACCGCACGGCGCCAGGGGGCGGGCGTCTCGACCCGCAGCGCGCGGGGCACCGGGCACGCCGCGACGCAGGAGAGGCAGCCGAAGCACTCGTCCGAGCGCACGCGGCCGAGCTTCGCCACCGGCAGGCGCGAGGGGCAGGCCTTCGTGCAGAGGTTGCAGTCGATGCAGGAGGGGGCGTGGCGCGTGACCTTGAGCGGGGACAGGAGCGACACCGCGCCGAGCAGCGCGCCGTAAGGGCACAGGTAGCGGCACCAGGAGTAGGGCACGACCACCGAGAGGACGACGAGGCCGAGGAGGACCCGCAGGGCGAAGGGCGACAGGCGCTCGAAGAAGTACAGCATCTTCACGTCGGCCACGCGGTTGTACGGCGAGTCGAGAAAGTCGGCGACCGCGCCGGGGTCCATCTGGAAGAACACGGCGTAGACGAAGAAGCCCAGGAGCAGGTACTTGAGCGAGCGCAGCGGGAGGTCGAGAAGACGGGGGAGCGAGAGCGTGCGGCGGAAGAGCCGCCGCGACAGGATGGCGAGGGCCTCCGAGAGGGTCCCGATCGGGCACACCCACGAGCAGAAGGCCTTCTTCGCGACGAGCCCCAGGAGGAGGACGAGCACGAGGATCACGAGGCCCGCGGGGTGGACGGGGTGGACCTCGCCGGTCAGGGCGAGGTGGCGCAGGCTGAGCAGCGCCGCGATCGGGAGAAACGCCTCCACCCCCGGCGGGCGCTCGCCCACGACGAGCCCCTCCTCCATCCCCCGGACCCAGCGGACGAACTCCCAGCCGATCAGGAGGACGGTGAGGAGAAAGCCCGCCTGGACGAGGTGGCGCGACCACTCGATGCGCCGGCGCCTCCCGCGCAGCTCCGGCCCCTTGAGGACCTCGGCCGAGGGGACGGCGTCGAGGCGGGCGAAGGCGCGCGACTCCTCGAGGACCGTCCGGGCGAGACGGAGGGGAGGCAGGCTCATCGGGGCCACTCTACTCCGGGGGCCCCGGCGGGGGACATGACCGGCGTCATGCCCCCGGCCGCGCTCAGCGGGAGCGCGACGGACGGCGGAACTCGACGATCATCTCCATCCGCACGCGGACGGGAACGCCCTGGCGGGTGGCGGGCCGGTAGCGCCGCGTCCTGACGAAGCGCAGCGCCTCGTCCTCGAAGCCGAGGCCGCGGGGGCTGGCTCGGACGATGGTCACCGGGCCGATCACGCCGGTCTCGGTGACGACGGCGCTCACCACCACCGAGCCCTCGATCCCCGCCCGCTGCGCCGCCGGCGGGTAGCGCGGGCGGTCCTCGGACACGAGCACCGGGCGGATCAGCAGGAGGTCCGCGAGATCCACGAGGCTCCCCGGCTCGACAGCGGGCGGCTCGGGGGCGGGCGCCGGGGTGGGGGCGGGGGCCACCGTCGACGCCAGTGTCGGCGGCGGCGGCGGCATGGTGGTCGGCATGGTGGTCGGGACCGGAGTCGCGATCGTGGCCGGAGTCGAAGACGGTACGGACACGGGCGTCGCGGGTGCGACCGGGGGGGCCGGCGTCGCACGCCGGGCCGGCGCGGGCCTGGGGGCACGAGACGGCTCCCGGTCCGGGGCGAGGACGGCCTCCGCGGCCTTCTGCTGCTGGAGCCGGGCGACCTCGTCCTCGAGCTCCCGCACGCGCTCGCGCATCGCGACGGGGTCCGCGCCCGGGGGCGGTGGGGTCACCACCGGCTCCTGGAGAGCGCGCCACGCGAGCAGTCCGATCCCGGCCGCCAGCGCGGAGACGGCCAGCCACCTCCGGACGCGCCCGCGGTGCCGGGCGGAGCGCCAAGGAGGCGGCGGGGGCTCGGCGGCGTCCGGGGCGGGCGGTCCTGGCTCCGTCGGGTCGGAGGGGTCGAAGGTCGGATCGAGCTCCGCACCCACGCCGGCCAGGGCGTCCCGGACCCGGCGCACGACGTCCACGCCGGCCCGCCCGAACGCGTCGTCGTCCCAGCCGGCCCGCGTGCGCCGGCCGACGTCGAAGCGCCAGCCGGACGGACCCCGCCAGAGGCGTACGCGGTGTTGGCCGGACGGGTCGGCGAGGGCCCGACGAAGGGCCTCCTGCCACTCGCCCTTCTCGGGCGGGGCCTCACCGATCCATCTCACCAGCAGCACGGGCTCCCCTTGCTCGAGTGCCCCGCGGCGGGGGCTTGGCCCGCACGGCGCGGGGAATCACCGGAGGGAGACCCGCAGCGTACGGCCTCCCCGGCCGGCTTTCAAGGGGTGCGGCGGTCCGTGGCCGGCTTCTCGAACAGCTTCGCGTACGCGCCGTAGCCCTCGGCCTCGAGCCGGGAGGCGGGGACGAAGCGCAGGGCGGCGGAGTTGATGCAGTAGCGCAGCCCGGTCGGCCGCGGTCCGTCGTCGAACACGTGGCCGAGGTGGGAGTCGGCGTGCTTCGAGCGGACCTCCGTGCGGACCATGCCGAGCGAGACGTCCCGGTGCTCCGTGACGTTCGCCGCCTCGAGGGGTCGCGTGAAGCTCGGCCACCCCGAGCCCGAGTCGAACTTGTCGGTCGAGGAGAACAGCGGCTCGCCCGACACGACGTCGACGTAGATGCCGGGCTCCTTCCGGTCCCAGTACTCGTTGCGGAACGCGAGCTCGGTGCCGCCCTCCTGCGTGACCTTGTACTGCAGCGGGGTCAGCGTCTTCCTGAGCTCGTCCTTCGAAGGCTTCCTGTAGCTGCTGTCCTTCACCGCCCGCCACCCTTTCCCGGCGTCCCCGGGGGACGCCGCGCCGACCACCTTCGGACCCACGACCGCCTCCTCGCCCCACAGCTCCCGCAGCCGCCGGTCCCGCCCGCACCCCGCCCGGTAGGTCGTGTAGCGCACCGGGCTCTTCCTGTAGAAGTCCTGGTGGTAGTCCTCCGCGGGGTAGAACGCCTCGAGCCGGGCGATCTCGGTCACGACCGGCCGGCCGAGGCGGGCCTCTCGCTCGAGCGCCCGCTTGGACGCCTCGGCCGCGCGCTTCTGGTCCTCGCCCTCGTAGAAGATGCCCGTGCGGTACTGGCTCCCCCGGTCGCAGAACTGGCCGCCCGCGTCCGTGGGGTCGACGTTGCGCCAGAACACCTCGAGCAGCCGCTCGTAGCTCACCCGCGCGGGGTCGTAGGCGACCTGCACGACCTCGGCGTGCCCCGTCCCGCCGGCCGAGACCTGCTCGTAGGTCGGGTTCCTCAGCTTCCCCCCGGCGTAGCCCGAGGTCGTGGACACGACGCCGGGCACCTTGTCGAAGGGCGCCTCGAGGCACCAGAAGCAGCCGCCGGCGAAGGTGGCGCGCGCGAGGGTCGCGGGGGCGGGCGCGGCGCCGCGCGCCTCGCGCGAGGTCGCGACGAGCCAGGCCCCGCCCGCGGCGAGGAGGAGAAGGAAGACCACGGTGCGCAGGGACATGGGAACGGGAACCTCCACTCCGTCTAACGTCGCCCACCCGCGGGCGTTCCGCAACCCCCCGCCGCCGGGGTGTCAAATCTGGCAACGCCCTCCGTGCGCAGAGGGCGCCATCGGGTAGGATACGGGCAGGGTTCCCCGGGGAGAGTGAGGCCATGAGCCCTGCGCTCAACCACGGCCAGACCAGCCACGGCCTGCGCGGCGACTACTCGCGCATGCGGGCGGACTACACGATCGAGCAGGACCACGCGGCGTACTCCGGCGAGGAGCACGACCGCTGGCGGCGGCTGTACCGGCGCCAGATCGGGCGCGTGGAGGGGCGGGCCTGCGAGGAGTACGTGCGCGCCCTGCGGTCGCTCGACTACGAGGGCGGCATCCCCCGCTTCGAGGCGGTGAACGATCGCCTGGTCCCCGCCACCGGCTGGCGGCTCGTCGCCGTGCCCGGCCTCGTGCCGGACCTCGTGTTCTTCGACCACCTCGCGAACCGGCGCTTCCCGGTGACCCGGTGGATCCGCGAGGAGCACGAGCTCGACTACATCGTGGAGCCCGACGTGTTCCACGACTTCTTCGGCCACGTGCCGATGCTCTTCGATCCGGTGTTCGCCGACTACATGGAGGCCTACGGCCGCGGGGGGCGCAAGGCGGAGGGGCTGGGCGCCCTGCGGTGGCTCGCCCGGCTCTACTGGTACACCGTCGAGTTCGGCCTCGTCCGCACCCCCGCCGGCCTGCGGATCTACGGTGCCGGCATCCTCTCCTCCCCGGGCGAGATCGAGCACTCCGTCACGAGCCCCCGGCCGCGCCGCGTCGCGTTCGACCTCGTCCGCGTCATGCGCAGCCTCTACCGCATCGACGCGTACCAGGAGACCTACTTCGTGATCGACAGCTTCCAGCAGCTCTTCGACGCCACGCGCCCCGACTTCGCGCCCCTGTACCGCGAGCTCGCCTTTCTCGAAGACGTCCCCGCGGATGCGGCTCTCCCCGGCGACCGCCTGGTGCCGCCCGGGGCCTGACCCCGCGCGGCGCTTTCGTGCTACCGTCTCCGCGCCGCGCCCGCGGTGGGTGCCCCGGAGGACCTCGATGACCGCCCTCGCCCTCGCCCTGCTCTTCGCCGCCCCCCAGGCCGCGGCCTCCCCGCAGGCCGTGACGAAGTCGACGCCGATGAGCGTCGCGGTCGAGGCGGACGCGAAAGGGGGGGCGGCGGTCGACGCGTGGGCGCGGGAGCTGCGCTCCGCCCTCGAGGCGCGCAAGGACGAGTTCCGCCCCCCGCGCGCGGGCGAGAAGCCCGAGCTCGTCGTACGGCTCGAGTCCATCGGGAAGGCGGCGGACGGGACCCCGCTGCTCAACGGGGCCCTCGTCCTCGGGACGTCGCGGCGGCCGTTCAACTACGGCTTCAAGGACGTGAAGGCACAGGCCGAGGTGCTCGCCCGCAACCTGCGCAAGCTCGCCGACCAGATGAAGGGCGGGCCTCCCCCCCGTTGAGCCTGGGGAGGCGACGATCTTTCGCCTCGCGCTCGCGCTCGCCGCCCTCCTCGCGGCCGCATTCCCGGCCCGCGGGGCGGACACGATCACCCTGCGGGGGCGCGTGGTGAACGCGCGCAGCGGCGAAGCCGTGCCGGGCGCGGTGGTCCGGGTGTCGGAGGGAGAGCGCGAGACCGTCGCGGACGACGACGGCCGCTTCGCGTTCGTGGGGCTCGAGCGCCGCTCCGTCCGCCTGCGGGCGAGCGCCCCCGGCTTCCGCACCTTCGCGGCGAGCCTCGCCCTCGGCACCGCGCCCGGGGAGTTCACGGTACCCCTCGAGCCCGCGCCCCCGCGGCTCGAGGAGGCGGTCACGGTGACCGCGCAGGGCGCGGCGCCCGTCGCCGAGGCCCCCTCCCCCCTCGCCCGCCGGTTCGACGGCGCGGACGTGATGGCCCTCGGCAGCGTCGCCGCGAGCGACCCGCTGCGCGCGGCGCAGGCCCTGCCCGGGGTCGCGGCGAACGACGAGCTGAACGCGGGCTTCGCGGCCCGGGGCGGTGGCTTCTCGGCGGTGGGCCTGCACATCGACGGCGTGCGGCTCTCCGCGCCCCTCCACACGATCCGTGACATCAACGACGGCTACTCGCTCACGATCTTCAACGGCGACGTGCTCGGCTCGGTCACCCTGCTGCCCGGCGCCGCTCCCGCCCGCTACGCCGACCGGACGGGGGCCGTGCTCGACGTGCGCACCCGCGCGGGCCGGGACGACGGCTTCCACGGCAAGGCGAGCCTCGGGGCGGCCGGAGCCTTCGCGACCCTCGAGGGCCCGATCGGGACGAAGGCGAGCTGGATCGCCTCCGCCCGCCAGAGCTACCTCGACTACATCATCGACCGGGTGGAGGACGACCCCGCCCTCGCCCTCGGCTGGCGGGACCTCACGGCCAAGCTCGCGTGGAGGCCGCACCCCACGCACGCAGTGGCGCTCCTCGCGCTATTCGGCCGCGCCCGCTACGAGAACACCGAGCCTGACCCCGGGGCCCACACGATGGAGTCGGCGGAGGCGGGCACCGATCTCGCCCTGCTCTCGTGGCGGCGCTCGGGGAGCGCGCTGTCCTTCGGGGTCACGGCCTTCGCGCTGCGGGAGACGGGCGACAACCGCGACACCGACGGCTTCCAGCGCTTCTTCCTCGAATCGCGCCAGCTGGGCCTCGTAGCCGACGCAGCGTGGCGTCGGGGGTCGCACCGCCTCGAGGCGGGCCTCGAGGCGCGGGGGGAGCGCGAGGAGGTCCTCTCGCGGCGCTTCGACCCGCGGCCGGAGGGCCCGCGGGTCGAGGACGACTACGACGAGACCGGCTGGCTGTGGGGAGCGCACGTGCAGGAGACGTGGGCGGCGCCCGGGGGTCGCTTCACCCTCACCGCCGGGGCCCGGCTCGACCGCTTCTCCCCGACCGGGGAGACGACGCTGCTCCCGCGCGCGTCGGCCGAGATCGGGCTCTCGGAGACGACCCGCCTGTTCGCCGCCTTCGGAAGCTATGCCCAGTTCCCGCGCTTCGAGCAGCTCGCGGGGGGGAACGCGAACCCGTCGCTCGACGCCGAGCGCTCGCGCCACCTCGTGCTCGCCCTCGAGCAGCGCCTGCCCCGCGGCCTGCGCCTGCGCCTCGAGGGCTACGCGCAGTCGGAGAGCCGGCTCGTCTTCAACCCCGCGCTCGAGTGGCGCCTCGTCGGCGGCCGCGTGGTCCGGCCCGACCCCTCGGCCGTCCTCGAGAACAGCCTCTCGGGTCCCTCGCGGGGAGTCGAGGTCACGCTCGCGGCCCCGCACGCCGGGCCCTTCTCCGGATTCGTCTCCTACGTCGTCGCCCACGCGCGCCGGGAGCACCCGAGCGGCCTGCGCTTCGACTCCGACTTCGACCAGCGGCACACCGTGACCGCGTGGGGACGCGTCTCGCTCGGCAAGGACGCCTTCCTCAGCACCGCCTTCCGCTACGGCAGCGCCTTCCCCTTCCCCGGCTTCCTCCGCGAGACGGAAGGTGGCGTCTTCCTCGACGAAGAGCGCAACCGCTTCTCCCCGCGGGCGTACAGCCGCTGGGACGTGCGGGCGGAGAAGCGCTTCACGCGGGGGCGGGTCTCCCTGGGGCTCTACCTCGAGGTGGCGAACCTCCTCGACCACGACAACGAGCGCTACACGGAGATCTCGAGCGTGAACCCCGCGACCGGCCGCGTCCGGCTCGACCGCGACGGGATGCTCCCGCTCATCCCTCTCTTCGGCGCGACGCTCGAGTTCTGAGCCGGCCGAGGGTCGACCTCAGGCCACATCGACCCTCGACTCCGCATGGCGCGCGATCACTTCGAAGTCGCGTTCCGGCTGAGGGCGGAGTCGTCCTCCGCTGGCGCTTCTATCGAGCTTCGGGCGCGGGCGCCGTGTCGGACGGCCGGGTTTTCGCCCAGCGGTCGGCCCACTCGATCATCTCGGCGAGCGTGTGCAGCACCGACTCGCGCGCTCGATAGCCGTGCGACTCGTGGGGCAGCACGACGTAGCGCGCGGTTGCGCCGTTGCCGCGCAAGCCCTGGAAGAGCCGCTCGGACTGGATCGGGAAGGTGCCGCTGTTGTTGTCGGCCTCGCCGTGAATCAGGAGGATGGGCTCGTTGATCCTGTTGGCGTAGGTGAACGGCGAGACGCGCAGGTACAGCTGCGGCACCTCCCAGAACGAGCGCCGCTCGCTCTGGAAGCCGAACGGGGTGAGCGTGCGGTTGTAGGCGCCGGAGCGGGCGATCCCGGCCGCGAAGAGGTCGGTGTGGGCGAGGAGGTTCGCGGTCATGAAGGCCCCGTAGCTGTGGCCTCCCACCACGACGCGGCGGCGGTCGACGATGCCCTTCGCGTCGAGGACGTCGATCGCCGCCTGGGCGGCCGCGGTGATCTGCTCGACGTAGGTGTCGTTCATCGTCTCGGGATCGCCCACGACCGGCATCGTCGCGTCCATGAGCACGGCGTAGCCCTGGGTGAGCAGCGCGAGGGGCGAGGCCCCCGTGACCCGGGCCCAGGTCCGGGTCGAGCCGCGGACCTGCCCCGCGGTCGAGGGGTCGGAGTACTCGAGCGGGTAGGCCCAGACGAGGGCGGGCAGGCGGGTCCCGGGGCGGTGGCCCGGCGGGAGGTAGAGCGTCCCCGACAGCGCGACGCCATCCTTGCGCGAGTACCTCACGAGCTCCTTCGAGGCCTGGGCGAGCAGCGGCGCGGGGTCGCGGTAGTCGCCCAGCTTGCGGCGGGCCCCGGAGGCGAGGTCGACCACGAACAGGTTCGGCGGCTCCGTGGGCGACTCGGAGCGCACGAGGGCCTGCGCGCGGCCCCCCCCGACGAACGCGAGGAAGCGCTCGTAGCGCGCGGCGTCGCAGCGGAACAGGCGCTGCGTCTCCAGCGTCCGAAGGTCGAGCCGGTCGAGGAAGGGGCGGTCGCCCTCCTCCGACGCCCCCGCCCCCGCGAGATAGATCGACTCCCCGTCCTGGGCGACGACGCGCTCGCCGGTCGGTCGGGTCTCGATCACGGGGTCGCCGGGGTCGCGGTAGGCGTCGTTCACCGAGAGGTCGAAGACGACCTTCGCCGCGGACGGGGCGGCCGTGTCCACGAGCGACGTCGTGGTCCACCGGCGGTCGCGGTCGTACTCGGTCACGAGCGCGACACCCCGGCGCGCGGTCCACTCGAGGCCCCGGAACCGCTGCGCGAGCCGAGTGATCTCGCGCGGCCCGGCGGTGAACGGCGCGGACAGCGTCATCACCCTCTCGCGATGAGGGACCTTGCGGAGCGGATCGCCCCCGTCCTGCGCCTCGACCCACACGAGCGTCGCGGGGACGAGCGGCTGCCACGCGACCGCGCGGGGGCCGGTCGGCACGCCCTGGCGGGGGACCTCGTCCGAGACGGGCAGGTCGGCGATCGTGGCGAGCTTCGTCCCGGCGGCGTCCCAGACCTCGACCGCGCGGGCGAAGTAGACGTAGGGCACGCGCGTCGAGAAGGGGCGCTTCACGCCGTGGACGAGGAGGAACCGGCCGTCGGGCGAGGGCTCGACGTCGCTCACGAGGCCCGGCGTCCCGACGGGCGTCGTCCGACCGCTCGCGGCATCGACACGGAGGACCTGGCCGCGCGCGAAGTGCTCGAAGGCGGCCTCGTCGTGGGGGGTGTGGAGCAGGTCCTGGAACGTCGCCATCTGCGAGGCCTTCCCCGCCGTCTCCTCGACGAGCGGACCCTCGGGCACGGCCGCGGGCCGCGGCGCCTCGCCCCGGTCCGCCGGGACCGCGCGGACGAGGAGCGTCCCGCCGTCCGCCCAGCCGAACGCCGGCCCCAGCACGTCGTTGAGGCGCAGCCCGGGCACGGCGCGCGCGGCCCCGGTCGCGGTCTCGCCCGTCCACAGCTCGACCCCGTCCGCGAGGTCGCGGGTGAAGGCGAAGCGACGCCCGTCGGGGGAGAAGGCGGGCATGCCGAGCCGCGCGCCCTCGGGCAGCGCCACGCGCCGGGCGGGTCCGCCGTCGACGGGCAGGACCTCGAGCCCGGTGAACCGGAGCGTGCGCTGCCGGCAGCCGGTCGCGGGGTTGATCCGCACGCCTGCGAGGCGCAGGACCGGCTCGGCGAGGAGCGCGATGGGCGGGTAGGCCTCGGGCTCCACGAGCAGGACCGCGTCGCCCGTCGGGCTCACCACCACCTGCGGCGGCGGCGGCGCGTCGAGGAGGTCGACGACCTCCTTCGGCGGCAGCTTGTAGGGGGCCTGCGCCACGGCCGGCACGGCCAGGGCGGCGGCAAGCACGGCGATCGCGAGGGAGCGCGGGATCATAGCTGTCCTCCTGGGGCGTCGGGACCGGGAGCGCAGGGATCGACGAGCTGCAGGCTCGAGAACACGGCGAAGTCGGCCGGGTTGCACGTCGCGAGCTGGCGCACGCCGTGGCGGAGGAGCGTGGCGGCAAAGAGCGTGTCGGCCAGGCGCCGGCGGCCGAGGCCGTGTCTCTCGATGAGGGCCAGGGCGTCCGCCAGTGCGTCGGCGTCCGTCGCAAGGCAGTCCACGTTCGCCCGGCCGAGCCAGAGCCGGGCGAGGGCGAGGGCTTCCGTCATCGAGACGGGAGGATCGAAGCGCCGCGGGTCGGTGACCACGTGCACGAACTCGTGCAGCACGGCGGGAGTCACGACGAGGGTGACGTCGCGCCGGTCGAGCTGGCGCGCGAGGAAGGCCTTCACCCCGACGTGCTCCGGGAGCGCCGCCACGTGCGCGTAGACGAGGACGTTCGTGTCGACGCCGAGCTTCACGGCTCGGCGACCCGCGCGCCCCGGTCGAAGATCTCGTCGTAAACCTCGTCCCGCGCCGGGAGGGCCGAGAGCGGCCTGTGCCCGATCAGGACCGGCAGTTCGGTGAGACGAGGCTTCTCCTCCAGCCTCTCGACGCGGTAGAGGGACATGGCCTCGCGGATCAGCTGGGCGATCGGGATCTTGCGCCGGCGGGCACTCCGCCGAAACGCCTCGTAATCCTCCGACAATACCGATACCGATATCGTCTTCATATGATCGACGATATCACGATGCCCGCGTAACCGTCCAGACGGGAGCGTTCCTCACGGCCT
>CAZLRF010000100.1:0-10795 GCA_964561785.1 uncultured Acidobacteriota bacterium | reverse complement strand
TCAGCGCTGGCGCTGGCCCGCCCTGGCGCGCGGCGGCCGCGGAGGGCCGGGCTCCGCCTCCTCCTCCGGCTCGCTCGGCAGGGGCGGGACCGAGCCCGCCTCGAAGTCCGTCACCGAGGCGTCCGAGAAGATCTCGGCGTGCTGGTCCAGGAAGCGGGAGGTCTCGCCGAGGGTGCGCGAGACGGCGTCGAGGCGGGCCGAGATCGCCTCCGGGGAGCGGCTGACCGCGCTCTCCTCGCGCACGAGGCGCACCTGCTGCTCGATGCGCTCGAGCTCGGCGTCGACCACCGCGAGGTTGCTCGCGGCGGTGTCGAGGTTGGCGAGCCGCTTCTCCTGGATCTCGAGCGTCGCCTTGAGCGAGCGGGCGAGCGCGCCCTCGGGGTCGCCCGCCGCGGCGAGGCGGGCCTTGAGGCTCGCGACGCCGGCCTCGAGCTGCCGGCGGTCGACCCGGGCGAGGGTGTCCGTGATCCCCTCGCGGGAGGCGAGGAGCCGCAGGAAGAGCGACAGGAGCTGGTTGAGGTTGCCGGCGCGGAAATCGGTGAGCCCGCCGCCCTCCCCCGCGCCGAGGCCGAGGATCTCGCGGCACAGGACGACCAGCGAGCGGTAGCGGGCCTGGGAGGCCGGCTCCAGCCGCTCGTAGGCGGCCTTCATCCGGTCCTCGGCCGTGCCCTGGCGGGCGGCGAGCCGCTCCGCCTCCACGAGCTTCTGGAACCGCTCGCTCGCCGAGCGGCCGCCCACGAACGCCACGATCCCCGCGAGGCCGAGCAGCCAGAAGCCGGGGTTGAAGAAGCCGGCGAGGCCGAACGAGACGAGCAGCATCTGGGTGAGGGGCATCGCCCCCAGGACGCGCGAGCGCACCGGCTTCCAGAAGGCCGCCTTCACGTAGTCCCAGTAGGTCATCGGCTCGCCGGCCATGGTCTAGCTCGGTCTCACTTGCGCGCGTCCACCTGGCGGAACGCCTCGCCCACCTCGGCCACCGCCCGCTTGAACTCCGCGCTCTCCTGCACCGCCACCGGGTCGGAGTCCCGGGTCTTCGGGATGGCGTCCTTGAACTCGCGCACGATCCGCCCCGGACCCGCGGCCATGATCCAGACGCGGTCGCCGAGGTACACCGCCTCCGCGATCGAGTGGGTCACGATCATCACCGTGGCCTCGACCTCGTGCCACAGGTCCATGATGAGCCGCTGCATCTCGATGCGGGTCGGCTCGTCGAGGGCGGAGAACGGCTCGTCCATGAGGATGATCTGGGGCTTGAGCACCAGCGAGCGCGCGATCGCCACCCGCTGCTGCTGGCCGCCCGAGAGCTGGTGCGGGTACTTGTCCTCGTGGCCCCCGAGGCCCACCTTCCGGATCCAGTCCCGCGCGCGGGCCACGCGCTCGGCGCGAGACAGCCGCAGCTCCTCCTCGTTCAGCTCGAGGCCGAACGTCACGTTCTCGAGCACGGTGCGGTGCGGGAACGAGCTGTACTTCTGGAAGATCATCCCGCGGTCGCGCCCGGGCCCGCCCACCCTCCGACCGCGCACGAGAACCTCGCCGCTCGTCGGCGGGTAGACGTCCGAGAAGCCCTGGACGAGGTTGAGGATCGTCGACTTGCCGCAGCCCGAGGGGCCCACGATCGCGATGAACTCGCCGTAGCCCGGGACGTCGTCGATCCGGAAGCTCACGTTCTCGAGCGCCGTGAACTGGGTCGGAGCGCCCGGGTTGAACGTCTTGGTGACGCCCTTGAACTCGATGACCGGCGGCAGCGCCGTGCTCATCGCTTGGCCTCCCGGTAGGGGAACAGCCACCGCCCGGCCGCCGCCCACAGCTTGTCGGTGAGGAAGGCCACGACCACGATGATCACGAGGACGAGGTAGATGTGCTCGCGGGGCCCCCGCCGCTGCGAGGTGATGATGATCCCGCCGATGCCGCGGCCCACGTCCACCATCTCCGCGAGCAGGATGTAGCTCCAGCCCACGCCGAACCCCATGCGCATCGCCTGCCAGATCTCGGGCCACGAGATCGGCAGCAGCACCCGGCTCACCGCCTGGCCCTTGGTCGCCCCGAGCGTGTAGGCGGTCTTGAGGTAGGTGTCGTCCACCGCGTCCACCGCCGCGACGAACAGCGGGACGAGGTAGATCGAGAACCCGAGCGCGAGGAACATGACCTTCTGCATCTCCCCGGTTCCGAAGAGCGAGAGCGTCAGCGGCACGAGCGTCGGGATCGGGAGGTAGGCCCCGAAGATCGTGAGCGGCGTGAAAGCCGCCTTCACCTTGGTGAAGGAGCCCATCAGGACCCCGAGGGGGAACGACACCACGAGGGCGAGGACGAACCCTTCAACCACCCGCAGGAACGACACGGCGAGGTTGCGGGTGAGCATCCGGTCGAACCAGAGGAGCGGGAACGATGCCACCACCTCGGCCGGGGACGGCAGGATCGTCGGCGAGATGACCCGCTCCTCGGCGGCGCCCGCGGTCACGAGGAACCAGGCGAGGAGCAGCAGCAGCACGGGGGCGAGGCCGAGCAGCCACGCCTGCCAGGCCGGCAGCTCCTCGCGGATGCGGAGCCAGCCGGAGTGCGCGTCCGCCGGCGCCCGCGCGGGGGCGGGGCGACCGGCGGGGGCGGCCGTCGTCACTTCGCTTCCGGCGGGTAGACCGAGATCTCGACCCGCCGGTTGAGGGCGTGGTTCGTCGGGTCGTCGGGGTTGGCCGGCTCGTCCCAGCCCTTCCCCTCGACCGTGAACTTGTTCGGGTCGAAGTTGTACTTCTTCACGAGCGCCTGCTTGACCGCCTCCGCACGGTCGGTGGACAGCGCCTTCACGTCCTCGAACCGCGTGCCCTTGCCCTTCATCGAGGCGTCGGTGTGGCCCACCACCGCGACCACCGCCCGCTCGTACTGCCCGACGAGCCGC
This sequence comes from uncultured Acidobacteriota bacterium, assembly GCA_964561785.1. Taxonomy (GTDB): domain Bacteria; phylum Acidobacteriota; class Vicinamibacteria; order Fen-336; family Fen-336; genus DATBSL01. The sequence continues at coordinate 7,905 of CAZLRF010000100.1, read as the reverse complement.
GCCACCTTCTCGAGGGTGGCGGCGACGCTCGGGTCGTACAGCGTGTTCGGGACCGGCTTGCCGCTCTCGTCGTGCTGCGGCTCGAACACGTTCGCCGAGTTCGGGTAGAAGTTGATGCGGATCGTCTGGGTCAGGATCGGCGACTCCGCGGAGACCTTCTTGTAGCTCGTGGGGGCGAAGCTCGTCCGGCTCTCGTCCTTCTGGTGGGCGAAGGTGCCCGCCTTGTCGAGCTCCTGGATGACCGAGAAGTCCATGACCTCGTCGAAGCGGACCGGCGTGTCGAGCAGGCCGAGCTCGCGGTAGACGAACGTCACGTTCTTCCAGGTCCGCTCGAAGTTCGCGGGGTCGTTCGCGTTCAGGAAGAAGGCCTTGTTCTCGCCGAAGTTCGTCGAGTGCGCGTCCTGCGCCATCGCCCGCACCTCGTCCGCCTGCATCCCGTAGCCCTCGGCCATCCACTGGTAGGCCTTTTCCCGCTGCGTGGCGTCCTTGAGCCGGTCCATGCCCTCGAAGATCCCGGCCACGAGGCCCTTGATCACCTCGGGGTGGTCCTTGGCGAAGTCGGCCCGCGCCGCCCACACGTCGGCGATCAGCTTGTTCGCCTCGGCGGTGGTGGTGAGGATGCGGGTGCCCTTCACCTTCTCCGGGATGTTGTAGATGTCGGGGGCCCACGACACGCAGGCGTCGATCGACTTGTCGGCCACGAACGCGGCGGCCGCCTCGAACGCGGTGGCGGTGAACTTGTGCTTGACCGACGAAGGCTGCACGCCGGCGTTGAGGAGCAGGTTGTTGATGAAGTACTGCGAGGGCGAGTTCTGGGCGTAGACGACGGTCTTGCCCTTGAGGTCGGCCACCGAGGCGATGCTGCCCCGGACGACGATGCCGTCGCCGCCCGAGCTCCAGTCGACCTGCTGGTAGATGCGGGGCGCGCTGCGCGAGTCCTTCATGAGGTCGGGCGCGAAGAGCACCATCATGTCGAGGGTGCCCCACAGCACGTGGGAGTCGCCGGCGGCGAAGGCGTCGCGGGCCACCACCGGGTCGTCGATGAGCTTGAGGTTGACCTTGAAGCCGTACTTCTTGGCGAAGATCGAGTCCGGGTTCGGGGCGAAGCCGCCGTTCGCGGCCACGATCGGGAGCCAGCCGATCCAGACGTTGATCGGGAAGTTGACGACCTTCTGCGCCGGGTCCCACTTGTAGGCGGACACGCCCTTCACCGGCGGGAGCTTCTCGCCGGGGACGTACTTGTACTCCTGGACGGTGGTGATCCCCTTGGTGTCGGGGGCCTCGACCTTCTTGAAGTCGTCGAGGTTCACCTGCTTGTCGCCCGCCCCCCCGGGAGCGAGGAGGTCGCGGAAGTAGTACGCGGCGCCGGCGATGCACGCCAGCACGAAGAGGAACAGGACCAGCTTCCCGAGCGCGGTCGGGCCGACCTTCGGCTGCTCTTCCATCTTCTTCTCCGATCTCCTTCAGCGGGCGGCGGCGCGGCGCGCCCCGATCAACCCTGCTTCTCCGGTCCCATCTCCCGGGCCGCGGGGGGGGCGGGAGGGGCGCCCTCGGCGGCCTTCTCCCCCGGCACCTCGATGCCGTACGCGGCCGCGAACTCGCTGAGCGCGGCGTCGGCGAGGGCCTGCTGCTCGGCCTCCATCAGCTCCACCTTGCTCGTGTCGATGCTGGAGGCGGCGACCCGCGCGCGGCCGGCCGCCTTGTCCCGCCGCTCGGTGAGGTACTCCTCGACCCGGTTGAGCGTGTCGCCCGAGCCCCCGATCGAGGTGACCATCCCGGTGGCCATCTCCTGCAGCTCGGCCTGGGCCTCGAGCATCTCGGTCTCGGTCATCATCCGCTTGAGCTTCTCGATCTTCTCCTGCGCGTCGCGGACGGCCACGTCGCGGGACTTCACGAGCTTCTTGTACGTGTCCTCCGCCGTCTCGAGCTGCTTGCGGTTCTCGTCGAGCTGCTCCTTGACCGTCTTGAGCTGGAGCGCGTACTGCCCGGCCGCGTTGCGGTTGCCGACCTTGAGGTTGGCCGCCGCCTTCGCCGCGAGGTCCCGCTCCTGGGCCTCGAGGTTCTTCACCTGGCGCAGCAGCCGCTCGGCGAAGCCGGCGTGGTTCGCGAGGTTCTCGTTGAACCGTGCGATCTGCCGGCGCAGGTTCTCCTTCTCGGCCTCGATGAGGGCCTTCGGGTTCTGCCGCTCGAGCCCGGAGATGAAGAGGCTCAAGAACCCCTTGAAGAGATTGGCGATGCGGCTGAACATGGCGGCTCTCCCTCCGGGCGCCCGGGCCGGGCCGGCGCCCTCGTCGATGAGAAGTTACGCCCCCCGCCGGAGGGGGTTCCAGCGAAACGGAGGCTAGCAACCCAGTCGGGGCGCGTCAATGGCTTGGCGCGGCGCGGGTGGACCGCCATCGGTGCGCTCCCTATACTGCGGCCATGGCCTTCCGCGACCGGCTCGTCGCCACGATCCGGGCGGCGCGCGCGGTTCTCGAATCCCCCGGGGTCCTCGTGGTCGGCTCCGAGGTCCCGAACCTGCTCGAGGAGGGCGCGGCGGCAACTCTCGTCGTCTCGCAGGACCTGGACCTCGGCGTTCCCGTGAGCGAACACGCCGCCCTCAGGGAGCGGCTCGGGCAGCTTGCCGACTTCGCCCCCTCGGCCGATGAGCCGTCGGTGTGGGTGCCCCGCTCGTCGGACCTCCTCGAGCTGAATTTCCTGGGCATCGATCCCGTCCAGGATCCCGCCGAAGCCTACGTGTTCGAGGACGAGAGGCTGCCTCTCCTCGTCTTCGGGGCCCTGTCTCTCGTCTCGCGCGGCGCGGAGATCGAGGTCGGGGGCACGAGGGTCGCGTTGCCGCGGCCCGCCGGCCTGCTCCTCGAGAAGCTGGTGACCGACCGCACCGGGGAGAAGGGCGAGCGGGACCTCCTCGTCGCCCTCGGAGTGCTCCGCACTTCGACTCCCGCGGACCTCACGGAGGTCGAGGCGCTCTACTGCGGTCTGCGCCCGGAGCTGCGCCACGTGGTCCGGTCGAACCTGACGATCCTGTCGCTCCTGGCTCCACGGGCGGGCATGCCGGACCCGGGGCCGCACCGGGCGACGCTCGCGGCGCTGCTCCAACGCCTGACCGCCGCCGATCCGGAGGTGCCGTGACTCCCGGCCAGGCGCAGCGCCTGCGGGAGATGCGCGCGCGGGTGCTCGCTCGGTCCTTCGAGTACCGGCAGAGGCGCCACGCGCGCGGCGTCTGGTACCGGCTGCGCCGGGCGCTCGCCCTCGCGAAGGAGGCCTACGCCGTGTCGCGCGAGGAGGCGGAGCAGCTCGTGCGCGAAGGCTACGCGCCCGAGCCCGTCGGCCGGGAGATCGAGCCGGCGCGGACGATCGTCTTCGTGCCCCCCGAGCGGGCGGCCCGGATCGGCTCGGCGCGACCCGTGCCCGTGCGTCTCGGAACCGAAGTGCTCTCGGCGCCCGCTCTGGTGCTCGTTCCGTTCCCGCCCTCAGGACCCGACCGCGCCGCCGGCCGTTGAGGGCCGGCGGCCGTCGAAGTCGTCCCGCCCGGTCTCGGGGACGAGGGGGAACCGGACCGGCCGGCCGTCGCGCTGCGAGCGGTAGACGGCGGTGAAGATCTCGACCGTCTTGCGCCCGTCCTCGCCCGTCACCATCGGGGGCCGCCCGGCGAGGATCGCCTGCAGGAACTCCTGGATCTGCAGCCGGTGGTAGTGCTTCGTGGCGTCGATGCCGGCGAAGAACGCCTCGTCCTCCTCCTGCCAGCGCGCGAGCCTCTCCTCCTCGCCCGGCACCGTCCACACGTCGTTCACCGGCGGCTCGAGCGCCGTGGTCATGCCGGAGATGAACATCGAGCCGCCGTCCGTCTTCACGCCCACCGTCGCCCCGTTCGACCCGTGGACCCAGACCTTCCCGAAGAGGCCGGGGTTCTGCGAGTTGCTGAGCACGATGTTCCCGAGGGCCCCGCCCCGGAACCGCAGGATCGCGAGCGACGTGTCCTCGACCTCGATCGTGGGGTGGTTCAGGTTGGCCCACGCCCCGTAGAGCTCCTCCACGTCGCCCATGTACCACTGGAGGATGTCGATCGGGTGCGGGGCCTGGTTCACGAGGACGCCGCCGCCCTCGCCGTCCCAGCTCCCCCGCCAGGGGTCGCTGCGGTAGTACTCCTCGCTCCTCCAGCCGAGGAGGACGGCGGTGCCGAGGACGGGCCGGCCGAGCTTGCCGGCGTCGATCGCACGACGGATCCGCAGCACCGGCTCGTACAGCCGGCGCTGGCTGATCATCGCGAGCGTCCGGCCGCTCTCCCCCGCGGCCGCGATCATGGCGTCGCAGTCCCCGAGCGACGATGCGAGCGGCTTCTCGACGATCGCGTGGGCGCCGGCGCGCAGCGCGGGGACCGTGACCGCGGCGTGGACGGGGTGCGGCGTCGCCACGACCACCGCTTCGACGCCCGCCGCGACCATCTCCTCGACCGACGTGTACGCCTTCACGCGGTACCGCTCGGCGAAGGCCCGGGCCTTCCCGCCGTCGCGCCCGCAGGCCGCCACGAAGTCGGACTCGGGGATTGCGGCCAGCGCCTCAGCGTGTGTGTGGGCGACCTTGCCGCAGCCGATCACGCCGGTCCTGAGCTTCTCCATGCCGTCTCCTCGACGCGCCCCTGGCGCCGGCCGCCCGACTAGGGCTTCAGGATCACCTTCATCAGGCCGGGCTCCCTGCGGTAGAGCCGGTCGAACCAGGCGGCGCCCTCGGCGAGCGGGGCGACGGCCGAGCGCATCGCGTCGACGTTCACGAGGCCCCTCTCGATGAGCGCCAGGGCCGCCGGGTATTCGCCGGCGATCGAGCAGCTGCCCTGCAGGCGCAGCTGCCGGGTGACCACCGCCTGCAGCGGCAGCTCGGCCGACGGCGCCAGGTTGCCGACGAGCGTGACGGTCGCGCCCCGGCGGACCACGGAGATGGCCGTCCGCACCGCGTCGGGCAGCCCCACCGCCTCGAAGGACAGGTCGGCGCCGCGCCCCTCGGTCACCGTCGCCACCTCCCGCGCGACGTCCGAGGCCGCGGGGTCGAGGGCCGCGTCGGCGCCGAGGGAGAGCGCGAGGTCGCGACGGGAGGGCTCGGGGTCGACGGCGATCACCCGGGCGCAGCCGGCGGAGCGCAGCACCTGCACGAGGCACAGGCCGATCATCCCCGCCCCGACCACCACCGCCGTGTCCCCCACCGCGAGAGGGGTCAGGGACACGGCGTGGAGGGCCACCGCGACCGGCTCGACCATCGCCGCCTGCTCGAAGGACACGCTCTCGGGGACGCGGTAGAGGATGTGCTGGGGCACCGCCACGTACTCCGCGAACCCCCCGTGCCTTCGGTACTCGCCGGGCGAGACGCCGAGGACCATCCGGCCGTCGCTGAGGTTGTAGAGCCCGCGTCGGGTGTACCAGTCGTCGAGCCGGTAGATCGTCGAGTCGAACGTCACCCGCTCGCCGCTCGCCCACCCCTTCACCGCGGGACCCACGTCGGCGATCGTGCCCGCCGCCTCGTGCCCCATGATGAGCGGCGGCTGTCGCCGGCCCGTGCTGCCGTCGAGCCCGTGGACGTCGCTCCCGCAGATCCCGCACGCGGCCACCCTCACGAGCACCTCGTCGGCGGCGAGGTCCGGCTCGGGCACGTCCTCGTAGACGAGCCGGCCGTACTCCCGGAGAACCAGCGCCTTCATCCTTGCGTCCTTTCCCTGCGGTGGACCGGCAACGACACCCAGGATGCCAGCGCGCGAGTCTGTCACTCGGTCACGCGAAAGAAGGTGCGCCAGACAGGGTCGGCGCCCAGCTTGACGTCGACTCGGTAGATCCCAGGGGTCAGCGCGGGGAGATTGATCGGCCACGTGTGGACGAAAGACCGGCCGGGGCGGAGTCGCATCCTCGTCGGATTGCTGGCGCCTACCCGACGGTTGCCCTCGTCGAAGAGTTCGAAGCCAACCGTCGAGTCCTGCTTCTGGGCCGGCGTCCAGGTCACGAACACGACGCACGTCTTCTCGCGGCGAGAGAAGCGGAACTTTTGGTCTTGGGCAACCGGGATGCGGGAGGGCCCGGTCTGTTCCACCCCGGTACCGAGCACGCCGACCACGAAGTGCGGCGTCCGCGCCAGCGGCCGGACAAATTCTCCGGCGCGATCGAAGTCCTCGAGACTCCGCGTCGCCGCGCCGTCCGACGGGAGCGGCGGCAGCGTTCGAATGCGCCCCCCGCGGGAAAAGCCTCCGCCCTCGGAGGCGATCGCCGCGAGGTCGAGCCTGTCTGCCCCGACCACGCCGGAGGGACCGGCCACCACTCCGACGACCTCCCCGCGCTCGTCCAAGACGGGTGCGCCCAGCGTCGAGCCGAACGCATACTCGGACATCACGAACTCGCCGGCCGGTGAGCGGCCGACGGTGTGCGCTTCGACGACGACGCGCGAGCCGTCGGACTGCACGTCTAGGAAGGCACACCGGTCGCCGATCCCGATCGGTCGGGTGGCTCTTGCGGGGAGACGACGATCGGCCGCCTCGATGCGGAGGAGTGCCCAGTTCTCGCGTCTGCTCCAGGAGACCACTCGCGTCGTCTCCGAGCGTCGGCCCTCCGCGTCCAGGACGAGGAGCGAGCGAGCGTTGTTCAGGACTCCGAACGTCGTGAGGACGAGGTCGCGGGCGACGAGGACGCCCGATGCCTGCTCCAGGCGCACCCCCGCCGCATCGACCGACTGGACAGAGAGAGTCGCTTCCACGGCACGGCGGTAGAGATCGGCGACTCCCAGCACTTGGGGCGGGGGGGGCGCCGCAGGGTCGACGGGGCTGGGCAAGACCTGGAACGAGTGAGCGCCGGCAGCCTCACCGTCGATCGACGCCTCAAGAACCCACGTCCCAGTCGAGACCAAATCCGGCAAGGAAAGCCCCCAGTAGACCGCGAATCGACGGCTACGGGCTGTGACCTCCGCGGTCGAGGTGAAGACGACCCGCCCGCTGGGGTCTCGCCAGCGACCCTCGCAGCGATGGGTTCCCGCGGGACCCTCCCACTCGAGCAGGACGAGTACCTGGCGGTCCTCGCCGACGTGAAAGACCGTGCGGGGGTCCTCCATGACGAAGCGTTGCCCCTGGGGCGCACCGCGGCTCCCCGAAGTGGAGCGAAGGAGCTGGAATGTCCCGGAAGACTGGCCGGCCGCCGGCAGGCTCAGGAGAGCCAGCGCCAGCAGTGTCACGGTCGCCCTTCGCAGCATGGCGTGCCTCCACCTTCCCGAGCTGGGATGCCAAGTCTACGCCGGTTGGCGAGGGCCACGCCCCGGGCTGACGACGCTCGGCGCTGACCTGGCAACCCGTGGCCCGAACTTCCTCGCGCGCGGCTGCGTACAAAGGTGTGGACGGTCGAACACGTCCCGCGGAGGAAGGAGAGGCACCATGGCGAGCACCGGATCTTTCGATTGCTTCGAGCAGCTCGTCGACGAGGCCCGGCGCGAGGGCCTCGGGCGGTGCGCCGGCGAGCGCGCCGCGCAGGCCGCGCGGCCGCGCGGGCTCGAGCCGACGCTCACCCTCGGCAACTACGGCCTCACCGCGTCCGACCCCGGCGTCTCGCAGCGCCGTCGCCTGGCGGTCCCGACGTCCTTCACGCTGCACGCGGGCGCCGCGCTCGCCCTCGCGCTCGTTCCGCTGCTCCTCTCCGACGCGCTGCCGGAGCCGTCGGAGGGCGTGCGCGCGTTCTTCGTCGAGCCGATGGCCGCCCCGCCGCCGCCTCCCCCGCCTCCGCCCGCGCCCCGAGCCGCGCCGGCCGCGCGTCTCGCGGCGAAGGCCGCGCCCGCGGTTCCGGCGGGATTCGTGGCGCCGGTCGAGGTGCCCACCGAGATCCGGCCCGAGGAGGGCCTCGACCTCGGCGAGGCCGAGGGCGGGATCGAGGGCGGCGTCGAGGGCGG
>CAZLRF010000099.1:4964-10943 GCA_964561785.1 uncultured Acidobacteriota bacterium | reverse complement strand
CAGGCGGTGAGCGAGGTGGCTACGGTCAACATGATGTACGGCTGCGGCGGCGCCGGCCTGCGCTGCATGACGTTCACCTCCTCGCCCGGCTTCAGCCTGATGCTCGAGGGCATCTCCTACATGATCGGGGCCGAGGTCCCGGGCGTTTTCGTGAACGTGATGCGGGGCGGCCCCGGCCTCGGCAACATCGCCCCCGAGCAGGCCGACATCAAGCTCGCGTGCCGCGGGCTCGGCCACGGCAACACCCACGCCCTGGTCCTCGTGCCCTCGACGCCCCAGGAGATGCTCGACCTGACGATCCTCGCCTTCGAGCTCTCGTTCCTCTACCGCAACCCGGTCGTGCTCCTCTGCGACGGCTACCTCGGGCAAATGACCGGCAAGGTGCAGCTGCCGACCACGATGGTGAAGCCGGGCATGCCCGAGTGGGCGGTCCACGGCGACGCCGCCCACCGGGGCAACCTGATCTCCTCGATCCAGCTCGAGGAGAGAGACCTCGAGGTCCACAACCAGCACCTCAACCGCAAGTACGCGGAGATGGCGGCGCGGGAGCAGCGGGCGGACCTCTACCGCTGCGAGGACGCGGAGGTGCTCGTCGTGGCGTGCAACACGCCCGCCCGGATGGCGAAGGGCGCGGTGGAGACGCTGCGCGGGCGCGGGGTGAGAGCGGGCCTCTTCCGCCCGCTCACCCTGTGGCCCTTCCCGATCGACGCGCTCGCGCCGCTGCTCGTGAAGGCCGAGCGGGTCGTGATGGTCGAGGCCTCTCACGGCCAGCTCGAGGACGAGCTGCGCCTCGCGGTGAGCCGCGCCGGGCTCGCGCTGCCCCGCGTGGAGAGCGTGCAGCACTACGGGGGCGTCCTCCCGCAGCAGAGGGAGATCGTGGACCGAGTGCTGTCCGGGGTCCGCAGCCAGGAGGGGGTGGCGGTATGAGCGTCTTCTACGAGCGCTTCGAGCGCCACGGGCACGGGGACGGGCTGAAGGGCCAGAGCACGCACTACTGCCCGGGCTGCGGCCACGGCCTCGCCCACAAGTACCTCGCGGAGGCGATCGAGGATCTGGGCATCCAGGACCGCACGGTGGCGGTCTCCCCGGTGGGCTGCAGCGTGTTCCTCTACTACTACTTCGACGTCGGGAACACGCAGGCCGCGCACGGGCGGGCGCCGGCGGTCGCTCTCGGCCACAAGCTCGCCAATCCCGAGTCGATCGTGATCAGCTACCAGGGCGACGGCGACCTCGCCTCGATCGGCCTCGCCGAGATCGTGAGCGTCGCGCAGCTCGGGATCCCGATCAGCGTGATCTTCATCAACAACGCCATCTACGGGATGACCGGGGGGCAGATGGCGCCCACGACGCTCATGGGCCAGAAGACCGCGACGAGCCCCTACGGGCGCACCCGCTTCACCGGCGAGCCGCTCAAGGTGGCGGAGCTGATGGCGGGGCTCGACGGCCCGGTCTACGTGGAGCGGGTGGCTCTCTTCGACGCGAAGAACCGGGTGAAGGCCGAGAAGGCGATCAAGAAAGCGATCCGCCTGCAGGTGGAGGGCAAGGGCTTCTCGTTCGTCGAGGTGCTCGCCGAGTGCCCGACCCACCTCAAGATGACCCCCGTCGAGTCGGAGAAGTGGGTGAAGGAGAAGATGCTCCCGCTGTTCCCGCTGGGGGTGAAGAAGGACGTCGCGCGGGAGGAGGCGTGGCCGCTGCCGCCCCCGCCGAACTTCATGCCGGGAAAGATGCTCGACGTCGTCGGCGGAGCGAAGGAGAAGGCGCCCCGCTTCTGCGAGGGCTTCCCCCGCACCGACTGGGGCCGCGACATCGGCATCAAGCTGGCCGGCGCGGGCGGAGACGGGGCGCAGACGGCGGCGCTGCTCCTCGCGCGGGCCGCGATCAACGAGGGGTTCGACTCGACCCACATCCCGAGCTACGGCCCGGAGTCCCGCGGCGGGACCTCCTACGCGGACGTCCGGATCGCGGAGGACGAGGTCCTCTCCCCGGCCGCGCCCGACCCCCACGTCCTCGTGGCGTTCAACGCCCCGAGCGTCGCGAAGTTCGCCCCCCACGTGCCCGAGGGCGGGGTCGTCGTCTACGACAGCTCGGTCGTGAAGTCGCTTCCCCCGGTGAGCCCGGGGGTGAAGGTCGTGGGCGTGCCGTTCGCCCAGGTCGCCGCCGACCTCGGCAAGATCATCGTGAAGAACATCGTCGCCCTCGGGGCGCTGCAGGAGGCGACGCGGCTGTTCCCGCCCGAGACCTTCCTGACCGCGATCCGGCAGGCCCTCGCGGACAAGTGCGCGATGATCCCGCTCAACGAGGAGGCGTTCGCGTGGGGCGTGAAGAAGGCGGCCGAGGCGGCCCGGAGGGACGCGTGAGCGCCGCGGGCCTCGGCGAGCTGACCCCGGAGGAAGCGAAGCTGGTCCTCGCCCTGCGCGGCATCCCGCCGAGCCGGCTGCGCGACCTGCTGACGACGCTGGTCGGGGAGCTCGCCGCGTTCGTGGCGCAGCCGAGCTGCGCGGAGATGCAGGCGGACGGGGCGCCGTGCGCGACGCCGGACGTGGCGTGCGACGAGTGCCGGAAGCTGACCTCGCTGCTCGAGGGGCTCCGCCGCCGGCTGCAGACGGGCTGAGCGGAGAAGCGCCCCCATGGACATCGGAATCCCCAAGGAGACGAGGCTGCGCGAGCACCGCGTGGCCCTCACCCCGTCCGGCGTCCGGACGCTCGTCCAGAAGGGCCACCGGGTGTGGGTCGAGTCGGAGGCGGGCCTCCCCGCCGGCCACCCCAACTCGGACTACCAGGCGGCCGGGGCCCAGATCGCCTACAGCCGCCACGAGGTGTTCGCCCGGGCCGGGCTCGTGGCCACGGTGTACGCCCCGGCGCCGGAGGAGTACGCGCACATCCAGGGCGACCAGGTGGTCTTCGGGTTCTGGGCGCTGCCCGCGATCCGCCCCGAGGACTTCCGCGCCCTGACCGAGAGGGGAGCGACCGCGGTCGGGATCGAGGCGATCGAGGACGACGACGGCTACGCCCCCGTGCGGACGTCGATGTCCGAGATCGCCGGCTCCCTCGCGGTCGTGCTCGGCAGCGGGCTCCTCCTGAACGCGTTCGGCGGAAAGGGCATCCTGCTCGGCGGCGTGCCCGGCGTGCCGCCGGCCAACTTCGTCGTGCTCGGGGCCGGGGTGCTCGGGCGGGCCGCCGCGCGGGCGGCCCTCGGCCTCGGCGCGCAGGTGACGCTGCTCGACGTGAGCGTGGCCCACCTGCGCCAGGCGGCGGGACACCTGGGCTCGCCGGTCACGACGATGCTCGCCACGCAGCCGAACATCGAGAAGGCGCTCTCCTTCGCGGACCTCGTCCTGGGGGCGGTGGCGGTGCGGGAGCACCGGGCCCCGGTGCTGGTCACGCGGGAGATGCTGCGCCTCATGAAGCCGCGCACGGTGGTCGTCGACCTCGCGATCGACATGGGGGGCTGCTTCGAGACCTCGCGACCGACCACGTTCGGGAGCCCGACCTACGAGGTGGACGGCATCCTGCACATGTGCATCCCGAACCTGCCCTCGGTGGCGGCGCGGACGGCCACCCAGGCGCTCACGAGCGCTCTGCTCCCGTACCTGACGGCGGTCGCCGACCAGGGCATCGACGCCGCCCTGGGAGCTCACCCCGACCTCGCCCGGGGGACGTACCTCTACCGCGGCCGCTGCGCGAGCGAGGCGATCGCGCGAGCGTTCGGAGTGGACTGGCACCCCCTGCCCGGGGCGCGGGGGTGAAGATGGCGTGGATGGAGACCTACCGGAGCCGGGTGACCACGGCCGAGGAGGCGGTGAAGCTCGTCCGCTCGGGGGACCACCTGTGGGTCCACAGCGGCTCCAACAACCCGGAGGAGCTCCTGAAGGCCCTGGTCGCGCGGGCGGACGAGCTGCGCGACGTCGAGATATCCCACATCCTCACGTTCGGCTCCGCCGACCACGTGGACCCGAGGTACGCCGCGTCCTTCCGGCACCGGGCCCTCTTCGCGGGCTCGAACACGCGGCAGGCGATCAGCGAGGGCCGGGCGGACTGGGTGCCGGTCTTTCTCTCCGAGATCTCCGGCCTCATCCGCTCGGGCGGGATCCCGGTCGACATCGCGTTCATCCACATCTCCCCGCCCGACGAGCACGGCTTCTGCTCCTACGGCGCCGGCGTCGAGCACACGAAGGCGGCCGCGGAGACCGCGCGCTCCGTGGTCGCGCTCGTCAACCGCCAGATGCCGCGCGCGCTCGGGGACAGCTTCATCCACGTCTCGCGCCTCACCCACGTGGTCGAGATCGACCGGCCGCTTCCCGAGCTGCCGAAGGCGAAGGAGGCGGGGCCGGTGGCCCGGGCGATCGGGAAGAGGGTCGCCGACCTCGTCGAGAACGGCTCCACGCTGCAGATGGGGATCGGGGAGATCCCGGATGCCGTGCTCCTCTTCCTCGGCGACAAGCGGGACCTGGGGGTCCACACCGAGATGTTCTCGGACGGCGTGGTGGAGCTCTTCGAGAGGGGCGTCATCACCGGCGAGGCGAAGACCCTCCACAAGGGGAAGATCATCGCCGGCTTCGTGCTCGGGACGAGGAAGACGTTCGACTTCCTCGACAACAACCCCTTCGTCGAGTTCCACCCGACCGAGTACGTGAACGACCCGTTCGTGATCGCCCAGAACGACAAGATGGTGGCGATCAACTCGGCGCTCGCGATCGACATCACGGGGCAGGTCTGCTCGGACTCGATCGGCCGCTCGATCTACTCGGGCTTCGGGGGGCAGGTCGACTTCATGCGGGGGGCCCGGCGCTCGCGGGGAGGCAAGCCGATCATCGCCCTGCCCTCGACGGCCAAGAACGGGACGCTGTCGCGGATCGTCGACGTCCTGCCCGAGGGCTCCGGGGTGGTGACGAGCCGGGCCGACGTGCACTACGTGGTGACCGAGCACGGCGTCGCGAACCTCTTCGGCAAGTCGCTGCGGGAGAGGGCGCTCGCCCTCATCGAGTGCGCGCACCCGGACTTCCGCGACGAGCTGCGCTCGGCGGCCAGGAAGCGGAAGCTGCTGTAGGGGGGCGGGGTGCGCCTCCGCTCGCTCGACGATTGCGCGCAGGCGGGCGAGAGTAGGCGGGGCGGGGGAGCCGGCGTTCGTCGGGGCCTTCGAGATCTGGCGACTGGACGCCGGGAACGCCTACCAGTCGCCAGTGACGAGGAACTCGTGGATGGAGGCCGCGGCCTTGCGGCCCGCGCCCATCGCGAGGATGACGGTAGCGGCGCCGGTCACGATGTCGCCTCCGGCGAAGACGCCCTTCTTGGAGGTGCGCAGGGTCTCGGGGTCGGCGACCGCGATGTAGCCCTTCCGGTTGGTGACGAGGTCGGGGGTCGTGGACTGGACGAGGGGGTTCGGCCCCGTGCCCACCGCCACGATCGCGACGTCGAGGGGGATCTCGAACTCGGAGCCCGGAACGGGAACGGGGCGGCGGCGGCCCGATTCGTCGGGCTCGCCGAGCTCCATGCGGATGCAGCGGGCCGCGCGGAGCCAGCCGCGCTCGTCGCCCTCGAACTCCACCGGGTGGGTGAGGGTGTGGATCTCGACCCCCTCGTCCTTCGCGTGGTGGATCTCCTCCGCCCGGCCGGGCATCTCGGCCTCGGAGCGGCGGTAGAGCATCATCGCCCTGGTCGCGCCGAGGCGCAGCGCGGTGCGGATCGCGTCGAGGGCGGTGTTGCCGCCGCCGACGACCGCCACGCTCTTCCCGCGGCAGTCGTAGATCGGCTCGTCGTACTCGGGGAAGCGGTACGCCTTCATGAGGTTGACCCGCGAGAGGAACTCGTTCGCGGAGTACACGCCGTTGAGGCTCTCGCCGGGGATGCCGAGGAACTTCGGGAGGCCGGCGCCGGTCGCGACGAAGACCGCGTCGTAGCCCTCCTCGCCCATGAGATCGTCGATGGTGACGGTCCGGCCCACGACGACGTTCGTCTCGAAGCGGACGCCCATCTTCTTCA
>CAZLRF010000099.1:0-4864 GCA_964561785.1 uncultured Acidobacteriota bacterium | reverse complement strand
TCGAACTTCTTCCCCATCACGCAGGCGCCCTCGCACTGGTCCTCCTGCGGGCAGACCCGGCCGGTGACGGCGGGGAGCACGTTGTCCTCCCGCATCTTGGCCGCGGCGGCCCTGTAGTCGCCCCGCTGCACGAGGTCCACGAACTCGCGGACCTTGACCCCGACCGGGCAGCCCTTCTGGCACTTCGGGTCGGCGCACTCGATGCAGCGCGCGGCCTCGGCCGCGGCGAGCTCGACGGGCAGGCCGAGGTTGACCTCGGCGAAGTTCCCCCGGCGCGCGGCGGGCTCCTGCTCCGGCATGCGTTGCCGGGGAATCTTCACCCGGTCCTTCACGGGGAGGGGGTTGTTCGAGGGCTTGGACGTCATGCCTTCACCTCGGCCGCCGCTTCGGCCTGGGCCAGCAGGCGGCAGTCGTGCCCGGGCACGAGGGCGAGGTCCTTCTCGGGGTGGTCCAGGAACTCGCGCAGGGCTCGCGCCTCCATCCCGCGGTACATCGCGTTGCGGTTGGCGAGGTTCTGGAAGTCGACCTGGTGGGCGTCGAACTCGGGGCCGTCGACGCAGGCGAACTGGCTCTTCCCCCCGACCGAGACGCGGCAGCCGCCGCACATCCCGGTGCCGTCGACCATGACCGAGTTGAGGCTGACCACGGTGCGGATCCCGTGGGGACGGGTGGTCTCGGCCACCGCGCGCATCATCGGGATCGGCCCGATGGCGAGCACGTAGTCGATCCGCTCGCCGCCGGCGAGGAGGGCCGCCAGCGTGTCCGTGACCAGGCCCTGGCGGCCGTAGCTGCCGTCGTCGGTGGTGACGTGGAGGGCGTCGCTCGTCGCCCGGATCTCGTCCTCGAGGACCACGAGGTCGCGGGTGCGTCCCCCGAGGATCGAGATCACCCGGTTCCCCGCCTGCTTGAGGGCGACGGCCGTGGGGTAGGCGATCGCCGCCCCGACCCCGCCGCCGACCACGCAGGCCGTTCCGAACAGCTCCACCTCGGAGGGTCTCCCGAGGGGGCCCACGACGTCGAGGATCGCGTCGCCGGCGTCGAGGGAGTTGAGGAGCTTCGTCGTCTTGCCGATGCCCTGGACGACGATCGTGATGTCGCCCCGGGCGGGATCGGACGCCGCGATCGTGATCGGGATCCGCTCGCCGTGCTCGTGGACGCGGAGGATGACGAACTGGCCCGCCTGGCGCTTGCGGGCGATCCGGGGAGCCTCGATCCGGAACAGCTTCACGTCGGGGGCGAGAAGGCGTGCTTCGAGTATGGGATACATGGCCGAGAACGGTAGGTAGCACGAAGCGCGCCATGCCCAAACCGCCGCTTTGGGGGCCGCGGAGAGTCAAGATGGCGCGAGACCACGCTTCGCGGGCGCAAGGCTTTCGCCCGCCCGGGGACCGCGGCTCGGACAGGGCGCCCCGGCGCGAAAGTGGACACCACGGCCATAAGTCGTGTCTTTTCAACGCTGAACGCCCGGTATGCGGCTTGCGTATCCCGCGGGCGTGATGAAGCTACTGCACCACCGAGCGACCCGCCACTTCATCGCCCTTCTGATCGAGTGCCGCTGCGGGAAGAAGTTCCTGCACCGGCTCGATCGCCCGGTCATCGCCTGCCTGCGCTGCGGGAGGATCGACGACTTGGGGCGCATCATCGAGAAGCTCCGCGAGGCCCGCGAGGCCGAGCGGCGAAGGGCCCCGAAGGCGGCGCGTCGCGCACGAGTTCGCGCCGCCTGAGCGGGGCCGCCCGGCCCGCTCCCCTCCCCGCGGTAGAATGCCGCGGTGAAGGGAGCCGCCCGGGCCGTGACCCGGCTGTCGAGGCAGTCGGCCCGGGGCCGCAAGCCCGAGAGCCTGCGGGCCCTGCTGCCCGACGTCTGGGCCCTGATGCGGCCCCGGCGCGGCCTGCTGGCCCTGTCCCTCGTCCTCATGGCGGTGAGCCGGGTGGCGGGCCTCGTCCTGCCCGCCTCGACGAAGGTCCTCGTCGACGACGTGGTCGGGGCGCGCCGCGTGGACCTCCTGCTGCCGCTCGTCGGCGCGGTCGTGGGGGCCACCGTCGTGCAGGGCCTGAGCGGCTTCGCCCTCGTGCAGCTCGTCTCGAAGGCGGCGCAGAAGCTCATCGCCGAGATGCGGATCAAGGTCCAGGAGCACGTGGGGCGCCTGCCGGTCGCCTTCCACGACGCGCACAAGACGGGGGACCTGGTCTCGCGCGTGATGAACGACGTCGAGGGCTTCCGCAACCTGGTCGGCACCGGCCTCGTCGAGCTCCTCGGGGGCCTCCTCACCGCCACCCTCGCCTTCGCGATGATGCTGAACCTCAGCCCGAGGGTGACCCTCCTGACCGTCGCCGCGCTGGCCGTGTTCGGCCTGGTCGTCCTCCGCGGCTTCCGGGTCCTGCGGCCCATCTTCAAGGAGCGGGGCGAGATGTACGCGGCGGTCACGGGCCGGCTCACCGAGTCGCTCGGGGGCGTGCGGGTGGTGAAGGGCTACCACGCGGAGGCGCGCGAGGCGGCGGTGTTCGAGGGCGGGGTGAGACGCATCCTCGACAACGTCTTCAGGACCCTCGGCACGACCTCGGCCCTGTCGCTCGCCTCGACCGTCCTCCTCGGCGTCGTCGGCGCGGGCGTCATGTACGTGGGCGCGAGCGAGATCCTCGCCGGTCGCATGACGGTGGGCGCGTTCTTCACCTACACCGTGTTCCTCGGCTTTCTCGTCGGGCCCTTCTTCCAGGTCGCCACGATCGGGGCGCAGCTCACGGAGGCTCTCGCGGGGCTCGAGAGGACGCGGGAGCTGCTGAAGGAGCGGCCGGAGGACGAGGACCCGAGGAGGACGCGCTCGCTCGAGAGCCTGCGGGGCGAGGTGGTGTTCGAGGGGGTGTCCTTCGCCTACCGCGAGGGCGAGCCGGTCCTCGAGGACGTCTCGCTGCGCGCGGAGCCGGGCTCGGTCACCGCGCTCGTGGGGCCGTCGGGGGCGGGCAAGTCCACGCTCATCGGCCTCGTGTGCGCCTTCCACGTCCCCGCGTCGGGACGTGTGCTCGTGGACGGCGTCGATCTCGCGACGGTCCGGCTCGACTCGTACCGGCGCCACCTCGGCGTCGTCCTCCAGGAGACGTTTCTCTTCGACGGGACGATCCGGGAGAACGTGGCGTTCTCGCGGCCGGGGGCGCGTGAGGAGGAGCTGCTCGAGGCCTGCCGCGTCGCCCACGTCGGGGAGTTCGCGGAGGCCTTCGCGGACGGGTACGACACCGTCGTGGGCGAGCGCGGCGTCCGGCTCTCCGGCGGGCAGCGCCAGAGGGTCGCGATCGCGCGGGCGATCCTCGCCGACCCGCGCATCCTCATCCTCGACGAGGCCACCTCGAGCCTCGACTCGGAGTCCGAGGCCCTCATCCAGGAGGGGCTCGCCTGGCTCATGCGGGGGCGGACCACGTTCGTGATCGCCCACCGCCTCTCGACGATCCGGCGGGCGGACCAGATCCTGGTGATCGAGAAGGGGAGGGTGGTGGAGCGGGGCAGCCACGCGGAGCTGTACGAGGCCGGGGGCCGTTACCGCGAGATGTACGACCGGCAGCACGGGGTGCAGACGAACCTCTTCCTCGCGCCCGGCGAGGGCGACGAGGCGGAGGAGGAGACGGGGCCGCCCCCTCCCGCCCCGGCGGGCGCGCGGCCCCTGGGCCTCATCGACCCGTGAGCGATCGCTCGCCGTTCGAGGACGCGGTCGTGCTCGCCCCCCTGACCGTGGGAGGGAACCTGCCCTTCCGCCGCCTGTGCTCGGAGCTCGGGGCGGACGTGACGGTGGGCGAGATGGCGGTCGTGCGGAAGCTCCTGAAGGGCAGCTCCGCCGAGTTCGCGCTCCTCAAGAGCCACCCCGACGAGCGCTTCTTCGGCGTCCAGCTCGCGGACCGGTCGGCGGACACCCTGGCCGAGGGCGCCCGGCTCGCCGAGTCGCGCGGGGCGCGCTTCGTCGACCTCAACTGCGGCTGCCCGATCGACCAGATCACCCGCCGGGGGCTCGGGGCGAGCCTGCTGCGCATGCCCTCGCGGCTCGCCCGCCTGGTCGGGGCGATGAAGGCGGCGGTGCGGGTGCCGGTCACGGTGAAGCTGCGGGCGGGCTGGCGCGAGGACGAGGTGAACGTGTCCGAGGTGGCCCGGGCCTGCGAGGAGGCCGGGGCGGACGCGATCGCGATCCACGGCCGCACGCGCGAGCAGCGCTACAGCAAGGCGGCGGACTGGGACCTCATCGGCCGGGTGGCGGCGGAGCGACGGGTGCCGGTGATCGGCAACGGCGACGTCCTCACCGCCTACGAGGCGCGCGACCGCCGGGTGCGCACGGGCGTCCGCTCGGTGATGCTCGGCCGGGGCGCTCTCATCAAGCCGTGGCTCTTCCGGGAGATCCGGGAGGGGCGGACGTGGCTGCCGACGAGCGAGGAGCGTTTCGCCGTGCTGTGGCGCTTCGTCGAGCTGCTGCGCGAGCACTTCGGCACGGACGAGCGGGGCGTGCGTCGGGCCATGCGCTTCCTGCCCTGGCACCTCAACTTCTTCTGCCGGTATGTGCCCCTCCCGGAGGAGGACTTCGCCGCCGCCGCCCGCGAGCACCCCCTCATCCAGTCGCGCCTGTCCCCTCCCGCGCCCGCCTCCCCCCTCGAGAGGCTCCTCGCGGACGCGCGCCCCGACACCCACGTCCGCCTCGCCGAAGAGCTTCTCGCCTCGCCGAGTCGGGAGGAGGCGCGCGAGCGGGCCGAGCGGCTGGCCCTCGCCCTGCCCGAGGCCGTCGGCGCCTCGGAGCTGCCCGTCGCGAGCGCCGAGGTCGCGGGCTGAAGCGGGCGTCGCTCAGTCGAGCGGCCGGCGGAAGACCCGGAAGCCCCACGCGTCGAGCTCGATGCG
>CAZLRF010000098.1:10196-11279 GCA_964561785.1 uncultured Acidobacteriota bacterium | reverse complement strand
CACCCGCCATAGCCTTGGGACCCTCGTTTTCACCCACTCAGAAACGCGAAGAGCCAGAACTCGAAGCCGGCCTCACGGATCCGGGCCTCGTCCGCGAGGCGACCCTCGGCGACGTCGAGCAGGAACCGTTCGACGCGCGCGCGGTCCTGGTCGAAGCGCGCGACGTCCCGGTCCCACCGCTCGCGGTCCGCGGCCGGGCTCGCGGCGTGGGGATGGACGTCGGGTCCTCCGGCCGCGGCGAGCATGGCGAAGCCCTCGCCGAAGGCGGAGAGCCATTCGGCCGCTCGGCGCGCGGGCGGAGGGAGCGAGCCGAGCGCCGCCGACCGATCCCCGAGGCTCGCGAACCCCACGTGGTGCAGCTCGTGGGCCACGGTGCTCTCGAAGCGCGCACGGTCGAGGGCGGGGTCGAGAGAGATGAAGATCGCCGGGTCCTCGTCCAGCTCGAAGACGAAGCTGTTGTCCCGTGGCTTGATCACCGGGTAGACACGCGCCCGGATGCGCGCGGCCTCGGGGAGATAGGCGAGCACCCGCCGCCCGAGGGCCTCGAGGTCCGCCCTCCGCCAGTCCGCGAGCGTCCGTCGGAGGGCAGGCGCTCGCCGCGCCAAGTCCTCCGACAGGACGAACTCGCGGAAAGCCTCCACTTCGAAGGGACGTCCCATGCTGCGCTCGCGCTTCGCGAGCCGGACCTGGGGCGTACTGGAGAGCAGGCGCTCCCAGTCTGTGGCGTCCAGCGGCCCGGCGGCGCTGCGCTTCTCGAGGATCGCGAGGACGGCTTCGGCTTGACTCGGGTCGAAGGCCAGCTGGACACGGCTCACCGTGTCGGTCTGCGGCGGCGCGGCGGCGACACTCGACGTGTACGCGAGGACCACCAGGGCGGCCCCGAGAAGGGAGCACTGCGGTCGATGAGTGCGCATCACCGGTTAGGACGCGCCGCCGGCCCCCGGGGTTTCAAGGCGCCCAAGGCCCGAACTCGAAGGGGCCGAAGCCGCCGTACCGGGGCTGCGGATCAGAAGAACAGCCGCGCCTCGAGCGTGGCCTTCCAGGCGTCCGTGTCGGGGTCGGCCCCGGACTGAGCCGCCGCCG
>CAZLRF010000098.1:0-10096 GCA_964561785.1 uncultured Acidobacteriota bacterium | reverse complement strand
AGCGTGGCCTTCCAGGCGTCCGTGTCGGGGTCGGCCCCGGACTGAGCCGCCGCCGCGCGCTGGGCGGCGATCGTGAGGAACTCGGCGCCGATGCGCAGCCGCTCCACGGGCGTCCAGAACGCTGCGATCGTGAGGGCCTTGCCGTCCTCGCTCTCGTCCTCGGCGACGCCGTCGCGCTCCTCGTTGCGGAACCAGTCGAAGCGCGCGCTCAGGCGGAGCGAGGAGCGCTGCCAGGAGATCATGGCGTAGGCCGTCGCGAAGTCCGTGTCGACGAACGCGGCCGGGGCCGTCTCGCCCATCGCCGTGCGGCCGAACAGGACCTCGCCGAGGAGCGTGACGCCGCCCCCGGGCTCGAGCCGGGCGCCCGCCACCCAGAAGCGGGTGTCCCACGCGTACTCGCCCTCGTGCAGCCCGCGGTCGCCGCGGTTGTCGAAGTACGCGGCCTGGAGGCCGGCGCGGTCGCGACGCTCCCAGCCGACGCGGACCATGAAGCCGAGGCGGTCGTCGAGCTCGCCGATCGGTCGCGTGCCGTCGTCCCGCTGGGCGGAGAACGACCCGCCCGGACGCAGCGACGCGAGCGGGGGCAGCGGCAGCCGCTCGGCGACCACGGTGAGGCGGTCGCCCAGGCTCCATCCGCGCCACGCGACGAGCGCGCCGGGCGTGTCGCTCGCGGCGAAGGCGGTGCCTCCCGCGTGGAGGGTGTCCCGTCCGTCCGACCACAGGAGCCGGGTCTCGAGGCCGGTGAGGCGCAGCTCTTCGCCGATCCAGGTGTTGAGGGCGGAGAACGTGATCGTGTAGGGCGAGGCCCAAAGGCGGTCGGTGTTCTCGAGCGAGGTCCCGGGGAAGAAGAGCCCTCCTTTGACCTGGAGCGACACCGTCGGCGACAGGCCGGGGCGGAAGACGGCGTAGGCCTCCGGGACGCCGAGGCGCTCGCCCCCGGCGGCGGAGGGCTCGGCGCGCGCGAGACCGTGCAGGTGCAGCAGGAACGTGTCCGTGGGCTTCCAGTCGAGCCCCGCGTGGAGGAGGGCCCGGCCCGTGAACGCGCTCTCGCCGGGGGCGTCCGCGCCCTCCGTGAGCCGCCCGAAGCCGCCTTCGAGCCACGGGGCCTGGCCGCTCACGCCAATGCCCCGGGCGGCGCCGAAGCCGTGGAGCTCGAGCTCGCCCGCGAGGACGGACGGCGCCATGGCCGCGGTCAGCAGGGTGAGACGAGCGGCCCGCCCGGGACCCATGCGCGTCAGCGTCCGACGAGCCTCGCGAAGGCCTCCGCCAGACGCGGCGCCGCGGAGGGGCCGACCGAGTTGACCTCGCCGTACTGGTCCTCGCTGCGGCCGTAGGCGAACGGCTTGCGCGCGTCCCACTGCGAGCGCGGGATCACGTAGCCGATCTCGTCGTTGGCGAGGCCGAGGACGAGCTTGTACTCGGCGGTGAGCAGGTCGAACAGCGCCCGCTCGCGCGGGGCGTCCGGGAAGTCGGCCCCGGGGTCCTGCGGGTCCTGGATCCCGCCCAGGACGAGCTCCGGGTAGATCTCGGCGGGGACGAGGAGCGCCTCCGCGTCGCCGATCCTGAGGTAGCCGATCTCGGTGCGCAGGTCGTCGCCGAAGAAGGTCGAGGCGGGGCGGCCGCCGGAGTACATCCGGCGGTCGAGGACGCCGAGGAACGCGGCCAGGCGGAAGAGGCGGTTCTCGAGGGGAATGAAGACCTCCGCCCGACGGTGCTCCAGGACCTCTGTCGACGAAGGCCGGCCCGCGGCGAGGGCCGCGAGCGCCGCGTCGGCCGCGCGTTCTCCCACCACGCGCGCCAGCTCGAAGCTGTCGGCGGGGACGGGCTGGCCGTCGAGCCCGGTGAGCTTCAGGCCGAGGGGCGTCATGAGGCCCCCGATCGACCCGACGAGGAAGACGCAGGTTCCGCCGAGGCGCTCCTCCATCCGCGCGCGGAGGAAGTGCGGGAAGTCGGAGGTGATCCGCGTGTTCTTCGCGCCGAGGGCCTCGGGGTGGCTGCTCCAGTTGACCACGGTGCCGAGGGTCGCCCCGTCCTCGCCGGCGGCCCGGATCGCGACGAGGGTGTCGTCGATCACCTTCGGCAGGCGTCCGTCCTCGATCAGGCCGGGCGTGCCCGTCCTGGCGAAGACGAGCCGGGCCGGCTTCATCGCTCCGAGCGCCTCGGCCGCCGCCTCGACGATCCCGTCCCGAACGCGCGCGAGGTAGTCGGGGTCGACCCCGGAGGAGAAGCGGCCTTTCCCCCACAGGCCCATCGTGTCCGGGCCCTCGTGGTTGTGCGTGCTCGCGACGACGAGCTCGGCCCCGGGCGCCCGCCGGGCGAGGGCCGCGCGTGCCATGAGCACGTCGTCGTGGAAGACGCCGATCAGGTCGACCGAGACGATCACGACCCTCTGGCGCCCGTCGCCGACCGCGAACGCCCGCGCCCACAGGTCGTCGTGGATCCCGGTGGCCTTGCGGTCGTGGTCGAACCCGGCCATGTACACGGGCTTCACGCCGAGGGCGGGGGTGATCGCGCGCTTCGCGAAGCCGGCCTGGAGCGCGGGAGACGGAGGGGTTGCGGCAGGCGGGGCGAGGGCGAGGAGCAGGAGAAGGGGCAGCACGGGGCCCAGTATAGACAAGGGCGCGACGAGGTGCGGCCCCGTCGCACGCGAAGCCGGCTCAGGCCATCAGGACCAGGCTCGCCGCCATCACCGCCATGCCGGCGACGAGCCCGTAGACGGCCACGTGGTGCTCGCCGTACTCGCGGGCGGTGGGGAGCAGCTCGTCGAGGGAGATGAAGACCATGACCCCGGCCACGCCGGCGAAGAGGACGCCCTTGAGGGCGTCGCCGAAGAGGCCGGCGAAGAGCAGCCACGCGAGGAGCGCGCCGAGCGGCTCGGCGAGGCCGGAGAGAAACGACCACGAGAACGCCCGGACCCGGCTGCCCGTGGCGTAGTAGACCGGCACGGCGACCGCGATGCCCTCGGGGATGTTGTGCAGGGCCACCGCGGTCGCGATGCCGGCGCCGAGGCGCGGGTCGTCGAGGGCGGCCACGAAGGTGGCGATGCCCTCGGGGAAGTTGTGCAGGGCGATCGCGGTCGCGGAGAGCAGACCCATCCGCAGGAGGTGGCGGTCGGGCGCCTCCTCCATCTCCTCCACCCGGTGGACCTCGTGGGGGTTCCCCGCCGCCGCGGGGACCAGGCGGTCGAGGAGCGCGGTGAGGGCGATCCCGCCGAAGAAGGCCCCGACCGCGGCCCACGCGCCGGCGCGGGGGCCGAGCTCCGCGGCGAGGGAGAGGCGGGACTTGGTGAGGATCTCCACGAACGACACGTAGATCATCACCCCCGCCGAGAAGCCGAGGGCCCCGGAGAGGAAACGCGTGTTGGTGCGGTCGGCGAAGAGGGCGAGCGCGCTGCCGATCCCCGTGGCGAGCCCGGCGAGGAGCGTCAGCGTGAAGGCGACCGCCACCGGCGAGAGGTCCATGCGCGGACCGATTCTGGTCCGGGAGCCCCGGCCGCGTCCAATCACGGCCGCCGACCGCAGGTCAGGGTCGGCGTGCCCGAAGGGCCTCGCGGCGGCTGTGGGCCCGTCGTAGAGTGGGGGCATGCGGCTTCGACCGAAGCGCGTCCTGGCGGCGACGGCCGTCGTCGCCGCCCTCGTCCTGGTCGCCTGCGGCGGCGGCGGCGGCACGTCCGCCGCGCCCGCCGCCCCGGCCCCCCTCCCGACGGCCGCTCCGACCCCCGAGCCCCCGATCTCGGCGAGCTGCGCGCGGCTGCCCCTCGGCTCGGAGAGCACGTCCTGCCGTGCGGAGGGCGCCGCCTTCCTCTCGGACGTCCTCGAGGCGATCGCCACGCTGCAGCAGGAGCGCCCCGAGTACTTCCGGGGGGAGAACGTCACGAACGTGGGCGGCTACTACGCGGGGCTCATCCGCATCCTCGACCGCCGCGCCCTGTGCGCCGGCTACGACGGCGAGGAGCTCGCGGTCAAGAGCACGAACGAGTACTCCGAGCACTACAAGGTGCTCACCTCCTGGGGGACGATAAGGCGGCAGTACATGAGCACCTGCGCGCCCGCCGCCTTCCCCCTCGCCCGCAGGACGCCCTCGCCCTCGCCCCCCGGCTGCCCGCTGCCCCCGAGCACCGAGGCCGCGTGCGGCGGGGCGGAAGCGCGCTACCTCGCCGACGTCGAGGCGGCGCTCGACCGGGTGATGGCGGACAAGCCGTCGCTGTTCGACTTCGGCCAGACGGCGCCCGGCAGCGACTGGCCGCTCGTCCGGGACCTCGGCGCCTACCACGCCGCGGTCGTGGAGGCGCTCGTCGCGAGGGGCTTCTGCGCCCTCTTCGACGGCGAGGAGGTGCAGGTGAAACGCTCGAACGAGTTCTCCGAGCACTACGACCTCAACGTGGCCGACCGCTACGTCCGCCGGGGCCCCGGCAGCTTCCGCGGCGCCTGCTACCCTGCGGCGTTTTGACGACCTATGACCGATCGCGGGCCGCGCCGCGATCGTGTGGAGGGATCGTGAAGAGCTTCTCGACGGCCCTCGTGCTCCTCGCCGCCTTCGCCTCCCCCGCCGCCGCGGGGGAGATCCGCGCGGGCCTCGAAGCCGGCGCGGCGTGGCAGACCCGCAACGACTTCCGGATCCCGGGCGACGGGGGCACGCTCGTCGAGCTCGCCGACTACGACAGCGGCCCGGTGCCCGCCTTCCGCGCGACCCTCACCTGGGACCTGACGCCCCGCCAGTCGCTGCGCCTGCTCGCCGCCCCGCTGCGTCTCGAGACGACGTTCGTGCCGGACGAGCCGATCACGTTCCAGGACCTCGTCCTGCCCGCGGGGCAGCCGACCGACGCGACGTACGTCTTCGACTCGTACCGCCTGACCTGGTACTGGCGCTTCCCCCATGGAGAGAAGTGGTCGTTCCGCCTCGGGGCGACGCTCAAGGTGCGGGACGCCGAGATCGGGCTCTCCGGCGCGCCGGGCTCCTCGACGAAAGACGACCTCGGCGTCGTGCCGCTTCTCTACGCCTACGCCCGCTACCAGGCGACCGACCGCTTCGCCCTCGAGCTGGAGGCGGACGCCCTCGCCGCGCCCCAGGGGCGCGCCGAGGACGTCGCGCTCAAGGGGGTCTTCCGCGTGTCCGACCGGGTCGAGGTGGACCTCGGCTACCGGCTCGTCGAGGGTGGGGCGGACAACGACGAGGTCTACACGTTCGCCTTCTTCCACGACGCGGTCGCCGGGGTTCGGGTCCGGTTCTAGACTTTCGCCATCGCGACCATGTCCGCGTCGCCGCGGGCGATCGCGTCGTCCAGCAGCGCTGTCACCGCCCAGAGGACCCGGAGCCGGGAGCCGTGGCGCGCGGCCTCCTCCATAATCCGGCGCAGGTCCTTGCGGGCCATCGTCGCATCGAAAGAGGGAGCGAAGTCCGAGGCGGCGAGCTTCCGCGGCGCGGAGCGGGAGGACTCTCCCGGGGTTGAACCGAACCAGGCGATCTTCGTACCGTCCTCCCCGGCGGCCCCAGGGTCATGCCGACGCTACGGGGCCGGTCTGGTCGTGATCGTACGTGTTGGACGCAAGTCACCTCGAAAACGGTAGCGGTCGAGCGCGCCCTCGATCACGGCGCCGGTGTCATCGAGGCAGTTCATCAGTATGGATGCGACCAGACGGGCACCTCGGGCGTTGAAGTGGCCAGCCGGATCCACGTGCTCGTCGTGGTAGAGGGCCCTGCGCAAGGCTCCGTCGGGGAACCGCCGAATCAACTCGCTCTGGAGGTCCGCGACGAAGACCCCGGGCTCGCGGTCTGCGATCTCAGCCATGTGCGACGCAACCAGGAATGCCGGCCGGTCCACAGCGGGCGTCACCATCCCGGCGTCGCTCGGCGAAGCGGGTAGGAGCACGAACACGAGATCGGCCTCGTGTCTGCGCACGACTTCTTCAACGAACGCGTCGACGATCAGGCGAGCGACCCGGGCGATGTCGATGTCGGCATCTCGGTAGTCGTACCAAGTGCCCTGGTTCCAGTACCCTGGCCAGGCTCGCCGCAGGATACGGTGAGCGAGGTAGCTGTGGCCAAGGACGGTTCTCACGAAGTCGTTTCCCCCCTCCGCCTCCAGGGCGGCATGGTTCGCTGGAATCAGATCGAGTGCACCGTGCCCATCAACCTGGTACCAAGGTTTCGCGATTCCCGCCCGAACCGCATGTCGGATCCGCTCCACATCGTCTGAGATGAGGGCCACGAGCACTGTCCTGGTTGTGGGAAATGTGCGCAGCGACCTCTGCGTCTGCAGGAGCATCTGGTCGAGCCCGTAGCCGCTCACTCCCGCGTTGACGACGCGAACGCCGCGCTCACGCTCGAGAACGGACGGCCAAGTCTCTCGGTTGCTGAGACGGTGGCCGAACGTGAACGAGTCTCCGACGGCCAGGATCCGCACCTCCCCGTGCTCATGTTGCACATTGTCGTTGGACCGATAGCCGCGCGCATCCACGTCATGTCGACAGCCGCCCAGTTCGTAGGAATGACTCGGGCGCATCTCCCAGCCGAGATGGGCCGAGCGCACGTAGCTGCCGAGCGGGGCGGTGCGATTCCCGATATGGGTTCGGAAGTTGGCAAAGATGGGCGTTCCCTGGGGTGGGGGGGAGGCCAAACGCAGGCCGAGTTCAAGGACGACGCAGCAGGTCAGGAGACTGCCGCTCACCAATACCGCGTGCGCCCACACGCTCGAGACCCGTGATGGTGCGGCGTCCGTGTGAACTGAAGCGCTCATCGTCGACAGGCTAGGATTCCCGAAAGACACCCCGCTCCCGATCGACCCGATAGCGAAGAGAGGCGACCGTTCCCTCCAGCAATCCGACGAGGAAACCCACTCCTGTCGGCGTCTCGCCTCGGAGCATCCGACGGAATGTCAGCCCGATCTTGTGGGCGATCTCCTTGCGGAGCAGGGCCGACCCTCCGGCGCCCGTCTGAAGGCGGGCGTGCTTGGCAAAGGCCGCCCCGATGCCCACTCCATATCCGCGCCAGTGGCGGGAAGCCTCTCGCCCACTCAGCTCGTGCAGGTGAAGAACGGCGGGATCTGCCAGGTGCAGGATACGTCCGTCTCGCCCGAGTGTCCGCACCGTGTAATCGGTCTCCTCGGCTGCATGGAGGGGACTGCCCGCCCCGAGCTGGACGTCGAAGGCACCGACTCTGTCGAAGAGCTCCCGGCGCAAAGCCATGTTGGCTCCGATGCCCCAGTCGCCCCCCGGGTGCGGCTGCCAGTTCGTCTGGATTGGAGCCGCGGGATTGAAGACCGGAACGAAGAACCCCCGCGGAAGGTCTTCCCTGGGGCGTACCGCCGCAAACACGAGATCGATTCCCGGCCCGGCTTCGAACCCGCGACGCAGGCCATCGGCCCACTCCGGGGGGACACGGCAGTCATCGTCGGTGAACGCCACTAAGGGTCCGCGGCTCTCGATGACTCCTCGGTTGCGTGCCCGCGAAAGTCCCGTCTCTTCGCTGTGCAGATAGCGCAGCCTCCCGTCGCTCATCCTTGCGGCGAGAGCCTGTCGTCCATCGTTCGTCCGGCTCTGGTCGATGACCAAGAGTTCGAAGTCGCCGGAAGGACTAGCGAGAATCGACGCAACACACGCCACAAGGTTCGTCGGTCGGTCACGCGTCGCGACAACGACAGAGATTCCCGGACGCTTCATCGCCGATCCTGCGCGGCGCAGCTATGCCGTGAATCCAACATGCGGACCTTGGTCGTGCGGGAGGGCTCTTGCAGCTCAGGGCATGCCATCGTCCCACAGCGCTCCCTTGACCAGTCTCCAGGCGCGGCGAACGCGTGGAACGCGCCCCGCGAGGTCGCGAACACGTTCGACGGCCCGGGCGACGCGGCCCGCGCGCAAGGCGGCCTCGACCGCCACTGCGAGCTCGTCATCCCCTGCAGCAAGCGCCCCCGCACGGAGCTCTCGCCACAAGTGCTCGGTGAGGACGTCCGGCACGCGGGCTCGTCGAACGGCGGAGAGGTCGAGTGGGCTCGGAAAACTCGGCGCGCTTGCTCCTCCTCCGACGATGCGGAGGCCGGCGAGCGTCCGCAGGCACTTCTCGCAGTGTCCACAGTTGTATTCCCCCCCCACATTCTCCCAGCACACGCGGAGGTACTGCATCGCCGTCGCGGAGCGAGCCACCAAACGCAGCTTCGCGAGGCGGCCGACACCGGGCGCGTGGTGCACGAATCGCTGCTCGATCGTGCTCCAGAGTGGGTCGAGCTCGGGGTGGGTCCCACAGACCATGGGGATGGAGGAGGACGGGATCCGGATCTCTCCCAGCCGCCCTGTGAGTGTCATGGCCACGGCGGCGATCGCGGGTCCGTGGGCAAAGTGCCAAGGTACGTAGGGGTCGAGGAACGCGCGCAGGTTCGTACGGGCCTCGAGGAGGGGCAAGTCGAGCGCAGCCGCCGCCGCCCGGATGCGGGTGAGCACGAGCTCGCGAAGTGGAGAGTCCTCAAGAGGAACGTCGAACCCGAGAACGAAGAGCAGGTTCGTGAGCTCGCCGTACCCTTCGAGCGCAGAGTAGTAGGAGTCGACTCCCCCGGAGAACAGTGACGCCACTCCGTAGGCTGGCGGTCCCGGGGAGCGCGGGGCAGCATCGACGCGAACCGGATGGAGCTCGGGGAACCACCTCGCGAACAAGCACTGGACGCGCTCCGCGGCCCGGAGTGTCTGCTCGGTGACCTCTCCCTCCACGCGAACGTCCGCCCCGAGAACAAGGGCGGGGAGGAGGGTGAGAGGGACGAAGGGGTCTGCACCGGGCGGAGTCACGTCGTGGGGAGTATGCACCTCTACGCAGTGGCGCACGGTCCCGACGTGGATGGTCGCGGCGACGAATCCTGCCTCGCACCGCACGTTGCGCACGACGATCTGGCGCGCGACGCCCGGTCGGCGGCCGAGACGCAGGCTGCTCATCGCACGCCAAGCAGCCGAAGGGCTTCGGCGCGGGCCTCCGCGGGAGTAGCTGCGCGGCGGACCAGCGGAATGTGTCCGGTCCACGTCTCCAGGAAGGCGGACAGCTTCCCGTACGAGTTGTCGAGGGCCACGTGCGGAATGCCGAGGAGAAGACTCAGAACGTGACCGTGAAGGCGATCGGTGACGACGACCCGACCCCCACCGAGCAGGCCCAGGCCCACGGAGAGCCGATGGCGCGCGAGGCGATCGTAGAACTCGGCGCGCCGAGACGAGAAGGGAGCGTGCCTCAACAGAGGCCGAAGCGCCCTGCGGAGCACCTTCATGAGGCTGGCGTCCCGCGCCCAGTCGAATACGGGCCCCGGGCCGGGAACGTCGCCGGCCCCCGCGCCGGCCAGCCGCTCGCCGTCGGACCGGGCGAGGGTCACCACGTCGTACCGGGCCGGACGGGGCCGCGGCAGCAGGCCGAGGACCACGGTCATGTCCGGGCAAAGCTCCGGTTGCGCCGTCGGGAACTCGACCCGGGCGAGCTCCAGGCTCCGTTGTTCCCGCACCAACAGCTTGAAGCTGTGGTGCTGGGAGAAGGCCTCGCGTGCTCGAGAGAGGCTCGCTGCTTCGCGAAAGTGGATGGACTGCGACAGCTGGACCACCGGGGAGCCTGGCAACGCGCGCAGGACGGACTCGCGAAAGGACTGGTGGTGGGGCCAGATGTCGCCGAGATTGCCGCCCCCCTGGATGAAGACGGGGCCGGGGCCGATGCGCTGAACAAGCTCGCGTGGGTTGAAGTCGCGCTCGTCGCTCACGTAGGCGATTCGAGCGCCGAGGGACTCGAGGAGCCGACGCTCTCCCAGCCAGATCGCGTTGTCGCCTACGTTGGCGTAGTCGGGGAAGCCGACCAGCGCACAGAGCTGACCGGGTTGGACGAGCGGCCGGAGCGCGTCCTCTGCCTTTCGCCTCAACGCGGCAAGGGTCGCCGCGATCTCATTACCTGCGCCAGGCGGGGTGATGGCCGTCCGGGTCACGCTACGCCCCCACGCTGCCCCGCAGCGTCTCCAGGGCGATGAGCCTCCGGATGGCGTCGAGCGTGAGCTCGTCCTTGGTGAGCTCGCGCAGGCGCGACCACTCCTTCCGCAGCTCGGGGGCGAGCGTGTCGGGGAGCGTGCGCAGCCAGCCCTCGATGCGCA
>CAZLRF010000097.1:0-12268 GCA_964561785.1 uncultured Acidobacteriota bacterium | reverse complement strand
GAGATCGGCCTCGCGGTCATGGCCACCACCTTCACCATCATCGCGGTGTTCGTGCCGGTGTCCTTCATGGGCGGCATGGTCGGCCGCTTCTTCTTCGAGTTCGGCATCACGGTGGCCGCGGCCGTGCTCGCCTCGCTCTTCGTCAGCTTCACCCTCGACCCCATGCTGTCCTCGCGCTGGGTCGACCCCGACATCGAGCGCGGCTACCACCCGCACTTCGTGGGCCGGACGCTCGCCCGCTTCAACCGGTGGTTCGACGACCTGCACGTGAAGTACGAGCGGCTGCTCGGGTGGGCCCTGCGGAACCGCAAGACGGTCCTCGCGATCGCCACCGTCGCGTTCCTCGCCAGCTTCCCGATCCTCGCCGTCCTCGGGGGCGACTTCATGCCCGACTTCAACCGCGGGGAGTACCAGGTCTCCTTCAAGGCGACGCCCGGAGCGACCCTCGCCGAGACGAAGGAGCGGGCCCTCGAGGTCGTGCGCGAGCTGAAGAAGCTGCCGGACGTCGACTACACGTACACGACGATCGGCGAGGCGGGCATCACCCGCCGGCCGCCGACCGAGGGGGTCGTGTTCGTGAAACTCAAGCCCACCCACGGCAAGACCTTCAGCGAGGTCCTCGACGAGGGGCGCCGCGCGGTGGCGGTGGTCCCCGGCCTCACCTACGGCTTCACCGAGGCCGGCCCCTTCGGCCAGAAGCCGCTGCAGTACAGCGTCCGCGGGCCGGAGGTGGACGAGCTCGACCGCATCTCCCGCGAGCTCGTGCAGGCCATGGACAAGATCCCGGGCGTCGTGGACATCGAGACCTCCCTCGAGAAGAGCAAGCCCGAGTTGCGCCTGGAGTTCGACCGCGACCGGGCGGGCGACCTCGGCCTCAACGTGGCCCCGGTGGCCATGACCCTGCGCGCGGCCGTCACCGGCGAGGTCGCGACCACGATCGAGGACGCGGCGGGGGACACCCACGACGTGAGGGTGCGCCTGCGCCCCGACCAGCGGCGCTTCGCCGAGGACCTCCTCGCCCTGCGGGTTCCGACGGACAAGGACGACGAGCGGGGCGACAAGATCCTCGTCCCCCTGGGCGAGGTCGCGACCGCCGTCCCCGCGAGCGGGCCCTCGACGATCCGCCGCAAGGACCTGCAGCGCGAGGTGCGCATCTCCGCGATGAACTCGGGACGCAGCTTGGGCGAGGCGGCGGCGGACATCGAGGCCGCGGCGGCCGACCTCACGCTGCCCCCCGGCTACGACGTCATGCCGGGAGGAGACTCCGAGGAGCTCAAGAGCATGTTCAGCAACATGCTCCAGACCCTCTTCCTCGCGGTCGTCTTCATCTACCTGATCCTCGCGTCCCAGTTCGGCAGCTTCTTCCACCCCTTCGCGATCATGCTGTCGCTGCCGCTGTCTCTCGTGGGGGTCGCCCTCGCCCTGCTCTCCACCGGGGACTCGCTCAACATGATGAGCATGATCGGCCTCATCATGCTGATGGGGCTCGTGACCAAGAACGCGATCCTGCTCGTCGACTTCACGAACCAGGCGCGCGAGCAGGGCGTCCCGCGCGAGGAGGCGCTCGTCAGGGCGGGGTCGACCCGCCTGCGGCCGATCGTCATGACGACCCTCGCCATGATCTTCGGCATGCTGCCGCTCGCCTTCGCGATCGGGGCGGGGGCCGAGATGCGCGCCCCCATGGCCCGCGCGGTGATCGGCGGGCTCGTCACGTCGACGCTCCTCACGCTCGTCGTCGTGCCGGTCGTCTACACGTACCTCGACGGCCTGCGGCCGGAGGCGGTGCGGGAGTGGCTGGCCGCGCGCCGGCGCCGTAAGGCCGCCTCGCGCGAGGCGCTGCCGGAGGGGGCGATCCCGGCCCGCGACTGACGAAGGCGCGCCGCCGCGCCGCGCCTTGACGGGGGGCGGGCGGCGTGCGAGGGTACCGGGCGACGCATGGGGAGGTGCTCGTGAGGTACGTGTACATCGCCCTGATCGTGGCCCTGACGGCGCTCGTCCTGCTGTTCAAGCTCCAGAACCTCGAGCACGTCACGGTCTCGCTCCTGTCCGCCAGCTTCACGCTGCCGGTGTCCGTGCTGCTCGTGCTCGTCTACGCGCTGGGGATGCTCACCGGCGGCTTCGTCCTGGCGCTGGTCAAGACCTGGGTGAAGGGCGCTCGCCGGGGCTGACCCCCCGCCTCGAGCGCTCGTCGTCGGCGCCTCACCGCCGCGCCTTCGCGTCCCTCGCCCGGGCTCGCCCCTCGGCCCGCTCCGCCGCCAGCCGGTAGGCCAGGAAGTACTTGAACACGTGAGCCACGTGCTGGGGCGTCTCGCGGCCGATGTCGCGCGCGGCCTCGATCTCCACGTTGCCGAACCAGCGGTTCGGGTCGTACCCGCGGCTCGCCGCGCGCGTGCGCAGCCGCGCGATGCGGGTGGCCCCCGCGTTGTAGGAGGCGACGGCGAAGAGGTGCCGCTCGATCGGCTCGAGGTCGCCGCCCGCCAGGAGCTGGTCGAGGAGCACCCTCAGGTAACGGGTCCCGGCGAGGACGTTGTTCTCGAGCCGGTGGATGTCGCGAACCCCCACGCGGCGATCGGCCGCGGTGGCCGGCATCACCTGCATGATCCCGACGGCGCCCCTGCGGCTCCTCCGGGACTGGTCGAGCCCCGACTCGCGGTAGGCGAGGGCCATCAGCATCAGGTGGTCGAAGCCGTAACGCTCGGCGTGCTCGCGGAAGAGGCCCTCGAGGTCGCGGAAGCGGGCGAGGTCCCGCTCGCTCACCGGGTTGCGGAGCCGCTCCCCGTCCCGCAGGTAGCGGTTGCGGATCACGTTGCCGAGCTTCGTCCCCACCCGGTGCCGCCGCGCGAAGTCGTCGACGAAGGCGCGCAGCTCGGTGTCCCCCGGCCGCATCGCCCAGGCGATCTGGCCCCCGGTGCGCAGGGCGACGTCGTCGTGCACCGCGAGGGCCGGGAACACCTCGGCCCACAGGCGCGCCACGGAGTCGTCGACCACCGTCGCGGGAAGCAGGCCCGCGGCGACCATCTCCAGGACGTCCTCGTCCTCGAGCCGCTCGTCGACGAAGCCCACGCGCACGGGCGGCCGGCCGCGGGAGCGCAGGGTCTCGTCGAGCTCGGCCAGGCTCTCCGCGTAGCTGCTGGACGCGCGCACGAAGATCTCGCGCCCGGAGAGGTCGTCCGCCGCCCGGAGGGGCGGCGCGCCGGCGCCGGTGACCACCACCTCCCGGACGTCCGAGACGAGCGGCGTGGAGAACGCCACCTGCGCCGAGCGCGCGGGAGTGACCGTGAGGTTGGCCACGGCCACGTCGCCGCGCCCCTCGAGAAGGGCGGGCAGAAGCCGGTCGCGCGTGACCGGGACGAAGACCACGTGGATGAGCCGCGCGCCCGGCCGGAAGCGGCGGTTGAGCTCCTGCTCGAGCAGGCGCCCCGCCTCGAAGGCCCAGCCGCCCTGGCTTCCTCGCTCCACGAAGTAGCTCGTGGCGCCGTAGGTGACGAGCAGGCGCACCTTCCGGCGCTCCACCATGCCGCCGAGGTCCTCCTTTCGGACGTCGACCAGGGCGGCCAGCTCCTCGGGGACGGTGGGAGCGGGAGGAGACGGCGACTCTCGCGACGTCGGCTCCTCGCGCGCGGCGCGGCGGTCGCCTCCGCACCCGGCGCCGGCGAGGAGCCCGGCCAGGACCGCGCCGGCGGCGAAGGCAGTGGCCGCACGTCGGACGCCGGTCGCGGGGCCGCTCATTGCGGCAGCACCTCCGTCAGAACGTGTAGTTGAGCCCGGTGGCGAACGCGCTGCCCGAGCGCTTGCTTCCGTCGGAGTTGCGGCCGTCGTCGAGCTTGAAGCCGAGGAAGACGCGGCTGCCGGCCCCGAAGTTGTACACCAGGTACCCGACCCCGAAGCGGACCCGGAAGTCGCCCGGGTGGTCCGAGCCGGGCCGCAGTTCGTTGTAGCCGGCCTCCAGCCAGAGCGAGCCGGTCGCGTGGTAGCGCAGCGCGAGCTCGAAGCCGGTGCCGTCGAAGCGACGGCCGAGGTCGTCCGTCTCGTGCTGCTCGCTGATCGACACCGTGGTCGCGGCGTAGAAGCGGTCGGCCCGGTAGCGCAGGCCGAAGATCGCGGCCTTGTCGCCGAGCTGCGACTGGTTCGGGGTCGGGTCCGGGACCCCGTCGCGCACCTCGTTGTAGGCCGCCCCCAGGCTGAACCCCCGGGGCCGCCCGACGACCGCGGACGCCCCCCAGACGTCGAACCACGAACGGTCGTTGGGCGAGCTCGTGCGGCTCTGCATCTGCAGCGCCACGCTCACCGGGCCCCGCGCCTCGCGGTACTGCAGCGCCCGCTCCGCCCGCCCGGTCCCCGCGATGCCGCCGTCGGTGCCCGCGGCGAAGGCGCCCGTCGCGGCGCCGCTCCACAGCGGGAACTGGTCCGTGAACTCCGCGACGTCGTAGTACGCCGACCACTGCTTGCCCCACGCCAGGCTGCCGAAGCCGGTGTCGATCCCGACGAACCCGAGCCGCGAGAACACGGCCTGGCTGCCCTGGCCGATCGGCGCGCCCGGATCCCCGCCGGCCAGGATGACGCGATCGTTGGCCACCAGGTTCACCCCGAGCTCGACCCGACCGAAGGCCTCGATGCCGCCGATCAGGGGCTTGGTGCCCCGCAGGCCGAGGCGCGAGGAGTTGTTGCGGACCTCGCGGCTGCCGTCCCAGTCGGTGGCCACCGCCACGCGCAGGCTCCCGTAGCCGTCGATCGCCCTGGCCTGCGGCAGGTCCCCCTGGGGACCTTCCGGCGCCGGGCCCTTCGGCGCCTCGCCGGCGGCCGCGTGGTCGAAGAGGTCCGTCTCTTCGGCTCGAGGGGCCGCGGGCGCCTCGGCCGCCGGGCCCGCTGCCGGCAGGGGCCCCTGCCGCAGCCGTCCGACCTCCTGCTGCAGCTCCGCCACGCGGGCCTCGAGCGCCTCGATGCGGCGCATCTGCTCCCTGACGAGGCCGGCCAGTTCGGCCGGCGTGTCGGCCGTCTCCCCGGCCAGGGCCGCCCCCGACGACAGGGCGAGGGCAACGACGATCGGGACGAGCAGTCTCATGGCGGGCCTCCGGGCCAGAAGTCGTCCTAGCTTAGTCCGAGTCGACCTTCGGGGCCGGGCCCATCACATCCTCTACGGTGAGGGTCCGCAGGTCGCCGAGGCCGAGCGCCCGCAGGGGGGCCTCGACCGCCTTGCGGTCGCCGACGACCACGAACGCCATCCGCGCGGGGTCCACGACCCCGCGCGCGGCGGCCTGGAGCGCGGCGGCGTCCGTCGCGAGGGCCTTCGGAACGAACTCCTCGAAGAAGCCGTCGGGCAGGTCGTACACGACCCGGTCCGCGACCTTGCGGGCCACCTGCGCGGTCGTCTCGAAGTCCGCGGCGTAGCCGAGGGCGGCGTAGCTGCGGGCCCGCTCGACCTCCGCCGGTGTCGCCGGCGCGCGGATCCGCTCGAGCTCCTTCACGAACTCGACGAGGGCGGGGGCGGTCTTGTCGGTCTGCACGTCGGACAGGGCCACGAAGAGCCCGCCGGTTCGGTAGCGCAGGATGCGCGAGGCGGCCCCGTAGGCGTACCCGTGCTGCTCGCGGATGTTGTCGTTGAGGCGCGAGGTGAACGAGCCGCCGAGCAGCGTGTTCATGACCTCGGCCGACGGGTAGCCGGGGGCGCTCCACGACGGGCCGACGGCGCCGATGCGGATCGCGGACTGGGCGGCGCCCGGCTTGTCCACCAGCCACACCGTGCGGCTGTTCAGCGCGGCGGGCGCGGCCACGGCCGGCGCCGGCGCCGGCGCGGCGGCGGCGCGCCAGGCGCCGAAGGCCTCCTCGAGCTGCGGCAGCACGTCGCGCGTGACGTCGCCCGCCACCACGAGCGTCGCCGACGCCGGGGCGTAGTGCGCGGCGTGGAACGCGCGCAGGTCGGCCACGCTCAGGGCGGAGATCGAGGCCGCGTCACCCCCCTCGGGGCGGCCGTAGCGGTGGTTCGTCCCGAACACCGCCTGGGCGAGCGCCCGCGAGGCGATCCGGCCCGGCACGTCGCGGGCCTGGAGGAGATCGGTGAGCGCCTCCTTGCGCAGGCGGGCGAGCTCGCTCTCCGGGAAGTCGGGCCGCAGGGCCACGTCCGCCATCAGCGGCAGGGCAAGGGCGAGGCGCGCCACCGGTACCCGCAGGCGCACGATCGAGGCGTCCCAGGACGCCTCGGTCCCGAGCCGGGCGCCGAGGAAGTCGACGGCGTCGGCGAGGGCCAGCGCGTCCTTGCCGCCCGCGCCCTCGTCGAGCATGTCGGCGGTGGTCCGCGCGAGCCCCTCGCGCCCCGGGGGGTCGGCCGTCGCCCCGGCGCGCACGACGAGGAGCACCTCGGCCACGGGCACCTCGTGCATGGGGACGAGCAGGACGCCGAGGCCGTTCGAGAGGGCGAGCCGCTCGACGGGGGGCAGCCTCAGCGGCCGCACGGGGCCCGGCCTCGGGGGGGCGCTGCGGTCCGGCTGGGCGGAGGCGGGCGCGGCCGCGAGGGCGGCCGCGAGGGCGAGGGGAACGAGGCGCAGGGCGTTCATCGCGTCACCTCCGGCACCGCGAGGTCCGTCCTCCCGCGGGGCACCACCGAAACGATCACCCGGCCGGGAGAGAGCCAGCGGGAGGCCGCGGCCTGCACGTCGCTCGGGGAGAGCGCCCGGTAGCGCGCGAGGTCCTCCTCGAAGAAGTCGGGGTTGCCGGTGGCGAAGTAGTACGCGTTGAGCTGGTCGGCCTTGCCCCCGAAGCCGCCGACCCGCTCCAGCCGGTCGTAGAAGCCCGCCTCGGTCTGGTTGAGGAAGCGGGCGAGCTCGCGCTCGGCGGGCGCCTCCTGGGCGAGCCGGGCGATCTCCTCGTCGACGAGGCGCAGGATCTCCGGCAGGGCGCGTCCCGAGCGCGCGGTCACGACCACCTGGAAGGTCGACGCGAGCGCGGCGCTGCCCTGGTAGGCGCTCACGTCCTGGGCCACCTGCAGCTCGTACACCAGCCGCCGGTACAGGCGCGAGTTCTTGCCCGACGCGAGGATGCCCGCCACCGCGTCGAGCGCCGCGTCGGCGGGGGCGAACGCGGGAGGCGTCACCCAGGCGACGTAGAGGCGGGGCAGCTGCACGTCGTCCTCGAGCACGAGGCGCTTCTCCTCGCGCAGGACCACCGGCCGCGGCGCGTAGGGCTCGACCGGCTCGCTCGGCGGCACGTCGGCGAACCACTTCTCCGCGAGGCGCCTCACCTCCTTCGCGTCGACGTCGCCCGCGATCACGACGCTCGCGTTGGCCGGCCCGTACCACTTCCGGAAGAAGTCCACCACGTCCTGGTGGCTCGCCGCCGAGAGGTCGGCCATGGAGCCGATGACGGGCCAGGAGTACGGGTGGTCCTTCGGGAAGAGGGCGGGCGGGAGGACGTCCTCGACCCGCCCGTAGGGCTGGTTCTCGACGCCCTGGCGCCGCTCGTTCTTCACGACGTCGCGCTGGCCGTCCACCCGCTCCGGGCTCATGGTGTCGAGCAGGAAGCCCATGCGGTCCGACTCGAGGAAGAGAGGCACCTCGAGCGCGTTCGCCGGCACGTTCTCCCAGTAGTTCGTGCGGTCGTTGCTCGTCGAGCCGTTGTTCTCGCCGCCCACCGCCTCGAGCCAGCGGTCGAAGGCCCCCTCGGGCACGTTCTTCGAGCCCTCGAACATGAGGTGCTCGAACAGGTGCGCGAAGCCGGTGCGGCCGGGCGTCTCGCGGCCCGAGCCCACGTGGTACCAGGTGTTCACGCTGACGATCGGGGCCGAGCGGTCCTCGTGGACGATCACCGTCAGCCCGTTCGGCAGGCGGAACATCTCGTAGGGGACGCTCAGCCGCTCGGCGGCGTGGGTCGCCGCGGCCAGGAGCGTCAGCAGCAAGGGAACGGCAGATCGCATCGGGGGCCTCCGGGCGAAGTCTACAGGGGCCCCGTCGCGTCTTCCACGGGCCCCCGGGAGTGCGCGACCCCGCGGGGCCGTGGTAGTAAGGTCCGGTGCTCCGCCGGATCGCCGCGCGCTGGCCCCGCCTGCGGCCGTTCCTGCCCGCCGCGCTGATCGCGGCGGGGTGGCCGGCGTGCACGGCCGGGGACGGGCCCCTCGTCGCGTTTCTCGGGGACAGCCTCACGTCGGGGTGGCGCCTGCGCGAGGACGAGGCCTACCCGGCCCTCGTCGCCCGCGCGCTGGCCGAGCGCGGCCGGCCGGTGCGCGTGCTCAACGCGGGCGTGAGCGGGGACACCGCCGCGGACGCGCTCGCTCGGCTGCCCCCCGTCCTCGCCCGGCGGCCCGACGTCCTCGTCGTCGCGCTCGGCGCGAACGACGCCCTCGGACGGGGATCGCTCGACGAAACGGAGAGCGCCCTCGGCCGGATCGTGTCGGACGGGCAGGGGGCCGGGGCCCGCGTGCTCCTCGTGGGGATCCGCCTCGGCGCGGGATCGCGCGCCCCGCGGGTGGGGGCGTCGGCGGGCGACGCCGCTCGCACCGCGCGTCTCGCCGACATCCACGCGGCGATCGCCGCCTCCCGTCGCGTCGCCTTCGTGCCCGACCTCCTCGCCGGCGTCGTGGGCGAAGAGAACCTCCTCTTCCCCGACCGGCTCCACCCGAACGCGGCCGGGCAGGAGCGGCTCGCCGCGAACGTCCTGCCTGCGCTCGAGCTCGTCCTGGCCGAGCTCGAGAGGGAGAGGCGCTGACGTGCGCGGCGTCGAGCAGATCCCCTGGCTCTACGACGCCGGGATGGTCCTGCTCGAGAAGGCGGGCCTCGGGCGCTGGCGCGAGTGGCTCGCCGCCGGGACGCCCCCCG
Organism: uncultured Acidobacteriota bacterium; assembly: GCA_964561785.1. GTDB lineage: Bacteria > Acidobacteriota > Vicinamibacteria > Fen-336 > Fen-336 > DATBSL01. The sequence continues at coordinate 3,464 of CAZLRF010000097.1, read as the reverse complement.
GCCGCGTCCTCGACCTCGGCTGCGGCACCGGGCGCAACCTCCCGCTCTTCCCGCGGCGGGTGCGCGCGGTGGGGCTCGACCCCTGCCACGCGTCGCTCCTCGAGGCGCGCCGCCGCGCCCCCGGCGCCCTCCTCGTGCGCGCCCGGGCGGAGGGCCTGCCGTTCCGCGACCGGGTGTTCGACACCGTGGTGAGCGGGCTCGTCTTCTGCAGCGTGGCCGACGTGCCGCGCGGCCTCGCCGAGGTGGGGCGCGTCCTGCGCGCGGGGGGCGTGCTGCGCATGCTCGAGCACGTGCGCGCGCGGGGGCGGCTCGCGGCGCGGCTGCAGGACCTCACCCAGCCCGCCTGGACCTGGTTCACCGGCGGCTGCCACCCGAACCGCGACACGGAGGCCGCGGTCCTCGCCGCCGGCTTCGCGATCGACCGCGAGACCTACCGCGCGCAGGGCGACATGAGGCGTTTCGTCACCCGAGCGTGCCTCGGTCCCGAGAGGCGCGCGAGGGATCTCGAAAGCCCCTCCGAGAGCCTCCCTGGAAAGCCCCTCTCGAAGGCCGTCTCCTGAAGGCCTATTCATAGGGGCCGTCCTTTCCTCACCCCCAAGGTCTTCGGGATTGACGGCGTCACGTTCGCGGACCATATTGAAGGCGAATAAAAAGCGAAAGTCGTTTCCCGATGAGCGCTGCCTTTCCTCTCCCCGTCGATGCCCCGCCCTCCCCGGCCGAGCGCAAGCGCGCGCTCGAGGATCTCCTGCGTGCGCGCCGTCTCCAGGCGGACGCGCCGCCGTTGCGGGGGGAGGAGCCGCCGCTGCGGGCGATCCCGACCGGCGTCGGGGAGTTGGACGCGCTCGTCGGAGGCGGCCTCCCGCGCGGGGCGCTCTCGCAGGTCCACGGTCCCGCGTCCTCCGGCCGCACCGGCGTCCTTCTCGGCCTCGTCGCCCGCGTGACGCGCCGCGGCGCGCTCGCCGCCCTCGTCGACCCGCTCGACCGCCTCGACCCGTCCTCCGCCGCCGCGGCCGGCGTCGACCTCTCCCGCCTTCTCTGGCTGCGCGGCCCTCGCGTCGCGGCCGAGGACGCGTCGCCGAGGATCGTCGCCGAGGCCACGGCCGCGGTGGCGACGCTCGCCTCGTCCGGCCTCTTCGAGGTGGTGGCGCTCGACCTCGCCGGCGCCGCGCGCGAGCGCCGCCGTGTCCCGGCGACCACGTGGCTGCGCCTCGCGCGGCTCGTCGAGGGCGCGTCGACGGCGGTCGTGCTCGTGGCCGAGGAGCACGTGGCGTGCGGCCCCGGCGGCGTGACGCTCGCCCTCGAGCCCGCGACGGCGCGCTGGTCGAGCCCGCCGGGGCCTTCGCGCCTGCTCTCGTCGCTCGCCGCGCGGGCGAGGACGGGGCGTGACGGGCTTCTTGCGGCCGACTTCGCTCTCGCGGCGTTTTGAAGCAGCGGGTGAGCGTTTCACGCGGGTCGTGACGATGTTCGGCGGCCTGCACTCTCCTTGCCCCCTGCCCGAGCCCGACGCGCTCCTCGCGGTGGCCCGTGCGTTCACGCCGCGCGTCGAGGCGTTCGCGCCGACGCCCGTGCTGCTCGACCTCTCCGGTCTCGGTCGCCTGTGGCCGACCCCCCAGGCCCTCGGCCGGGCGCTCCTCGATGCGGCCACGGCGCGCGCGATCGAGGCCCAGGCCGCCCTCGCCTTCTCCCGCGCGGCGGCGCTCCTCCTCGCCCGCTCCCGCCCCGGGCTCACCGTCGTGCCCGCGGGCGGCGAGGCCGCCGCCCTCGCCCCCCTGCCCCTCGGGGCCCTCGACCTCGACGAGGAGCGCCTCTCGCTCTTCCGGCGCTGGGGCCTCGCCACGATCGGCGATCTCGCGCGCCTGCCCCCCGCGTCCCTCGCTGCGCGCCTCGGGCCCGACGGCCCGCGCCTCGCCCGGCTCGCCCGCGGCGAGGACGACGGCGTCTTCTCTCCCGCGCCGCTCCCCGAGCGTTTCGAGACGACGCTCGAGCTCGACTGGCCGGTGGACGGCTTCGAGCCGCTCGCCTTCCTCCTCGGCCGCGTGCTCGAGCCGCTGTGCGCGCGCCTCGCCGCGCGCGGGAGCAAGGCGGCCTCGCTCGCCGTGGAGCTCGGCCTCGCCGACGGCTCCATGCACGTCCGCGAGCTTCGCCCCGCCGCCCCCTCGGGAGAGGCGCGCACGTGGCGCACCCTCGTCCTCCTCGACCTCGAGGCCCACCCGCCCCGCGACGCGATCCTCCGTCTCACCGCCCGCGCCGAGCCCGCGAGGGCGCGCGCGACGCAGTTCTCGCTCCTCGACCCGGCCCAGCCGTCGCCGGAGCGGCTCGCGGAGACGCTGGCGCGGCTCCACGCGTGGACGGCGGAGGGCCGCTCCGGCTCGCCGCAGCTCCTCGACACCCACCGCCCCGGGGCCTTCGCGATCTCGACCTTCGCCCCTCCGCCGCTCCCGCGGGGGAGGAAGGAGGAGGCCCCGCCTCCCCCGCGCGCGGCGCTGCGTGCCTTCCGCCCGCCGCTGCCCGCTCGCGTCCTCGCGCCAAACGGCGCTCCCGCCTTCGTCGCGGCCCCCGGCGTGCGCGGCGCGGTCGCCGCCGCCGCCGGCCCCTGGCGCGCGTCGGGCGACTGGTGGGACGTCGCCTTCTCCCGCGAGGAGTGGGACGTCGCCCTCGCGCCCCCCCCCGGCCGCGCGGGGGGCGGGGTCTACCGCGTCTTCCTCGACCGGCTGCGCGGCGAGTGGTTCGTGGAGGGCGAGCTCGACTGAGCGCGAGCCCGGCGACCTCTTGAATTTACTCAGACTATTGAGTAATTTTACTCATCCAGATGAGTAAAAAGCGAGACTTCACCCGCCCGCAGGGCCGCGAGCTCGCCCGGCGCCTGGCCGAGCCGCGGCGCTTCCTGCAGGTCGTCGCCGGCCCGCGCCAGGTGGGCAAGACGACCCTCGTCCGCCAGGTGCTCCGGGACCTGCGCCTGCCCGCGGTTCAGGCCTCGGCCGACGAGCCGACGCTCCGGGGCGCCGCGTGGATCGAGCAGCAGTGGGAGGCGGCGCGCCTCCTCGCGAAGGAGCGCCGCGGGGCGGTCCTCGCGCTCGACGAGGTCCAGAAGGTGCCGGGATGGTCGGAGACGGTCAAGCGCCTGTGGGACGAGGACGGCGCGCGACGCCTCCCGCTCAAGGTCGTGCTGCTCGGCTCGGCCCCCCTCCTCGTCCAGCAGGGCCTCGGCGAGAGCCTCGCCGGCCGATTCGAGGTCCTCCGGCTCCCGCACTGGTCGCTCCTCGAGATGCGGGAAGCGTTCGGCTGGTCCCTCGAGCGCTACCTCTTCTTCGGCGGCTACCCGGGAGCCGCTCCTCTCGCGCGCTCGCCGCGGCGATGGGCCCGCTACGTCAAGGACGCCCTCGTCGAGACCACCCTCGCGCGGGACGTCCTCCTCCTGACGCGCGTGGACAAGCCGGCCCTTCTCCGGCGGCTGTTCGAGCTGG
>CAZLRF010000096.1:0-13085 GCA_964561785.1 uncultured Acidobacteriota bacterium | reverse complement strand
AACAGGTCGGTGTTGATCTCGGCGTCGGTCGGCCGCGGCGCCTCCGGCCCGTAGACCTCGACGGGGCGCTCGGAGAGCTCGGTCTCGACGAGGGCCGAGATGTCGACGCCCGCCCTCGCGAAGTGGGCCTGGAAGGCCGGGTGGCGCAGCCTCTCCCGGATCGCGTCCGGGTCGAAGGCGATCGGCGCGTCGCTGCCCAGCAGCGTGTCGCCGACCGCGACCACGTGGGGGAACACCGAGAGGAACGTGGCGCGCACGCGCGGCGTCGGGGCCCACGTCACGGCGAGCCCGCCGGGAGCGAGCCGGCGGCGCAGGAGGTCGAAGTACTCCTGGGAGTAGAGATTGCCCGCGTACGCGGAGGTGGGGCGCAGCGCGTCGGCCTCGATGACGTCGTAGCGCTCGCCCGACCGCATGAGGTGCGTCCGGCCGTCGGTCACGCGGACGTCGATCCTCCCGTCGGCGAGGAGAGCGACGAGGCCCGGGTCCCGGGTCGCGCGGGCGTGCGCGTGGAGCAGGGGGATCTGGCTTCCCACGATCTCGAGGGCGTCGACGCGCTCGGTCTCCGGCCGTCCGGCCGCCGCGTAGGCGGTGTTGCCCGTGCCGAGGCCGATGATGGCCACCCGCCGGGGCGCGGGGTGGACGAGCGCCGGCAGGGCCCCGAGGACCGCGTGGTATCCGCCGAACGGCAGGTGGCTCTGGTGCAGGCCCCCGACCAGGAGGTGGTGGCCCGTCCGGCCGTCCTCCTCGACCGGCTTCATCACGCTCACGCCGGAGCCGTCCTCCGCGTGGCGGATGCGTGCGGGCTCGCTGCCGGCGATCCGGCCCCACAGCGCCGCCCCCGACGGCACGGCCGCGGCCAGGAGCGCCGCCGCGGTCGACGGCAGGACGAACCGCGCCGCGCGCGGCGCGCCCGTGGCGCGCAGGAGCAGCAGGAGGAAGACGAAGGACGTCCCGGCGAGGAGGCGCAGGGTGCCGGGGGTCCCGAGCCAGCCCAGGAGGAGGACGCCGGTGAGCCCGGCCCCGAGCGTGGAGCCCGCGATGTTCGCGGCCTGCAGCCAGCCCACCCGGCGCCCGAGCCCCCGCAGGTCGGTCTGCACCCGGGCCTGGAGGAATGGGAAGCTCGCGCCCATCAGCAGGGTCGGGACGAGGACGAACCCGAGGGGGACGAGCCCGTGCACGACGAGCAGCCGCGCCGCCGCGTCGCGTGTCCAGGGCGCCACGTCGCCCCCCCGCAGGACGAAGCGCGCCGCCGCCCGCGCGGACTCCGCGAGCGCGAGGGACTCCTCGCCGGCGAGGTGCTCGACGAGGAGGGCGGGTGCGAGCCCCCGCTCGAGGAGGGCGACGAACGCGGCGAGCGACAGCACGGCCCACACCGGGACCGCGAGCTGGAGGGCGAAGAACACCGCCCCCGGGCGGCGGGCGCGCCTCGCGGGCCAGCGGGCGACGAGCGCCCCGAGGCCGAGACCCGCGATGTAGAGCGACAGGAGGGTGGGGAAAGTCAGCGAGGTCGACCGCAGAACGGACCCGAGCACCCGGAACCAGACGATCTCGAGGGAGAGGGCGACGAACCCGGAGAGAGCGTAGACGAGGAGCCACGCGGGCAGGCGGACGGGGGGCTCGGCGTCGTCGCGGCGGCTCGCGGGGGTGCCCTGGGGGGAGGGGGTCGCGGCCGCGTCGTCCGTCCTCGGGAGAAAGGCCGCGACCGCGAGAGCCGCGGCCGCGCAGGCGAGGTTGAGCACCGCACCGAAGCGCACCGCCCCGTCGAAGCCCCACGCGCGCACGAGCGCGAAGCTCGCCGCGGCGCCCACCGCCGCCCCGAGCGTGTTCCAGGCGTAGAGCCCCCCGACGCGGTCGGCCGCGCGCTCGACCGACTCGGTGAGAGCGCGCGCGAGCAGGGGGAGCGAGAGGCCCATGAAGAACGTGGGCCAGAGGAGGGCGAGGAAGAGCAGCGACGTGACGAGGGCGGGGGCGAGGGGGCGCTCGCCGAGGCGCAGGTACAGCGTGTCGTAGAGCAGCGCAGTCGACAGCCCGGCGAACGCCGCGATGGCCCCCTCCGCCCCCGCGAAGGCGAGCAGGCGCGAGCGGGCCGAGAGGCGGTCCGCGAGGTGGCCTCCGGCGAGGCTCCCGACGCCGAGTCCGGCCATGAACGCCATGACGATGAGGGTGACCGCGTAGAGGTCGGCACCTCCGAACAACGTGAGCAGGCGCTGCCAGACGATCTGGTACACGAGGGCGGCCACCCCGCTCGCCGCGAAGACCGCGAGGAAGACGCCGTGCAGGACCCGGGAGGACATGAGCCTGCGATTCTACGTCGCGCGCGGCGGCGAACGATCAGACCCGTCGGCCGAGGAGCGCCCGCGCGGTCTAGAAGCGGATCGCGATTCCCGCCGAGGCCTGCACCCACCACGGCTCGAACTCGACGGGGGGCAGGCTGTCCAGGACGCGGGCGAGGAGGGCCTGCTCGATCCCGGTGAGCGGGCGGTCCGTGACCGGCTCCCACTCGACCGTGCGCTTCGGGAAGTAGAAGCCCCGCCCCTCGAGGACGAGGGCGGCCCGCTCTCCGAGCGGGATCTGGAAGCCGAGGCCGAGGTTTCCGCCCCACTGCGTCTTCCCGTCCGCCGGGGCTGTGGCCCGGACGCCGACGCTGCTCACCTGCAGGTTCCCCGACTCGAGGTCGAACACGGTGATGCCGAGGCCGATCGTCTGGCCGACCTCTCCCGCCACGTCCCCGAGCCGGCTCGCCCCGCCGGACACCGTGAGGCGCACGCGGCCCCCGGTCCGCACCTTCAGGTTGAGCGACAGGGGGGCCGCCGCCTCGAGGTCGGCGGCGCCGGGGGGGAAGTCGATGTCCGCGGCCACGGGGTCGAACGGTGGCGGGAGCGTGACCTTGACGCTGTAGGAGGAGGGGAGCGGCTCGAGCGTGATGTCCGCGCGATCGTAGCGGACCTCGAAGCCGAAGCCCTCCGAGACGTAGAACGTCGCGCTCGCGCCGAAGGCGACCGCCCCCGACGTCTCGATGCCGAAGCTGCCGCCCTGCACGACGCTGACGCCGGGGATGGGCACCGAGACGGGGCCGGGCGTGTAGCGGAACGTCTGGCTGTAGAAGGGGAAGGTGTAGCCGCCGAAGCCGGCGAGCTCGAGCTCGCCCGCGGTCGCTGCGGCCGGGGCGGCGAGCAGCGCGAGGAGGATGGCGGTCGTTGGTCTCATGACGGCAGTCTATCAGCCCCGTCGCACGGAGCCTCGCCCCGCTCGTGCTAGCCTGCGGGCATGTCCCTTCCCCCCGGTGCGGGCGAGCGCTTCGTGTCGGTCGGTGACGTGCGGCTCCACGTGGTCGAGGCTGGCCCCGCGGGCGGGCCGCCGGTCGTCCTCCTCCACGGCTTCCCCGAGCTGTGGTACGGCTGGCGCCGGCAGATCGGCCCCCTCGCCGACGCCGGCTTCCGCGTGATCGCGCCCGACCAGCGCGGCTACAACACGAGCGACAAGCCGGCGGGCCTCGCCGCGTACCGCCTCGAGGCGCTCGGCGGCGACGTCGCCGGGCTTCTCGACGCGCTGTCGCTCGAGAGGGCCTCGGTCGTCGGCCACGACTGGGGAGCCGTCGTCGCGTGGTGGCTCGGCATCGCGCGCCCCGAGCGGATCGAGCGGCTCGCCGTCCTCAACGTCCCGCACCCCGCGGTGATGCGCCGGCATCTCTTCACGAGCCCGCGGCAGCTGCTGCGCAGCTGGTACGTCTTCTTCTTCCAGCTCCCGGCGTGGCCCGAGCGCTTCCTCGCGCGCGGCGGCTTCGCGAGCCTCGCGCGGGCCGTACGGGGCGGCCGTCGCGGCACCTGCACCGACGCGGACCTCGCGGTCTACCGCGAGGCCTGGGCGCAGCCCGGCGCCCTCACCGGCATGCTGGGCTGGTACCGGGCGGCGGTGCGCTTCGCGCCGACGGCGCTCCCGCGGCGGAAGGTGGCGGCCGAGACGCTGCTGCTGTGGGGCGCCCGGGATCGCTTCCTCGGCCGCGAGATGGCGGCGCCGAGCCTCGAGCGGTGCGAGCGGGGCCGCCTCGAGGTGTTCGAGGAGGCGAGCCACTGGATCCAGCACGACGATGCGGACGCCGTGAACGACCGCCTCGTCCGCTTCCTCCGCGGGGGAATCGCCGCCCTCGGCTGAGGGCCGATCCCTACGAGCGGCCCTCGCCCGAGTCGCCGCCCGGCTTCTCCCAGTCGGGCCGCATCTCCTCCTCGATGCCCTGGTCCATCAGCCTCCGCTGGAGAGCGTCGAACCCGCGGCGGTCGGGCCCCTTCTGGTCGCGGTAGAGCTCGAGGATCTCCTCGAGCCGCTCCACGCGGTGGGCGAGCTGCCGGATCACGTCGATCGAGACCACGGCGCGGCCCTCGACCGCCGCCGCCCACGAGCTCGCGTCGCCCCACGTGCCGAGCACCTCGACGAGCCGCGCGCTCAGGCTGTCCGCGGACTCCACGAGCTCGGATTGGAGGATCGAGTCCTTCACGAAGCCGAGCGCGTCCTCGATGTCCTGCTCGGGCCACTCCGCGCGCAGCCTGTCCCACGCGTCGGGAGGGAGGACGAGCCCCTCCGGTCCCTCGTCCGCCGCCGCCGCCACCTCGCCGCACAGGTCCGCGATGCGTCCCATCCCGGGGCCTCCTCGAAGCTCGATCGTCTCACGAGGGCGCGCGGGGGGCGAGCGTTGACGTCGTTTCACCTCCGGGGGGAACGGTTCACGGGCGCCCGGCGTCCCCACTCGTGGCACGATTGTGCCCCGGGGCCCTTCGCGGGCTCCCGAGGTCCGGGGAGGGAGCATGACCTGTCGCGGGGGGCGTGGGGTGGCGGTGGCGGTTCTGGTCGCGGCGGCCCTCGCGGCCGCGCCCGCGCTCGCCGCGAGCGACGCGGAGCTGCAGCGACGGGTCGAGAAGAGGCTCGTCAAGGCCGGCTTCGACCGACGGGCCGACGTCACGGTGGAGGTCGACAGCGGCGTCGTGCGCCTGACCGGGATCACGGTGAGCTGGAGAGACCTGCGCGAGGCCGAGCGGCTCGCCCGCAAGGAGGCGAAGAAGGTCGTCAACGTCCTCGAGGTCGTGCCGGACGAGCCGCGCTCCGACAAGGCCATCCGATCGGACGTGGAGGCCGCGGTGCTGCGCTGGGAGCGCTACGGTCCGTTCGACGCGGTGGGGGTCGAGGTCGAGAAGGGCGTCGTCATGCTCGACGGCTGGGTGGACACCCCCTACAAGAAGGACGAGCTCGAGGAGCGCCTCGCCCGGGTCGACGGGATCCGCGACGTGCGCAACGACCTGCGGATCCAGGGCTTCTCCTCGGGCGACGTGTCGTTGCGCCGGCAGGTGTACGAGCGGATCTACCGCGACCCGCTGTTCGAGCGCTGGCGTGGGCGGCCCGACCCCCCGGTGCGCGTCTTCGTGGACCGGGGCCGCGTCACCCTCGTGGGGACCGTGGGCAGCGCGGTCGAGCAGACGGCGGTCGGGATGATCGCCCGGGGGACGCTCGCCTTCACCGTCGACAACCAGGTGCGGGTCGAGACGTCGGAGCCCCCCGCCGAGGAGCGGAAGAAGGACCCGGGCGAAGGAGCCTAGGCCGTCCTCGGCCGCCCGGCCTTCGCGAGGGCCCGCCCGGCGAAGAACGTCACCGTCCCCGCGGCGAGGACGCCGAGCCCCACCATGTCCGACTGGTGGGGGGTCACGTGGATCTCGTGCCACTTCGTCGTGGCCTCGGTCGTGATCCCGACCTCGGTCATGAACCCGAGCAGGGCCATGAAGAAGCCGTTGAACAGCAGGAGCGCGCCGAGGAGGGTGACGAAGTTGCCCGTCTTCTCGGGGCCGGTCTGGGCGGCCTGCTCGGCCTTGTCGGCGAGCGGGCTGTGGGTGCGCCCGTAGAACCAGTAGATCATCATCCCGAGGTCGAGCCAGACCAGGAAGCGCACCCAGGTGACGGCGGAGAGGCTCAGCATCAGGTACAGGCAGGAGACGACGCCCAGCACGGGGAAGGTGTAGCCGAAGGGCACCTTGAACGGCCGGTGCGCCTCCGGCCGCTTGATGCGGAGCATGATGACCGCGGAGCAGACGACCACGAACGCGAACAGGGTGCCGATCGACGTCATCTCGCCCACCACGTTGATCGGGGTGAGCCCCGCCACGAAGGCGACCACGACCCCGGTGATGATGGTCGTGACGTAGGGCGTCCCGAACCGCGGGTGCACCTTGCTCACCCCCTCGGGGAGGAGGCGGTCGCGGCTCATCGAGAAGAAGATGCGGGGCTGGCCCATCAGCATCACGAGGAGCACGCTGGTGATCCCCGCCACCGCCCCCGCGGAGATGAGCCCGGCCGCCCAGTCCTGGCCGATCACGTGGAGCACGTAGGCCACCGGGGCGTTGAGGAAGGCCGTGCCCTGCTCCTGCGGGACGATCGCCGCCCCGGGGAGCGCGGACTCCAGGCTGCGGAAGCGGGTGACGGGCACGATGCCGCTCAGGATCGCCGCCACCGCGATGTAGAGGACGGTGCAGATGACGAGCGAGGCGATGATGCCGATGGGCAGGTCGCGGCTCGGGCGCTTGGCCTCCTCGGCGGTGGTGGAGACGGCGTCGAAGCCGATGTAGGCGAAGAAGACGACGGCGCCCGCGGCCATGATCCCCGACCAGCCGTAGGGGGCGAAGGGCGACCAGTTCTCGGGCTCGACGAACCTGAAGCCGGCCACGATGAAGAACAGCACGGCGGCCAGCTTGATCGCGACCATGGTCGCGTTGAAGCGGGCGCTCTCGCGGATGCCGATCACGAGCAGGACGGTGATGAGCAGCACGATCGCGACCGCGGGCAGGTTGATGACGGCGCCGGGCATCGTGCCCGGGGCGGCCGCCATCCAGGCCGGCAGCTCCCACCCGAAGCCGGCGAGGATCCGCTGGAAGTAGCCGCTCCAGCCGATCGACACCGTCATGGACCCCACCGCGTACTCGAGGATGAGGTCCCAGCCGATCATCCAGGCCACGACCTCTCCGAGCGTGGCGTAGGCGTAGGCGTAGGCGCTGCCCGAGATCGGGATCATCGCCGCGAACTCCGCGTAGCACAGGGCGGCGAACGCGCAGGCGAGGCCGGCCAGCATGTAGGACACGGTGATCGCCGGACCGGCCTGGTTGGCGGCGGCGGTGCCGGTGAGGACGAAGATGCCGGTCCCGATGATCGCGCCGATGCCGAGGAGCGTCAGGTCGAACGCGGTCAGCGTGCGCCTGAGGTGCTTGCCCTTCTCGACGTCCTCGACCAGCGCCTCGATCGATTTCGTCTTCAGCAGGTTGGAGTCCATGAACCCTCCCGCCGGGCGCATCCCCGGCGCGGCCGCAGCGAAGCCCCGGGATTATACAGGAGGCCTTTCGTCGCACCGGGGTCGGAACCGAGCCGCCGCTTCTCGTCTACACTCAGCGGATGGCCGAGAACCGGGTCTCCCCCGAGAGGGCGCCCGAGCCGATCCGCGCCCCCGAAGCCCCGGTCCGGCCGGGGCCGGAGGACCTCGTCCGCGCCCGCGAGGTCCTCGAGGCGGTGGTCGCCGACCGGTCGCTGCTCGCGACGCTGTCGGACGACGAGAGGAAGCGCCTGCTCACCGCGGCGGGCCGGGCCGTCCACCCCGACCTCGCCCAGAAGCGCCGCCTGGTCCGGGAGCTGCGCGGGGCGAAGCGGCGCCGGATCGAGGCCCACGACCGCGCCGTGGTGGCCGCGACCGGCATCCGCGCCGCGCGCGAGCAGGAGGTGTTCGTCCCGCCCCCGCGCCGGCTGGAGGCGGCGCAGCCGGAGGCCGGGGCCGCGCCCGAGGTGAAGGAGCCGCGGACCTGCTACGTGTGCAAGGCCGACTTCCGCCGCATCCACCACTTCTACGACTCGATGTGCCCGTCCTGCGCCGCGCTCAACTACGAGAAGCGGTTCCAGACCGCCGACCTGCGGGGCCGGGTGGCCGTGGTGACCGGCGCCCGGGTCAAGATCGGCTACCAGTCGGCCCTCAAGCTCCTGCGCGCGGGGGCCACCGTCGTCGCGACCACGCGCTTCCCGCACGACGCGGCCCGCCGCTACGCGGCCGAGCCCGACTTCGCCGAGTGGGCCTCGCGCCTGCGCATCCACGGGATCGACCTGCGCCACTCGCCGAGCGTCGAGATCCTGGCGAGCCGGCTCACGCGCGAGCTCGACCGCCTCGACCTCCTCGTCAACAACGCCTGCCAGACCGTGCGGCGGCCTCCCGGCTTCTACGCCCACCTCCTCGACTTCGAGGACCTGCCCCTCGCCGCGCTGCCCGCGCCCCTTCGGCCGCTCGTGGCCGACCACCACGAGGTGGCGCGTGTGCTCGAGGCGGCCGTCTCCGCGGGCGACGGGCCCGCCGCGGCCTCGGGCGGCCTCGTCGCGTGGGGCGGCGGCGGGGCCGGTCTCGGCGTGCGCCGCTCGGCCCACATGAGCCAGGTCCCGTTCGCGTTCGACGAGGCGGCGCGCCGCGAGGACCTCTTCCCGACCGGGGCCCTCGACGCCGACCTGCAGCAGGTGGACCTGCGCGCCCGGAACTCGTGGCGCCTCACCCTCGCCGAGGTGCCCACCCCGGAGATGATCGAGGTCCAGCTCGTGAACGCGGTGGCCCCGTTCATCCTGTGCGCCCGCCTCAAGGCAGTGATGGTCCGTGCCGGCGGCCGCGACAAGCACATCGTGAACGTCTCGGCGATGGAGGGGATCTTCTCGCGCGGGACGAAGACCGACCGCCATCCCCACACGAACATGGCCAAGGCCGGGCTCAACATGCTGACCCTCACCTCGGCCCGGGACTACGTGAAGGACGGCATCCACATGAACGCGGTCGACACCGGCTGGGTGACCGACGAGGACCCCTTCGTCCACGCGGCCCGCAAGCGCGAGGAGCTCGGCTTCGAGCCCCCGCTCGACATCGTGGACGGCGCCGCCCGCGTCCTCGACCCCTTTCTCTCGGGCCTCAACACGGGCGTCCACGCCTGGGGCAAGTTCTTCAAGGACTACGCGCCGTCGAGCTGGTGAGCGCCGAAGGCCCGGGAGGCTACGGGAGCCGGTCGGACGAGATCGAGGCGAGGAGCGGTCCGGACGGCCGGTATACTGGCGTCCCATGAGCGTCCTCCCCGAGAGGCCGGCGGACACCGCGCCCGAGGCGTGGGCGGCGCAGATCGCGCTCCTGTCCGGCATGGGCGGCTCGCGCCGCAGCGCGCTGGCGTTCCGGCTCACTCGTCTGGCGCGGGAGGCCAGCCGCGCGGGCATCCGCGCTCGCCATCCCGAGTACGACGAGGATGCCGTGCGGCGCGCGTTCTTCCGCCTTCTCCACGGCGACGCGGTCACCCGGGAGGTCTGGCCGGACGAGGAGCTGCTCGCCCCGTGAGCGTCTCGACCGGGCCTACGTCGAGAGGTGGGCCGAGACGCTCGGCGTTCTCGACCTGTGGCAGGAGCTGCTCGCCCGCCTCTGAGCGAGGCGCCGTGGGACCCGTCCTCCTACCGCCACAGGTTCAGGAAGAGGGTGATCACGAGGGCGTTCGTGAAGTCGATGAAGAAGGCCCCGACGATCGGCACGACCAGGAACGCGCGAGGGGCCGGGCCGTAGCGCTCGACGAGCGCCTCCATGTTGGCCATCGCGTTCGCGGTGATGCCCAGCATGAAGCCGCAGAAGCCGCTCGTCGCCACCGCGGCGTCGTAGTCGCGGCCCATGAGGCGGAAGGCTCCCAGGCAGAGGGGCGCCATGAGCGCGACCTGGACGGCGAGGATCGCGACGAGGGGCAGGGCGAGGCCTCCGAGCTCCCACAGCCTCAGGGACATGAGGGCCAGGGCGAGGAAGAACGAGAGGGCCGCGTGCCCGAGGTCCTCGACGAGGGCGGTGTCGAGGCGGAGCCGCCCGGTCGCGTCGTCCACCGCCCGCAGCGCGGCCGCGACGAGCATCGCCCCCACGTAGGAGGGCAGCGTCACTCCGGCGGCGGCGATCCCGCGCGAGAGCCACGCGCCCGCCGCCATGGCGAGCAGCAGGGCGATGAGGGCCCGGACGAGGGCGGGCCCGCTCGCGCCGGGGCGAGGAGACCGGGTCGGGGCCGCGGCTCCCGGCTCGCCCAGGGGGGCCCCGGGACGCAGCCCCCGCCGCTCGATGAGGAGCGTCCCCAGCGGGTTCCCCAGGATCCCCGCGCTCACGATTCCCGCCACCGCGGCGGCGGTGGCGAGCGTCGCCGCGCCGCGGACCCCCGCTTCCTCGAACAGGGGAGCGAACGCGAGCGCCGTGGCCGGGCCCCCGGTCAGGGTGAGCGAGCCGGCCAGGACACCGAGGAGCGGGCTCTCGCCGAGGGCGACGGCCACGGCGGCCCCCGCGAGGTTCTGCACGACGGCGCCCGCCGTGGCGAGGGCGAGAAGAACGAACAGCGCGGGCCCGCCCCGGCGCAGCAGGCTCGCGCTGGCGCCGAAGCCGATCGAGGTGAAGAACGCGATCATGAGCGGCGCCGGCAGGGTGGTGTCGAACGCCACCCCCTCGCGGCCCGAGAGCCGGAGCGCCGCCGCCGCCAGCGCGACGAGCAGGCCCCCGACGACCGGCGCGGGGATGTTGTGGCGCGCGAGCACCCCGAGGCGGCGGGTGAGGAGCTGCCCGCCGAGGAGCACGAGCCCCGCGGCGGCCATCGTCGCGACCAAGTCGAGGGGTATCAAGCGATTGCCCCCGGAGGCCGATTCTAAGGGCACGGACGCGATTGGGCCATCCGCTGCATTGACACCCCCGAGAGCCGGCGTTTACGATGCCGCGGCTTTCGTCGTCGCCGTCATTCCAACAAGGGGCATGGTCATGCTGAATCGAATCCGGGAACGCGGGCGGGGACGCACGCTCGCGCTGGGGCTGCTGGCGGCCGCACTCCTCCTGACGGGACCCGCCGGGACCGCGCTCGCGGCCGAGGGAGAAGGGGCCGGTCACAGCCACCGGCCGGGGGGCGAGGTCAACATCCAGCTGCCCGACCTCACGACCGGGGAGGCGCGGTTCCTGGGCTTCACCGGGCACGACATCCTGCTCTCGGGCCTCTTCGTCTGCGTGCTCGGGCTGCTCTTCGGCTTCCTCACCTACTCCGGGGTGAAGAAGCTGCCGGTGCACACGGCGATGGCCGACATCTCGGACCTCATCTACGAGACCTGCAAGGCGTACCTGGTCCAGCAGGGCAAGCTCCTGCTCGTTCTCGAGTGCTTCATCGGGGTGGTCATCGTCTTCTACTTCTGGCTCACCGGCCTCGAGGCCTCGAAGATCCTCATCATCCTGCTGTTCTCGCTGATCGGGATGGGCGGCAGCTTCGCGGTCGCCTGGTACGGCATCCGCATCAACACGCTCGCGAACTCCCGCACCGCCTTCGCCAGCCTCAAGGGCAAGGCCTTCCCCTGCTACGAGATCCCGCTGCGCGCCGGCATGAGCGTCGGCATGATGCTGATCTCGGTCGAGCTGCTGTTCATGCTCGCGATCCTGCTCTTCATCCCGACCTCGGTCGCCGGCGCGTGCTTCCTCGGCTTCGCGATCGGCGAGTCGCTCGGCGCCGCCGCCCTGCGCATCGCGGGCGGCATCTTCACGAAGATCGCCGACATCGGCTCCGACCTCATGAAAGTCGTCTTCAAGATCAAGGAGGACGACGCGCGCAACCCCGGCGTCATCGCCGACTGCACGGGCGACAACGCGGGCGACTCGGTCGGCCCCACCGCCGACGGCTTCGAGACCTACGGGGTGACCGGCGTCGCGCTCATCTCCTTCATCGTGCTGGCCGTCCCCGACCCGCTCATCCAGGTCAAGCTGCTCGTCTGGATCTTCATGATGCGGGTGATGATGGTCCTCGCCTCGGGGGCGTCGTTCCTGCTCACGAACAACGTCTGGGCGAAGGCGAAGTACGGCCGCGCGGACCGGATGAACTTCGAGGCGCCGCTCACCGCGCTGGTGTGGGTGACCTCGATCCTCTCCGTGGTCCTGACCTACGTCCTGTCCGCCTTCATGATCCCGGACATCGGCGGCAACCCGGACCTGTGGTGGCAGCTGTCGACCGTCATCACCTGCGGCACGCTCGCGGGCGCCATCATCCCGGAGTTCGTCAAGGTGTTCACGTCGACCTCCTCCGGCCACGTGAAGGAGGTCGTCAACTCCTCCCGCGAGGGCGGGGCGTCGCTCAACATCCTCTCCGGCCTCGTGGCCGGCAACTTCAGCGCCTACTGGCTCGGCATGGCGATCATGGCCCTCATGGCGATCGCGTTCGGCGTGTCGACGATGGGGCTCGGCGAGCTCATGAAGGCCCCCGCGATCTTCGCGTTCGGCCTCGTGGCGTTCGGCTTCCTGGGCATGGGCCCGGTCACGATCGCGGTCGACTCCTACGGCCCGGTCACCGACAATGCCCAGTCGGTCTACGAGCTGTCCCAGATCGAGCAGCTTCCGAACGTCGAGCAGGAGATCGAGAAGGGCTTCGGCTTCCGGCCGAGCTTCGGGGTCGCCAAGGACCTGCTGGAGGAGAACGACGGCGCCGGCAACACGTTCAAGGCCACGGCCAAGCCCGTCCTCATCGGCACCGCCGTGGTGGGCGCGACCACGATGATCTTCTCCATCATCATGGCGCTCACCCAGGGCCTGTCGAACCAGGCCGCGATCGCGAGCCTCTCGATCCTGCACCCGCCCTTCCTGCTCGGCATGATCGCGGGCGGCGCGGTGATCTACTGGTTCACCGGGGCGTCGATCCAGGCCGTCTCGACCGGCGCCTACCGCGCGGTCGAGTTCATCAAGAGGAACATCAAGCTCGAGACCACGGAGAAGGCGTCGGTCGAGGACTCGCGCCGGGTCGTCGAGATCTGCACGCAGTACGCGCAGAAGGGGATGTTCAACATCTTCCTCGGCGTGTTCTTCTCGACCCTCGCCTTCGCGTTCGTGGAGCCGTTCTTCTTCATCGGCTACCTGATCTCGATCGCGACGTTCGGCCTCTACCAGGCGATCTTCATGGCGAACGCGGGCGGGGCCTGGGACAACGCGAAGAAGATCGTCGAGACCGAGCTCAAGATGAAGGGCACGGAGCTGCACGCGGCGACCGTGGTCGGCGACACGGTCGGCGACCCGT
>CAZLRF010000095.1:0-13603 GCA_964561785.1 uncultured Acidobacteriota bacterium | reverse complement strand
ACGCGACCGACAACGGCCGCGACCTGCTCGGCGACGACTTCCCGCCCTGCGAGCTCAACCGCGTGGTGCGGGGCGGTTTCTACGGCTGGCCGTTCGCGAACGGGGACCGCGTCCCCGACCCCGACCTCGGAGAGGGCCGGGAGGCGCGGATCGCCGCGTCGATCCCTCCCGTGCACCCCTTCCGCGCCCACACCGCCCCGCTCGGGATCGCCTTTCTCCGCGGGGACGGGGTGCCCGTGGCCTACCGCGGCGCGGCGGTCGTGGCGCTCCACGGCTCGTGGAACCGCACGCGCAAGGACGGGTACGAGGTCGTCTCGCTCCACTTCGGGACGGACGGGAGGATCGAGGAGAGGGATTTCCTGACCGGCTTCCTGGGGGCGAGCGACGACGACGTGATCGGCCGCCCGGTGGACGTCGCGGAAGGGCCGGACGGGTCCGTGTACGTCTCGGACGACTACGCAGGCTCGATCTATCGGGTGCAGTGGGGCACCGGACCGGCGGACGGGGGGGGCGCCGCCGCCGACGCACCGAGCGCGACGGGCCAGGGGGCACAGAGCCCGGCGGGCGGCGAGGAAGCGCTGGCCCGCGGACGGGCGCTGTGGGAGCGCCAGGCCTGCGCCTCCTGCCACGATCCGGGGGCGGGGCCCGCCGGGATGGTCACGCGGCCGCTCGGGTCGCTCTCGCGGCGGTACGACGTGGCCGCGCTCGCCTCCTACCTGCGCGCGCCCCAGCCGCCGATGCCGGCCGTCGACCTGCCCGACGGCGAGCGCGCCGATCTCGCCGCCTACCTCCTCGCCCGGCACCCCTGAAAGGAGGCCCATGAAGCGCCACCTCGAGCCGTACGACAGCGTCGTGGAGGTCGTCGGTTGGACGCCGATGGTCCGCCTGCGTCGGATCGCGCGCGGGACGAGGACCCCTCTCCTCGGGAAGATGGAGAACCTCAACCCCGGCGGCTCGGTGAAGGACCGGATCGGCCTCGCGATCCTCGAGGGAGCGGAGCGGCGGGGCGAGCTGCGGCCCGGCGGGGTCGTGGTCGAGGCGACGAGCGGGAACACCGGGATCGGGCTCGCGATCGCCGCCGCGATCAAGGGCTACCGCTGCATCTTCACGATCCCCGACAAGATGTCGAGTGAGAAGATCCGCCTGCTGCGCGCCTTCGGGGCCGAGGTGATCGTCGTGCCCACCGCGGTGCCCCCCGAGCATCCCGAGTACTACCTCCAGAAGGCGAAGGCGATCGTCGCCCGGACCCCGGGGGCGTTTTTCGCGAACCAGCACTACAACCCCGACAACCCGCGCGCCCACTACGAGACCACGGGACCCGAGATCTGGGAGCAGACGAAGGGCCGGATCACCCACTTCGTCTGCGCGCCGGGCACCGGGGGCACCGTCACGGGGGTCGGGCGCTACCTCAAGGAGAAGAACCCCGCGGTGAGGGTGGTGGCGGGCGACCCCGTCGGCTCGATCTACCGGGAGTACGCCGCTAGCCACGAGAAGGGCACGGGCGGCCCCTACAAGGTCGAAGGCATCGGGGGGGACAAGATCCCGACCTCGCTCGACTTCTCCGTGGTCGACGAGTGGATCACTGTCTCGGACGCGGACGCCTTCCGCACCGCGCGGCGGCTCACCCGCGAGGAGGGCATCTTCGTCGGCGGCTCGGGCGGGCTCAACGTGTTCTCGGCCCTCGAGGTGGCGCGGCGGCTCGACGACCCCGAGGCGCTCGTGGTCACGATCCTGTGCGACACCGGCGAGCGCTACCTCTCGAAGCTCTACGACGACACCTGGATGCGCGAGAACCAGATGATGGAGGCGGAGCGGGTCACGGCGGGGGAGCTGCTCCGGCGCCACCCGGAGGAGCTGCCGCCGCTGGTGTCGATCGCGCCGTCCGGCAACGTCCGCCAGGCCCTGAACCTCCTGAGCACCTGGGGCCTCTCGCAGCTTCCGGTGGTGGACGGGGACGATTGCGTGGGGTCCGTGACCGAGGGGCTGATGGCGCGGGTCCTCGAGGACGGCCGGCTCCTCGACCGGCCGGTGGGCGAGGTGATGGGCGCGCCGTTCCCGGTGGTGGACGCGGACGTGCCCCTCGACCGGCTCGTGTCGCTGCTCTCGAAGGAGACGCCGGCCGCTCTCGTCCGCGAGGCGGGGCGCCTCGTCGGGATCGTGAACCGCTACGACGTCCTGCGCGAGGTGGCCGGGATCGCGTGAGCCCTCAGCGGGTCCGGACGCGGCCGACGGCCTCCTGCCACCCGGCGTAGAGCGCCTCGCGGCGCTCGGGGAGCATCGCGGGCGTGAAGAGCCGGTCGCGCCGGCGGCGCGCGGCGAGCGAGGCCGCGTCCTTCCAGTAGCCGGTGCCGAGGCCGGCGAGGAACGCCGCCCCCGCCCCGGTCGTGTCGAGGAGGGCCGGGCGGTCCACGGGTACGCCGAGGACGTCCGCCTGGAACTGCATGAGGAAGTCGTTGGCGGAGGCCCCGCCGTCGACGCGCAGCTCCCGCAGGGGCACGCCCGACTCCTCGTTCATCGCGTCGATGACGTCGCGGCTCTGGTAGGCGAGGCTCTCGAGCGTGGCGCGCACGAGGTGGGCGCGGCCGGCCCCGCGGGTGAGGCCGACGATCGCGCCGCGGGCGCCCGCGTCCCAGTAGGGGGCGCCGAGGCCGGTGAAGGCGGGCACGACGTACACGCCGCGGGTGTCCTCGACGGACTCCGCGAGGGGGCCCGTCTCGGCCGCGCTCGCCACGAGGCCGAGCTCGTCGCGCAGCCACTGCACGGCGGCGCCCGCGATGAAGACCGATCCCTCGAGCGCGTAGGCCGCGCCCCCGCGCGCGTCGCAACACAGCGTCGTCAGCAGGCCGCGGCGGCTGATGACCCGCCGCTCGCCGGTGTTGAGGACGAGGAAGGCGCCCGTGCCATAGGTGTTCTTGGCCATCCCGGGCTCGAAGCAGCCCTGGCCGAAGAGCGCGGCCTGCTGGTCGCCGGCGACGCCCGCGATCGCGACCCCTTTGGGAATGCCGTCGAGCCCGGCCGTCTCGCCGAAGACGCCGGAGCTCGGCCGCACGTCGGGCAGCACCGCAGCGGGCACGCCGAGGACCGCGAGCAGCTCCTCGTCCCAGCGGCGGAGCTGGATGTCGTAGAGGAGCGTGCGCGAGGCGTTCGTGGGGTCGGTGGCGTGGACGCGTCCGCCGGTCAGGCGGTGGATGAGCCAGGAGTCGATCGTCCCGAACGCGATCTCGCCCCGCTCGGCGCGGGCCCGCAGCGCGGGGTCGGCTTCGAGCAGCCACGCGATCTTGCTGCCGGAGAAGTAGGGGTCGAGGACCAGCCCGGTCCGCTCGTGGAAGAGCGGCTCGTGCCCGGCGGCCTTCAGCCGGGCGCAGATCTGCGCGCTCTGCCGGCTCTGCCACACGATCGCACGGTAGACGGGATCGCCCGTCCTGCGATCCCACAGGACGGTCGTCTCCCGCTGGTTGGTGATCCCGATCGCGCGCAGGCCGCGGGCGGGCACGCCGGAGGCGGCGAGGGCCTCGCCCGCCACGCGCAGGGTCTTCTGCCAGATCTCCTCGGCGTCGTGCTCGACCCAGCCCGGCGAGGGGTAGTGCTGCGTGATCTCGGCGTAGGCCCGGGCGAGGAGCTCCCCCTCGGGGCCGAAGACGAGTGCGGTGGAGCCGGTGGTGCCCTGGTCGAGGGCGAGGACGGCGGAATCGGGGCGGACGCTCATGGCCGGGGATTGTAGCCCGCGGCGGATCGCGCTCGGCCTCAGGGCCGGAAGGAGAGGCCGAGGTAGAGCGCGAAGTCGGTCGTGGTGAGCTGGCTCTTGAAGTTCTCGGTGAAGCCGAGGTCGAGCCGTGCGGCGCGGGAGAGGTCGATCCGCCCGGTGACGTTCAGGATCCAGTGTGTCCCGGGGTAGGTGTCGATGTTCTCGACGAGCCGCGTCGCGGCGTTCGTCTCCGCGACGAGGCTCACCGTCCGGAAGGGACGCCACTCGAGGGCCAGGAAGCCGTGGGCGCGGGCGGGGACGTACAGGACGCCGCGGACCGGGCCCGTCTCCTGGGCGGTCGCGCCGGCGCCGACGTGCAGGTCGAAGTGCGCCGAGAGAGGAACGTGCGCCACGAGCTGCGCGCCCCCTCCGACCCCGTTGCCCGCGAAGGGGCCGGAGCCTGTCGGGAGCGACATGCGGCCGACGAGCGCCACCGACGGCGCGTCGAAGGCCCCGTCGCGGACGCGGTAGCGTGCCTCGATCTCGGCGTCGCCGAGCCCCGTCCCGCGAGCCTCGTTCCAGGAGAAGGCTGCCTTCTCCGTGGTGAGCCCCTCGACCCGGAACGCGTTCTGGACGAACAGGGGCCGATCGCCGTCGGGCACGTTGACGAGCCCGTGCCACCAGTCGATGAAGCCGTCGAGGAAGCCCCCGCCGCGGTGCTGCACCGGCAGGCGGAGAGCCACGTCCACGCTCGCCGAGAGGCCGCGCCGCAGGATGATGTCGGCCAGCACCGCCTCGCCGTCCACCAGGAACCGGCGGTCCTTCGGGGCCTCCCCGGCCTCGTCCTGCGTCCAGGAGAACGAGTTCGCGACCGTGGCCGAGACGTCGACGGTGATGCGCCCGGGGGCCAGGAGGAAGGGCGTCGTCGCCGGCAGGGTCAGACGGGGCTGGGCGAGCAGGTGGGCGTCACGCAGCGGCGACGGGCCGCGGGGCAGGTCCTGCGCTGCCGCGGGCGACAGAGAGCAGACGAGAAGAAGGGGGAGAGTTCGGTTCAAGGGGCGGGAGAGCCGGCGTGGCGACCCTGGTGGGATTCGAACCCACGATCTCCACCTTGAAAGGGTGGCGTGCTGGGCCTCTGCACCACAGGGTCGGGATCGGCCGGACCCCGTAGTCTAGCACGCGGGCCTCAGGCCGCCCGAGGCAGGCGGATCTCGGGTTCCTCGGGCTGCGGGCGGGGGAATGGACGGACGGTGGGCCGGGGGCGCGTGGGGGCGTCGATCTCGAGAAGCGCCCGGAAGATGAGGGCGCTGCCTAGGAGCAGCAGGACGGCGGCGGCGGCTTGAATCAGAAGCACGGTTCGGTGTCCTCCGGGGCCCAGCCTACGACGGGGTACGGTCGCATCGGGTCCGGAGTTTCGCCTAAGTTTCGCTTCTAGGCAAGAAGATTTTCGCTTTATTTTCGCCAGACTGGGACTCACGGAATTTCGCTCTCGACAAGTGTTGCAGATGCAACAGCTTGACGCGGCTCGTCGAAGCCAGCCTAGCGCTTCTGGGGCCGGGCCGGCCGCATCTCCACCCGGCTCGAGTGGGCGCCGTCCCTCATCCGAAGCAGGTCGACGGCGGTCTGGGCCACGTCCTCGGGCGTCAGCATCCAGGAGGTGTCGGGGGGCCTCGGGGCTCCGGCGAAGCCCGTGTCGACCGACCCGGGGGCGATCGTGGTCACCTTGACGCCCTGGTGGCGGACCTCGAGCATCAGGCAGGCGGCGAGCTGGTCGAGCGCGGCCTTGCTCGCGCAGTAGGCGGCGAGGCCGGCGATCGGGTTGCGCCCGGCGAGTGAGGAGACCATCAGGACGTGGCCGCCGCGACGGGAGAGGTGGGGCAGCGCCGCCCGGGTCAGGCGGAAGACCGAGGTCAGGTTCGTGTTGAGCACCGTCTCCCAGTCCTCGTCGGAGGTGTCCGCAAGGTTCGCGAAGACGCCGACGCCCGCGTTGTTGACGAGGACCTGGAGCCCGCCGAAGCAGTCGACCGCGGCGGCCACGGCCCCCGTGCAGGCGGAGGGGTCGCGCAGGTCGCCGGCGAAGGCCACCCCGCGGGCGCCGAGGGCCTCGATCTCCCCGACGAGGGTGTCGAGCTCGTGCGCCGTGCGCGAGACGACGGTGAGGCGGGCCCCCTCGCGCGCGAGGGCGAGGGCGACGGCGCGGCCGATGCCCCGGCCGGCCCCGGTCACGAGAGCGGACGCATCGCGGATCTCCATGGCGGGAGTATAGGCCCGAACCCGTGTTCCGGCCGTCGGCGCTCGCGCTGCGCTGCGGAACGTTCTATCCTCTGCGTTTGCGCGGAACTCCGGTAGACGGCTCGCGCGAGGCAGATATCGGTCGTCGGAGGGAGGAATCATGGGTCCACGCCGGCTCGAGACGCCCCGTCGTTGCCTTACCCTCGCGGCTTGCGCCCTCGCGGTCGCAGGCATCGCCTGGGCCGAGGAGGCCGGGCAGTCGTCGGCGAAGGCCGGCCCCGAGACCCGGACGGTGGTCGCCGGCAAGGAGTTCGACCGGGGCGGCAAGTGGCGCTTCTGGTTCGGGGAGGGCTACCGCAAGGCGTGGGCGACGCCGGTGCAGCTCCCGGTGCTCGACCTCGCGACCGAGAAGGGCGGCCTCACCCCGCTGCGCCAGGTCGGCGGATTCCAGACCGAGGGCCTGGCGATGAAGGGCGCGGACGGCCACGGCTACACGTTCCGCAAGCTCGAGAAGCACCCCGAGCGCGTGCTGCCGAAGGAGTGGCAGGACAGCGGGCTGAAGACGATCGCGGTCGACCAGACCTCCGCGGCGCACCCGGCGGCGACGGTCATCGTCGGCTCGCTCGCGCAGTCGGTCGGCATCCCGTTCTACTCCTCGCGGCTGGCCATCATGCCGGACGACCCCGCGCTCGGCCCGTTCCGCGAGACCTTCGGCGGCGCCGTGGGCACCTTCGACGAGTACCTCGGGCCCGGGACGAGGGGCATCACCGAGGTCCTCTCGACCTTCGAGCTGTGGGCGAGGTGGAAGCAGGACGGCGCGAGGAACAGGGTCGACGCGCGCGCCTTCCTCAAGGCCCGCCTGTTCGACCTCGTGGTGGGGAACTGGGACCGGCACCAGGGCCAGTGGCGCTGGGCGCGACTGTCGGACCCGAACCTGTGGGTGCCGCTGCCGGAGGACGCCGACCAGGCCTTCACGCGCTACGAGGGCGCGGCGATGAGCGCGGTGCGCAAGGTGGTGCCGCGCTTCATGCGCTACTCGGGCGAGTACCCGAGGCGGATCGAGGGGCTGACGACGAACAACTACGACGTCACGCGCTGGCTGCTGGCGGGGCTCGAGTGGCCGGTGTTCGAGGAGGTCGCGCGCGAGCTGGCGAGCCAGATGACCGACGCGGTCGTCGACGAGGCGATGCGCCAGATGCCGCCGGAGTGGTACGCGATCGACGGCGAGCAGATGACGAAGGACCTGCGCGAGCGGCGCGACGGGATCGTGGCCTACGCCCGCGAGTTCTACGAGCACCTCGCCCATCCGGTGGACGTGCGCGGCACCGACCAGGCGGACCTCGCGGCCGTGGAGCACCAGGGCGACGGCACGGTGCGGCTGACGCTCGCGCCTCTCGGCCCGGACGGCGCCGGGGGCGCCCCGTACTACGAGCGCCGCTTCTCGCCGAGGGAGACGCGCGAGATCCGGCTCTACCTGCTCGGCGGCGACGACCGCGTGGTCGCGACCGGCGCGAACCGGGGCGGGATCCACCTGCGCGTGCTCGCGGGCGACGGGAACGACACCGTCGACGACTCGCAGAGCGGGGGCCTCGACGTGGAGGACCCCCACGGGATCTCGGTCCGGCGCGGGCCCGGGACGAGGGTGAGCGGCCGCGAGTGGACGAACCCCGCCCCCGAGCCGGACCGCCCCTGGCTCGAGCCGCGCAACTACGGCCACTGGACGGTGCCGGTGATCGAGGCGTGGTGGCAGCCCAACCAGGCGCTGATGGTGGGAGGCGGCTTCACGCGCACGTCGTGGGGCTTTCGCAAGTACCCCTGGGCCAACATGCAGTCGTTCACGCTGCTGTACTCGAGTGGCTACAACAACGTGCGGGCGACCTACCTGGGCCAGTGGCGGCTGAGCCACACGAGCCTCGTGGGCGCGGTCGCCGCCCGCTGGTCGGGCATCGAGAACATGAACTTCTACGGCTTCGGCAACGAGACCGCCGACATCGACGACAAGACGCTCTACAAGACCGAGACGAACGTGTACGAGATCTACCCGGCGCTGCGCTTCCAGCCGAGCCGACGCTTCGAGCTGCACGTCGGGCCGCTGACCAAGGTCGTGCAGACGAAGGGCGGCGACAGCCTCGTCGAGCAGCAGGCGCCGTACGGCAGCGGGAAGTTCGGCGAGGTGGGCGTGCGCGCCGGCTTCGAGTACGACTCGCGGGGCCGCGGCCTCGGCATGACGGAGGCGCGCGGGATGGCGGCGCCGGATGCTTCGGCGGCCGTCGCGGCGGCCCCGGCGAGCGGCGTGCGCATCCGCGCCGAGGGCTTCTTCGTGCCCGAGGCCTGGGACGTGACGGCGGACTTCGGCGGGCTCGACGGCAGCGTCGCGGGCTACGTCGGCAGCCAGAAGCTGGTGCTCGCGACTCAGGTGGGCGGCCGCGTGCTGTGGGGCCCCTATCCCTGGTTCGAGTCGGCCGGCATCTCGGGTCGCACCGGTGGCATCGGCGGCAACGGACGCGTCCGCGGCTACTACGACGGGCGTTTCCGGGGCGACTCCTCGCTGTACGGCAACGCGGAGCTGCGCTGGTGGATCGGCGGGCGGCAGAAGGCCGTCCTGCCCCTGCGCTGGGGCCTCACGACCTTCTGCGAGTCCGGGCGCGTCTGGTACGCGGGCGAGGACTCGAAGAGGTGGCACACGGGCTACGGCGTGGGGCTGATGGTGCAGCTGATCGGCACGCCGATGAGCGTCGGAGGCTCGGTGGCGAACGGCACCGAGGGCGTGAAGTTCTACTTCGCGGGCGGCTACGCGTTCTGACGGGGGCCATGAGAGCGCCCCTACGGCTGGAAGGTCGGGGCGACCGCCTACGCGCTGGCCGCGCTCATGGGCGCGTCGCGAGTCAACGAGGACGAGCACTGGCTGAGCGACGTGGTGGCCGGGGCGACGCTGGGATACATCGTGGGCCGCACCGTGGTGCGCGTGAACGGCCGCCCGCTCGAGGACGGGGGGCGCCGGGGAACGGCCTTGAGCGTGTCCCCGGTCCTGGCACGCCATGCGAGGGGCGTCACGCTCTCGGTCGTCTTCTTCTAGTCCAGTCGCCGCGAACGCTTCGCTCCGGCAGGTCTGGCTCCATCTTCTGCGGAATTCCGATAGACGGCTCGTCCGACCCGCCGGAGACTGCGGGAGGTCCCTTCTGCTGACACTCAGCATCCGGCGGCCGCGGGGGCGCCGCCCAGAAACGGAGGACGACGCGATGGCATCCACCTTGGGTCGTGCGGGGGCGGCGGCTCTCGCCGTGCTGCCGCTCGTCTCGGCGCCCGTGTCATCGGCGCAGCCGGCGGGGATCGAGGCGCAGGCGACGAAGCTCCTCAAGGCCTCGACCGACTTCCTGGCGGGCCAGCAGCGGTTCCACGCGGAGACCCGGAACACGCTCGAGGTCGTGCTCAAGTCGGGACAGAAGATCCAGCTCGACCACGGCGCGCGGATGTGGGCGCAGCGACCGGACAAGCTCCGCGCCGACCGATTCGACGACCTCTCCGGGCAGTCGTTCTTCTACGACGGCAAGTCGCTCACTCTGTTCGAGCCCGGCAACGGGACCTACGCGACGGTCGATGCGCCCGGCACGCTGGAGGGGATGCTCGACATGGCGCGCACCGAGCTCGACATCGTCATGCCCGCGGGAGACCTGATCTACCGGAATGCTTACGACATCCTGATGGCCGACGTCACCCACGGATTCGTCGTCGGCAAGGGTGTGGTCGAGGGCGTGCGCTGCGACCACCTCGCGTTCCGCGCGCCGAACGTCGACTGGCAGATCTGGATCCAGGAGGGCCAGGAGCCGCTGCCCCGCAAGCTGGTGATCACGTCCCGCGACCAGGAGGCCGCGCCGCAGTTCTCGGTCGTCGTCACCCGGTGGGACATGAAGCCGACGTTTACGCCCCAGATGTTCACCTTCCAGGCCCTGAGCGGCGCAAAGCGGGTCGAATTCCAGCCGGTCGGCCAGCGCTAGTCCGGCTGGTGCGAACCGGCGCATCTCGAGGAATCCCATGAAGCAGCTTCGGAATCGCGCGGTGCTCGTCCGGATCCTCCCGTTGCTGGCGTGTTCTGCCGCTCCCGCGACGGCCTGGGACCCGGGGCTCAACCAGCCCGGCGTCGCCGGCAACGTCGGCACCGTCGCTCGCCGGTCGGTCGCCGACGTCGGCGCGCCCGGAGTCGGCGTCCGTGACCCCCGGCATCAACCAGCCCGGCGCGGCCGGCAACCGCGGCGTCGGTGCGCCCGGGGCCGGTGTGCGGGACCCGGGGCTCAACCAGCCGGGCGTCGCCGGTAACGTGGGTACCGTCGCGCACCGCTCGGTGAGGGGCTATCGGTAGGGCGTAACGACGGGGCGAACTGACGGCGGCTGCGCTCAGCGCTCGGCCGTGGAGGGCTTGCGTCGCAGCGTGTCCGACGGCAGCTCGCCGAAGGCAGTCCTTGTAGGCGCGCGAGAGAAGTCGCCGAAGTGCCAGAAGCCCCAGTCGAGCGCCACGGCCGAGACCGTGGTCGTCCCGTGAGTCCCGGCCAGGAGCGCCTGGCGCGCGCGGTGCAGCCTGAGCCGGACCAGGTAGGCCATCGGCGTCAACCCCATGACTTCCTTGAACGCGTACTCGATGGCGCGCTCGCTCACTCCGGCGGCCCGGCACAGGTCGGTCACGTAGATGCGATCGTGGGCGTGCGACAGCGCCCAGTCCTCGGCGGTCTTCACGACGAGGGCCCGGGACTGGCGCAGGCATTCCCGCAGGCGGACCTTCGCTGTCCGTTCGCCATGAGATGCTGTCCACCAAGGAGGCGAGATGGGGCAGACTAGTTCCATGGCGAACGAGTTCACCGCGATCGTCGAGAGAGACGGAGGGTGGTTCATTGCGTACTCGCCCGAGATCCCGGGAGCCAATGGCCAGGGCCGCAGTAAGGACGAGGCCCTGGCGAGTCTCTCCGAGGCCATCGCGCTCATTCTCCACGACCGCCGCGAGGATGGCCTCCGCGGGCTGCCCCCGGACGCCGTCCGCGAGACGGTCGTCGTGAGATGAAGCGCGGCGATCTCCTCCGTCACTTGCGCCGGCACGGCTGCTACCTCAAGCGCGAAGGAGCGAGCCACTCCCTTTGGGCGAATCCGACGACCGGGGAAGTCGAAGCGGTGCCCCGCCACTCCGAGGTGTCGAACCGGCTGGCGGGCAAGATCTGCCGCGGACTGTCCGTTCCGGAAGTTGGAGGCCGCAGATAGGCGTTCTCCCCGGCTCCACGTGGCGGCGATCGCCACGGCGGTGGCTGCCCTGCGCCCCGGCGAGCTGCAGGAGTGGTCCTTCCCGTGCTGAAAGGCATCACCTGCCTTCGGCCTGCTAGTGGCGCTCGGCCGTGGAGGGCTTTCGTCGCAGCGTGTCCGACGGCAGCTCGCCGAAGCACTCCTTGTAGGCACGCGAGAAGTCGCCGAAGTGCCAGAAGCCCCAGTCGAGGGCCACGGCCGAGACCGTGGTCGTCCCGTGAGTCCCGGCCAGGAGCGCCTGGCGCGCGCGGTGCAGCCTGAGCCGGACCAGGTAGGCCATCGGCGTCAACCCCATGACTTCCTTGAACGCGTACTCGATGGCGCGCTCGCTCACTCCGGCGGCCCGGCACAGGTCGGTCACGTAGATGCGATCGTGGGCGTGCGACAGCGCCCAGTCCTCGGCGGTCTTCACGACGAGGGTCCGGGACTGGCGCGTGTGGTCGGTGCGGGCAGGCTCGAAGCTCCTGGCGGCACCGAGTGTCGCCAGGAGTATCTCGACCATCTCGGCCTGGGCGGCTTCCCGCTGGTCCTTTCGGTCGTCGAACAGCGCGGGCTGGCGCGCGGCCGCGTCCACGAGCTTCTTCCCCCAGTCGAAGAGCCGGCGGACCCTGGCCCCGTCCGCCCGCAGGTTCACCGCACCTTTCGGGAAGTGGAAGTCGGCCTCCCGGCCCCGGTCGCGGAGGTGGGCGCGGATCTCAGCCGGCGGGACGAGGAGCGTGACGCTCTCGTACCCGACATCGGTGACGACCACGACCTCCGTACCCGGCTCGGTGGAAACCACCAGCTCCGGGTGAATGGCGAGGCCGTTCACCGTCCCCCTGGCGCGCGCGTCGAAGGTGGCGTGGGCCAGCCGGCCTCCGAGCGCTTGCGTGCGCGCCCGGATGCAGTGGTTGGTCGAGTGGTAGACGACTGCGCCGCCCCTCGAGGCGCACCACCACGCGGGGGCCCGAAATGGGACCGCCGAGGTCAGCTGCAGGGCATCCAGGTCGACGAACTCGAGGTCCTGGCCGACGATCGCGGGATCGGTGATCTCGGCGACCGTGACCGACCGCCGGTCGTTCCCGGCGCCTCGCCCCGGCACTTTGGGCCTCATCTTCTGCGGAATTCCGATAGACGTCTCGCCTGACCGCGCCCGAGACTCGACTGCGATGCGCGCCCGCCGAGGGGGGAGAACGCTGAGCGATCGGTGTTTCAGACGAAGCCATATCACCCGTGACGGCCTCCGGCCAAGCGGGCCAGCGTTCACGTGGAGACGGCGCCCATCGCTCCCAAGGAGATAGCTGGCCATGACGCGCTCCGGGTGGATGTTTCTTCTGGTGACGACGACCTTGGCGGGGGCCATGCCGGCCTTGGCCCAGGATGATGGGTCTGCGGCCAACCAGGCGGCGGCCGATCAGTCCGCGGCGGATCGGGCCGCAGAGCTGGCCAAGAAGCTGTCGAACCCGGTTGCCAACTTGATCAGCGTGCCGATCCAATACAACTACGACGAGTACCACGGGGCGAACGACGGCGGCACGGTCGACCGCCTGCTGCTCCAGCCGGTCGTCCCGATCTCGCTGAGCAAGGACTGGAACCTGATCACGCGAACCATCGTCCCCATCCTCGATCAGAGCGGGTTCCCGCTCGAAGCGATCAACAAGTCAGGCCTCGGCGACACCGTCGCCAGCCAGTACTTCTCGCCGAAATCGGCGACGGCAGGCGGTTTGATATGGGGGGTGGGGCCGGCCGAGTTGCTGCCGACGGCCACCGACGATGCCCTCGGCAGTGGAAAGTGGGGTCTCGGGCCGACGGCGGTGGTGCTGACCCAGAGAGGACCGTGGACCTTCGGTTACCTGGGCAGCCACATCTGGTCAGTCGGCGGCGACGGCACGCGTGATCCCGTCAATCTCACCTCCATGCAGCCCTTCTTCAGCTATACCACCAAGACGCACACGACCGTTGGCGCATACACGGAGACCACCTACGACTGGCACAACGAGCGGTGGTCGGTCCCATTGATCGTGCAGGCGGGGCAGATGCTGAAGCTCGGACCCCAGATCTTCCAGCTCGCCGTGGCTGGCAAGTACTGGGCCTCGGCGCCGGACGACGGCCCCAAGCCGTGGGGGCTGAGAGTCCAGTTGACGCTGCTGTTCCCCAAGTAGGCGGCGGGCTCGTGTCGCAGCGTGTCCGACGGCAGCTCGCCGAAGCAGGCGCGTTGTGGGCGTGTGCGGACTCCCCGAAGTGCCAGAAGCCCCACTCGAGCGCCACGGCCGAGACCGTGGTCGACCCGTGATTCCCGGCCAGGAGCGCCTGGCGCGCGCGGTGCAGCCTGAGCCGGATCAGACAGGCCATCGGCGTCAGTCCCACGCTGTAGGCGCTCGTCGAGAAGTGCGGTTTTCTTGCTGGCGAAGGAGAGTCTGGCCA
>CAZLRF010000094.1:0-13682 GCA_964561785.1 uncultured Acidobacteriota bacterium | reverse complement strand
CACTCTTCCCGGGTCGTCGCGACTCTCGACGCCGACGCCCTCCTCGACGCCGGGCAGGTCCCGCTCGGCCCCGTCAACGAGAAGGCCCGCGCCCTCGCTCCCGGCGAGATCCTGCGCATCGACTCCGGGTTCCGGCCCGTCCCGCTCGTCGAGGCCCTCGGAAAGCAGGGCTTTCGCACGTTCGTCCGGGAGCCCTCTCCCGGCCGCTTCGAGACGTTCGTCGCGCGCGGCTGAGTGTCCGGCCGGTGCGCGGACGAGGGCGCCTCCGCTTGACTGCCGAGGCGTCCGCCTCGAAGCTGTCCCCGCTTGGCCCGGGGCTTCGCCCCGGGAGACGGTCGTCGATCCGGCACTCCTCGCCCGGGCGCAGGCGGGCGCCGACTGCTCTGCGCCTTCTGCCGCCAACCCGGGTGACGCCGTCGCCTGCCGCGGCTGCGGCGCCCCCCGCGAGGCGCCGTCCGCTCCGCCTGCGGTCGCGCGCGCGGCGGTCGGACCGGCCCCGGGGCGCAAGGCCCGCGAGCGCTTCACGGCGGTGGTGCGAGAGGGCGGGCAGGACGAGCTCGTCCCCCGCGCGACGGTGATGCCGGTGAGAGGCCTCGGGACGTGAAGGAGGTCCGCCTCCAGGGGCCCTGACCCCTCACTGCCCGGGGACCGGGGCCTTGGGGTCGATCGGCCGCCCCTCCCACGTCGCGATCCCTCCCTCGAACGTGAGGACCCGGTCGCGGCTCCCGTGGGCGGGTGGCGCGCTCGTCGGGGGGAGCCAGCGCCGGTGCTCGGAGACGACGGAGGCCCGCGCGGGGTCGGAGGCGAGGTTGCTCCACTCCTTCGGGTCCGCCTCGAGGTCGTAGAGCTCCTCGGACCCGTCGGCGTAGCGAATGTACCGCCAGCGCTCGGAGCGAACGCTGTGGTTCCCGGGCCCGTGGGTGGTGATCGCGGGCCGCTCGCGCGCGGCCCAAGCGTCGCGGAGCTGCGGCACGAGGCTCGTGCCCTCGATCGCGGGGGGAGCGGGGAGACCGGCGAGATCGGCGAGCGTCGGGAAGACGTCGAGCAGCTCCGCCGGCCGCGCGCACCGGGCGCCCGCGGCGACGCCGGGGCCGGCGAAGACGAGAGGCACGCGCGTGGAGCGCTCCCACAGGCTGTTCTTGCCGCTGATCCCCTTCTCCCCGAGGTGGAATCCGTGATCCGACCACAGCACCACCACCGTGCTCCGCACCCGGCCCGACTCCTCGAGCGCGTCGAGGACCCGCCCGACCTGGGCGTCGACGAAGGCGACGCTCGCGAGGTAGGCGCGAAGCAGGTTGCGCCACTCGCCGTTCTCCCGGAGAAAGCGCAGCCGCGGTTCCGGCAGGGACCAGTGGAGGTACCACGAGAAGCGGGGCGTGTCGTCGCGGTCCCCGTCGAGGACCGGCGGGAGGACCAGGTCCTTCTCCGGGAAGAGGTCCCACCACTTCGGCGTGACGTACAGGGGGAGGTGGGGCAGGAAGAAGCCGACCGCAAGGAAGAGCGGCTTCGAGCGCGGCTCGCGCAGGCGCTCGATCGCCCAGCTCGCGATCTGCCAGTCGCCCTTGTCCTCGTCGCGGTGCGGGAAGACACCCCAGTCCACGAGCGGGTGGTCGGTGCCGCTCCTGGCCAGCTTGCGCGGCGGCGTCGCGCCCACCGCCGCCGGCGGGCCGAGGATGTCGAACTCGCCGTCCCCCGGCCGGCGGCCGTAGCCCCCGTGGTAGATCTTGCCCGCCGCCAGCGTGGAGTAGCCGTGCGCGCGGAGGTGCCGCGGCAGGGACGCCGCGTCCTTCCACCGGGGCACGTCGCGGAACCAGGGCTGGAGGCCGTAGATGCCGGTGGTCGAGGGCCGAAGCCCCAGCATCAGGCTCGTCCGCGACGGGTTGCACAGCGGGGCCTGCGCGTGGGCGTTCGTGAAGAGCGTCCCCCGCGCGGCGAGCCGGTCGACGTTCGGGGTACGGGCCTGCGGGTGGCCGCCGAGGGCGCCGATCCAGTCGTTCTGGTCGTCGACCGCGATGAAGAGGACGTCGGGCGGCCGATCGGCGGTGGAAGCGGTGGCGAGGGCGACGAGGACGACGGCGCCGGCGAGCATCACCGGCGCAGTATAGGCGCTACACTCTCGGGATGGACCCAGTCCTGATCCTGCTGCGTGTCGTGCACGTGACGGGCGGCGTCTTCTGGGGCGGCGCCCTGCTCTTCGTCGTCCACTTCCTCGAGCCGGCGGTGCGCGACGTGGGGCCGGACGGCGGCAAGGTGATGCTGGCCCTGCAGAAGCGGCGCTATCTCGACGTGGTGCCGAGCGTCGCGCTCCTCACCCTCGTCTCCGGCTACTGGCTCTACTTCCGGCTCTTCGGGCGGTTCCACCCCGGCCCGGGCGCCTCGGGCGCCGAGCTGTGGCTGGGGGCCGGGGGGCTCGCGTCGCTCGTCGCGTTCGTCGTCGGCGTGACGGCGATGAGGCCCGCCGCGATCCGCATCGGCCGGCTCGCCGCCGAGATCGCGCAGGCGCCGCCCGAGAAGAAGGAGGCGCTCGGGGCCGAGGTCGCCCGGCTGCGCGGGAGGATGCGCACCGCGGGCCGCGTCGCGGCCGCCCTCGTCGGCGTCGCGATCCTCTGCATGGCCGTCGGCCGCTACGCCTGAGGGGAGGGCCGAAGGGCGGCGGGGAGCGTCAGCGCCGCCGCACGGTGGTCGTGGCGAGAAGCCACCCGTCGGGGTCCGCTTCGATCGCCTCCGGCGCGAAGGGCAGCCGGAGCCGGAAGGACTCCTGCGATCGCCGCAGCGCCACCCTCCGCCGCTCCGCCTTCCCTGCGCCGCGCAGGAGGAGCTCGAGGTCGAGCTCGAACGGCCCTCCCGCCTGGACCTGTACGAGGTCGACCACCGCCTCGCCTCCGGCCTCGTCCCACCGCCACTCGAGGCGCAGCTCCGGGAGGCCCGGGCGGAAGAGCCACTGGCGGAAGAACGCCCCGAGGTCCCGGCCGCTCGCCGCCTCGAGGGCGAAGCGCAGGTCGTCGGTCGTGGCGTTGCCCCCGGCGTGGGCGGAGTAGTAGCGCCGCAGGCCGGTGAAGAACGCCTCGTCGCCCAGCACCCGCCGGAGCATGTGGAGGACCCACGCGCCCTTGTCGTAGGTGAAGGCCGACAGCCTGGCCGCGGGGTCGTCGACCTCGGGCTCCACGACGGCGCGCGGGGCCTGCGCGCTCGCCTCCCGCACCTTCTCGGCGGCCCGCGCCATGTGCTCGCG
The DNA here is from genome assembly GCA_964561785.1 of uncultured Acidobacteriota bacterium. Classification (GTDB taxonomy): domain Bacteria; phylum Acidobacteriota; class Vicinamibacteria; order Fen-336; family Fen-336; genus DATBSL01. The sequence goes on along the minus strand of CAZLRF010000094.1, from coordinate 10,450 downwards.
CAGCGCGGCGGCCCCGCCGAGGCCCTCGAGGAAGAGCCCGTGGAAGTACGTGGCGAAGCCCTCCGAGAGCCACACGTCGTCCCAGTCCGCGGGCGTGACGGAGTTCCCCCACCACTGGTGGGCGAGCTCGTGGGCCACGATGCCGTCCGACTCGCTCCCCCCGTCGAACTGCCGCTCGGCGTAGAAGACGGCGCTCGGGTACTCGGTCGCGCCGAACGCAGTCGAGGACTGGACGTGGGCGAGCTTCTCGTAGGGGTAGGGGGCCACGAGGTCGGAGAACCGCTCGAGGACGAGCGCGGAGCGGGCGAGCTTGCGCGCGGCGGCCGCCGCGTCCTCGGGGTAGACCCACGCGCTGATCGGCACGCCGTCCGCCGCCCCCATGTGGGTCACCTGGAACTCGGCGAGGCCGATCACCATGCCGTACGTCGGGATCGGGACCCCGGCGCTCCAGCGCGTCTCGCGCCGGCCGTCGTGGAGCGAGCGGGTCGAGACCAGGCGACCCGGGGCCACCACCTCGAAGCGCTCCTCCGCGGTCACCGTGAGGTCGAATGTGGCCTTGTCGGACGGGTGGTCGATCGAGGGGATCCAGCGCCGGGCGTTCCGGGGCCAGTTGTCGGCGAAGACGGTCTCGTGGCCGTGCCGGTTGCGGCCCGCGCGCAGGCCCTTCCCGTCCGGACGGCCGTGGTACTCGACGAGGAGCGGGACGATCTCGCCCTTGGCGCGGGGCCGGCCGAGGTCGACGAGGAGCCGTCCCTCCTCGCTGCGGAACGCGAGCCGCTCGCCGCTCTCGCTCACCCGGTCGACGTGCGGGCCGTCGAAGTCGAGCCGGACCTGCGCGACCCCCTCGGCGAGGGTCCTCACGTCGAGGCGGGCCCGGGCCTCGTAGGCGAGGGCGGGCACGAAGGAGAGCGAGACGTCGTAGTGCAGCACGTCGAGGGGTTGGCGCGGGTCGGTGTCGGCGGCGGCCGGGACCGCGAGCGCGAGCGCCGCCGCGACGGCGAAGCTCGAGGGCTTCACCGCTCGCCTCCCTCGCCGAGGAACCCGAGGAGGACGCGGTCGAACTCCCGGGGGCAGTCGGCGATCGGCACGTGGCCGCAGCCGTCGAGGACCACGAGACGGGCGTTCGGGAGCTCTCCCTGCAGGCGCTCCGCGTAAGCGAGAGGGATGAGCGCGTCCTGCCGGCCCCAGACGACGAGGGCCGGCATGTCGGCCCGCGACAGGGTGCCGTTCAGCCAGTCGTCGCCGTCCCTCATCGACTCGAGGGCCCGCCTCACGACCCACTCCTCGTCGAGCCGCCGCTCGAGGATGTCCCGGGCGACGAAGCCGGGGGGCAGCGGGACCTTGAAGCGCACCGTGGCCACGAGGCGCCGCACGCCCTCCTCGTCGCGCGGGAGCAGCACCTCGGCCGGGATCGCGGGACCGTCGGGCCGCAGGCCCGCCGCGTCCACGAGGACGAGCCGCTCGACCCTCTCGGGATGCTCCGCGGCGAGACGCGCGGCGATCCAGCCCCCCATCGAGATGCCGACGAGCCGGGTGCGCCCGACCCCGACCGCCGTCAGGAACGCGCGCACGGCCTCGACCTGCATCGGGATCCCGTAGTCCGCGTCGCGCGGCCGGTCGGAGCGCCCGAACCCGGGCAGGTCGGGAGCGTAGACGTGGAAGCGCCGGCCGAGCGGGGCGAGGAGGCGGCCCCACTCGAGCGCGGCGTTGCTCCCGAGGCCGTGCAGGAGAACGAGGGGCGGCCCCTCCCCGTGCTCGAGGTAGTGGAGCCGGTGGGGGCCGGCCTTGACGTACGCGCTGCGGACACCCTGGAGGCGCAGACGCGCGTTCGAGAGCGCTTCGAAGACCGTGACCGGGCTCTCCCAGACGAGGGCGGCGGCGGCCAGGACCAGGGCCCCGGCGAGGACGGCTCCCGTGCGACGCAGCCTCCGCACCCTCACGCCGGCCGCTCGACGAGCACGGCCTGGAGCGTCTCCGGGGCCTCGTCGGACGGCCGGACGTCGCTTCTGCGCACCGCCTCGAGGAAGCTCCTCACAGGGCCATGCTATCGCCTCCGCCCGAGGACTGCGAACGGTCGCCCTGCGTGCCGTGTAACGCCGACCGCTGGCTTCTTCTTCGTCCGGGAAAGGGAATCCCGCGCCTTCGCGCCTCCCCCCGCTCCGCGGGGAGGCGAGCGCTCGATCGGGTCCCGGAAGGGAGAATGTGCCATGCGCCCATACGCCGGCCTGGGTCCGGTCGTTCTGACCGGTCTGCTCGCAGCGACCGCGCGCCCCGGAGCGGGAGAGCACGCCTATGTCCTCGACTCCGGCGCGAAGCAGCTCGTCGAGGTCGATCTCGCGTCCGGACGGCGCGTGGCCTCCCTACCGCTCGAGGGGAGCAACCCGGCGTGGCTCGACCACGACGGGCGCTACGTGGTCGTGTTCGACCGCGGAGCGGGCGAGGACGAGGGCGAGCGCGGGTGGAAGGCGTCCGGACGCTCGTCCGTCACGATCGTGGACACGGCGACCCTGAAGGCCATCGGCCGGGTCGAGCTCGGTTCCGGCCTCGTGTCCGGGGGCTTCGTCGCGGACGGCCGCCTCGGGGTGCTTTGCCCGGGCTACGAGGCCAAGCGCCCGACCGAGGTTCAGGCACCGGAGCTGGTGCTCGTGGACCTCGCGGCCGCGCGCGAGGCGGGACGGCTCCGGCTCGAGCACGGCCTCCGCTGGGTCGGCCTCAGCGGCGACCGGCGGTCGGTCGCGCTCCTGCAGGGTCTGCCGCGCGGGGGCAAGCTCCCCTACCCGCGATCCAAGCTGTGGCTGGTGGACCTCGCCGGACCCCGCGTGAGGGCAACGCTCGACACCGGACCCTGGCCCTCGGCCGACTCGGACGGCGAACGGCTGTACCTGCTCCACCGGGGCGAGCCCGACAAGAACCCGGCGAAGAGCCGGAACGGCACCGCGCACGTCGTCTCCTTCGGCGACGGGCGGGTCGAGCGCCTGGACGCCGGCCGTGCGCCGATCGGCTGGTTCCGCGAGGAGACCCTGGTGGGGATCCTCGCCGAGGGTCCGCACGGCGGTCCCGGCGAGCTGCGTCTCTTGCGGGGGGGCGACCTCGTGGCCACGACCCCCGTGGCGGCGCGACCGGCCCTGATGGGCCGGGGAAAGGACGCCCTCTACGTGGTCGGCTCGACGGACGTGACGGTCGTCGACGTGGCGTCTGGCCAGGTGAAGGGGACGCTTCCCCTGGGCGGCTTCGTGGACGAAGGGGACGACGCGACCGAGATCCAGGTGACCGACGACGGACGGCGCGCCTTCGTGCTGTACGGGCCACAGCACGAGGTCGCCGTGCTGGATCTCGAGCGGGGCAAGCCGATCGGCGTGGCCAAGACCGGGCGCGGGGGCAAGAAGCTCCTGAACAGCCTCGTGGCGGGTCTGGGCTACTCGATGGGGGTGATCCGCATCCCGCGCTTCGACTTCCACGAGCCCGGGCGGCTGCTGGCGCGGCCCGACGGCCGCTTCGCTTACGCGATCAACGAGGAGACGAAGGACGTGACGGTCATCGACGCCGACACCGCGCTGCCGGTCGAGAGGATCGGCGGCGAGGGCTACTTCCTGACGCTCACGGGAGGACCGACCGTCGCCGTCTTCGGCCCCGCCATCCACCTCATCGACGCCGGGCGCAACGTGAAGGCGCAGGAGATCCGCGTGCCGGGAATCCGCGGCGTCGTTCACTCGAGCGACTGCAGTGTCGTCCTCGCCGACCGCACCGTGCTGATCCTGGACGCGGCGACGGGCAGGGAGCGGGCGCGGCTCACCGACTTCACCCGTCCCACCTACGTCGAGTTCCGGGAGAAGCCCCCGAGCCCGGCACCGTGACGCCGACCGGCTGCCGCGGGACCGCCGCGGCATCCGCCATTCGCCCGGGCCGCGGCGAAGGCCACGAAGCGGCCGTGGTGGGAGAGCGACAGCACGAGGTCGAGCGGCCCCGTCGCACCGACCGCAACCGGCGGGCGGTCGACGATCCGGATCGGCTCGTGGCCCGGCCGCAGCATGAGGCCGATGGCGCGGGCCGCCAGGCGGCGCGCGGCGGCCCCCGGCTCGCCGTCGGCGATCGCCACCTGCCACGTCATGGCTCCGCCACGGGCGCCGTCGCCGGCGTCGTCCCACGCCACCGCGTGGAGCGCGTCGCCCCGGCGGATCACCTCGAGAGCGAACGACCGGCCGCCGTGCCGCACCCGCCCGGCCGCCGCGGCGTCCCGGCCCGGCGGCGCGGGCAGCTCGACCTCGAACCCGCGCGGAGAGAAGACGGTTCGCGGCTCGAGGCGGGCGAGGGCCTTGTAGGCGCTCTCCTTCGCCGCCCACAGCGCCCAGTGCAGCAGGGGGCGCTCCTCCCCGCTCGCCTCGAGCGCCGCGCGCTCGGCGGCAGTGAAGACCCGCTCGGCGAAGCGCGGGTGCAGGCCCTCGAGGCGCGCCTCGGGGTCCGCGAGGTCGACGACGTCGTTGCCGAGGCTCACGCACTCCCCCGGGCCGCGAAGTACTCCTTCTCCATCTCGGCGAGCTGGCGGACGATCTGGGTGGCGAGGTCGCGCGAGGCGCGCGGGCCACGCAGCTCCGTGCGCGGCTCGACGAGGCGGGTGGCCACCGTGAACGTGTCGCCCGCCGCCGGCAGGTTCGACCACGTGCGCTGGGCGTCTCCCCGCAGGTAGACGCACAGCACGCGGCAGCCCTCGACGTCCTTGACGAGGCGCCCCACGCCGTCCGCCGTCGCCGCCGTGTCCACCCGCCCCGAGCGGCTGCGCCCGCCCTCGGGGAAGACGAGGACCGTCTCGCCCGAGCGCAGCAGGTGGGCGAGCCGATCGAGCACATCCGCGACCTCGCGCCGGTCGCCGCCGCGGGGGACGCTCACGCACTTCGTCAGGTAGGCGAGAGCTCGCCACAGCCACGACCTCTCGACCCGCGAGCGCAGCGGGACGTTCCAGGGCAGGCCCCGCGAGCGCAGCACGTGGCCGAGCGCGGAGCCGAGGCCCCAGCCGATCACCGCGGAGTCGAGCATCGTGAGGTGGTTGGCGACGACGAGCAGCGGCCGCCGCTCGGCGAGGAGCGCCGCGTAGTCCCGGCGGACGCGCGCCGCGTCCCGGATGCGCCACCGAAAGCCGAAGCGCATCAGGACGACGACGAGCGGCACCCAGAGGGGCGCGAGGAGCGCCGAGAGGAGCCGCTGCGTCCCGAGGGAACGGCGGCTCAGGCCAGCTTGCCCTGGATGAGGCGCACGGCGTCGCCCACCGTCTGCACCTTGTCCGCGTCGTCGTCCGCGACCTCGATGCCGAAGGCGTCCTCGAAGGCGAGCACCACGTCGACGAGGCGCGCCGAGTTCACCTTGAGGCCGCTCAGGATGTCGGTCTGGTGGGACACGCTCGCGAGCGCGTCCGGGTTCTTGGCGTAGGGCTTCAGGATCTCGACGACCTTCTCGAAGATCTGCTTCTCGTCGGACATGGCGGGGTTCTCCTCGGGACCGGGGGGGGCGCTAGCGCCCGTCCCACTTGCGAAACACGACGCAGGCGTTGACGTCGCCGAAGCCGAAGCTGGCCTTGGCGATCGTGCGCAGGGCCGGCATCGGCTGCGTCTCGTGCGGGATCGAGGCCGCGAACGGCTCGATCCGCGGGTGAACGTCCTCGCAGTTGCGCGAGGCGTGCACGTAGCCCCCGCGCAGCATCAGGACGCAGGCGACCGACTCGATGCCCCCCGCCGCGCCGAGAGCGTGGCCGACCAGGGACTTCGTGGCGGTGATCGGGGGCAGGGCGCCGGGGGCCGCCTCGAGCGCGGCCGCCCAGGCCTCGACCTCGTTCGGGTCGGCGCCGGTCGCGGTGAGGTGGCCGCTGATCGCGTCGACCTCGCGCGGCGCGATCCCGGCGTCGGCGAGAGCGGCCCGGATGCAGCGCCGGACGCCCTCCGGGTTCGGTGCGGTCATGCTGCCCCCCCCGCGGTGCCCGCCGCAGTTGAGGGCGCCCCCGAGCACCTCGGCGTGGATCCGTGCTCCGCGCCGCTCGGCGGACTCGAGGCTCTCGAGGTGCAGCACCCCCGCCCCCGCCGCGGGGACGAAACCGCCCGCCGTCGCGCTCATCGGCCGCGACGCCTTCTCCGGCGCCTCGTTGAAGCGACGCGAGAGGACCCGCATCGCGTCGAAGCCCGCCCAGATGTAGTGGCTGTCGCCCTCGCTGCCGCCGCAGAGCATGCGCTCGGCGAGGCCGGAGCGGATCCGGGCCACACCCTCGAGGACGGCCTCGGTGCCGGTGCTGCACGCGCTGCTGTTCGACGTGACCTGGTTGCCGAGCGCGAGCAGGCCGCTCACGCGGGCGGAGACGCCGCTGCCCATGACCTGCTCGACCAGCGTCGAGCCCAGGCGGCGGACCTTGCCCGCGTCGGTCATCGGGACGAGCTTGGCGCCCACCGTGTCGAGCCCGCCCACCCCCGTGCCGAGGACGGCCCCCGCCTCCCAGTGGACGCGCTCGTCGTCGGCCGCCGGGCGCTCGAAGCCGGCGTCCGCCCACGCCTCGATCGCGGCGAGGGCGCCCATGCGGTGGTTCGCGTTCATCGCGAGGAGCAGCTCGGCGTCGAAGGCCGCCTCGGCCGCCGCGTCCACTCCCGGCGGGACCCCGGCCACCGTGCAGGCGAAGCCCAGCTCGGCGAGCCTCGGCACGTGGCGCACGCCGGAGCGGCCCTCCCGCAGCGCCGCGTCGAACGCCTCGAGGCCGACGCCGTTCGGGGCCACGACGCCCATCCCCGTCACCACGACCCGCCGCCGCGTCACGCCGCCCCTCCCGCCCCGCCCGGGGCGGGGATGCCCATCCCCGCGAGCGTCGCCGTGGCGACGAGCGTGCCGTCGGCCGTGCGCATCTCCACCTCCGAGCGCAGCTTCATGCGCCGGAAGAACACCTTGCGCGCGGAGATCGTCACCGTGTCCCCCGGACGCACGACGCCCGAGAACTCGGCGGTCACGTCGGTGAAGACGGTCAGCACCCGCCGCACCTCGTCTCTCCCCCGCTCGCTCCCGACGAGGTAGATGCCGAGGGCCACGACCCCGGTCTGGGCCATCGCCTCGATGAGGAGCACCCCGGGGGTGATCGGGTTGCCCGGGAAGTGGCCGCGGTAGAAATCGGCCTCGGGCCGAAAGGTGTAGCGCGAGACGATGTGCTCGCCGTCCACCTCGAGGATCTCGTCCACGAAGCGAAACGGCTCCTGCTGCGGCAGCAGCTCGAGCACCTCGGCGCCGCGCAACGGCTCACCCACCGTACATCCCCCCGTTCACGTGGACGACGCTGCCGGTCACGTAGCTCGCCCCGGTGGCGAGGAACGCCACGACCTCCGCCACCTCCTCGGGCCGGCCCATCCGCCCGAGCGGGATGCGCTCGAGGATGCGCCCGCGGACCTCCTCCGGCAGGGCGGCGGTCATGTCGGTGTCGATGAACCCGGGCGCCACCGAGTTGACCAGGATGTCGCGGCCCCGGAGCTCGTGAGCGAGCGAGCGCGTCAGCGCGTCGAGGCCGGCCTTGGCCATCGTGTACGGGATCTGGCCCGCGTTGCCGGTGTGGCCGACGACGCTCGAGACGTTGACGACCCGCCCGCCGGTGCGCAGCATGAAGCGCCGCAGCACGAGCTTCGTCAGGTACCAGGTGCCGCGCGCGAGCCCGGCGACCGCGTCGTAGTCCTCGAGCTTCATCGTGAAGATCGGGGCGTCGCGGGTGTACCCGGCGTTGTTGACGAGCACGTCCACGCGCCCGGCCACCTCCTGGAGCTCCTTCACGAGCGCGTCGACCTGCGCGGGGTCGGCGATGTCGGCCTTCGCCGCGAACGCGCCGTCGAGCTCGTCCGCCAGCGCGCGCGCTCCGGCCTCGCTCGAGCGGTAGACGATCCCCACGCGGAAGCCCTTCTCCCCGAGCGCGCGGCAGACGGCGCGGCCGATGCCCGTCGCCCCGCCCGTCACGACCGCGACTCTCCCCCCGCTCACCGCTCCATCCTCCCCCCGCGCGAGCGCGCCGACGGCCACGGGTAGTCCGCGTAGTCGATGTCACGGAAGATCCCGACCTTGGCCCGCTTGATCGTGTAGATGACGTCGCCGTCGATCGCGACCGTGGCGTCGGCCACCGCCACCGCGGCGCCCGAGGCCGCGAGCTCCTGGTAGCGCACCACGTCGACCTCGTAGCGCATCACCGCGTCGTGGGGGCGGATCTGCCCGGCGAACTCCACCTCGCCGCACCCGAGGGCGCGCCCCGTCCCGAGGCCCCCCGCCCACGCGCAGAAGAAGCCCACGAGCTGCCACACGCCGTCGACGCCCAGGCAGCCCGGCTGCACGGGGTCGCCGAGGAAGTGGCACTGGAAGAACCAGTCGTCGAGCCGCACGTCGCGCTCGGCCACGACGCGGCCCTTGTGCCCCTCGCGCCGGATCTCGGCGATCCGGTCGACCATCAGCATCGGCGGCAGCGGCAGGCGCGCGGCGAACGCCTCCGGCGGGTCCTCGACGAGCCGGCCGTGGGCGAAGGCGAGCAGCTCCGTCCGGTCGAAGGCCGAGCGCTCGCGGAACTCCGCGTACCTCACGCCTCGCCCCCGCCGGATGCGCCGACTCCGGTCTTCGCGGGGAAAGCCCCGAAGCGCAGCAGGAAGCTCGACCACGTGAGCCCTGCCCCCACGCCCGCCACCGCCACGTCGTCGGCGTCCGTCCACTCGTCCCACCGCTCGGAGAGGACGCTCGGCGCCCCCGCCCCCGCGGTGTTGCCGCGCAGCTCCACGTTGTGGTGGTGGCGCTCGGGCGGCACCTCGCACATCTCGCAGACCTTGTGGAGCATCATGAGGTTCGCCTGGTGGCCGACGAAGTGCAGCCGGCGGCCCTCGGCGGCGTGCGCCTCGCGCAGCCGGCGGTAGCCGGCCGCCGTCTTCTTGATGGCGAACGTCTGCACGGTCCGCCCCTCCTGCAGGAAGTGCCCGGTGCGCGGGATCGTCACCTTGTCGTGGCCGGCGGGGCTCGACTCGAGCGCGGTCGAGAGGACCTCGGCCCGGCCCCGCTCACGCGTCGAGAGCACGGCCGCCGCGGCGCCATCGCCCCACAGGACGGCCGAGGCCCGGTCGGAGTAGTCGACGGTGCGGGTGACGCCCTCGGGCACGACCGACAGCACGAAGCGCGGGAGCTTCGAGGGGTCCATCGACGCCAGCAGGTTCATGGCCACGTGGAAGCTCGTGCACGCGGAGTTGACGTCGAAGCAGGGCACCTCGAGGCCGAGGGCGGCGGCGACCGTGCACGCCTCGGCCGGGGTCAGCATGTCGGGCGCCGAGCTGCCCGAGACGACGAGGCCGATCTCGGAGCGGTCGATCCCCGCCCGGGCGATCGCCATCTCCGCCGCGCGGCGGCCGGTCTCCGCGTTCGAGTAGACGGCCGCCTCCCCCGCCGCGCGCATGTCGCGGTTGCGGGTCTCGCGGATGTAGTCGAGGGGCAGCACCGTGCGGCGCTCGCGGATCCCCACCCGCTCCAGGATCCAGGCGTCGGTCGTGCCGATGTCGAGCTCCTCGAGGAAGCGGTTCGTGATCACGTTCTCGGGGTGGAAGTGCCCGAGCCCGTGGACGAACAGGCTCACCGCGAGCCCCCCGAGACGTGCTCCCCGCCGTCGACCCGGATCACCTCGCCGTTGATCCACGCCGCCTCGGGCAGGCAGAGCAGGTGGATGACGCGCGCGACGTCCTCCGGCGCCGTGAGCCGGCCGAAGGGGTTGCGCCGCCGGGCCTGCGCCTTGAGGTGGGCGCTGCCCGGGATGAGCCGCAGCGCGGGGGTGTCGGTGACGCCGGCCTGGACGACGTTCGCGCGGATGCCGTGAGGCGCCATCTCGACCGCGATGGCCCGGCTCACCGACTCGAGGGCGACCTTGGCCGCCGCCACCGCGGCGTAGCCCTTCCAGGCCACCTCGTTGCCCTCGCTGGTGAGGCCGATCACCCGGGCGTCGGCCGCGAACAGCCCCCGCCGGTGCACGTCCTGCACCCAGTCGACGAGGCTCGTGCCCATCGCGTGGACCGTCTGCCGGAAGTCCTCCTCCTCGAGGAAGGCGGAGGCGGGGTACTCGGGAGGCGTCGCCAGCGCGGCGAGCGCGTCCTCGCCCCCGGCGAACAGCCGGTCGACCGCCTCGGCGAGCCGCGTCTCGTCGACCCCGAGCTCCCGGGCGAGGGCGGCGCGCGCGGTCTCCTCCCTCCTCGCCTCGGGGGCGAGGAGCTTCAGGTTGCCGAAGGCGATCGAGTGCAGGAGAAGGCGTACCTTCCCGGTCCCGGCCATCGCCTCGGCCAGCCGGTCGAGGATCACCCCCCGTCGCTCGGCGCTGAGGGCGTCGTCGTTGAGCGCCAGCAGCGAGACCCCGCGGGCCCGGATCGCTTCGAACTCGGTCTCGATGCGCGCCATCGCGCCCTTGCGGTCGCGGTGGACGAGGCAGAGGTGGACG
>CAZLRF010000093.1:0-13689 GCA_964561785.1 uncultured Acidobacteriota bacterium | reverse complement strand
TACGCCACGGCTTTGGCGCTGATTGAGGGCTCCGGCGTGGACGGCGGGGACTGAGACATGCGGGCTGTCGGCGAATCACAAGGGCCCAGGCGGCCCGCCGTGCGCGAGCTCCTCCTACTCGGGGTTTCTGCCGTACTTCTAGGCGACCCATTGCCGGCAGAGCCCCAGGGGCCTCCGCGATTCGCCACCACCGGCGAGGTTGTCGTCCTGGATCTCATCGTGCGCGACAGCCATGGCAAGCCCGTCGGGGATCTGCGGCAGGACGAGGTCCGCGTGAGCGAGGACGGCAGCCCGTGCGAGATCGTGTCCTTTCGACTGGTTCGACCCGGCCGGACGCATCGCACGGAGGCACGCGGCGCCGCGGCGAGCGCGGGGCCGGTACTTGAAGCCCCCGCCCCGTCTCGAGACCGGGGTGCTCCTCGGGTCGTCGTGCTCTTGTTCGACCGGCTGGACCGGCCATCCGCGCGCCGGGGGGTTCGGGCCGCTGAGCGTCTGGTGCGAGAGGCTGATCCCGACGTTTGGTTCGCAGCCTACGAGATCGCCTCCGGCGAACGCCCGCTCAGCGAGATGACGCTGGATCGGCGAGCCCTCGTGAGCGCGATAGGGGAACTCACCGACCGGCCAGGGACGGCCCCCGACACGCCCGTGGGTCACGAAAGACTTGCACCCGAGGGTCCCTCGGCCACGGCCACCGAGCAGGCGTTCCGGCGGCTGGCCGAACAGGCCAGGGACCCGATGCGGCCGCTCGAACCGGGAGAAGTGGACGGCCGTATTCTCTTCTTCTGGGACCGCGCTCGCCGGGTCGAGGACAGTCTCGGTTCCCTCGGGCCGCTCCTGGCGGTCGTCCGGGGGCTCGGGGCGCTCCCAGGTCGAAAGGCGATCGTCTTCTTCTCGATGGGGCTGGCCGCGTCCGGGTCTCGAGGTGCAGCCCTTCTTGGCGAGGTCATCAGCGCGGCGAACCGGGGCAACGTCAGCGTCTACTCGGTGGACGCGCGAGGCCTCAGCCTGGCGCGGCCGGACCGGGAGGCGGATGCAGCGCTCAGCGCAGCAGCGTTCGGCGCCGTCGGTCCGGACCTTCCCGATCTCATGGAGGACGTCGTCTCCGCGAGCCCGGCGTCGAGCCTGCGTCTCCTGGCCACGTCAACGGGGGGGCTGGCGATCGCGGGAACCGAGCGGATTGCCGAGCGCCTGGTCCGGCTGTCGGAGGATCTCGCTCATTATCACGAGGTCACCTACGTGCCTCCGCGGGCCGAGGCGGACGGGCGATTCCGTCGGATCGCCGTTCGCCTGACGCGACCGGGCCTCACCGTCCGAACGCGCAACGGCTACTACGCCGCTCCCAACGCGGAGTCGGGCGAAGCCACCGACACGGCCCTCCTCGCGGCTCTGGCACAGACCCCCCCCCGCAGAGACGTGCGGCACCGGTCTGCGCTGCTCTCCTTCGCCGCGCAGGGTTCGAAACGAGAAGCCGTGGCGATCGTCGAGGTCGCGCCCGACGACGTTCGCCCGACGCCAGGCGACGCCGAGCCGGTGCGCGAGGCACGTTTCGCCACGCTTCTTCAGCTCAGGGACGAGCGTGGACGAGTCGTGGCGCGGATGAGCCAGTCCGGACCGATCGACGTGAGGTTCGACGACCTTGGGCCGCGACGTGTGGGCCGCACTGGGTTCCGCCGAACGCTCCAGCTCTCGCCCGGCCGCTACTCGCTCGAGACGGCCGTACGGGATTTGGCGGCCGATCGGCTCGGTGTCGAGGTGGCTCAGGTCGAGGTGCCTCGTGCCGAGGACCTACCTTGCGGCCCCCTCGTCCTCGTGGAGCGTAGCGAGACTCTCGATTCGGGCGTGGGCGCGGATCCTCTGACATTCGGCCGGGTCCGACTGACCCCGGCGCTCGGGCCGTTCGCGGTCGGGCCCGACGAAACGACGGTGGACTACTTCATCAGCATCTACCCGAGCCTGGGCTCGAGGCCCGTCTCGGCGAGGCTGGAGGTCTTCGCGCCCGAGGGGTTGATGGCCCACGCCAGCCCGAGCCTTCCCCCGCCCGATGAGACAGGCCGGATCGCGTACCTCGGCCGGCTCCCGGTGGGCTCACTGCCCCCGGGGTCGTACCGTCTGGTCCTGACATTGAAGCAAGGTGACAGCCAAACGGTGCGGAGCGCGCACTTCGAGCTGTCTCGGTCCGCTGCTCGCGCCGAGCCCGGGGCGCCGCCCGTCATCGGGCCTTCGGATCAGCCGGCTGCGATCGCAACGGCCGCGCCTCCGGCGGGGGAGGGCCCCGAGCTGGCCATGATTCTGGCTCGGGCCGCCACCTACGTGGCGGAGTACGCGCGCGACTTCCGCAACCTGGTGACCGAGGAGAGCTACAGTCAGAGCTACACGGAAGCCGAGGCGCCCGACGGCGGAGGGGGCTGGGGCGCCCCCTTCGACACCAACGAGCCGGATCCGGCGCCAAGGACCTTCCGCGCACAGCGGCGCACGCGGGCCGATCTGGTCTTCGTCAGGCTGCCCGGGACGATCTCGTGGGGGAGCCTGCGGGACGTCTTCGAGGTCGACGGTCAGCCTGTGCGCGACCGGGACCGACGACTGGAGCGGCTTCTCTCCCTGGATCCTGGCGATCCGCGCGAGAGGGCCCGGGCGATCCTGGAGGAGAGCGCCAGGTACAACATCGGCTCGGCTCGGCGCAACCTGAACATCCCGACCCTCGCGCTGTCGTTTCTCGATCGGGCGAACCAGCCCCGCTTCTCCTTCCGGTGGGCCGGACGCGCGCGCGTTGGCGACCTCTCCGCGGTGGAGCTGCGTTTCAGGGAGGTCGCACGTCCCTCCATCCTGAAGGAGGATCACTCGCGCGATCTGCCGGTCGAAGGCAGCTTCTGGGTTGACCCCGCCCGGGGCGCCGTCCTGCGCTCGACGATGCGCTTTCGTTTCCCGAGCGCTCGCGGCGGCGGGCGTGTCACCACGGAGTACCGACGTGAGGAAGCGCTCGGCATGTGGGTGCCGTCGCTCATGGAGGAGGAGTACGAGGACGTTCGTCCCGGCGCGTCGGCGGCGGTCCATCGCACGACCCGCGCCCTGGCCCGGTACTCGGCCTTCAGGACCTTCACGGTGACGATCGAAGGCGAGGAGGCCAGGCTGCCTTCGCCCGAACCCGAGGGTGGTGCTGCCCCCCTGACGGCCACGCCACCCCCCTGACCTGCATGGCTCGCTCCTGTCGGGTCACCAGATCCGCACGCGCTCGTCCGGCTTCACGCACTGCGGCCAGGCGGCGGGTGCGTCCTCTACTCGGGAGCTTCGAGCTTCAGTGCCTGCTCGATCTGCGGGATCAGGCGCGGAAGGTCGGTCGCTACGATCTCCCACAGGATGTCGTGGTCGACGAAGTCGTACCCATGGATCAGCCGGTTGCGCGCGCCGACGGCCTCTCGCCAGGGCAGCTCGGGGTGCCGGGTCTGCAGTTCCGAGGGCACCCGGCTGGCGGCCTCCCCCACGATCTCGACGAGCCGAGTCAAGGCAAGCTGGAGCAGTCGGTCCACATCGAGGTCCCCCCTCGACCGTCCTCGCGCCAAGTCGACGGCCTCCCGGGCATGGTCGAGCATGTGCCGCAGCGCGACGAGCGGGTCATGCTGCGACATAGAGGTCCCGGGCCTCGTAGAGGACGCGATCGCGGAAGTAGGGGCTGAGTGAGGCCCTGGTGTTGAGGTCGACACGCCGGCGGAGGAGCCCGGCGAGCTCCTCCTCCAGGCGGAAGAAGGCGAACCCGGGCGTGCGGCCCGGCTCGAACTCGACGAGCAGGTCAATGTCGCTGCTGGCCAGGAAGTCCCCACGCAGGACGGACCCGAAGGCGGACAACCTCCGGACGCCGTACCGCCGGCAGATCGTTCCGAGCGCCTCGCGCGAGAACTCGAGCGGGAATTCCTGGCTCATCCGCTCCATGCTAGGGCCAGAAGGCCGGGCGATCAACGAGAGCGCTCGCGGGAGTAGCACCGGCTGCTCGCCCTCTTCGCCCGAGCCCGAGGGCGGTGCTGCCCTCCCGACGGCTACGCCACCCCCCTGACCCGCCGGGCTCGCTCCTGTCGGGTCACCAGATCCGCACGCGCTCGTCCGGCTTGACGAAGTGGCGCTCGCCCTCCTTCACGCCGAACGCCGCGTACCACGCGTCGACGTTGCGCAGGGGGGCGAAGGCGCGGACCTGCCCCGGCGAGTGCGGGCCGTTCACGATCTGCTGGCGCAGCGCGTCCTTGCGGAACAGCGTCCGCCACACCTGGGCCCAGCCCAGGAAGACGCGCTGCTCGCCGGTGAAGCCGTCGAGGACGGGGGCGGGCTTCCCGCCGAGCGAGAGCCGCCAGGCGTCGAAGGCGACGAGGACCCCGCCGAGGTCGGCGATGTTCTCCCCCATGGTCAGCTTCGCGGTGAGGCGAAGGCCGGGCAGCTCCGGGAACTCGAAGGCCTCGTACTGGGCGCCGAGCCGGGCGGCCTGGGCCTCGAACTTCGCCGCGTCCTCCGGCGCCCACCAGTCCGCGAGAACGCCATTGCCGTCGGACTTGCGCCCCTGGTCGTCGAAGCCGTGGGTGATCTCGTGGCCGATGACGCCGCCGATCGAGCCGTAGTTGACCGCGGGGTCCGCCTGCGGGTCGAAGAAGGGGGGCTGGAGGATCGCGGCCGGGAAGACGATCTCGTTCTTCGTCGGCGAGTAGTAGGCGTTGACGGTCTGCGGCGTCATGCCCCACTCCTCGTCGTCCACCGGCTGGCCGATGCGCGAGACGTCCCGGTCCCACTCGAACCGCGCCGCCCGCTCGGCGTTGCCCACGAGGTCCCCCTCGCGGATCTCGAGCTTCGAGTAGTCGCGCCACCTCGACGGGTAGCCGATCTTGAGGCCCAGCTTCGCGAGCTTCTCGAGCGCCTTTCGCTTCGTCTCCGGCTTCATCCAGTCGAGCCGCTCGATGCGCCCCTTCATGGCGAGGCGCAGGTCGCCGACGAGCCTCTCCATCATCGCCTTCGACTCCGGGGGGAAGTGCTCGGCCACCCAGGCCCGCCCGATCGCCTCGCCGAGCGCCCCCTCGGCCGCGGAGACCGCCCGCTTCCAGCGCGGCCGCTGCTCCTCCGCCCCGTTCAGGAACTTCTGGCGGAACTCCCAGTGGAGGTCGACCCACTCCCTCGAGAGGAGCGGCGCCGCGTCGTCGGCGAGGTGGAAGGCCTGCCACGCCTGGAGCGTGTCGACGGGCGTCTGCGCCCAGATCGCGGCGAGCTTCGGCAGCGCGGTGCTCTGGCGGACCACGGCCCGCTCGGCCTTCCCGAGGCCGGCCTGCGCGAAGTAGAGCGCCCACGGGAAGCCGGGCGCCTCCCGCTCGAGCTCGGCCACGGTGCGGGGGTTGTAGGTCCGGTCGCGGTCGCGGCTCTCCGCGCGCGTCCAGTGGGCCTCGGCCACCTTCGTCTCGAACGCGACGACCGCGGCCGCGCTCGCCTCGGGCTCGCTCCAGCCCGCGAGGCGCAGGACGTCGCCGACGTACCTCTGGTAGCGCTCCTTCTGCGGACGGAAGCTCTCGCGGAGGTAGAACTCGCGGTCGGGGAGGCCGAGGCCGGACTGGGAGAGGGAGAGCGCGTAGCGCTCGGGGTCCTTCTGGTCGTCGGAGACGACCTCGAAGAACAGCGACCGCCCGAGGCCGGCGCGGCTCCCGGCCATGAGCCGGGCGAGGTCGTCGCGGGTCCTCGCGGCCCGGATCGCGTCGAGCTTCGCCTCGATCGGGGACCGCCCGAGCTCCTCGGCCCGCTTCTCGTCGAGGAAGGTGCGGTAGACCGCCGCGGCCTTCGCCTCGTCGGAGCCCGGAGCGAGCGTGCGGTCCGCGGCCCACCGGTCGAGGATCTCCCGGACCCGGGCCTCCGAGAGGTCGCGCAGCACCTCGAAGGCGCCGTAGCGGGTCTTGTCGGGCGGGATCGGCGTGGTCTCCGCCCACCTCCCGTTCACGAAGCGGAAGAAGTCGTCCCCGGGCGCGACGGAGCGGTCCATCCCGGCGAGGTCGATGCCCCACGTGCCGAAGCGGGGAGCGGACGTCGGCGCGGCGGCGGTCTCGGCGGCCCGCGTGCCGGCGGGCAGGAGGCCGAGGGCGAGGGTTGCCGCGACCGCGGCGGGAGGCAGGCTCGTCTTCATCGTCGGGGTCCTCTTCGGTTGGGGCGCCCGGAAGCCGGGCGGACAGGACGAGGTTCGATCTTACCGCCCCGGCTGCGCTAGAGTCGCGGCCGGAGGTGGTCACATGCGGGTTCTCTTCGTCGGGGGGACGGGCTTCATCAGCACCGAGGTGAGCCGGCTCGCCCTCGCGCGCGGCATCGACCTCGTTCACCTCAACCGGGGCCGGCGGCGGGGCACCGAGGTCGAGGGCGTGCGGACGCTGGTCGCGGACTACCACGACCCGCGCTCGGTCGAGCAGGCCCTCGGCTCCGAGCGCTTCGACGCGGTCGTCAACTGGATCGCCTACGTGCCCGCCGACGTCGAGCGCGACATCCTCCTCTTCGGCCCCCGCACGAAGCAGTACGTCTTCATCTCCTCGGCCTCGTGCTACGAGAAGCCGCCCCGCTCGCCCTTCGTCACGGAGTCGACCCCGCTGCGCAACCCGTACTGGCAGTACTCGCGCGACAAGATCGCGTGCGAGGACGTCCTGGTGCGCGCGTACCGGGAGAGCGGCTTTCCGGCCACGATCGTCCGGCCGAGCCTGACCTACGACACCGTCCTCCCGATCGCGGTCGGGGGCTGGGGCTGCGCGACGCTGCTCGACCGGCTCCTCGCCGGCCGGCCCATCGTCGTCCACGGCGACGGGACGAGCCTGTGGACGGTGACCCACGCCGCCGACTTCGCCAAGGGCTTCGTGCCGCTCCTCGGGCACCCGCAGGCGGCCGGGGAGAGCGTCCACATCACCTCCGACGAGTCGCTCACGTGGAACCAGATCTACGCGACGATCGCGGACGCGCTCGGGGTCGAGGCGGACGTGGTCCACGTCAGCTCGGACGCGATCGCCCGGATCGACCCCGAGACGGGAGCCGGCCTCCTCGGCGACAAGGCGCACAGCGTGGTCTTCGACAACTCGAAGATCCGCCGCTTCGCCCCCGGCTTCGTGGCGACGATCCCCTTCCACGAGGGGATCCGGCGCACGATCGCGTGGTTCCGGGCCGACCCCGCGCGCTGGGTGGTGAGGCCCGAGGTCCATGCCACGATGGACCGCATCGTGGCCTGGGCGCGGGAACACCGGCCGGGCGCGTAGCGCGGCGGGCCTCGAACGCGGTGGACGGCCGCGAGTTCAGGGCCTGCTCGCTTCCGATTCAGCCTACGCCGTCTGCGATCTCGTCCTGAGCGCCTTCGTGCGGGTCGTCACCCATCCCAGGATCTTCAGCCCGCCCACGCCGCTCGAGGTCGCGCTCGCGTTCGCCGGCGAAGTCCGCGACCGCCCGAACGCCGTCGTGCTGACACCCGGCCCGAGGCACTGGGAGATCTTCAAGCGCTACTGCCGCGACTGCGACATCCGGGGGAGCATGGTCACGGACGCGTACTTCGCCGCTCTCGCCCTGGAGTCGGGATGCGAGTGGGTGACCACGGACCGCGACTACTCGCGTTTCCCGGGGCTCGCCTGGCGCCATCCCTTGAAGTGAAGCCGGATCCGGGAGCCGGCGTGCCGGCTCGAAGCGGAGGGGGCCATGACCCGACTCCACCCACAGGGGTGAGACCCGGGAGACCTAGACGATCTCCTCCTTCACCGGGTCCCAGCGGACCTTCGCGTCGCGGCGGTACGCCTCGAGCGACATCAGGAGGGCGACCGCCTCCTCGAAGGCCCGGTCGACGTGGCACCGCGGCCGCTCGCGCGTGCGGACGCAGTCGAGGAAGTTCTGCATGTGGGAGCTGACCACGAGCTCGCCCTCGCGGTAGCTGTAGTCGGGGGCGACCGCGGTCGGCGGGGCCTCGACGCCGCGCTCGCGGGCGATGCGGCGGGTCTCCTCGGCGAGGTCGCGGGCCGCCATCATCCGCTCGAAGCCGCCCGGCTTCCACTCGGGGGTGTAGGTGCGGCAGGTCTCGCTCGAGCACTCCATCGTCAGCTCGCGGCCGAGGAACTGGATGAGCTCGCCCACGTGGGAGTTGTGGAAGCTGCAGCCGAAGGTCACCGCGAGCTCCTTCTTCGGGTAGTCGAAGAGCACGTGCCACATGTCGGGCACCTCGCGGTCCTCCTTCCAGAAGTACTTCCCGCCCTGGGTGACCGCGGTCTCGGGGATCCCCATCTCGATCACCATGTTGACCGCGTCCCACATGTGGGTGAGGAGGTCGCCCGCGATCCCGGTGCCGTAGTCCCAGTAGCGCCGCCAGGTGAAGAAGCGCTCGGGGTCGAACGGACGGTCGGGGTGGGGGGAGTTCGCGACGAAGCGCTTCCAGTCGATGTTCTCCGGGGTCGCGTCCTTCGGGAGGTCCTGGATCGAGTAGTCGGTGTAGAACTGCCAGACCGGGAACGAGCTGCTGCGGTCGATGTAGGTGCGCACGAGGGGCACCTTGCCGAGCGCCCCCGAGCGGAAGATCTCCCGCGCCCTGTGCATCGCGGGAACCGAGTTCATGTGGTGGCCGAGCTGCATCACCACCTCGTGGTCCTTGACCGCCGCGCGCATCCTCTTCGCCTCGTCGAGGGTGACGCACCAGCCCTTTTCGACGTAGACGTCCTTCTTGTTCTGCGCGGCCGCGATCGTCATGGGCGCGTGCCAGAAGTCGGGGGCGGCCACGATCACCGCGTCGACATCTGCGTCCTGGACGACCCGCTCCCACTCCTTGACGATGCGGACCTTCTCGTTCGTGCACAGGCCCTGGGCGCGCCGGATGTTGCCGGTGTAGAGGTCGCAGATCACCCGGACCTCGGCCCCCTCCACCGCCTGCACCGCCTGCAGCAGCCGGTGGCCCTGCGTCCCCACGCCGATCATCGCCACGCCGAGCGTGTCGTTCGGCCGCGGGTTCGCGAGGACGGCGGGGGCGCGCGAGGCGACGGCGAGGGCGGCGCCCGCGCCGGCGGTCGACTGCAGGAAGCGGCGGCGGCTGGTGGGCTTCGGTGCGTTCATCGGTTTCTCCTGTGCGGGCGGCGGGGCCGACTCGGCTCCCCGCAGGCTACGTTCTCGCCGGAGCGACCGTCAAGCGCCCCCCCCCGGCCGGCGCATGCGCAGGGTCACGTGGGCTGCAGCGGCGGGGGCGCCGCAGGCCGTGCCGTCACCGTCCAGCGTGACGCGTCACCGGATTTCGTGACGCAGGGGCACCGAGGCGCGGGTCCCCGCGAGCGCCCACCTGAGCCCACAAACAGCCGTCCGTCAAGGCGCATCGGCTCGCCCGGCGCCCCGGCGCGGGCGCCTGGCCGGCTTCTTGCTCGTGGGCAGGCTCACAGGAATCCAGGAGGACCGATGAGCCTGCGCAGGGCCTTTGCCGGACGACTCGCTTGGATGGGAATCGCCGTTGTGACGCTGGCGGCCGCGGCCGCGCGGGGACAGCAGCCGACGGCTGAGGTCGCGGGGCGCACGGCCCTCGAGCCCTCCGCGCTCGACGCGCTCGACCGCATGGGGGCCTACCTCCGCTCGATCGGGGCCTTCCAGGTCATTGCGCGGACGAGCACCGAGGACGTGCTCGACGACGGGCAGAAGGTCCAGTACTGGAGCAAGACCGACCTCGTGGCCACGCGGAACCCCGACCGCCTTCGCGCGGACGTGTCGAGCGACCGGAAGGACCGGCTCTACCTGTACGACGGCAAGGCCTTCACGCTCTTCGCGCGCCGGTTGAACTACTACGCCACGACCGAGGCCCCCCCGACCCTCGGCGAGCTGGCCGACCGGCTGGAGGACCGCTACGGGATCGAGGTGCCGCTCGTGGACCTCTTCCGCTGGGGGGCCGCGAGCCGCGCAACGGTCAAAGGAGCCATCGACCTCGGGCCGAGCGAGGCCGGTGGCGTCACCTGCCAGCAGTACGCCTTCCGCCAGGAGGGGCTCGACTGGCAGATCTGGATCCAGAAGGGCGACTACCCGCTGCCCAGGCGTCTCGTGGCCACCACCACCACCGACGAGGCGCGGCCGCAGTTCACCGCCGAATACGAGTGGAACCTCGCGCCGTCGTTCAGCGACTCGGCGTTCACCTTCGCCGCTCCGCCCGACGCCCGCCGGATCGTCTTCGCCGCAGATCGCGCCGCGCAGGGCGCCGCTCGATAGGAGAAGCGACATGAAGCTGAAGAAGGCCACCCTGCCGGTCGTGCTCGCGGCTCTCGTCGCGGGCGGCGCCGACGCGGCCAACGTCCGCGGCAGCGCCCGTACCAGCGTGAACCGGTCGGGCGGCGCCAACCGCAGCGCCAACGTGAACCGCAACGTCAACGTCAACCAGAACGTCAACGTGAACCGCAACGTGAACGTCCACCACGACGTCGACGTCTATCACCACGGCGGCTACTACGGCGGCTGCTGCTACCACGACTACCACCCCGTGGCGACGGCGGCCGCGGTGACCGCGACCGCCATGGCGACGGCGGCGGTGATCGGCTCGATCGTGAACACGCTGCCCGCGGGCTGCACGTCGATCGTGGTCAACGGGATCGGCTACCAGCAGTGCGGCAGCACCTGGTACCAGCCCCAGTTCACCGGCACCTCGACCACCTACGTGGTCGTGAGCGCCCCGCGCTGAGCGGGCACAGGAGGGTGCGAGGCAGGGCGAGGCGCCCGTGACACTCCGCATCCTGCGCGTGGCGGGCGACGAGCCCGACGTGCTGCGGCTCGCCGGACGCCTCGCGGCCGCCGAGGTGCCGGTGCTCGAGCGATCGGCGGAGGCGGGCCTGCGCGCGCTCGACCTCGCCGAGCTCCTGTCCGCCGACGAGGAGGGGATCGCCGTGCTGCGCCGGCTACGGCGGCGCGGCGTCGAGATCCGGAACCCGTCGCGCTACTTCGAGCTGGTGCTGACGACGGGCCCGGGCGACTGAGCCCTGGCGCGGGCGCCTCACTTCGAGATCCTGCCGCGCTCCGGGCGGGCGAGGCCGAGCCGCTTCATCCGCGAGCGCAGCGTGTTGGGGTGGACGGCGAGGACCTCGGCGGCCCCGCCCGGGCCGTTGATGCGCCAGGCGCAGCGCTCGAGGACATCCTTCACGTGCTCGCGCGCGACCCCGTCGAAGCTGCGGTCGGTGGGGGCCTGCGGAGCGGACGCGGCGGGGCTCGGGGACGGGAGGGAAGAGCTCGGCATCGCCGTGGGCGCCCGCAGCGAGTCCTCGAGCCGCAGCGTCCTGCCGGGGGACAGGATGAGCGCGCGCTCGAGCACGTTCTGCAGCTCGCGCACGTTGCCGGGCCAGTCGTAGGCCGTGAGCGCGTCCATCACCTCGCGCGGGATCTGCTCGACGCGGCGGCCGAGGTCGGCCCGCCGCCGTTCGACGAAGGACCAGGCGATGAGCGGGATGTCCTCGCGCCGCTCGCGCAGCGGCGGGACCTGGATCGGGAAAACGCTCAGCCGGTAGTAGAGGTCTCGGCGGAAGCGGCCCTCGGCCATCGCGCGCTCGAGGTCCATGTTGGTGGCGGCCACGAGACGCACGTCCACCTTGCGCGGGCGCGTCGCGCCGAGCCGCTGGACCTCGCCGTCCTGCAGCACGCGCAGGAGCTTCGCCTGCAGCTCGAGGGCGAGGTCGCCGATCTCGTCGAGGAAGAGCGTGCCCCCGTCGGCCAGCTCGAAGCGGCCCGGGTGGGTGGCGATCGCGCCCGTGAAAGCGCCCTTCTCGTGCCCCAGGAGCTCGCTCTCCATGAGCGACGCCGGCAGCGCGGCGCAGTTGACCTTGATGAAGGCGCGAGCCCGGCGCGGGCTCCGGTCGTGGATCGCCTGGGCGAGCAGCTCCTTGCCGGTCCCCGTCTCGCCGAGCAGCAGCACGCTGCTCGAGGTCGGCGCGACCTGCGCGAGGCGCTCGAGCACGCGGGCGAGCCCCGGGCTCCGGCCCACGATGTCGGCGAAGTCGCCGCCCCGCGCCTCCTGGCGCAGGTACTCGTTCTCCGCCTGAAGCTGGTCGCGCAGGGCCCGGATCTCCTCGACCTGAAGGCGCAGCTGCTCCTCCGTGCGCTTGCGGTGCACCGCGCTGGCGAGGATCTGGCCGACCAGCCGGACGCGGTCGATCGTCTCCTCGTCCCACGTCCGGTAATCGCGGAAGACGCCGGTGGAGACGGCGCAGACGTATCGTCCCCCGAGCGCGATGGGCACGGTCAGGATCGACTTGAGGCCGCCGCTCGTGCGCACGAACTCGTGCTCGGCCGCGGCGTCCGGCGGGAGGTCGTCCGGCAGCCGCGACAGGGCGACCACCTTCCCGGCCGCGAGCCGCCCGGTGTACCAGGAGAGCGACCGGGTCGCCGAGAGCTCCGAGGGCGGAAGCCCCTCGCGCGCCCAGAAGTGGGTCAGGACGAGGCGCCCCTCGCCCTCGGCCAGGAAGATGGTGGCGCGGTCGGTGTCGAGCCACTCGACCATGAGGCGGAGCGCTCGCTCCATCTCGCCGTCCACCTCGTCCACGGGCAAGCCCGTGAACCGCGTGGACAGGTCGGCGATCAGGCGGTCGGCGGCGCTGCCCATTCCCCGATCCCGACTATAGCCCACCGCGCTCGCTCACGACAGCTCGTGAGCCGTCACGACGCGCCGGCAGCCACGCCCGCCGATCCTCCGTCCGATGCCATCGCTGTCCGCGCCGTGTCAGTCGTTTACGGGCTGCGACGTCCGGGACGTCTCGACTGGCCCCGCTCTTGCTCTCCCACTGGTCCGGAAGCCCACAGTCAAGGAGACAAGACAGATGAAAGCCGTCCTCGGCGGCCTGGTCGCCGCCAGCCTGCTGGCCTCACCCGCACTCGCCCAGGCCCCGTCGGGCACCTGGAACGGCCTCCCGGACCGCTTCCAGGTGGACACCGGCTACTTCCGCCTGAGCGCCGACACGAAGCTGCGCTACGACGGTCGGGAGGACGTCGACTTCGAGAAGGACCTCGGCGTCGCCCAGGACGCGAACACGTTCTGGGTGGATGGGACCTGGCGCGTCGGGCGGCGCCACCAGCTCGAGCTCAGCTACACCCGCCTCACCCGCGACCGTGACGGCGTCGAGCTCCAGCGCGAGTTCACCTGGGGCGGCGAGACCTACCAGGCGGGGCTACGGGCCTCGACGTCCACCGGAAGCGACATCCTCGGCGGGTACTACCGCTTCGCCCTCCTGCGCAACGAGCGCTTCGAGATCGGCCCGACCGTCGGCATCGGCTACCTGTGGCTCAGCGCGAGGGTGCAGGCGACGGGAACGGTCGGCGATCAAAGCCGTACCCTCGACGAGAGCGCTTCGACGGGCAGCATCACCGGCGCCGTGGGGGGCTACGCCAACGGCTGGCTCACGAAGCGCCTCGTCGCCCGCGCGGACTTCCTCTACATCAAGGTGTCGCCGGGCGACTCGGAGGCATCGGTCAGGGACTGGCGCCTCGGGGCGGACTACTACTTCTTCGAGAACGCCGGCCTGGGCGTTCAGTACAAGTACAACAAGTACAGCTACGACCGCGGCGTCCTCGTCAGCGACCTGGGCGGCGAAGTGACCTACGAGGGCTTCCAGGTCTTCGTGTCGTTCCTCTTCTGATGCGGACCGCCGTCGACGTGACCGAAAAAGGAGGCGTATCGATGATGTGCTCGAAGCCGTTCCCGCGCGGCGTGCTCGCCGCCCTCGCCGC
>CAZLRF010000092.1:0-13750 GCA_964561785.1 uncultured Acidobacteriota bacterium | reverse complement strand
CGGTTCCACGTCGTCGAGTTCCGCGGCTTCGAGAAGTTCTGCGAGGGGCGCTCGTTCCGCGAGATGCCGGGCATCACCTCTCGCATCTGCGGCATCTGCCCGGTGAGCCACATGCTCACCTCGGCCAAGGCCGGCGACGAGCTGCTCGCGGTGGAGATCCCGGAGGGGGCCACGCGCCTGCGCCGCCTCCTCCACTACGGCCAGATCCTCCAGAGCCACGCCCTCTCCTTCTTCCACCTCTCCTCGCCCGACTTCCTCCTCGGCCACGACTCGGACCCCGCCAAGCGGAACGTCATGGGCCTCATCGCGGCGAACCCCGACGTGGCCCGCCGCGGCATCCGGCTCCGCCAGTTCGGCCAGGAGATCATCGAGACCCTCTCCGGCAAGAAGATCCACTCCACCTGGGTCGTGCCCGGCGGCGTCGACGAGCCCCTCGCCGCGGCCGGCCGCGACCGCATCGCGAAGTGGCTGCCCGAGGCGAAGGACACGATCGAGAAGACGCTCCTCTTCTGGAAGCGCGAGATGGACCGCCATCAGGACGAGGCCCGCGTCTTCGGCAACTTCCCCACCCTGTTCATGGGCCTCGTCACCCCCGACGGCGGCCTCGAGCACTACGACGGCAAGCTCCGCTTCGTCGACTCGACCGGCCACGTCGTCGCCGACCAGGTCCCCACCCAGAAGTTCCACGAGGTGATCGGCGAGGCCGTCGAGCCCTGGACCTACCTCAAGTTCCCCTACTACAAGCCCCTCGGCTACCCCGGCGGCATGTACCGCGTCGGCCCCCTTGCGCGGCTCAACGTCGCCTCCCACTGCGGCACCCCCCTCGCCGACCGTGAGCTCGCCGAGTTCCGCCAGCTCGGCCGCGGGGCGGTCCTCTCCTCGTTCCACTACCACTACGCGCGCCTCATCGAGATCCTCTACTGCGTCGAGCGGATCGAGGAGCTCCTCGCCCACCCCGACATCTGCACCCCGCACGTCATGGCCTTCGCCCGCCGCAACCGCTACGAGGGCGTGGGCTGCTGCGAGGCCCCGCGCGGCACCCTCTTCCACCACTACAAAGTCAAGCAGGGCGGCCTCATCTCCTGGGCGAACCTCGTCATCGCCACCGGCCAGAACAACCTGGCCATGAACCAGACCGTCCTCCAGATCGCGCGCCACTACGTCAAGGGCGACAAGCTCGAGGAGGGCATGCTCAACCGCGTCGAGGCCGGCATCCGCGCCTACGACCCCTGCCTCAGCTGCTCCACCCACGCCTACGGCGACATGCCGCTGGAGGTCGAGCTGCGGGGACCCGACGGCACCCTCCTCGACTCCGTGGCCCGACGCTAGCCCCATGCCCGACATCGACTGCCCCGACTCCGTCCTCGTCATCGCCTGGGGCAACCCCCTGCGCGAGGACGACGCCGTCGCCTGGCACGTCCTCGAGGGCCTGCGATCGCTCAAGCCGCGCCCGAGCCTCCCCCCGATGAAGCTCCGCCACGCCCACCAGCTCGCCCCCGAGATGGCCGAGTGCGTGAGCCAGGCCCAGGGCGTCGTCTTCATCGACGCGCGCAGGGACGGCCAGCCCGGCGAGGTCCGCTGCGAAGAGATCGCCCCCGCCGCGGGACAGAACCCCCTCGCCCACTCCCTCTCCCCGCAGGCGCTGCTTCTGTTCGCCGAGCAGCTCTACGGCCGCGCCCCGAAGGCCGTCGTCCTCACGATCGCCGGCGAGCGCTTCGGCATGGGCGAGGAGCTCTCGCCGGTCGTGAGGCGCGCCGTGCCGCGGACCATCCGGGCGGTGATCCGCCGGGCGCGGGCGTGGACGCAGGCGGGCTCGGGGGCCAGCCGGCCGGCGTGACCAGGGCGGCGTCGAGCAGGGAGGCGACGTCTCCCGCGTCACCCACGCCTGGGCCTCCTCGAAGGTCGCGAAGCGAAACAGGCCTCGCGGGGCCAGGCCGGCGGCCCCACGCAGGTGTTGTGCCCGCGGACGGCCAGCCACACCGGCAAGGCTCCGGGCCCCTGGGTCAGCACACGCCGTAGACGGCGGCGGTGTGCTTGTTCAGCGCGGCGAGTCCGACCAGGACCCCGAGCGCGAGCGGCCCGTCACTCCACGAGGCGGACGCCGCAGCGCAGGGCGGCCTTGCGCAGGGGACCGTCCTTGCAGCCCAGGGGGAGGCGGCGGCGCTGCGCCAGCTCGAGGTAAGCCGCGTCGTAGACCGACAGCTGGTGCTCGACGGCCAGCGAGGCCAGCGCCGAGAACGCGAGGCCGGCCATCTCGTGGTCGAGGCGCGCCGGCAGCGCTCGAAGCCACGCCAGCGCGCCCGCGCGGTCGGCGGACGTCAGCTCCCCGCGCCGCGCCAGCACCGTGAGCGCGTTCGCGACCTCGACGGGCCACATCGCCGGCGCCTCGACGCGAGCGCCCCCCTCGATCGCGTCCAGCATCCTCGCGGTCTGCGGCGTGGCCTGGCCGGGGTGCACCCAGCCCAGCGCCACCGACGCGTCGACCACGAACGCTCGCGTCACCGGCGCCCCTCCTCGATGGCGGCCCTCGCCTCGCGGGCGGAGAGCCGGGGGCGGCGGCCCCGGGCGCGCCGGAGGATCTGCTGCTGGAGGTCCCGCAGCCCGGCGACGGCCTCCCGGACCTGTTCGGGCCGCGGGACCCCTTCCGGGATCACGCGCGCCACGGGCTTGTCGTGGCGGGTGATGACGATCTCCTCGCCGGCCGCCACCCGCTCGAGGAGCTCCCCGAAGCGGGTCTTGGCCTCGAACGCGGTCACGGTGGTCATCGACCCTCCAAGACTAGACGTCGACTAGTCTATCACTCGGCCGGCCCCCGTGACCGCGAGCGTCACCTACTCCCCCGAGCGGAAGGGCGAGGCGGGCAGGCCCGCCGAGTTGTACAGGCTCACCACCGGGTTGTCGGCCCAGCCGTAGCGCACCGCCCGCGGCGCGGCGACGCCCGCGGCCGAGACGACCACCGTCTGGCCTTCGATCCGGGCCTCCGCGGGGACGAACCGGCCGTCTTCCCCGGCGACCTCGAAGCCCGCCGCCGGCCCGCCGCGGGTCGCGAGGCCCTCCGCGTGGTCGAAGTGCACGCGCAGCGCCCCTCGCTCCGCGGTCGCCTGGCGGAAGAGGGGGCCCGAGTGCTCGAGCGTCTCCCCATAGGCGAGGACGCGCGCGGCGAGGGCGAGCCGCGTCCCGACCGTCTTCTTGTCGCGGGGGTGGATGTCGGTCGGGTTCCCGACGTCGATCGTCACCGCCATCGCGGTGTTCGCGACCGACAACGTCTGCCGCTGCGCCTCGCGCAGCTCGGGCCACGCGTTGCCGGGGCCTGCCGTCCAGTTCGCGAGCTGGACGAACAGGAACGGGACGTCGCCAACGCCCCACGCCCGGCGCCAGGAGCGAATCGTCTCCTCGAAGAGCCGCGCGTAGACGGGGGCCCTCTCCGGCGAGGCGTCGCTCTCGCCCTGGTAGAAGAGGACGCCGCGGATCGCGTGGGGGGTGAGCGGCGCGACCATCGCGTTGTAGATCCCCGCCGGGGCCCAGCCCTCGAGACCCGGCCTCCACCGCGGCTGGGGCGGCGGCTCGCCCTTCGCCCGGGCCGCGGCCGCCGCCGCCTCGAGGTCCCGCGTCTCCTTCTCGATCTCGAGCAGGGTCGTGCCGTGGCGGTCGGCCATGCGGGACCAGTGCAGGATGGCCGGCTGGAGCGAGGGATCGCTCGCGATCGTGGTGAGCGGGGTGAAGGCCGACAGCGGCGCGCCGCCCCAGGAGACGTCGAGGATGCCGATGGGCACGGGATGGCGCTCGCGAACGTGCCGCGCGAAGAAGAAGGCCACCGCGGAGACCTTCGCCGCCGTCTGCGGGGTGCAGACCTTCCACCCCTCCGTGGCGACGTCCGCGAGGGGATGGCGCGACGTGACGCGTGTCGCGCGCAGGAAGCGGATCTGCGGGTGGTCCGCCCCGGCGATCTCCGCCGGCCCTCCGAGGGCGGCTTCGAGGGGCCACTCCATGTTCGACTGCCCCCCGGCCACCCACACGTCGCCCACCCAGACGTCGTCGAGCCGGATCGTGTTCGACGCGCTCACCGTGAGGGTGAAGGGTCCGCCCGCAGGGGAGGGGGGGAGGTGGAGGCTGAAGCGCCCGAGCTCGTCCGCGACCGCGGAGCGGCTCTCGCCGCGGAAGGTGGCGGTGACGGCCTCCCCGGCATCGGCTCGGCCCCAGACGTGGAAGGGCCGCTCGCGCTGGACGACCATGTGCTCCCCGAGCACGGCGGGCAGCGTGACCGCGGCGCCGGCCCGCCCGGCCGCGAGAGCGAGAAGGACGACAACCAGGGAGAACGCGCGCGCCATCATCGTCCCTCCTCGCCGGGCGGATCCCCCGGACCGCCGCCGATTCTGTCACGAGACGAGATCAGCCTTGCCGGGCCTCGTCCGACAAGACCCCCGAGAGCGATGCGGGAAGCTCCCGCAGCTTGCCGCTCCCGTCGAGGCAGACCACGTCCACGTCGGCGCTCGCGAGCGTCGCCGCGTCGGCCTCCCGCCGCGCCTCCTGGCGGAACGTCACGCGGTAGCCCGAGGTGCGCTCCACCCGCGTGCGGACGAGGAGCCGGTCGCCGAGGCGGGCCGGCGTGCGGAAGCGGATCCTCATCTCGTAGACGACGAAGCGGTGCGTCCCGGCGGCGAGATCGCGCATCGGGTACCCGGCCGCGTCGAGGATCTCGGAGCGGGCCCGCTCGAAGAAGCGGAGGTAGTTCGCGTGGTAGACGAGCCCCTGGGCGTCCGTGTCCTCGAGGTAGACGCGGAGGGGCAGCACGTGCTCGCGAGCTTCGGCCATGGGAGCCATGGTACGCGAGGGACGCCCCCGCTCCCGCCCAGGTCGCGACCAGCCACTCCCGGTAGCCGCGCGGCCGCGCCGCGACGCCGGGGGCGGGTCCCCGCGATCGCGACGCGTTCGTCCACGACCCACAAGCACTCTCCGGGGCCTGCGAGAGCTAATTGTGCGGATCTTTACGTCCCAGCGGCTTGCAACAAGCGTTAGTTCACGCTATGATGTCTATCGATGAATAACTAGATATTCATCGATTGATATCATGGACCTGACACACCGGGGCCATGACCCAGCGGCCCCGGGCCGCAGGAGCCGAGCATGGACCAGACTTTGACCGCCCCCCTCCCCCGCTTCGCGACGCGCGTCGGCGAGGCCCCCCCGGCCGGCGCGTGGGCGTGGCCGCTGACGGCCGCTCTCCACGCGCTCGCCGCGGCGGCCGTCGTGATCCTGCCGCTCCTGGCGACGGAGCCGCTGCCCCCGGAGAACGCCCGCGTCGCGCACGCATTCTTCGCCTCCCCGTCGTTCGTGGTACCGCCGCCACCGCCGCCTCCCCCGCCGGCCGCGGTGCGCGCCGCCTCGGCGCCCCGCGTGGCCCCCCGCGAGGCTGCCCAGGCGTTCACGGCCCCGGTCGACGTCCCGGCCGAGATCCCCACGGAGGCGTCCCTCGACCTCGGCCTCGAGGGCGGCGTGCCGGGAGGGGTGGAGGGCGGCGTCCCCGGCGGCGTCGTCGGGGGCGTGGTGGGCGGCCTTCCCGAGGCGGCCCCGCCCCCGCCCCCGCGCGTCGTGCGGGTGGGAGGCGTCGTCCGCGAGCCCCGCAAGGTCAAGGACGTCCCCCCCGTCTACCCGCGGATCGCCCTCGAGGCCCGCCTGCAGGGCATGGTCATCCTCGAGTGCGTGATCAGTCCGCAAGGGCGCGTCGAGAACGTCAAGGTCCTGCGCGGCGTGCCCACGCTCGACGAGGCGGCGGTGGCGGCGGTCCGGCAGTGGGTCTACACCCCGACCCTCGTCGACGGCGTGCCGACGAGCGTCGTGATGACGGTGACCGTCAACTTCCTCCTGCGCGACACCAAGGGCAGCTGAGGAACGAACCGTCGCGCGGTGCCCGGTCGGGCCCCCGGGCGCCGCCGGTGCGGGTGCTAGACTCTCGGCGTGACCGACGGCCGGCACGCGGTGGCCGAGGATGTGAGCCTGGCGCTCCACCAGGCCGTGGCGGAGCGCCTGCTCGCGAAGCCGGAGCTTCTCGAGCGGGCCCGGCGGCGGGTGGCCATGTGGCTGCTCGACGGCTCGGCCGCAAGGCCCTACGCGGAAGCCTGGCGGGCCGTCCTCGAGGAGCCGGTCGACGCCGTCGCCCGCGTCCTGGTCGACCCCGGGGAGCGCGCCCGCCAGATGCGGCAGGCTTCGCCGTTCGCGGGCGTCCTCTCGCCGAGAGAACGCTGGTCGCTCTGGCGGCGGGCGCGGGAGCGCGCGCGGCTGTGAACCGCCTCCAGCTGGAGCACGTCATCCGGGCCGCGGCCACCATCGCCGAGGACCCGGAGATCGTCGTGATCGGCAGCCAGGCGATCCTCGGCCGCTACCCCGAGGCTCCGGCCGAGCTGCTCGTCTCCGCCGACGTCGACGTCTACCCCCGCAACCACCCCGACCGGGCCGACCTGATCGAGGGCTCGATCGGCGAGCTGTCCCCGTTCCACGAGACGTACGGCTACTACGCGCAGGCCGTCGGCGAGCGCACGGCCGTGCTGCCCGAGGGCTGGGAGGAGCGCCTCGTGGTCGTGCCCACGCCCGCCGGGCGGGGGCTGTGCCTCGAGCCCCACGACCTCGTGGTCTCCAAGTACGTCGCGGGCCGGCCCAAGGACCGGGACTACGTGCGGGTGGCGCTCCGGCACGCCCTCGTGGAGGCCCGCGTGCTCCTCGAACGCCTCGCTCTCACGCCGATCGACGCCGAGGCGCGCGACCGCATCGCCCGCCAGATCGAGGCCGACGCAGATCGCTGACGGGCCACGGGTCCGTTCTCGCCCCGCCCTTCCCCCGGCTCACCGGCGCGTGTAGATGGACGTCCCTTCCTTGTACGTCTGCAGGACCTGGATGTCCTTGATCGTCGCCGGGTCGACCTTCAGCGGGTTGGCGCTGAGGACGACGAGGTCCGCGATCTTCCCCGGCTCGAGCGAGCCCCGGCGGTCCTGCTCGCCGTACTGCTCGGCCGCCCACAGCGTCTGCGCCTTCAGGGCCTCGATCGGCGTGATCCGCTGATCCTCTCCGAGGACGCCGCCCTCCCGCGGCACGCGGTTCACCGCCGACCACATCATGAACATCTGGTCGAGGGGCGCCACGTAGAAGTCCGTGTGGTTCGAGGGGCGCAGGCCCGCGTCGATCGCGTCGCGCATCGGGCTGATGTACGCGGCCTGCTCCGCCCCCCGGTTCTTCGCGTGGGCGGCCGCGAAGTAGAAGGTGTGCAGGGTGTAGAAGGACGGCCGGATCTTCCACTCGACGAACTTCGGGATCTGGTCCTTCCGGAGGAACTGGGTGTGGATCGTGGTCACGTTCCACGGCCGGCTGAAGTCGCCCGCACGGGCCTTCTCGTACGCCTGGAGGAACGAGTCGATCGCGCCGTCCCCGTTGCAGTGCAGGTTGAGCGGCACGCCGAGCTCGTAGACCTGCTCGACCGCGGCGTCGATCGCGGCCTGCGGCGCGGCGAGCTCGCCCTTCCAGTTCTTCTCCCCGCCGGGGCCGCCGGTCAGGTAGGGCGTCGTGAAGAAGGCCGTCCGGCCCTGGGGCGAGCCGTCGATCGTGATCTTGACGCCGCCGATCTTCAGCCGGCGGTCGTACTTGCCCCAGCCACTGACGGGGTTCTTCGCCAGGATCGCGTCGAGCTCCAGGACGAACGGGAACGCCACGACGTCGATCAGGTTCGCGCCCTCGGCGGCCGCGCGCTGCAGGATCTCGAGCTCCGCGGCGTGTGTGGCGCCCTCGTGGGCGAGGGTGACGCCCTCGCGGGCGTAGAGCATCTGCCCGGCGCGGGTCGCCTCGGCCGCCTGCTCGAGCGTCGGCTTCGGCAGCGCGGCGAACACCGGCGCGTAGGCCATCTCCATGATCAGGCCCCAGGGCTCGTTCGTCCCCGGCTTACGGACGATGACCCCGCCGGGGGGCGTCTTCGTCTTCGCGGAGATCCCGAACTTCGCCAGGGCGGGCGAGTTCATGACCGCGCCGTGCATCGAGACGTGGCCGACGAGGACCGGGTTGTCGGGGAACGCCGCGTCGAGGTCGTCGCGGTTGAGGAGGCGCCCGTCCGGCATGACGGTGTCGTCGTAGCCGTACGCCTGGATGACCTCGCCCTTCGCGACCTTCTTCTCCGTCGCGAACTGCCGGAGCGCGGCGACGATCGAGGGGACGTCCTTCCCCGGCCCCGCGGGCGGCGCGTACACGTTCGCCTGGTTCGCCACGGTCAGCGAGCTGAAGTAGTGGCTGTGGGCGTCGATGAACGCCGGAACCAGCGTCCTGCCGCCGAGGTCGACGACCTTCGTCGCTCCGCCCTTGTGCGCCTTCTCGATCTCGGCCCTCGCGCCGAGGGCCAGGATCCTCCCGTCCTTGACGGCCAGCGCCTCGGCCGAGGGCCGGGCGTCGTTCACGGTCACGATGTCGCCGTTCGCGTAGATGGCGTCGGCCGTCTGCTCCGGCTTCGGCCCGGCCGGGGTGCACGCCACCGCCGCGACCAGCGCCGTGGCCCCGATGCCCCACGCGAGCTGCCTCTTCACGTGCCGTCCTCCCCTTCTTCCATCTCGCTTCATGGCGCCTGGAGCCCGTTCGCGGTGCCCCCCGCGCCAGCCTCGCCCGCGGCGACGGCGAGCCGCCGAGCCACCGAGCATACGTCGCCATGCCGCCCCGCGTCGTGTGCGCCTTGCCCGGCGGCGACCGCGGCCGCGATCGCCGGGGCGTCGAGAACGGGGCCGAGAGCGGCGTTCCGGCCGGCGCCGGCGGCCGGCTTCACCGGGAGAACGCGGCCCTCGTGGACCGTGCCCCACACCTGGATGTCCCTGATCCTCATGGGATCGACGGTGAGGGGGTTCTCGGCGAGGATCGTGAAGTTCGCGAGCTTGCCCGGCACGATGCTCCCGACCTCCTTCTCGAGGCCCAGCGAGTGGGCGGCGTCGAGCGTCACGGCCTTCGGCGCACCCATGCCGCTCACGCGCTGCTCGGGACCGCGAAGGTTCCCGGCATTCGTGACGCGGTTGACGCCCGACCACATCAGGAAGAGCGGTCGCCCCGGCGCCATCGGCATGTCCGAGTGGAACGAGTACGAGATGCCCGCCCTCTCCACGTCGCCCATCCGGACCATCGCGTCGGCCCGCTCGGGGTCGAGGCCGTTCGTCCGATAGTTGTCCGCGAGCGCCACCGGGTAGTACGCGTTTCCGCTCACGATCGCGCCGAGCCGCCCGATCCGGGCCACCTGCTCGGGCCGAGACACCGCGAAGTGGACGATCACGGTCCGGTGGTCGAACCTCGGGCGACGGCGCATGTTCCGCTCGAGCTGGTCGAGCACCATGTCGAGGCCCGCGTCGCCGTTGACGTGGACGTGCAGCTGGTAGCCGAGGTCCCAGTAGATGCGGAAGGTCCGGGCGAAGAAGTCCGGGTCCATCATCCACTCGCCCTCGTGGCCGTCCGTGTAACCGCCGGTGACCCGCATCGCCTGGCTGTAGATCGCCCCGTCGGCGAAGAGCTTCACCTGCCGGGGCAGGTAGGCCGTCATCCCCTGGCCCCACGACAGCAGCTTCTCGGTCTCTTCCGCCACCTCGTCGTCGGGGTGCGCGCCGGTGATCGACTTGCCGTCCGCGATGAAGTAGAAGCGGAACGGCGAGGAGGAGTCGCTGAGGACCGCGTTCTGCGCGTCCTGCGCCTTCCTCGACAGGATGCCGCCGGGCTCGCAGGCGAGCGTCACGCCGTTCACGTGCAAGTAGCGCTTCACGAGCTCGAGGCCGGCTCTCACGCGCTCGGGTGACGCGATGGCCGGTGCGATCGAAGGCAGGACCGCGAACATGCCCTGCTCCCAGTAGTGGGCGTTCGCGAAGTCGGACTGCTTCCTCGCGCTGTCGGTCTGCTGGTCGAACCACTCCCTCGTCACGCCGTACTGCTTCTCGGCGACGCTGTTGAGGTAGAACTCGTGCGCCGAGCGATGCCAGACGATGATCGGCCGGGTGGCGCTGACCGCGTCGAGGTCGGCCTTCGTCAGCTTCCCGTGGAAGTACTGGTGGTAGCCCCAGGTGAACAGCAGCGCGCTCGGGTCCTTCAGCTGCGCGTCGGCCTCCTCGAGCCGCTCCAGGTACTCGGCGCGGCTCCTCGCCGCTCTCGAGGTGCCCTGCGGCAGCACCCAGTCCTCGATCGCGATGATCTCGCTCGTCATCGTGAGCCCGGCGAGCAGCGGGTGGTCGTGCTGGGCGATGAAGCCGGGCACGATCACCTGACCGGCGAACGTCGTGTCGACCCGGTAGGGCTGCTCGCCGGCCGCCGCTTTCAGCTCCTCGAGCGATCCGGTCGCGAGGACGCGGTCCCCGACCACCGCCACCGCCGTCGTCGTGGGCCTGGCGGGATCGAGGGTGACGATCTCCTTCGCGGTGAAGATCGTGATCCGCGGCAGGGCGTGCATCGTGGTCGCGATCTCCTGCAGGGTCGCCTCCTGCGCGCCTGCGACCATCGGGAAGGCCGCGAGGACGGCCACGGCCCAGCTCGTCCTGGCGCCCACCTCGTTCTCCCTGCTCATGTCCTCGCCCCCTTCGGGCTTCACTTGCGGGGCAGCAGGATCGTGGCGACCAGCCGCAGCCGCCAGTCGGGCCGTCCGTCCGGGGTTTCCACGAACACTCCCACCCCGCCGCCGATGCTCATCGGCAGCGGGCCGAACTTCGTCAGCTTGGTGACGGTCATGTTGATCGGGACCGTCCAGTCGGTGCCGTCCTTCTCTTCCAGCGAGCCGTCGGCCGCCGTCCGGTAGAGCCGCCAGTTCGCCGAGGCCTCGGCGTTCAAGGCGATCGTCACGGCGCTCTTCGTCGTGTAGGACACGAAAGGCTGCAGGAACGAGGCGCTCACGTCGGCTCGCTCGACCCCGCCGCTCGTGCCGGGGCCCGCGAAGGACCAGACGTGGTTGGCCAGCATCCCGTAGGTGAATCCCCCGCTCTGCTTCAGGACGACCACCGTCGGCCCGGCGCTCCAGCGGGACGACCCCAGCACCGGGTCGGAGTTGGTGGGCAGCACGAGGACGGGCCCCGCGCCCCAGATGAGCTTCCCCGGCCGGGCCGGGGAGAGGAAGAACGAGGCCACGATGTCGCCCATGCCGGAGGCCGGCTGGCCCCCCTCGAAGAGCACGGGCTGGCCGACGAACGGCATGATCCAGCGCAGGATCAGGTTCCAGTCGTCGCTCACCGACATCGGCACGACGGGCTGGAGGTTCATCACGAAGCGCGAGGCGTCGTCGGGGCCCACGGGCTGGTCCCAGTTGAACTGGAACGGGACGCTGACGAGGCTCGCCACCGGGTTCGACAGCTGCTTCGCCAGGTCCTGGGACGACGCCGCGGCACCCGCCGCGGGGGCCGCCTGCGGGACGGCGGGCTCGCCGCCGCGCGCCGGGGCGCCGGCCGCCGCCAGCAGGACGAGCGCGATCGCCGCGGCGCCGGCCGGGAGCCGTCCGCGTCGGTGACTTCCCGTCGAGCGGGATTCGCCCATGCCGTTCCTCCCCCTCAGCGGCCGTCGCCGCGGCCGAGCCAGCGCTGCGCCGCGCCCGCGAGCGCCGCTCCGACGAGCGGGGCCACCCAGAACAGCCACAGCTGGGCGAGCGCCCAGCCGCCCACGAACAGCGCCGGCGCCGTGCTGCGGGCGGGATTGACGGACGTGTTGGTGACCGGGATCCCCACGAGGTGGATCAGCGTGAGCGCGAGGCCGATCGCGATCGGCGCGAAGCCGGCCGGCGCACGGCGGTCGGTCGCGCCCAGGATCACGAGCAGGAAGAAGAAGGTCAGCACGACCTCGGCCGTGAAGCCGGCGCCGAGCGAGTAGCCGCCCGGGGAGTGCTCGGCGTAGCCGTTCGCGGCGAAGCCGCTCGCCGCGAGGTCGAAGCCGGCCCTGCCCGTCGCGATCAGGGAGAGCAGGAAGGCGCCCGCGAGCGCGCCCGCGACCTGCGCCGCCCAGTAGGGCAGGACGTCGGCGGCCTTGAAGCGGCCACCGGCCCAGAGGCCGAGCGTGACCGCGGGGTTGAAGTGGCCGCCGGAGACGTGCCCGACGGCGTAGGCCATCGTCAGCACGGTGAGGCCGAAGGCGAGCGACACGCCCACGAAGCCGATCCCCAGCTCCGGGAAGGCGGCGGCCAGCACGGCGCTGCCGCAGCCCCCGAACACGAGCCAGGCCGTGCCCAGGAACTCGGCGCCCAGCCTGCGTGACGTTCTCTCGATCTCCATGACCCTCCCCCGCGGGAAGACGGAATCATGCCGAATAAGCCCGCGCGCCGGACCTGTCAGTAGTGACAGGCCGGGGGAGCGGAGCGAGGCGCCCCCTCAGACGAGCCCGCTGCGGACGGCGAACCGGACGAGCTCGGCGCTGCTGCGGATGCCGAGGCTCTCCATCATGCGGTACTTGTGGTAGGCCACGGTGCGGGGCGTGATCCCGAGGACGGCCGCGACCTCCTTCATCGCCTTGCCCTCGGCGAGCAGATGCAGGACCTCGCGCTCGCGCGGGGTCAGCTGGTCGCTCGAGGGCGCGCCGGAGGCGGGCGGGGGAAGCCCGTCGATGTCGCCGCCGGCGACGAGGGGGGTGAGGTAGCGGCGCCGGCGGAGGGCGGCCCGGACCGCCTGGACGAGCTCGGTCGCGGTCGAGGACTTGAGCACCCAGCCCGACGCCCCGAAGCGGAACGCCTCGGCGGCGAGCTGGGCGTCCTCGTTCACGGTCAGGAACACGACCCGGGCCGATGGCAGGACGTCCCGCAGCCGGCGGGCCGCCTCGAGGCCGCCCATGCGCGGCATGGAGACGTCGGTGACGACGACGTCCGGCCGGAGACGGACCGCCGCCTCGACGAGCTGCGCCCCGTCGGACACGGAGCCGACGACGTCGAACTCCGGCTCGAGGAGCCTGCGGAACGCCTCGAGCAAGAGCACGTGGTCGTCAGCGAGCAGGACCCTCGGCCTGGTCATCGCCGTCCCCTTTCTCACCACCGTTCGCCGCTCCGGCGATCGCCCAGGCGGGCACGCGGGCGGCGACCACGGTCCCGCCGCCCTCCGACGAGTCCACGCGCAGCTCGCCTTCCACGAGGCGGAGCCGGTCCTTCATGCCGGCGAGGCCGAGGCTGGCTCCGCTGGAGGTGGTCGCGGGATCGAAGCCCCGGCCCTGGTCGGACACCAGGAGCGTCACCCCCTCCGCCGATCCCCGGAGCGAGACCCGGGCCTCGCCGGCGCGGCTGTGCTTCGCCGCGTTCTGGAGCGCTTCCTGGGCGATCCGGTAGAGGGCGAGAGCGACGTCGGCGGGCAGGTCGGGCGGCCAGCCCGACTCGGTCACCTCGACCTTCATCCCGTGGCGCGCCGCGACCTGGTCGGCGAACTGCCGCAGGGCGGGCACGAGCCCGAGCTGGTCGAGGATCGCGGGGTGCAGCTCGTACGCGATGTGGTGCAGCTCCTTCGACAGCGAGCGCGCGCGGCCGGCCAGCGTGCGCGCCGCCGCCGGCTCGTCGCTCCCGCCGCGCCCGGCGAGCTCGTCGAGCTCGATCGCGAGCAGCGCCAGCTGCTGGCTCGCGCTGTCGTGCAGCTCGCGCGCGATGCGGCCGCGCTCCTCCTCCTGCGCGGCGAGGATGCGCCCGCTCAGCCGCCGCAGCTGCCGCTGCGCGGCGCGACGGCGCCGCACGGAGGCCGCGAGGGCCACGATCAGCCCCGCCTGCACCAGCAGCAGCACCAGGGCCGTCAGCAGCGCGACCCGGTGCTCC
>CAZLRF010000091.1:6030-13885 GCA_964561785.1 uncultured Acidobacteriota bacterium | reverse complement strand
CGAGCGGGCGTCCCGTCTCCTGCCACCCGCGGATCCCGTCGGCGAGGACGCGCGCGTCGATCCCCTTCGCCTGCAGCGTGCGCACCGCACGGACGCTCGAGGACTCCTCCGGGCAGGCGCAGTAGAGAATCGGGAGCCGACCCATCCGCCGGATCTCGGCCGCGCGCTCCTCGACCTGGCTCGCGGGGATGTTGACGGCGCCGGGCAGGTGGCCCTCGGCATAGTCCTCGCGGGAGCGCACGTCGACGAGGACCGCCTCCCCCCGGTCACGCAGGTCGAGCGCCTCGGCGAGGGGGACGGGCGGAGCCGCCGGGCCCGACCCCTCGGGCCACACGACGCACGCGAGGGGGGCGAGACACAGGGCGGCGAGCGCCACGAGGCGGAAGCGGACCATATCGGCGCATCGTACCATCGCGGCTTCGGCGGTGGCGCGGACGAGGGCCGGACGGTGGGGTATGCTCGCCCCCCGGGAGACCCCGATGCTCGACATCCGAAGGATCCGCGACCAGTTCCCCATCACCCGCCAGCGCTTCCAGGTCCTCGGCCGCACGGAGCCGAAGCCGCTCGTGTACCTGGACCACGGGGCGAGCACCCACCCGCCGACGCCGGTCCTCGAGACCTACAAGGACTTTCTCGAGCGCTCCTACGCGAACGTCCACCGCGGCCGCCACACCCTCTCGGAGATGGCCACCGACCGCTTCGAGCACGTCTCCGACGACATCTTCCGGTTCATCCGTGGCGAGCGCGCGGGCAACACCGTCATCCTCTGCGGGAACACGACCCAGGCCCTGGACCTCGCCGCGCACGTGATGGCCCACCGCGAGGGGGTGACGCTCGTCTCGCTGATGGAGCACCACTCGAACGACCTGCCGCACCGGGCGCGCGGAAAGGTGGTCCACTTCGGCGTCCTCGACGACGGCACGCTCGACTACGCCGACCTCGAGGCGAAGCTCCGTGCGCACCGGGTCAAGCTCGTGGCGGTCACCGGCGCCTCGAATGTCACCGGCTACCTCCCCGACATCCCCCGGATCGCCCGCATGGCGCACGCCCACGGGGCGCGGGTCCTCGTCGACG
Organism: uncultured Acidobacteriota bacterium; assembly: GCA_964561785.1. GTDB lineage: Bacteria > Acidobacteriota > Vicinamibacteria > Fen-336 > Fen-336 > DATBSL01. The sequence continues at coordinate 12,811 of CAZLRF010000091.1, read as the reverse complement.
GGGCGCAGATCCTCGCCCACGCGCCGGTCGACGTCCTCCCGAACGACGACCCCGGCCACGTCGACTTCTTCGCCGGCGCGGGCCACAAGGCCTACGCGCCGTTCGGGTCGTCCTTCCTCTTCGGCCCGACCGACCTCCTCGACGAGGCCCCGCCCTACATCCCGTCCGGCGGCACCGTCGTCTACGTCACCGAGGACGAGGCCTACTTCAAGAAGTCGCCCGACCGGCACGAGGGGGGCACGCCGAACATCGCGGGGGCGGTGGCCCTCGCCGCCGCGCTGCGCTTCCTCGAGGAGGCGGGGATGGAGGCCGTGCGGGAGCACGAGCGCGCCCTCGTGGAGCGGGCGATGGACGGGCTGCGCCGGCTCGACGGGGTGCGCGTCCTCGGCCACCCGGACCCGTCGAAGCGGATCGGCGCGCTGTCGCTCGCGATCGAGGGCGTCCCGCACGAGCTGGCCGCGAGCATCCTGAACCGCGAGGCGGCGATCGCCGTCCGCAACGGCTGCTTCTGCGCGCACCCGTACCTGCACCGGCTGCTCGGCCTGACCGACACGACCGAGCTGCGCCGAAAGCTCGTCGCGGGCGAGGAGGTCGACCTGCCGGGCGCGATTCGCCCGAGCTTCGGCATCTTCAACGACGAGGCCGAGGTGGACGAGCTGCTGCGGATGATCCGGGTCATCCGCGACCGGGCCTGGACGGGCGAGTACGGCGACATCCCCGGTGCCGCCGCCTGCAAGGAGCTCTGACGTGAAGACCCCGCGGCGGGCGTGAGGGGTCCCCGCGTCGAGGTGCGGCGGGTCCGGGGCGGCCTCGAGCTGCGGATCGAGGGCACGCAGGCCTCCGTCCGCCGCCACGGCCGTGCGCTCACCGGGGTCGTCTGGTGGGCCCTGGCCTCGCCGGTCGTCCTCCTGCCGCGGTCGCGGCCGCGGCGCGTGCTCGTCCTCGGCCTCGCCGCGGGAAGCGTCGCCCACGCCCTGCGCACCCTCGACCCCGACGCGAGGATCACCGGGGTCGAGCTCGATGCCGAGGTCGTGCGCGCCGCGAGGCGCCACTTCGGCCTCGGCCGCCTGGGGGTGGAGGTCGTCCTCGGGGACGCGCTCGATTTCCTCCGCCGCGACCGCCGGCGCTTCGACCTCGTCGTGGAGGACCTGTTCGTGGGCCCCTCGCGCTCGGTCCGCAAGCCGGGGTGGCTCGTCGGCGAGGGCTACCGCCTCATCCGGCGGCGGCTCCGTCGCGGCGGCTTCGTCGTGTCGAACACCATCCACGAGACGCCGCGGATCGTCCGGGCCATGAGGCCCTTCGGAGGCCGTGTCGTCTCGATGGACGTCCGCGGCCACTGGAACCGCGTCGTCCTCTGCGGCCGCAGCGTGCCCGCGCCGCGCGCGCTGCGGCGGGCGCTCGCCCGGCGGCCGGAGCTGGCCCGGGCGCTGCGGCGCCTCGACCTGCGCAGTCGATGAGCGAAGACCGGCTACTGCGACCCGGGCCCCTCCCGGGCGTCCGGATCGCCTGGGTGGACCTCGATCGCCCTCCCGAGCCCCTGGCCCGTCTCGAGGCCTGGCTCAGCGCCGCCGAGCGCGCCCGGGCGAGCCGCTTCCGCTTCGACGTCGATCGGCGGAGGTTCCTCGCGGCGCGCGGCCTCCTGAGGCGGCTCCTCGCCGCGGAGCTCGACATCCCCCCTGCGGAGGTCACGATCGAAGCGGACGTCCATGGCAAGCCTCGGCTCGGGGCCGCACACGGCTCGGAATTGCGCTTCAACCTCTCCCACGCCGCGGCGCGCGGCCTGTACGGGTTCGCCGTCGGACGCGAGATCGGAGTCGACGTGGAGAACCTCCGGCCCCTGGCCGACATGGACGCACTGGCCTCGACGGTGTTCTCGCCGGCCGAGCACGAGGAGTGGCGTTCCGTGCCCCCTGGCCGTCGGGTGGAGGCCTTCTTCGCCGGCTGGACCCGCAAGGAGGCTTTCGTGAAGGCCCTTGGCCGGGGCCTCGACTTTCCCCTCGGCGCGTTCGACGTCGCGCTCACGCCTGACCGTCCGGCGGCCCTCCTGCGCGTCACGGACGAGGGCGGGCCCGCCTCGCGCTGGTCGATGGTCGCCTGGACGCCCGAAGACGGATTCGTGGCCGCGCTGGTCGCCGAAGCTCGGGCCGTCCCGGTTGGCTGTGACACAGCCCCTTGACCGGAGCGCGGCCCGGCCCCTACCCTCGTCGGTCTTGACCGAGCCTTCGCGCCCGACCGAGGCCGCTCTTCCCCTCGCGGAGCCCGAGGTGTCCGCGAATGATGTCGCGGTCGTGGGCCGAGCCCTCCGGGTGCCGGGGGCTCGGGACGTATCCGAATTCTGGGACAACCTGAGCCGGGGTGTGGAGTCGATCCGCGACCTGAGCGACGAGGAGCTGCGAGCCCGCGGGGTCGACCCGGCCCTTCTCGCCGACCCCGCCTACGTGAGGCGCGGGGCGCCCCTCGACGGGCTCGAGCTCTTCGACGCGGGCTTCTTCGGGATGAGCCCCCGGGAGGCCGCGATCATGGACCCGCAGCACCGGCACTTCCTCGAGGTGGCCTGGGAGGCGCTCGAGGACGCGGGCCACCCGCCCGAGACGTTCCCCGGGCGGATCGGCGTGTTCGCCGGGTCGGGCATGAACGCCTACATGCCGTACCACCTCTTCACGAACCCCAAGCTCATGGCCTCGGTCGGCCTCTTCCTCGCGCGGCACACCGGGAACGACAAGGACTTCCTCACGACCCGCGTGTCGTACCTCTTCGACCTGCGCGGCCCCTCCGTCAACGTCCAGACCGCCTGCTCCACCTCCCTCGTCGCGATCCACGTCGCCGCCCAGAGCCTTCTCTCCCACGAGTGCGACCTCGCCCTCGCGGGCGGCGTGACGATCGAGCTGCCCCACGGGGTGGGCTACCTCTACCAGGAGGGCGAGATCCTGTCCCCGGACGGCCGCTGCCGGGCGTTCGACCGGCAGGCGCGGGGCACGGTCTTCGGCAGCGGGGCGGGCGTCGTGGTGCTCCGCCGGCTCCGCGATGCCCTCGAGGACGGCGACTCCGTCCACGCCGTCCTCAAGGGATCGGCCGTGAACAACGACGGCGGGAGGAAGGTGGGCTACCTCGCCCCGAGCGTCGACGGGCAGGCGGAGGCGGTGGCCGAGGCGCTGCACGTCTCCTCCGTCCCGGCCGACTCCGTCACCTACGTCGAGTGCCACGGCACCGGCACGCCGGTGGGCGACCCGATCGAGGTGACCGGGCTCACCCGGGCCTTCCGCAGCTTCACCGACCGTTCGGCGTTCTGCGCGATCGGCTCCGTCAAGACGAACATCGGCCACCTCGACACGGCGGCGGGAGTCGCCAGCTTCGTCAAGGTCGTCGAGATGCTGCGACACCGCACGATCGCCCCGAGCCTGCACTTCCGCGAGCCGAACCCCGAGGTCGAGTGGGAGAAGACGCCGTTCCGCGTCTGCGGGGAGGCCGCCCCGTGGACGTCGGCGACGCCGCGGCGCGCGGGCGTGAACTCGCTGGGCGTCGGCGGCACGAACGCGCACGCGATCCTCGAGGAAGCGCCGGCGTCCCCGGCCGCGTCCGCCCCGCGGGGGCCAGCCGTCCTCCTCCTCTCGGCGCGGACGAGGGCCTCCCTCGACCGCGCGACCGCCCGCCTCGCGGATCGGCTCGACCGCGAGCCCGACCTCGACCTCGCGGACGCCGCCTTCACGCTGGCCGTCGGACGGCGCCGGTTCCCCGAACGGCGCGCGGTCGTGTGCGCCTCGCGACAGGAGGCGGCGGCCGCCCTGCGCACGCCCTCGCGGCACCTCGGGGCGAGGAGCGACCGCTCGGCGACGCCGGTCGCGTTCCTCTTCCCGGGCGGGGGGGCTCAGTACCCCGGGATGGCCGCCGAGCTGTACCGCGCGGAAGCGGTGTTCCGCGGGCGCGTGGACGAGTGCCTCGACGTCCTGCGCACGCGCGAGGGCCTCGACCTGCGCCCGCTGATGCTCCCGGAGCCGGGCCGCGAGGCCGCGGCCGCCGCGGAGCTCCTCCGGCCGTCCCTCGCCCTGCCGGCCCTGCTCACGATCGAGCTGGCCCTCGCCGAGCTCCTCCGATCGTGGGGCCTCCGGCCTGTCTCGATGATCGGCCACAGCCTCGGCGAGTACGCCGCCGCCCACCTCGCCGGCGTTTTCTCCCTTCCGGACGCCCTCGGGGTGGTGACGTGCCGCGGCCGGCTCTTCGAGACCCTCCCCGAGGGGGCGATGCTGTCCGTCCCCCTCGCGGAGAGCGAGGTGGCCCCCGATCTCCCGCCCGGCCTGTCGTTCGCCGCGATCAACGGGCCCGGCCTCTGCCTGGTGTCGGGCGAGGTCGAGGCGGTCACCGAGCTCGAGATACGCCTCGCCGCCCGCGGCGTCGAGGCGAAGCGCCTCGCGATCTCGGTGGCGGCACACTCCCCGATGCTCGACCCGATCCTGCGTCCCTTCGGCGACTACCTCCGGTCGCTGCGACTGGGCCCGCCGAGCCGACCCTTCGTCTCGAACGTGACAGGAACGTGGGTCCGTGCGGACGAGGCCCGGGACCCCGCCTACTGGGTCAGCCATCTGCGGCGGCCGGTGCGGTTCGCTGAGGGCCTCGCCGCGCTCGTGGCCGAGGGCCGCCCGGCGCTGCTCGAGGTGGGACCCGGCCGGACGCTCACCTCGCTCGCCCGGATGCACCCCGCCGTGTCCCCGTCGCACCCGGTCGTCCCGGCGCTCCGCCATCCCCAGGACGCGACCGGGGACGAGGAGGCGCTGCTCGCGGCGCTCGGGCAGCTCTGGATCGCGGGGGTCGACGTCGACTGGCGGGCGCACCTCGGCCCCGGCCGCCGCCGCGTGAGCCTCCCCACCTACTCGTTCGACCACGAGCGGCACTGGGTCGAGCCCGGGGACGGCTTCTTCCTCCACCGTCCGCCCGCCGAGCCGCTCGCCCGCAACCCGGACCGCTCGGCCTGGACGTACCGGCTCGTCTGGCGGCCGAGCGATCTCGTCGCGGGGCACGCGACGTCCGGACGAGTCCTGGTCCTCGAGGACGACGACGGGCTCGGCCGGGAGCTCGTGCGCGAGCTGCGGTCGTCGGGGGGCGAGGCGGAATCCGTCCGCCTCTCGGGAGCACGCGAGGACCACACGGCCCTGCTGCGCGCGCGCGCCGGCCGCGGCGCGGCTCCGTCACGGATCGTCGACCTGCGGGGATCCTTCGACGGGCTCGTCGCCCTGTGCCAGGCGCTCATCGAGGAGGAGCCGGCGGGCGGCGTCGAGCTTCTCGTCGTGACGCGGGGCGCGGAGCGCGTGGCCGGGGAGGCGCCCCTCGCCTCGGCGGGAGCCCTCCTCCACGGCCCGGCCGGCGTCCTCCCTCGAGAGCTGCCTTCGGTCGGGTGCCGCACCGTCGACCTCCCCGCGTCCGGCACGACGGGCGCTCTCGCCCGGCGCCTCGCCGCGGAGCTCGGCGCGCCCACGCGCGACCGCCGCGTCGCCCTTCGACCCGAGGGGCGGTTCGTGGCGGCCTGGGAGCGGACGGCGCTTCCCGAGCCCCAGCCGCTCCCCGAGCGGCCGGTCGTGCTCGTGACGGGCGGGCTCGGGGGGATCGCGCTCGCCCTCGCGGAACGACTCGCGCGCGAGTCCAAAGCCCGGCTCGTCCTCGTGGGCCGTAACGGACCCGACCCCTCCGACCCGGGCGACGAGAAGGCCCGTGGCTTGCGGGCGATCGAGGAGGCGGGCGGGGAGACGCTCGTCGTGGTCGGCGACGTCGCCGATCCCGCGACGCTGCGCCGGGCGGTCGAGCAGGCGGAGGCGCGCTTCGGACGGGTCCGCGTGGCGGTGCACGCGGCGGGCGTCCTCGACGACGCGCCGCTCCTCGAGAAGACCCGCGACCGGATCGAGGCCGTGCTCCGACCCAAGGTGGAGGGGGCCCTCGCACTCGTCGACGCGCTGCGGGGGCGTCCGCTCGACGCCCTCGTTCTCTTCTCGTCCTCGAGCGCCACGCTCGCCCCGGCCGGGCAGGCCGATTACGCCGCCGCGAACGCGTTCCTCGTCGCCCTGGGCGGCCAGCTCGCGGCCGAGGGATGGCCGGCGCGGGTCGTACAGTGGGGGGCCTGGCACGGCGTCGGCATGGCCGCGGCGGCGCTGGGGTCGGGTCCCGCGCCCCGTGGCTCCCGGCCGGTCGCGCACCCGCTCCTCCAGACGCGGCGCGACGGCCCCGAGGGGGAGACGATCTTCAGCGCGGTCCTCGGCGCGGGCCGCGACTGGGTGCTGGACGATCACCGGGTCCGCGGCGCGGGGCCGGTCCTGCCGGGGACCGCCTTCGTCGAGATCGTGAGGGCCGCCGCCTCAGCGGTCGGCGTGGTCCCGCCGGGCGCGGCGATCGAGATCTCCGACCTGACGTTCACCACGCCCCTCCTCGTGCGCGAGGACCAGCCGCTCCGTGTCGAGACGGCCGTGCGGCCACGCGGCGACGGAACGGCCGAGGTGACCGTTCGGAGCCTCCCCGCCCGCGGAGGCGCCGTGGAGCACGCCACCGCGCGCGTGCGCCCGACGCAGACCCCGCCCGACGTGCGGGGGAGAGACATGACCGCGATCGAGTCGCGCTGCGCCCTGCGGCGGGAGGCGTTCGACGCGGGCGCGCAGCGCCTGCCGCAGGACGAGGCCCTGGCCTTCGGCCCGCGCTGGTCGGTCCTCCGGCAGGCGACTTTCGGGGCGACGGAGGCCGTCGCGCGCCTGGAGCTCCCCGAGGCCCTCGCCGGCGACCTCGACACGCTCGGCCTGCACCCCGG
>CAZLRF010000091.1:0-5930 GCA_964561785.1 uncultured Acidobacteriota bacterium | reverse complement strand
CGCTCCTCGAGCGTCTCGTCGAGCAGGGGATCACGCCCGACGAGGGGTACGACGTGTTCCGCCGGCTTCTCGCGCCGGGAGGCGATCCGCAGGTCCTCGTCTCGCCCCTCGACCTGCACGCCCTGCTCGCCGCGATGGAGCCGCCGCCTCCGGGCAGGACGCAGCCGGCCGGTGCCGTCCTCGCGCCGGGCGCCGCCGGGGACGCCCCGCGCGACGACGTCGAGCAGACGCTGGCCGGGATGTGGTGCGAGCTGCTCGGGGCGGAGCGGGTCTCGCTCGCCGACGGGTTCTTCGCGCTCGGGGGCCACTCGCTCGTGGCCGTGCGCCTGTTCGCGCGCATCCGGAAGACCTGGGGCGTCGACCTCCCCCTCGCCACGCTCTTCGCCGCCCCGACTCTGGAGGCGCTCGCGGCGCGAGTGAGAGAGGCCCTCGGACGCGCCCTCCCGGCCGCCGCCGGCCCCGCCGGGCCGAACGCCACGCCACCTGCAGGCCGTGGGTGGTCCCCGCTGGTCCTCGTGCGCAAGGGCGGCGCGCGGCCGCCCTTCTTCTGCGTCCACGGCGCCGGGGGCAACCTCCTCGTCTTCCGGGACCTCGCGGAGCGGCTCGACGAGGATCAGCCGGTCTTCGGCCTCGAGGCGCGGGGTGTCGACGGGCGCGAGCGCCCCTCGGCGAGCATCGAGGAGATGGCCGAGCTCTATGTCGAGGCGGTCCTCACGGTCCGTCCCCGCGGGCCCTATCTCCTCGGCGGGTACTCGGGGGGCGGCGTCGCCGCCCTCGAGATGGCGCGGCGCCTCGTCGCCGCGGGCGAGGACGTCCCGACGGTCGTGCTCCTCGACACGTTCCACCCGCGGACCGAGGCGCGGCGGCTCGGCCTGCGGGACCACGTCAGCGGCTTCGCGACCCAGGGACTCGCGTATCTTCCCCGGCGGGCGCGGGCCCACGCCCTGCGGCAGCTCAAGGCGCTCCCCGAGGAGCTGCGCCTGCGCTACTACCTCTCCCGGCGGCGGGCGATCCCCCACGACCTGCGCGAGGCCCACCTCACCCGGCACTTCCTGGAGATCGCGAAACGCCACCGGCCCGCGCCTTACCCTGGCCCGGTCACCCTCTTCCGTGCCCGAGAGGTGGCCCGAGTCTACGCCCACATGGGCACGCGCCTCGGCTGGGAGCCGGACCTCCTCCCCCGCCTGGAGGTCGTCGAAGTCCCGGGAAACCACGATACGATCGTCCGAGAGCCCAACGTCGGCATCCTCGCCTCCCTCCTCGAGGATCGGCTCCGCCGTGCGGCGGACGCGAGCTCGTCCGGGCAGGAGGTGAGACCACGTGCCGTCGAATAGCTGGGTGCTCCTCGGCGAGGGCTCGCTCCTCGCCGCCTGCGGCGACACGCTCCTCGGGCAGGGGTCGACGATCGCCGCGGTCCTGACCAGCGAGCCCGCGGTCGAGAGGTGGGCGCACGAGAAGGGGCTGCCCCTCCTGCCCGCCGACCGACCCCTCGCGCAGACCCTGGCGGGTCTTAGGTTCGACCACCTCGCGAGCATCGCCCACCTCGCGATGATCCCGGGCGAAGTCCTGCGCCTTCCCCGGGGAATCGCGGTCAACTTCCACGACGGTCCGCTCCCCCGCTACGCGGGCCTCCACGCCACGACCTGGGCCCTCCTCGCCGGGGAGCGCACCCACGGCGTCACCTGGCACGAGATGACGGAGAGAGCGGACGCCGGCCGCATCCTGGAGCAGCGGCTCTTCGACGTCGCGCCCGACGAGACGGCGTTCTCGCTGAACGCGAAGTGCTGGGCCGCCGGGCTCGAGGCGTTCGAGGCGCTCGCGCGGCGCCTCGCGGCGGGCGACGCCAGCGGGCGCGAGCAGGACCTCTCCGCCCGGAGCTACTTCTCCCGGCACGCGCGTCCCCGAGCGGCCGCGGTGATCGACTGGCAGCGACCCGCCGGGGAGATCTCGGCCCTGGTGCGCGCCCTCGACTTCGGCGCCCAGCCGAACCCGCTCGGGCGGCCGAAGATGCTGCTGGGGGACGAGGCCGTCCTCGTCGGCCGGGCTCAGCCGACCGGCTCGTCCTCCGGCCTGCCGCCGGGGACGGTTGCCGCCGTCGAGGACGGAGCCCTGCACGTCGCGACGGGGACCCAGGACATCGTCGTGTCTTCGTTCGCCGCGCTCGACGGGCGGGAGCTGACGGCGGCCGACCTGGTCCGACGGCACGGCCTCGCCCCGGGGGCGACGCTCCGGGTGCCCGATCCGCCCCTCACGGAGCGCCTCACGGAGCTGTCGAAGGCGGCTGCGCCTTCGGAGGACGAGTGGCGCGCCCTGCTCCTCGCACCGTGCCTCCCGGACCTCGACCTGCCCCCGGACGGCGCCACGCCGGCTCGGGTCGAGGGGCACTCCCTCGACGAGGGCCTGCTCCGTGGCCTCCCCGCCGAGGGACGCGTCGACACCCTCCTCGCCGCCCTCGCGGTCTTCGCGGCCCGCCGCTCCGGGGCGTCGGAGATCGATCTCGCGTACGCGGACGAGGCGATCACCGAGAGAGCCGCGGGCACGTACGGGATCTTCGCCTCGAGCCTCCCGCTGCGCCTCTCGCTCGACCGGGCCGCCCCGTTCCCGGCGGCCGTCGCGTCCGTCGCCGCGGCGCGGGCGGCGATGCTTGCCAAAGGGCCGCTCCCGTCCGACCTGTGGTCCCGCGATCCCGACCTCCGCGAAGCCGCCCGGCGGGGCGGGCTCGGCGCGGCGACGCTGTCCGTCGGCGTGGGCGTCGAGCCGACTCCCGCCCGCCTGCGGCTCGCCGTCTCCGCGGACGGCGCCGAGTGCCGTCTCCTCGGCGGACCCGGGACCGAAGCCCTCGCCGCCCAGCTCGCGTCCGTCCTCGCCGGGGCCACCGCTTCCCCCACCCTCGCGATCTCCTCGGTCGACCTCACGACCGCCGCGGAGAGGGAACGCCTGCGTGAGTGGAACGAGACGGCGAGGCCGGTCCCGGAGTGCTGCATCCACGACCTCGTCTCCGCGCAGGCGCGCCGCACGCCGGAGGCGACGGCCCTCGTGTTCCGCGGCGAGCGGGTGAGCTACCGTGAGCTGGACGAGCGGACGAACCGCCTGGCCCGGCGCCTGCGCGAGCTCGGCGTGGCCCCGGGGGAGCGCGTCGGCCTCCTGCTCCACCGCTCGGTCGCGATGGTCGAAGCGCTCCTCGCCACGCTCAAGGCCGGCGGCGCCTACGTGCCCCTCGACCCGGCCTACCCCGCCGAGCGCCTCGAGCTCATGGCGCGCGACGCGGGCCTGCGCCTCGTCCTGACCGAGGCGAGCCTCCGCTCGCGCGTGCCGGAGGGCCTCGCCCCGGCGGTCGACCTCGACGCCGAGCGCCCGCGGGTCGCCCTCGCCTCGTCGGATCCGCTCCCGCCGTCGGCGCGACCGTCGGACCTCGCCTACGTCATCTACACGTCGGGCTCGACCGGGCGCCCCAAGGGCGTGATGGTCGAACACGGGAACGTCGTCAACTTCTTCGTCGGCATGGACGAGCACGTCGTCCGCGACCCGGCGGGCACGTGGTTGGCCGTCACCAGCCTCAGCTTCGACATCTCGGTCCTCGAGCTGCTGTGGACGCTCGCTCGCGGCTTCACGGTGGTTCTCCACCGCGACGAGGAGCGCGAGGCCTTCGTGTCCGGCGCCGCGCCGCAACGTCCGCTCGACTTCAGCCTCTTCTACTTCTCGAGCGACGCTTCCGAGCACGAGCGCGGGAAGTACCGGCTCCTCCTCGAGGGGGCGCGCTTCGCCGACCGCAACGGCTTCGTGGCGGTGTGGACGCCGGAGCGCCACTTCCACGCCTTCGGCGGCCTGTACCCGAACCCCGCGGTCACGGGCGCCGCGGTGGCGGCCGTCACCGAGCGCGTCGGCATCCGCGCGGGGAGCCTCGTGAGCCCGCTCCACTCGTCGCTGCGAATCGCTGAGGAGTGGTCGGTCGTCGACAACCTCTCGAACGGCCGCGTGGGCCTCGCCTTCGCGGCCGGCTGGCAGCCGAACGACTTCGTCCTCCGGCCCGAGGCGTTCGCCGCGCGCAAGCGGATCATGCTGGAGCAGATCGAGGAGGTGCGCCGGCTCTGGCGGGGAGAGGCCCTGCCCCTCCCGAACGGCTCCGGCGAGACCGTCGAGGTGCGCGTCCTGCCCCGCCCGGTCCAGGAGGAGCTCCCCGTCTGGGTGACGATCGCGGGCAACCCCGAGACCTTCGTCGCGGCGGGCCGGGCCGGCGCCCACGTCCTCACCCACCTGCTGGGACAGAGCGTCGAGGAAGTGGCGGAGAAGGTCGCGCTGTACCGCCGGGCCTGGGATGAGGCCGGGCACCGGGGGCGGGGTGTCGTGAGCCTGATGGTCCACGCGTTCGTGGGCGACTCCGACGAGAGCGTCAAGGCCGTGGTTCGCGGGCCGATGAAGGAGTACCTCCGCAGCGCGGTGGGCCTCGTCCGGCAGGCGGCGTGGTCGTTCCCGACGTTCAAGGAGAGGACCACCGGCGCGGGCGGCGAGTTCGACCCCGACGACCTCTCGCCGGAGGAGATGGAGGCCCTGCTCGACCACGCCTTCGAGCGCTACTTCGAGTCGAGCGGTCTCTTCGGGTGCCCGCGGACGTGCCGGCGCTTCGCCGAGCGGCTCGCCGCGAGCGGCGTCGACGAGGTCGCCTGCCTCGTCGACTTCGGCGTCCCGAGCGAGACAGTCCTCGCTCACCTCCCGCGGCTCGCCGAGGTCGCGGCGGCGTTCCGGCGGGATGCCGTCGCCCCGCCGGCCGAGGCGCCGCCTCGGCCCGAGACGGTCCCCGCCCTCGTCGAGGCCCAGGGGGTCACGCACCTGCAGTGCACACCCACGATGGCCCAGATGCTCCTCCACGACGAGGAGGGACGGCGCGCCTTCACGCGCCTGCGACAGCTGCTCGTGGGGGGCGAGGCGCTCCCCGAGAGGCTGGCCCGCGAGCTGGCCGGGCTCGTGCAGGGGGTTGTCACCAACGTCTACGGGCCGACCGAGACGACCGTGTGGTCGTCTGCCACGCGCGTCGCGGCCACCGGGCCGGTCACCATCGGTCGACCGATCGCCAATACGACCCTCCACGTCCTCGACCGCGACGGCCGGCTCGCCCCGGTCGGACTGGCCGGAGAGCTGCACATCGGAGGGCGAGGCGTCGCGCGCGGCTACTGGAACCGTCCGGAGCTGACCGCAGAGCGCTTCGTCCCCGACCCGTTCGGGGCCGGGCGGCTGTACCGCACGGGCGACCTCGTCCGCCGTCGCCCCGACGGCACGCTCGAGTTTCTCGGCCGGCTCGACCACCAGGTCAAGGTGCGCGGTCACCGCATCGAGCTCGGAGAGATCGAGGCGCGGCTCGCGGAGCACCCGGCCGTCCGCGAGTCGGTCGTCGTCGCCCGCGACGACGGGGCCGGCACCGACCTCGTGGCCTACGTCGTGCCGCGCGAGGCCGCGCCCCCCGAGGCGGATCTGCGGGAGCACCTGCGCGCCCGTCTCCCGGAGCACATGCTCCCCCGTGCGTTCGTCGTGCTGCCGGGACTCCCGACAACGCCGAACCGGAAGGTCGACCGCAAGGCCCTGCCGCCGCCGCACCGCCACGCCCCGGCCGTCGCCCCCGCGGCTCGGCCCGAGGGGGCCGTGGAGGAAGCCGTGGCGGCGATCTGGCGCGACGTCCTGGATCTGACAGAGGTCCCGGTGGACGCGAACTTCGCCGACCTCGGCGGCCACTCGCTCGCGATGGTCCGCGTCCTCGGCAAGCTCAAGGAGCGGTTCGACGGCACCGTGACCCTGGTCGACCTGTTCCGCCACACGACGGTGCGCGCTCTGGCCCGGCACCTGGCAGTGGCTGGCGACGGCGGGGGGGCGGCCGACGCCGGCTTCGGGGCGAGCGCGGCCCGGGCCGCGTCACGGCGGGTCGCCCAGGAGCAGGCGGC
>CAZLRF010000090.1:13661-14812 GCA_964561785.1 uncultured Acidobacteriota bacterium | reverse complement strand
CCGGACGCTTTCGGCTGTACGCCGACGCCAACATCCGCGGACCTGTGATCGACGGGCTCGTTCGTCATGGGTGGGACCTCGTCCGAGCCGTCGACGCCTACCCCGAGGGGCCCGACGACGACGTCCACCTCGATCGAGCGGCTGCTTAAGGCCGCGTTCTGCGACACGGCGGGGGAGGGCTTGGGAGCGTCGGGGCTGTCGACGGGCGTCAAGGATAGCCGAGGCGGCCCGTCGTTCCGCCCCGGTTGGAGGGCCGGTCGCGGGACGCTACAGTAGCCCCCGCATGCGGTCGCTGCGGGCGCTCCTCGTCTACGCCGTCCTCACCGTCGCGCTGACGTGGCCGTTCGCGGCCAACCTGCGCGTGATGGACGCGGGGGACTCCGCCTTCTTCGCGTGGGAGATCGGCTGGACGGTCCACGCGCTGAAGACGGACCCCTCGCAGCTGCCCCACGCGAACATCTTCCACCCGCTGCGCTACACGCTGGGGATGGACGAGCCGGTGCTGGGGACGACGGTGCTGGTGCTGCCGCTCGCTCTCTTCACCGACGACGCGGTGCTGCTGTACAACGTGGCCCGGCTGCTGACGTGGCTGCTCTCGGCGCTCGCCGCGTACGGGCTGGCGCGGGAGCTGGGGGCGGGGGAGGGGGTGGCCCTCCTCGCGGGCGCGCTGTTCGCGTTCTCGCCGATCCGGACGGACCAGGTGGCGCACCTCTCGACGCTCGGGACGCAGTGGTGGCCGCTCGCGCTGCTGTTCACGATCCGCTTCGCGCGCGCGAACCGGGCGCAAGACGCGCTCGTCGCCGCCTCGTTCTTCGTGCTCGCGTTCCTCGCCTGCGGCTACCACGGGGTGATCGCCGCCGCGGTGCTGCCGCCGTTCCTGCTGGTGCTCTTCTGGGGACGGTGGGACCGGCTGAAGGCGGGGGCGCTCGCCGCCGTCCTCGCCGCCCTCGCGCTGCTGCCGGTCTACGTGATGCACCAGCGGGGGCTCTCGCCCGAGAAGTACGCCCGCGGGACGGAGGAGACGATCCTCTACTCGGCCCCGGTCGAGTCGTTCTTCGCGACGAGCGCGTGGAACCGCGTGTACGGGGAGCTGACGGCCCCGTTCCGGACGACCGGGCCGAACAACCTGTTCCCGGGGCTGGTGATGCCCG
>CAZLRF010000090.1:0-13561 GCA_964561785.1 uncultured Acidobacteriota bacterium | reverse complement strand
ATCGACACGCGGAGAGAGCCGCCGCCGGTGTACCGGTGGCTGGCCGAGCAGCCGGGGCGCGACGCGGTGGTGCACCTGCCGATGCTCGACGTATACGGTCTCGAGAAGCGGCCGGCGTTCCACGAGAGCATCTACATGGTGTACTCGACGCTGCACTGGAAACGGCTCGTGAACGGCTACGCGGGGATCGAGCCGAGGCGCTACGTCGAGATCCGGGAGCTGTCGTGGTCGTTCCCGTCGGACGCGTTCCTCGGGGCGCTGCGGGGGATCGGGACGCGCTACGTGATCGTGCACCGCAGGGGCTACGGGCCGTTCCAGTGGGCGCGTCTGCAGAAGGGGATGCCGGAGGCGCTCGCGAGCGGGGCGCTGCGCGAGGTGGCGACGCTCGGGAACGACACGGTGTACGAGCTCGGCCGCTGACGCGGGGGGCGCGGACCATCCATGTTCGAGATCGATCGGAAGCAATCACACGATCTATGGACTGGCGCGGCCTAGAGCATTAGCTTTACGTCGCCGCTGCGTTGTGCCGGCGTGCGGGACTCTGGACGCACGGGGCGAGGCGTTGGTCTTTCTGTCCTGATTGCCTCATTCGAACGAGAACGAGGAGGAGCGCATGTCGAAGCTCAAGGCGAAGCTGCTGGAGAAGATCGAGGCCTGGCGGCCCAGAACCACGGCTCTCCTCAAGAAGCACGGGGACGTCAAGCTGGGCGACGTGACGATCGGCATGGCCCTCGGCGGAGCGAGAGGGGTGAAGTGCCTGGTCACCGACATCTCGTACCTCGACCCGATGGAGGGGATCCGCTTCCGCGGCTACACGATCCCCGAGACGCTCGAGAAGCTGCCGAAGGTCCCCGGCCACGACATGCCGTACGTGGAGGGCTTCCTGTGGCTGCTGCTGACCGGCGACATTCCCACGAAGGCGGAGGCGGAGGAGGTGGTCGAGGAGCTCAGGGGCCGCTCGGCCGTGCCCCGGTACGTCTTCGACGTGCTCCGGGCCATGCCGCGCGACACCCACCCGATGACGATGCTGTCGGCCGCGATCCTGTGCATGCAGCGGGACTCGCTCTACGTGAAGCGGTACAACGAGGGCCTCGGGAAGAACGACCACTGGGACCCGACCTACGAGGACGCGCTGAACCTGATCGCGCGGCTGCCCGAGATCGGGGCCTACATCTTCCGGATGAAGTACCGCGGCGACACCCCGATCGCCCCCGATCCGAAGCTCGACTGGGGCGGGAACTTCGCGCACATGATGGGCGTGCCGAAGCCCTACGACGACGTCTCCCGGCTCTACTTCATCCTGCACAGCGACCACGAGAGCGGCAACGTCTCCGCCCACGCCGGCCACCTCGTCGCGAGCGCGCTGTCGGACGTGTTCTACGCGGGCTCCGCCATGATCAACGGCCTCGCGGGCCCGCTGCACGGCCTCGCGAACCAGGAAGTGCTCCGCTGGATCCAGGGCGTGATGGAGAAGATGGGCGGCCGGGTCCCCACCGAGGAGGAGATGAGCAAGTTCGTGTGGGACACCCTCGAGTCGGGGCAGGTCGTCCCCGGCTTCGGCCACGCGGTGCTGCGCAAGACCGACCCGCGGTACATGGAGCAGCGCAACTTCTGCCTGAAGCACCTGCCGAACGACCCGATCTTCAAGTACGTCGACCTCCTGTTCAAGGTCGTGCCGCCGATCCTCGAGAAGCAGGGCAAGGCGAAGAACCCGTGGCCGAACGTGGACGCGCAGTCCGGCGTCATCCAGTGGTACTACGGCGTCCGCGAGTACGACTTCTACACCGTGCTCTTCGGCATCGGCCGCGCCCTCGGCGTGATGTCCAACATCGTCTGGGACCGCGCCCTCGGCTACCCGATCGAGCGGCCGAAGTCGGTGACGACGGCCATGCTGGAGGAGGTGGCGGCGAAGGCGGAAGCGGAGATGCTGGTCGCGAAGACGTAGGCCGGGCGCCGCGCGCCTACTCCCCGGTCAGCTCCTGGTCCGCGAGGACCCGGAGCTCGACCGGCTCCTTCTCGAGCAGCGCCTGGCAGCCGGGGAACAGCTTCGGCAGGTCCGTGGCGAGAACGCCCATGGCCGGGTCCATGCCCGAGCCGATGAGCTTGCGGGCGATCCGGACGTACTCGTCGTGCACCATCCGGTTGTAGGCCTCGGCGCTCCGCGCAGCCTCCGGGACCTCCTTGAAGTCGAAGTACTCGCGGACGTTCTGGGGGGCCTTGAGGATCAGGACGGGCCGCCTCTCCTCGTCCTCCTCGAGCCGCCCGCGCACCGTGGCCTGGAAGAACGTCGGCGAGAGGTCCTCGTGGGTGATGTTCCACAGGCGCTCGTACGGCCGGTGGGTGAAGTAGTCGACTTCGCCTGTCTCGGTGATGGCGATGGCGAAGACGCACCCCGGGTGGGGTGAGTCGGAGGCGCGGTAGTCCTCGAGGATGGTCCGGCCCCACGAGCCCTCGCCCGCGGGGGCGGCGGCCGGCTTCGGCTTCGCCCCCGCCTCGCGCGGGTGCGGCGCGAGGCGGGCCAGGTCCTCGTCCTCGGCGTGCCCGTACTTCTCGCACCGGGAGGGCTGCCGGGGCGGGGGCACGGCGTCGGCCAGGAAGGGAAAGCGCAGCGTCACCGTGGTCCCCTTGCCCTCCTCGCTCTCGATCTCGAGCGTCCCGCCGAAGTCGGCCACCGTCTGCCGCACGAACACGAAGCCGAGGGAGTGCAGCTCCCCGTCGAGGGTCTCCCTGTCCGCGAGCAGCTGCGCGATCTTCGCGGCCGGCATGCCGGAGCCGGTGTCGCCGACCTGGAGCACGAGGCGGTCGCCCTCGATCCGGCATCCGACGTGGATCATCCCGACCTTGCGGCCCGCCATGGCGTCGACCGCGTTCATGATCAGGTTGAAGTACATGCGACGGAAGCGGTGACGGTTGCCGCGGAGGACGGCCGGACCCTGGAGGTCGAGCCGCAGCTCGACGCGGGCACCGCCCTTCTCCACGACGTAGCCGTAGATGACGTTGCGGGTGAAGTCCGCGAGGTCGTCGGCGACGTCGAACACCTCCTGGACGTCCTTGCCCTCCTGCTCGGCGCGGAAGTGCTCGAGCCGGTAGTAGACCCCGCAGATCCAGCGCAGGCAGTTGCGGTAGTGCGAGCGCGACCGCACCGATCGGGACTCCGGGGGAAGGAAGGTCAGAATCGGGTCGACCCGGCCCCAGAGGGGGTGCAGGATCAGCTCGCACAGGTCCCAGACCGCCTGGAGGTACTGCCGGCCGGCCAGGAGCACCGTCTTGTCCGGCGAGAAGTTCTTGACCGCCGCCGAGTACTCCTGGAACGCCTTGCGGGCCTCGCGGGCCTTCCCCTTCAGCTCCTCGAGGTCCGCGCCATGGAGGACCTGCGCCTGGTCGGCGCTGTAGAGCTCGAGGTCGGTGTTGACGGTGACGTGGTAGTGGATGACCTCGTTGAAGAAGGACTCCACGCGCAGGTCGTGGATCAGGAACTTGACCTCCGCGACGTCCTTCTTGAGTCCGCTGGCGTAGTCCACCGACCGCATTCGACTACGGTCCGCCCGTCCCTCGCAAGTGGAATCCCCGCTCAATCCCCGCTCCCGCCGTCTTTCGTTGAAAAGGCCGGGGGGCGGTGCTAGTGTCCAGGAGCGTCGCCGAGAAGCGAACCAACCCCGACCCGGAGGCCGCAGTGAGCGCAGCACCGACCGCCAAGGACACCCTCACGATCACCGACAACCGCACCGGCAAGACGTACGAGGTCCCGATCCAGGACGGGACGATCAGGGCCATCGACCTCCGCCAGATCAAGGTCGCCGCGGACGACTTCGGCCTGATGACGTACGACCCGGGCTACCTCAACACCGCGTCGTGCAAGAGCCGGATCACGTTCATCGACGGGGACAAGGGCATCCTGAACTACCGCGGCTACCCGATCGAGCAGCTCGCGGAGCAGAGCAACTACCTCGAGACCGCGTACCTGCTGCTCGACGGGGAGCTGCCGACGAAGGCGCAGTACGACGCCTGGGTGGAGAAGGTCACCACCCACACGTTCGTCCACGAGAACGTCAAGGAGCTGGTGGCCGGCTTCCGCTACGACGCGCACCCGATGGGGATGCTGGCGTCGACGATCGCCGCGCTCAGCACGTTCTACCCCGACGCGAAGAAGGTCCGCGACCCGCAGGAGCGGTCCCGCCACATCTACCGGCTGATCGCCAAGATCCCGACCCTCGCCGCGTTCGCCTACCGCCACTCGATGGGCCTGCCCTACGTCTACCCGGACAACGAGCTCAGCTACCCGGCGAACTTCCTCCAGATGATGTTCAAGACGAGCGAGCTCAAGTACAAGGTCCACCCCGCGCTCGAGAAGGCGCTCGACGTGCTGTTCATCCTGCACGCCGACCACGAGCAGAACTGCTCGACCTCGGTCATGCGCAGCATCGGCTCCTCCGAGGCCGACCCCTACTGCGCGGCGGCGGGGGCGATCGGCGCGCTCTACGGGCCGCTGCACGGCGGCGCCAACGAGGCCGTGCTCCGGATGCTCCAGGAGATCGGCTCGAAGGACAAGGTCGCCGCCTTCGTGAAGGACGTGAAGGAGTCGGGCGGCGACGTGCGCCTCATGGGCTTCGGCCACCGCGTCTACAAGAACTACGACCCGCGGGCCAAGATCATCAAGAAGATGGCCGACCAGGTGTTCGAGGTCACCGGCCGCAACCCGATGCTCGACATCGCGCTCGAGCTCGAGCGGATCGCGCTCTCCGACGAGTACTTCATCAAGCGCAAGCTCTACCCGAACGTCGACTTCTACTCGGGCCTCATCTACCAGGCGATGAAGTTCCCGACCGAGATGTTCTGCGTGCTGTTCGCGATCCCGCGCATGTCCGGCTGGCTGTCGCAGTGGCAGGAGATGATCGAGGACAAGGACCAGAAGATCGCGCGACCGCGCCAGATCTTCCTCGGCTCCGAGAAGCGCGAGTACGTCCCCCTGCACCGCCGCGGCTAGGGTGGCGATGGCGGGCACGCACGCGGCGGGGGCGCACGCCGCCCCGGCCGTTCTTCTGTCGGCCGAGGCGGAGGGGCGCGCCGTCCTGCTCGAGTGCGAGGTGTACGCGCTCCTCGCGGGGGCGGGCATCGAGGTGCCCCGGCACCGGCTCGTCGCCTCGCGGGAGGCCGTCGACTCGGCCCTGTGCGAGGCGATCGGGTCGGACGACGCCGTCGTCAAGGTGGCGTCGGCCGACCTGCTGCACAAGAGCGACGTCGGCGGCATCGCGACCTGCCCGAACGAGCCCGGCGCGGTGCGGGATGCGGTCGGGCGCGTCCTCGACGCGGCGCGGGCGGCCGAGCCCGGGGCACGGATCGCGGGCGCCCTCGTCGTCGAGCGGGTGCGCTTCCGCCCCGGCACCGGCCGCGAGGTGCTGGCCGCCTTCCGTCACGACCCCGCGTTCGGCGCGGTGGTGGTGCTCGGCGTGGGCGGTCTCGACACGGAAGCGCTGCTCGGCGCGCTGCGCCCCGAGAAGGCCCGGGCGATGATGGCGGCCCGCGGCCTCACCGCCGAGCCGGCGCTGCGGGCGCTGCGAGGCACGCTCGTTCACGCGGCGCTCACCGGCCGCCTGCGGACGAGCCGGGGGGCGGGAGTGCCGGAGGAACGCCTCGCGGACCTCGCGGTCGCCCTCGGCCGGCTCGCCGAGACGTGGGCGGGCTTCGAGCCCCCGGGCGGCCTCGGGCTCGCCGAGCTCGAGGTGAACCCGGTGGTCGCGGCGGAGGACGGGCGCCTCGTGGCCCTCGACGGCCTCGCCCGCCTGCACCGGCCGGCGCCGCTGCCGCCGGAGCGGCCGATCGGCGAGCTGCGCCGGCTGCTGACGCCGGGAAGCGCGGTCGTCGTCGGCGCCTCCGCCGACGGGGTGAACCCCGGCCGCATCATCCTGCGCAACCTGGTCGCGGGGGGCGGGGTTCCGCGCGAGCGGATCTGGGCGGTCCACCCGAAGGCGACCGAGATCGACGGCTGCCGCGCCTTCCCCTCGCTCGCCGAGCTGCCCGAGCCGGCCGACCTCGCAATCGTGTCGGTCGCGGCCGACCGCGGCGCGGACAGGGTCGTCGAGGAGATCGTCGCGACGCGGGGGGCTCGGACGGTGACGCTCATCGCCGGCGGCTTCGGGGAGACGGAGGGCGGGCGCGAGGCCGAGCGGAGGCTGCGCGCGGCCCTCGCCGAGGGCCACCGGGCAAAGGACGGGGGCGTGCTGCTCAACGGCGGCAACTGCCTCGGCATCATCTCCGCGCCCGGCCGCTACAACACCTTCTTCATCCCGCCCCACAAGCTGCCGGTGCGGGAGGGCCCGGGCCTCGGCCTCGCGACCGTGAGCCAGTCGGGCGCCTACCTCGTGAGCCAGATCTCGAACCTCGACCGCGTGGTGGCCCTGCGCTACGCGATCTCGTTCGGGAACCAGATGGACGTGACGGTGTCGGACTACCTCGCCTACCTCGAGGGGGACCCGGGCACGCGCGTGTTCGCGGTCTACCTCGAGGGCTTCCAGCGCGGCGACGGGGCGCGGTTCCTCGAGGCCGTCCGGCGGATCGCGGCCTCGGGCCGGCCCGTCCTCTTCTACAAGGCCGGGCGGACCCGCGAGGGCTCGGCGGCCGCGGCGTCCCACACCGCGTCCGCGGTGGGGGACTACGAGGTGTGCGAGGAGCTGGCCCGGGCGGCGGGAGCGGTGGTGGCGGGGAGCCTCGACCAGTTCGAGGACGACGCGACGACCTTCACGCTGCTCGACGGGCGCGTCCCGGCCGGCCGGCGCGTGGCCGTGCTGTCGAACGCCGGCTTCGAGGCGACCGCGGCCGCCGACACGCTCCACGGCATGGAGCTCGCCGACCTCGCGCCGGCGACCCGCGAGCGGCTCGCCGCCCTGCTGCCGGCGGGGATCGTGGACGTGCACAACCCGGTGGACGCGACGCCGGTGACGCCGACGGAGACGTACGTGGGCCTCGCGCGGGCGCTGGCCGAGGACCCCGGGGTGCAGGCGCTGGTGGTCGCGGGGGTCCCGGCGACGCCTTTCTTCGACTCGCTGGCGCCGGGCGAGGGCCACCGCGAGGACGTGGAGGGGGAGAGGGGGCTCGCGACGCTCCTCGCCGCCTTCTTCCGCGGCACGCCCAAGCCGGTCGTCTTCTCGGTCGACTCGGGGCCGCTCTACGACCCGCTCGTCGCCGCGATGCGGCGGGCGGGGCTCCCGACCTTCCGCCGCATCGACCGCGCCACCCGCGCGCTCGCGCGCTTCCTCGGGCTCGCCCGCTAGCCCTCGCGCAGCGCGCGGGCGTGCGCAAGGAGGTTGCCCTCCGGCGTGCCGTCTGGCACCTCGCAGCCGGCCGCGCTGAAGTGGCGCGGCCCCCCCGCGGCGGCGCACCGCCGGGTCGCCGCCTCGACGTCGGCCGGGGTGCCGTGGAGGAAGACCGCGACGGGGTCGAAGTTCCCGCACGGCGCGGGGCCGGCCGGCCCGAACGTCGCCGCCGCCCCGGCGAGGTCCACCATCCAGTCGAGGTCCACGATCGCGGCTCCGCTCCTCGCCATGTCGGGCACGATGCGGCCGGTGTTGCCGCAGATGTGCAGGCGCGGGATCGCCCCCGCCTCCTCGACCGCGGCGAAGACCCGCTGCTCGCAGGGGAGCACGAACTCCCGGTACTGCGCGGGGGAGACGAGCGAGCCCATCGAGTCGCCGAGGCCGACGACGTGGGCGCCCGCCGCCACCTGCGCGCGCGCGAACGCCACGCCGAGTTCGACGAGGCGATCGAGGAGGCCCTTCAGCCACTCCGGCCGGTCGTAGATGTCGAGGAGGAGGTTCGAGTCCCCGCGGAGGACCGAGGCGAGCGCGAAGGCGCCCTCGACCCAGCCCATGACGGGCACCTCGCCGCCGGTGCGCTCGCGCAGGAGACGGACCGCCTCCAGGCGGTCGCTCATGCGGGGCCCGTCCTCCGGGGCGACGAGTCTCAGCCGGTCGGCGTCTTCCGGCTCGCGGATCAGGACCGACCGGCGCACCGGCAGGGCGTCGTCGGGGAACTCGACGTCGAGGCCGAGGTCGCACGCCTCGCGGTACGGGTCGGAGATCGCCTGGACGACGTCGACGTCGAAGGCCTCGAGGACGGCGAGGTTCGCCTCGACGAGCACCCGGTGGTCGAGGTAGTAGCCGCGCAGGGGCCGGCCGACCTGGCGGGCCGCGCGCTGCATGTGGATGTCGAAGTTCGGGGCCCGGTCGACAGGCTCGCCGGCTAGGCGCCGCCTCACCCGCTCGAGTGGCCGCATCGGGCGGACGATATCACCGCGCCGGGGGGCATAGAATGCGGCATTGTTCGAGACCGCCGAGGTGGGGCGGCTCGAGAGGCCCCCGGGGCGGCTCGGCGGTGGCCTGCCTGGTGGCCTGCCACGTTGACGAAGGACCGCCTTCGGAGCGACACTTCTGTCTGGCGGAAGCCTAGGGGTGGCCCGCACGGCCTGAGATCACACCCTCGGAACCTGACCCGGTTCGGACCGGCGTAGGGAAGGCGAGAGAGATCGAAACCCGCTCCTCGGAGAGCGGCACTCCATTAGGGTCCGCCTCGATCGCCCGCACGCAGGCGCGGGCGGAGGAGGCGAGGTCATGGAAGCGAAGCGACACAAGCGATCGGGGTATCGCGGCCGGGCCGCGCTCGCCGCGGCTCTCCTCGCGGTGGGTCGGGCGGCGGGCGGCGGGGACGTGACCGTTGCTCCCGACCCGGCGGCGGCCCCGCCGGCCGGCCCGGCGACGCCGGTGCGGCTCACCGAGGAGGTCGTGGTCCAGGCGGTGCGCGCCGAGCAGCGCACGCCGGTCACCAAGACCGACGTCGAGAAAGAGGCGATCGCGCTCGTCAACCGCGGGCAGGAGATGCCGTTCCTGCTCGCCGCGACGCCGGCGGTCAACGTGCAGTCCGACAGCGGCGTCGCCGCCGGCTACTCCTACTTCAACATCCGCGGGATCGGCCAGACCCGCCTCAACGTCACCCTCGACGGCGTGCCGCTGCAGGACCCCGAGGACCAGGCGCTCTACTTCTCGAACTTCGGGGATTTCGCGAGCGTCGTCGACTCGATCCAGGTCCAGCGCGGGGTGGGGACGTCGAGCGTGGGGTCGGCCTCCTACGGGGGCTCGGTGAACTTCGCGAGCGTCTCTCCGGCCGACCGCCGCCGGCTCGAGGCGCAGCTCGGGGGCGGCTCTTGGGGGACGGGGCGCGCGACCGCGGCCGTCCACTCGGGCCTCCTCGGCGGGGCGTGGGGGCTCTACGCGCGCGGCTCGCTCCAGTCGAGCGACGGCTTCCGCGAGCACTCCGGCGCCGAGCAGGGCACGGTCTACTACGGGGCCACCCGGTCGGGGGCGCGGTCGCTCCTCAAGCTCTTCGGCTTCTCCGGCCGGACGAAGACCTCCCTCGCCTACCTCGCCGTGGACGCGCCGACGCTCGATCGCAACCCGCGCGCGAACCCGCTCTCCCCCGAGGAGACGGACGACTTCGGCCAGGACTTCGTCCAGGCGCAGTACAACCGCCTCGTCGGCGTGGGGACGACGCTCACCGCGCAGGCGTACTACAACGGGGCGCAGGGGTGGTTCCGGATCCGCTCCGGCGAGGACCTCCTCCAGTACGGCCTCGACGGCCACTTCGTCGGCCTCGTGCTCGGGGCCACCCACCGCGCGGGCCGCCTCTCGCTCCAGTGGGGAGCCCACGCGAACGACTTCTCCCGGGACCACTTCATGGACGTGGTCGGGGGCGAGCGCGCCTACCTCAACACCGGCTTCAAGAACGAGGCGAGCACGTTCCTCAGGGCGGCCTGGGACGCGGGCCGGGCGCGCCTGTGGGCCGATGCGCAGGTGCGCCACGCGCGCTTCGAGTACCGGGGCCGCCAGCCGCTCGGCGCGGTGAGCTGGACGTTCTTCAACCCGAAGGCGGGATTCCGCTTCGACCCGTCGCCCTCGGTGGGCCTCTATGCCTCGGTCGGGAGGATGGAGCGCGAGCCGGCGCGCAGCGACATGCTCGCGGGCGAGGACGACGCGACCCTGCCCTACGACCTGCGGGCGGTCGAGCCGGAGCGGCTCGTCGACGCGGAGGCCGGGCTGGAGGTGCGCGCGGGCCGCGTGGTCGGCCGGCTGAACGCTTACGCGATGGAGTTCGACAACGAGATCGCGCTGAGCGGCGAGCTCAGCGCGATCGGGCTCCCCGTGCGCCGCAACGCCGGGAGCAGCCACCGGCGTGGGCTGGAGCTGGAGGTCGCCTTCTCGCCGTCCGCGGCCTGGCGCCTCGGGGCGACCGCGGCCTGGAACCACGCCCGGATCGACGAGTGGACGCAGGTCTACGACGTGTACGACGCCGGCGGCGACTGGGCGGGGACGCGCGAGGTCGTCCACCGCGACGTGCCGCCGCTGCTCACCCCGGCGGTGCTCCTCAACGGGACCGCGGAGTGGACGCCCGCCGCGGGCGTCTCGCTCCTCGCCGCCCTTCGCTGGGTGGACGCGGCGCAGCTCGACAACACCGGCAACCCCGGCTTCCGCACGCCGTCGTTCTTCGACCTGGGCCTGCAGGCGAGCCTGTCGCTCGCGCGGTGGGTGAAGCGGGGCGAGCCGCGCCTGCGCGTCCAGGCCGCGAACCTGCTCGACGACGGCCGGCAGTGGCCGGGGGGGTACAGCTATCTGTTCTTCGCCGCCGACGCGGCGGGGGCGGAGGCGCTGTCGGGCACGGCGTACTACTATCCCCTCGCCACGCGCAGCGTCTACGTCACGCTCGACGTGCGCTTCTGAAGGAGGACCGCTGGACCCCCTGCAGGTGACGGGCGCCGCCCTCGGCGCCCTGTTCGTCGTGCTCGCGATCCGGGAGATCGCCTGGTGCTGGCCAGTGGGCATCGCCAACGCGCTCCTGTTCTTCGTCGTCTACTGGCAGGCGCGGCTCTACGGGGCGGCCGTGCTGCAGCTGCTCTATCTCGCGACGTCCGTCTACGGCTGGTACGGGTGGCTGCGCGGGGGGCGCGGGCACGGGCGGCTCTCGGTGTCGCGCACCCCGCCCGGGTGGGGGGCAGGCCTCGCCCTCGGCGCCCTCGCCGCGACGTTCGTCCTGGGCCTCTTCCTGAAGCACCGCACGGACGCGGCCCTGCCGTTCGCCGACGCCGCCACCACGTCGGCGAGCCTCGCCGCCCAGTGGATGGCCACCCGCAAGTGGCTCGAGAACTGGGTCGTGTGGATGGGGGTCAACGTCGCGAACGTCGCGATCTGCGTCTCGCAGGACCTCGTGCCGATGGCCGCGCTCTACGCGCTGTTCCTCGTCCTCGCGTTCTTCGGGCTGCGGGCCTGGCGTCGCTCGCTCGCCGCCTCGGCTCGCGCGTGAGGCCGGCGAAGGTCGTCCTCATCGGCCCCGAGAGCACCGGCAAGACGTGGCTCGCCGGGGAGCTCGCCGCGCGCTACGGCGTGCCCTGGGCCGAGGAGCACGCGCGTGCGTACGTGGAGCGCCGCGCCTCGCCGCTCACCTACGCGGACGTCGACCCGATCGGCCGGGGGCAGCGGGCGGGGGAGGACGCGGCGATCGCCCGGGCGGAGCGGGCGGGTGCGCCGTTCGTCATCCTCGACACCGACCTCGTGAGCACCGCCGTGTACTCCCGCCACTACTACGGGGACTGCCCGCCGTGGATCGAGGAGGAGGCGGGGCGACGCCTCGGCGGGCTCTACCTCCTCCACCACCCGGACGTCGAGTGGGTGGCGGACGGCGACCAGCGTGTCGCCCCGGAGCGGCGGGAGGAGCTGTTCGCCCGCTTCGAGGCCGCGCTGCGCGCCCGCCGGGCCCGGGTGTCGCCGGTGCGCGGCTCCTGGGAGGAGCGGCGGAGGCTCGCGGTGCGGGCGATCGACGCCCTGCTCGCCGCGCCGCCGGGCCCCCGGGGGGCTACACTCTCGTCCGGGGACGCTTCCATGGACGAGAGGACGAGGGCGGAGCTGGTGCGCGAGATCCGGGACTTCCTGGACGCGGCGTGGCCCCGCGCCGCCGCGGAGGGGGAGGCGGTGATCACCGAGAGGCGCCTGCAGCTCGCGGCGGCGGTGCTGATGGTGAGCGTCGTCCGCGCCGACCTCGAGAGCCGCCAGGACGAGCACCGCGTGCTCGGCGGGGCTCTCGCGCGGGCCCTCGACCTCGGGGAGGAGGAGGCGGCCCTCGTGGTGCGCTCGGCCGAGGAGGCGCTCGACCGGGGGGTGCCCTTCGCGGGGGTCCTCGCCCGGCTCGCCCGCGAGGGCACGCTGCCCCAGAAGCGCCTGCTCGTGGAGTCGCTGTGGCGCATCGCCTACGCCGACGCCGAGCTCGCCGGGCACGAGGAGTACCTCGTCCGCAAGATCGCCGGGCAGCTCGACCTCAGCACCGCCGACCTCGTGGAGACCAAGGTCAGGGCGCGGGAGGCCTTCCTGCGCGAGGACCTGTGAAGACGCCGGCCCCCGGCCGGGAAGGAGCCTCGATGACCACGCGTTCCCGCCTTGCGCTCGTCGCCCTCGCCTCGCTGGCGCTCGCCCCCGCGGCTCGCGCCGGCGACGGCGGCCGCGTCCTCGCCCACGACGTGTACTTCAGCCTCGCGGACAGGAGCCCGGCGGCCGTGCAGAAGCTCGTCGACGCGTGCCGCAAGCACCTCTCGGGCCACGAGGGCACGGTCTTCTTCGCCACGGGCACGCGCGCCACGGAGCTCGCCCGCGAGGTCAACGACACGGCCTACGACGTCAGCCTCCACGTGTACTTCCGCGACAAGGCGGCCCACGACGCCTACCAGGACCACCCCCGGCACCTGCAGTTCATCGCCGAGAACAAGGCCAACTGGGCCAGGGTGCGGGTGTTCGATTCCTGGGTCGAGACGATCCGCTAACCGAGGACGGCCTCCAGAACCGGGACGCCTTCCAGGTCCCGGACGCCTCCCGGGGCGCCGCGCGTCGCGTCAACTCGCTCGACGGGAGGGATTTGTGCCTCCGGGCGTGCGTCGCGGCGACCTGGTACCGGCTTTGCCAATGCCCTCGGCGGTGGGTGTCCCTCCCGCCCGCTTTTCGACTTGGAGGTCTTCCTTGAGCCGCGCTCTTCTCTTCGCCTGCTCGGTCGCGATCGCCCTCGTCTTCGTCCTGCCCGCGGCCGCCGCCGCCGAGCCGTCGTACCGCGTCATCGTCCACCCCGACGTCCAGGGGACCAAGATCCCGCGCGCCGCGCTGTCGTCGATCTTCCTCAAGAAGGCCCCGAAGTGGGGCGACGGCAGCCCCGTGCTCCCCGTCGACCAGTCGGTCCGCTCGCCGATCCGCCAGTCCTTCTCGAGCGACGTCCTCGGGCAGGGGCTCGTCGAGGTGCAGGTCTACTGGCAGAGGAAGATGTCCGCGGGGGTCACCCCGCCGCCGGTGAAGCCGACCGACGAGGAGGTCGTGGCCTACGTGGCCTCGACCCGGGGCGCGATCGGCTACGTCTCGGCGGCCGTCCCGCTGCCGGATTCCGTGAAGACGGTGGCCGTCACGGACTGACGCGCTGCAGAAACGAAAGGCCCGGGGGCCGCGACGGCGCGGTCGGCCTCGGGCAGCGCGTTGTAGGCCTTTGCCAG
>CAZLRF010000089.1:0-14987 GCA_964561785.1 uncultured Acidobacteriota bacterium | reverse complement strand
CCCCAATTGGCCGGGAACACCCGAGGAGCCGGCGGTGGCGTGAGCCGGGTGCGCCGCCGCTACCCGAGGATGGCGGTGAGGGCCTGGCGCAGGGCCGTCCGGTCCGGCTCCTGCAGTTCGCCGAGCTTTCGCAGGATCAGCCGCTTCTCGATGGTGGTGAGTACCGGCTTGATCAGCGAAGCCTTGGGCAGACCGGCCTTCTGCCACTCGGTGATCAGGACCTCGCCGACCGCACCGGCCGGCCGGAGGAGCTGACTGGTCACGGCCATCAGCACCACGTCGGGCCGCTGGCGTTGGTAGGCGTCCGAGCTGACGACGATGGCCGGTCGCTTCTTGATGCCCGTCTGGTCGGTGAAAGGAAGGGGACGAGAACGAGGTCGCCGAACCTATAGTCGGTCGTATTCGGCATCGTCCGGATTGTCCCAGACCTGGCGGAACGAGCCCTCCGACAGCTTCGTGGCGGCGTGCGTCACGAGGCGGTCTTCGTCGCGCATCTTCAGGAAGTCCACGAAGTCCTCGACTTCGGCGAGCTTCTCCGGCGGCAAGCTCCGAATCTTGTCGATGAGGCTCTTGTCGGCCACGGCGGGTCTCCTGACAGGGTCATTCTAGCGCGCTCACGGACATCTGTGATTCCGGCATCGACGAACCGAAGCAGGCTCTGGCGTGCGCGCAACCAAGCGAGCGGGGGCGCAGGTGATACCTCAGGCGGGTTAGCTATCCGACACGAAGACACCCTCGTCGTGACCGAGAACGGCTGTGAGAACCTCTGCCCCAGGTGGTCTGGGACGCCCGAGGAGCCGGCGGTGGCGCGAGTCAGGAGCTCGAGATCGTGGACGAGAGCGGTGGCCGCGATCTGTTGATCGGCGTCGGCCAGCAGCCGACCCGCCGATTCCAGGTGAGCTTGGACGTGCCCGTAGACGCGGGCCGCAGCCACGTCGTAGGAGTGCCACTCGCCTGCCCTCCGAATAGGTCATCTTGACCATACTGGCTCGATGGCAACCGCGAGGCCTTCTGCCCTAGAGGGCGCGCAGGTGATGCCTAAGGCGAGATGGGTATCCGCCATGAGGACACCGTGGCCGTAACCGCCGATGGCTGCGAGAACCTCGCCCCCAGGTGGTCGGGGACGCCCGAGGAGCCGGCGGTGGTCTGAGAGATCGCCCGCAGGGCTCCCTACGGGACGATCTCGAGGCGCTGCGTGTACCGCTGACCAACCCGCAGAGGCCCGAAGTCCTCGAGGTCGATCGTCAGAATACGGTAGATCCGAAGGCGCTCCGCCACGGCCGCGACAACTCCGTCGACGATCCCGATCTCCAGGCCGTGGAACTTCTGATCGAGTTCCATCGCCCGGACGACGTCGTCCTCGGTGGTCGGCTGGAAGTCGAGTGTCGTGGTCGGGTCGAAGAGCTCGTCGACGAACTGGCGCATCGCGGGCGATTCGCTCGCAGGAAGTAGTCGACCTCGACAAGCACCGCTGCGGGAACCACGACTCTCGACGCCGCGGCCAGAGCACGCGAGTAGGCAGGCCAGCTCGGGCGGCCGTCCGGTCGTCTGGCTATCGCTCGAAGCAGACCGCCCGTGTCCGCGATCAGCGGACCAGCCATTACTCGCGGAAGTCCTTGTAGAGCTCGGACTCCTCACCGAGTAGAGGGTCCGTCGAGACCAGGAGCGTGACGTTCGGGGGCCGACGAAGACCGCGGTAGTAGCGCGCCGCGGCGACGCGCAGGCTGCGGCGGACGAGTTCCGAAGGGGACACGCCTTCCGCCTCGGCGCGCTTCAGCGCCTTCACGTCCTCCGGGTCGAGCCGTACCGTCTTCGCTGTCTTGCGCGGCATGACCAGAGTATGCGGCGGTATGGGGATAGCTAGCAAGGGGAAAGCCCTGGCGCGGGCCCACCCGAGGGAGCGGGGCGCAGGTGATACCTAAGGCGAGCTGGGCATCAGACACGAAGACACCTCGCCGTCACCGAATCCGGCTGCGAGGACCTCGTCCCCAGGTGGTCGGGCACCCCCGAGGAGCTGGCGGTCGTGTGAGCTACTTCCGCCAGTTCTCGACCCTGAGACCCTTCACGCGCTTGAACTCCGTGGTGTTGCCTGTCACGAGGGTCAGTCCGCGTGACAAAGCGTGGGCGGCGATGAGCATGTCGTTCGGTCCGATTGGGGTGCCGCCCGCCTCGAGCTGAGCCCGCACACGCCCGTACGCGGCGGCCGCCTGCAGGTCGAAGTCGAGGACTTCGATCTCCTCGATCAAGGCGTCGATGCGTGCGTGGTTCGCCCGGCGGCGAGCGCTGTGATCGGCTCCATACCGCAGCTCGGCGACGACGACGACGCTGAGGCGCAGGTCGGCCGGGGAGCATCCCTGAATGCGCTCGACGACCTTGGGGTATCTCGCCGTGAAGTAGTCGCTGCAGACGTTCGTGTCGAGGAGATACGCCACGGCTCACCCGAGCTTGGGCCCCGGCTCGACGGCGGGCGGCTCCAGCGGATACGGGAAGTCCTCGGCCGATCCCGCCAGCGCCAGGAATCGTCGGCTGAAGGTCCGCCGGGCATCCTCCAGCACGACCCGCCTGCCCTCCCGCTTGATGAGCACTTCCGTCTGCCCCTGGAAGCGGTAGGCTCGCGGCAGCCTGACCGCCTGGCTCCCGCCCGTCTTGAACAGCTTCGCTCGGTCCGCCATCGTGCCCCCTCGCACTTCAAGTATATACCTCGCATATCTACTTCGCAAGGTGCGGGCGCGACGTGCTCGCGCTGGACGGCGGGAGGCCGTCTTCGGCGGCGTCGTTTCCCGAGGGAGCGGGGGCGCAGGTGATACCTGAGGCGAGCTGGGCATCCGCCACGAGGACACGGTCGTCGTAACCGAGAACGGCTGCGAGAACCTCTGCCCCACGTGGTCGGGGACGCCCGAGGCGCCGGCGGTGGTGTGGGTCAGGGCTCGCTCAGGAGCGAGCCCTCGCATCCGCGAGTGCGAGTGAGATCCGCAACCCCGTCACTCGTCTGAAGTGCTTGACGTTCCCGGTCACGAGCTCGAGATCGTGGACGAGAGCGGTGGCCGCGATCTGTAGATCGGCGTCGGCCGGCGGCCGACCCGCCGATTCCAGGTGAGCCCGGACTTGCCCGTAGACGCGGGCCGCAGCCACGTCGTAGGAGAGCACGGTGACAGCCGGCAGGATCCTCTTCTCGACGTTCTCCAGGTGACGCGCGACGGCGGACGAGCGAAACGCTCCCTTGAACAGCTCACCCACCACCACCGCGCTCGTGAACTGCTCCTCTCGGGGAATGGCTGCGAGCCACTTCACGTAGCCGGCCGCCGGCCGCGGCTTGAGTAGCTCGGAGATGGCGTCCGTGTCGAACAGGAAAGCCATCGGCTCACCGACCGAGCCGGGGGACCCGACGTGCCTTCGATCGGGTCGACCCGGCGAGGAGCCGCACCAGCTCCTCCGACCCCCGCCACCCGCCCGCGAGGCCGGCCAGCCCGCCCGCGGGCCCTGTCGAGCGCAGCCGTTCGAGCTGCTGCAGGCGGTCCGCGCGCACGAGCGCGACGACCGCCTTGCCGTGGCGTGTGATCACGACCGGATCACCCGCCTCTGCCTTCCGCATGCACTCCGCGAACGCCGCCTTGGCCTTCGCCGCCGACACCGTGGTTGCCACTCGCCTGCCCTCCGAATAGGTCATCTTGACCATACTGGCTCGATGGCACGCCGTCAACCGCCAGGCCTTCTGCCCGGGAGGGCGCGCAGGTGATGCCAAGGGCGAGTTAGGCATCAGACACGAACACACCGTCGCGGTCACCGAGAACGGCTGCGAGAACCTCTCCCCCAGGTGGTGTGAGGGGGAGCTGCGGACCAGACGATCGAGACGGCCGGCGAGGGGATCGCCGCGGTGTCCTCACATGGGCGGGCTCGGCCCGGTCATGGCGGTGCGGCTCAGCAAATGCCAGAATCCTGTCCATGGCCGCCAGCCTGAGCGTCGCGGGAACGAGGGGATGATGCTTCGACTCAAGGCAACAGCTGTCGTGACAGCGCTGACGATCTTCGCCGCAGCGAGGGCTGGGGCCGGGACGCGGGCGCCGGGGGAAGGGAAGCCGGCGGCAATGATCCCCGCTGGCACCGGCATCTTCGAGGTGGACGCAACGACGTCGCCGCTGCCGGACCTGCTGGAAGAAGGCGAGCGGCAACGGCTGCAGGCGCTCTTCCAGGCCTCGCCCGGGCCGGCCTACAAGATCGACAGCCCCTTGAGCCCCGACGACCGCACGATCCTTGCAAGCCACAAGGGGGAGCGGTTCTTCCTCGATGTGCGAACGGGCCAGATGGTGCCGGTTGCAAAGCCGGAGAAGCCGGTATCCGTGTTCAGCCCGTTTGTATGGCTGGATGAGGACCGCGTCGGGTTCATCACGCTGCGCAAGGGTGATGACAAGGAGACGCGTGCGGTCGGCGCGAGCTTCGACCGGCGCACGGGCGAGACGATTCTTCCGGAGCCCAGGTTGGAGCTGGCGGCCTCCCGCCTGGGAGATCAGAAGGTGCTCGTCATGCTGTCGGAGGATGCCGGCAAGTTGCTGGTGGCCGATACCAGCAACGCAAAGCCGATGAAGATGCCAGGCGCCCCGCGGATGGGCGGCGCGAGCGGACGTGCGACCTATTCCGGCTTCGACCCGATTCCGGCTCTGGTCGCCATGGGCCTGACGGAAGGGACGAAGCTCTCGGTCGTGGATGTCCGCACCGGCGTTTCGCACGCGGTCTTCACCATCGGTCCAGACGTCAAGATCCTGGATGTGGCGTTCAGCCGGGATGGCAACTGGCTGAGCATCACCAGCGAATCGCTCGGTGATTCGATGCACCGGATGTTCGATGGCGCCAACCTGACCGAAGACGAGTACAAGGATTCCGTCGGCACACTGGCCCCGGCGGACAATGTCTTCTTCCAGTCGAACCAGGTCACGGTGTTCGACTTCGGCCGGGCAAAGCTGTCGACACTCCGGGCGGCCGATGGCGATGGGCTGGTCTACACCGGCACCCACTGGAGCCCGGACGGCCGGACCATGGTGGCCGAGATGGCCGGGCCCGGCCGGCTCGCCGGCAGACGATACCCGCAGTATCTGGGGGATTCCCGATCGGGCGGAGCGCTGGTCTTCTACGACACGCGGCTACGGGAAATCGACCGACTGGAACGGCCCGAAGTGGACAGCCCGATCAAGGATGCCCGCTTCATCTCGAACGAAGAGCTGATCATCCAGACCCGCTTCGGGACCAATGGCCATCCCTATCTCTACGACAGGACGACGCGCAGTCTCCGCAATCTCGCGGACCGGCCGGGCGCCTACTATGACGTGACGGCAACGCGCGGCACACGCGAGATCCTGTTCGTGTACGCTTCGTTCACCGATGCGCCGGAGTACGCGCGCGCCGGGCTGGACGGCACGGGCTTCACCAGGCTGACATCACTGAACCGTGTCGCCCAGGACGCAACGCAGACCCTGCAGCATCCGGTCTCCTTCACCCTGGGCAACGGCGAGCGGATCGACGGCGTGATGGTGCTGCCGGCCGGCGTGGGGTTCCCGCCCCGCAATCTCCCGATCGTCGTCTGGCAGCCCGGCGGCCCGTTCAATGCCGTGACCAACACCTGGGACGCGACGGTCGAGACGCCGGCCAGCCTGCTGCCGAACTTCGGCTTCGGCGTCCTGGTCACGCCGCTCTATGGCCGACACGGATTTGGCCATGCGCGGTTCCACGCGATCGCAGACAACGAGAACTTCGGCCGCGCGGACATCGATGCGCAGGCCGCGATCGCGGCCCAGCTGCGGGAGCGCGGATGGGCGGGCAAGATCGGGATCGTCGGCTGTTCCTATGGCGGCTACTTCGTGACGCAGAGCCTGGTGCGCCATTCGGACACATATGACGCCGGGCACAGCATGTGCTCCATCGTGGATTGGGTGACCGAGTGGACCCGGGGCGGAGGCCAGGGCGCGCCATGGCTCATCGGCAAGCCCATCTTCGATGACCCGCAGGCCTATATCGACGTGTCTCCCGCCTACAACGCGCGCAAGATCAGAACTCCGCTGCTCGCGTTCCACGGCACCGAGGATTTCGTGCCGCTCACGGCCATGGACAATCTGATGTACCAGGTCATTGCCGCGGGAACTCCGGCCAGGATGCTCCGCTTTCGTGGGGCCTCTCACGGATTCGCGAACACGTCTCCGGCAGAGCTGTCGCGGGCCTATGAGCTCTACGGCGCGCAGGAGCAGGTGCGTTGGTTCCGGACCTATCTCGGCCGCTGAGCCGCGAGGAACGCGCCCCGGGCGCCCTTACGGCTCGCGGCGCAGCAGGACGAGGGTGCGGTCGTCGCCGAAGGGGGTTCCGTCCGCGAACACCTCGACCGCGGTCTCGATGGCCACCGCGAGGGCGACGAGGGGCTCCTGAGAGTACTTCTGCACGACCGCCTGGAGGCGGTCGAGGCCGAACTCGTCCCCCTTCGGGTTCGCCGCCTCCGTGATGCCGTCCGTGTAGAGGCAGACGAGGTCACCGGGGAACAGCGTGACCTCCACGCGCTCGTACTCCACGACCGGGAAGAGGCCGAGGGGCAGGCCGTTCGCCTCCAGGCGCTGGACGGCGCCGTCGGCGCGGACGAGCAGCCCCGCGTTGTGCCCCGCGTTCGTGTAGGAGAGCCGTCCGGACCCGGGGTCGAGGGCGGCGATGAACGCGGTGACGTAGCGCTCGGGCGGGGTCTTCATGAACAGCCGCCTCGAGACCCGGGCGCAGATGAGGTCGGAGGTGTGGCCCACCTCGATCGGGCCCATGAGGAGCGCGTCGAACGAGGCGGCGAGGAGCGACGCCGCCATCCCCTTCCCGGAGACGTCGGCGATGACGATGACCTGCTCGTCGCCCTCGTCGCGCCCCTGGAACTCGTAGAAGTCGCCGGAGACGGCGCGCGAGGCGTCGTTCACGGCGAAGACCGAGTAGCCGGGGATCTCGGGGAGGTGCTCGGGGAGGAGGGCGAGCTGGATCTGGCGGGCGAGGGCCATCTCCTTCTCGAGCTCGCGGCGGCGCGCGCCCTCCTCGGCGAGGGCGAGGTTGCGGATGCGCAGGGCGGCCACCGAGCCGAGGGCGGTGAGCAGCTCGAGGTCCTGCTCGGCGAAGCGCCGGACGTGGATGCGCGAGCTGAGCACGATCATGCCGTGGGTGCCCGAGGAGTCGATCAGGGGGGCGGCGATGAGGCTGCGGACCCCCGAGCTGAGGATGCTCTCCGCGGCGGCGAAGCGCGCGTCGGTCTGCGCGTCGAGGACGAGCGCGCCCTGGCCCTTCTCGGCCACCTCGCTCTCGAGGCTGCGCGAGAAGAAGAAGTCGCCCCGCGCGGAGGGCAGGCGCCGGCTGGCCGCCCGCTCGACGCCCCCGTAGGGCTTCTTGAGGTAGATGACCGCCTCCTCGGGGCCGAGGTGCGCGAAGATGCGGTCGAGGATCGACTCGAGGAGCTCCTCGAGCGAGAGCGACGCGGCGAGGGCGCGGTGGACGTCGTTGATGAGCTTGAGGCGTCCCGCCGACTCGCGCTCCGCCGCGGCGAGCAGCTCCGACGCGGAGCGCAGGACGATCGTGTCGGAGGAGCTCGTCTTGATGTCGCTCTCCGCCTTGGGCCGGGACGACGGGGCCCCCTCGCCCTCGACCGCGATCACGGTCTCCGAGAGCTTGACGAGGTCGCCGGGGCCGACCTTCGCCGGGGCGGCGAGGGGCCGGCCGTTGAGCAGGGTCGTGTTGCGCGAGCCGAGGTCCTCGACCATCCAGGCGTCGGCCTCGCGGTAGAAGCGCGCGTGCTGCCGGGACAGGAAGCGGTCGGACAGCACGAGGTCGGCCTTGGACGAGCGACCGACCACGACCGAGTCCGCGTCGCAGACGTGGTCGAAGGGCTCGCCGATCGGGGGCGTGACGCGGAGGCGAAGGGGGACGGGGCTCATTTCGGCGGGCGGCTCGATCGCGCGATCGTAGCACGGGCCGTCGCCGCTCGCGGGACTCCCCTCCATCCGTGGTAGTGTCGCGGCCCGAACGGAGGAACCGCCCTTGCCCCGCCCGAGCACCCTCGTCTCAGCCGTCGTCCTGGCGCTCGCCCTCGCCTCGAGCGCACCCGCGGAGGACCCCGCCTCGGCCTACCGCGAGACGGCCGGCCGCATTCTCGGCCGCGCCCTCGTGGACGAGGGGGCCTGGGTGAAGCTCGAGCACCTGACCACCCGCATCGGCCACCGCCTGAGCGGCTCGCCCGGCCTCGAGAAGGCCGTCGCCTGGGCGGAGGAGCGGATGCGGGCGGAAGGGCTCGAGGGCGTGCGGCTCCAGCCGGTCCGCGTGCCGCGGTGGGTGCGGGGCCGCGAGGGGGCGCGGGTCGTCGCGCCCGTCGAGCGGGAGCTGCCGATGCTCGGCCTGGGCATGAGCGTGGGCACCCCGAAGGAGGGGATCACCGCCCCGGTCGTCGTGGTCCGCAGCTTCGACGAGCTCAACGCCCTCGGGCGGGACAGGGTCGAGGGGAGGATCGTGGCGTTCGCCCCCGACTGGGAGGGGTACGGCCGCACCGTGCGCTACCGCAGCTCTGGGGCCTCGGCCGCCGCGCGCCTCGGGGCGGTCGCGGCCCTCGTGCGCTCGGCCACCGGCCGCTCGATCGCCTCCCCGCACACGGGCGCCCTCGACTACGAGGAGGGCGTGGCGAAGATCCCCGCCGCGGCGATCACGGTCGAGGACGCGGAGTGGCTCCGTCGGATGGCGGCCGCGGGGGAAACCGTCACCGTCTCGCTCCACATGGAGTCCCGGCTCGAGGGCGAGGCCGACTCGGCGAACGTGATCGCCGAGATCCGGGGCCGCGAGAAGCCGGACGAGGTCGTGCTGATCGGCGGCCACTACGACTCGTGGGACGTGGGCCAGGGCGCCCACGACGACGGCTGCGCCTGCATGGCCGCCTGGCAGGCGCTCACGATCGTGAAGGAGCTGGGCCTGCGGCCGCGGCGCACGCTGCGCGCGGTGCTGTTCACCAACGAGGAGAACGGCCTGCGGGGGGGCCGCGCCTACCGCGACGCCCTCGGCGCGGACGTGTCGAGCCACGTCGCCGCCATCGAGATGGACGGCGGCTGCGAGCGGCCGGTCGGCTTCGGCTTCAGCCTGGCGCGGCCGGGCACGCCCCCCCCGGCCTGGCGCGGGAGCGCCGAGCCACGGGAGGGCGAGGCCGCGCAGGCGCTCGCCACGCTGCGCCGGATCGCCACGCTCTTCGAAGGGATCGACGCCGCCACCGTGAAGTGGGGCGGCGGCGGCGCCGACATCAGCCCCCTGTCGCGCGAGGGCGTGCCCTCGTTCTCGCTCGACACGGTCGGCGAGCACTACTTCGACTGGCACCACACCCACGGGGACACGATCGACAAGGTCGAGAAGGGCGATCTCCGCCGGGCGACCGGCATGCTGGCGGTGATGGGCTACGTCCTGGCGGACCGGCCGGAGCGGCTGGTCCCTTGAGCCCTCGCCGGATATAGAATCACCACGGCACAAAGGAGGCGCTTCATGGCTTCGGATCGGAACGAGATGAGCCGGCGGCAGTTCACGGCGACCACCTCCCTCACGGCGGCGGCGGTGGTGGCCGGGGCCGCACAGAGGGTCCTCGGGGCGAACGATCGGATCGTGCTCGCCTCGATCGGCATCCGGGGCCAGGGCAACGCGCTCAAGCAGGGCTTCGCGAAGATCCCGGGGGTCGAGATCAAGACCCTGTGCGACGTCGACGAGAACCTCTTCGCGAAGCGCGCGAAAGACCCCGAGCTCGAGGGTCTTGCCACCTTCAAGCCGGGCTTCCAGAAGGACATGCGCCGGGTCTTCGAGGACAAGGACATCGACGGCGTCATCATCGCCACCCCGAACCACTGGCACGCCCTCGCGACGATCTGGGCGCTGCAGGCGGGCAAGCACGTCTACGTCGAGAAGCCCTCCTCGCACACGGTCTGGGAGGGCCGCAAGATGGTCGAGGCCGTCGAGCGCTACGGGAAGATCGTGCAGGTCGGCACGATGAACCGCAGCCGTCCCGCGGTGCGCCAGGCGATCCAGTTCCTCCACGACGGCGGGATCGGCAAGGTCTACATGGCCCGCGGCCTGTGCTTCAAGCCGCGGCCGGGCATCGGCACGTTCCCCGACGGCCCGATCACCGACGGCAAGCCGCACCGCCTCAACGTCGAGGGCGGACCCGTGCCCGAGGGCGTGTGGGACGCGGCCTACCTCGCGAAGGTCGACTACGACCTGTGGCTCGGGCCCGCGCCCTCGCGGCCCTTCAACCGCAACCACTTCCACTACAACTGGCACTGGCACTGGGCCTACGGCAACGGCGACACCGGCAACCAGGGCCCGCACCAGTTCGACATCGCCCGCTGGGGTCTCGACAAGAACGAGCACCCCGTCAAGATGTCGTCGACCGGCGGCTACTTCGGCCCCCCCGCGTCGCAGGAGACGCCCGACACGCACACCTCGCTCTTCGAGTACGCGGACGGGACGGTGTTCGAGTTCGCGACCCGCGGCCAGTTCACGAACGACGAGGGCACGCAGCGGATCGGCAACCTGTTCTACGGCACGAAGGGCTGGCTGTGGATCGACGGCGACGGCCGCAAGTGGCAGAGCTACTTCGGGCGCCGGAACGAGAAGGGCCCGGGCTCCGAGGCGCCGCCCGCGCAGGGCGGCTCCGACCCCAACGTGCTGACCAGCCAGGAGGGGCCGCACTACCGCAACTTCGTCGACGCCGTCCGCAAGAACGACCCGAAGGTGCTGACCTGCGGCGCCCTGGACGGCCACCTCTCCTCCGCCCTCGCCCACCTGGCCAACATCGCGTACCGGGTCGGGCGCTCGCTGAAGTTCGACGGGAAGACGGAGCGGTTCGTGGGCGACGCCGAGGCCGACAAGCTCCTCACCCGCGAGTACCGCGCCCCGTACGTCGTCCCGGACAAGGTGTAGGCCCGTGCCGGCCCTGACCGGCGCGAACCTCCTCGGCCCCCGCGACTCGCGCGCGGGGGCCGTTTCGTTTCACGCCGAGGACCCCGCCACCGGGCGCTCGCTCGAGCCTGCGTTCGCCGAGGCGACCACGGCCGAGGTGGACGCGGCGGCCCGGGCGGCCGAGGCCGCCTTCGAGCCGTTCGCCGCCCTCCCGCCCGGGCGCCGGGCCGCCTTCCTGCGCGCGATCGCCGAGCAGGTCCTCGCCCTGGGCGACGACCTGCTCGAGCGCACGCAGGCGGAGACGGCTCTCCCCCGCCCGCGGCTCGAGGGCGAGCGGGCGCGCACCGTGAACCAGGCGCGCCTGTTCGCCGACCTCGTCGAGGAGGGGTCGTGGGTGGACGCGCGGATCGACCGCGCCCGGCCCGACCGAAAGCCCGTCCCGAGGCCCGACCTGCGCCGGATGCTCGTCCCGCTCGGCCCGGTGGCCGTCTTCGGCGCCTCGAACTTCCCCCTCGCCTTCTCGGTCGCCGGCGGCGACACCGTCTCCGCCCTCGCCGCGGGCTGCCCGGTGGTGGTGAAGGCGCACCCCGCCCACCCCGGCACGTCGGAGCTCGTCGCGCGCGCCGTGCTCGCGGCGGCCGCGGGCATCGGGATGCCCGACGGCGTCTTCTCGATGGTCCACGGCGCCTCGCCCGCCGTCGGCCAGGCGCTCGTCGCCCACCCTGCCGTGCAGGCCGTCGGCTTCACCGGCTCGTTCCGCGCCGGCCGGGCGCTCCTCGACGCGGCGGCGCACCGCCCGCAGCCGATCCCCGTCTTCGCCGAGATGGGCTCGGCCAACCCGCTCTTCGTCCTGCCCGACGCGCTCGCCACGCGGGGCGAGGCGATCGCGGAGGCCCTCGCCGCCTCGGTGACCCTCGGCTGCGGGCAGTTCTGCACGAACCCCGGCCTGACGTTCGTCGCCCCGTCCCCGGCGGCCGACGCCTTCGTCGCGCGGCTGGGCGCGCTCCTCGCGCAGACCCCGGCGGGGACGATGGTCCACGCGGGGATCAAGGCCGCCTACGACGCGGAGCTCGCGGCCGTCGCCGCCATCCCCGGCGTCGCGCTCGCGGCGCGGGCCTCGGGCCGGGGAGAGAACCCCGAGACGGAGGCGCAGGCCGCGCTGCTCGTCACCGACGCGGCGGCCTTCGCCGTGAACGACCGCCTCGGCGAGGAGATCTACGGGCCGGTCACGCTCGCCGTCCGCTGCGGCTCGAGAGACGAGCTGCTCGCCGCCGCGCGGCGCCTCTCGGGCCACCTGACCGCGACCGTCCACGCCACGGAAGCGGACCTCGCCGCCTTCCCGGAGCTTCTCCCCCTGCTCGTCCGCAAGGCGGGGCGCATCGTGCTGAACGGCGTGCCGACGGGCGTGGAGGTCACCCACGCCATGCACCACGGCGGCCCGTGGCCGGCCACGACCGACCCTCGCGCGACCTCGGTCGGGACCGCCGCGATCCTGCGCTTCGCCCGCCCGGTCAGCTACCAGGACGTCCCCTCCACGCACCTGCCGGAGGAGCTGCAGGACGCGAACCCCCGCCGGATCTGGCGGCTGGTCGAGGGGCGGCCCACGAAAGACCCGCTGTGACCGCGTTCGACTGGCCCGAAGGGGTCGAGGTCGTGGACTCGCACACGGAGGGCGAGCCGACGCGGGTGGTGGTGAAGGGCTGGCCGTTGCCGGAAGGGCGGACGATGGCGGAGCGTCGGGCGTTCCTCCTCGCGCACCAGGACCGCCTGCGCCAGGCCGTCGTGTGCGAGCCCCGCGGGCACGACGCGGTCGTGGGCGCGCTGCTCACGCCACCGGTCGAGCCGGGATCCCTCGCCGGGGTCGTCTTCTTCAACAACGCGGGCGGGCTCGGCATGTGCGGTCACGGCCTCATCGGGGTGGTGCGGACGCTCGAGCACCTGGGCCGGCTCGCGCCGGGTGGCGTCCTCATCGACACGCCGGTCGGGACGGTGGGCGCCGAGCTCGAGGCGGACGGCGCGGTCACGATCGCGAACGTGCCGGCCGAGTGCCACGCGCGCGACGTCGCGATCGACGTGCCGGGCCTCGGCCCCGTCTCGGGCGACGTCGCGTGGGGCGGGAACTGGTTCTTCCTGACCGACTCGCCGGGGATCCCCCTCGACCTCGCCCACGCTCGGGCGCTGACGGAGGCGAGCGTGCGCATCCTCGAGGCCCTGCGGGAGACGGGCATCTGCGGGCGCGACGGCGCCGTGATCGACCACGTCGAGCTGTTCGGTCCGCCGCGGCGACAGGACGCCGACTCGCGCAACTTCGTCCTGTGCCCCGGCCTCGCCTTCGACCGCTCGCCGTGCGGGACCGGCACGTCGGCGAAGATGGCCGTCCTCGCCGCCCGGGGGAGGCTGCGGCCGGGCCAGCGCTGGCGCCAGGAGAGCGTCACGGGCTCGCTGTTCGAGGGCTGGCTCGAGGAGCGCGCGGGCGTCCTCGTCCCCCACGTGCGGGGCCGCGCGTTCGTCACCGCGCGCGCGACGCTCCTCTTCGACCCGCGCGACCCCTTCCGCGAGGGCCTGACGGGCGCTCGATGAGCCCCGCCTCCGCGATCGTGGTCGGCGCCGGCGTCGTCGGCGCGGCCTGCGCGGAGGCGCTCGCGGAGGCGGGCCTCGCGGTGAGCGTCGTCGAGCCCTCGTTCCCCGGCGCCGGCGCGACCGGCGCGGCGATGGGGCACGTCGTGGTCATGGACGACAGCGAGGCGCAGTTCGCGCTCACCTCGCTCTCGCGGCGGCTCTGGAAGGAGAGAACGCTCCCCGCGGACCTGGAGGACGATCCGTGCGGCACGCTGTGGGTCGCGGCCGACGAGGAGGAGATGGCGCACGTGCGGCGCAAGGCCGCCTTCTACGCCGCGCGCGGGGAGACGGCCGCGGTCCTCGACCGGGCGGATCTGCGGGAGTGCGAGCCCGCCCTGCGGCCCGGGCTCGCCGGCGCCCTCCTCGTGCCGGGCGACCGGGTCCTCTACCCGCCGGCGGCGGCGCGTCTCCTCCTCGAGCGGGCGCGCGGGCTCGGCGCCGCGGTCCGCACCGGGGAAACGGTCGACGCGGTGGCGCGCGGCCGCGCCCGCTGCGCGGGCCGCTGGCAGGAGGCCGACCTCGTGGTCGTCGCCGCCGGTGCCGACTCCCCCCGCCTCGTCCCCGGCCTGCCGGTCGTCCCCCGCAAGGGCCACCTCGTCATCACCGACCGCTACCCCGGCTTTCTCCGCCACCAGGTCGTCGAGCTCGGCTACCTCAGGAGCGCGCACACGCTCACCGCCGAGTCGGTCGCGTTCAACGTCCAGCCCCGCCGGAGCGGGCAGCTCCTCGTCGGCTCCTCGCGGGAGCTCGTGGGATTCGACACGTCGATCAACCGCCCGCTGTGCGCGCGGATGCTGCGCCGGGCGCAGGAGTTCCTCCCGGGCCTCGCGCGGCTGCGCGCGCTGCGGACGTGGACGGGCTTTCGCCCCGCGACCCCCGACAAGCTGCCGCTCGTGGGCGAGTGGGAGCCGGGGCTCTGGGTGGCGACGGGCCACGAGGGCCTCGGCGTCACGACCGCGCCCGGCACCGCGCGGCTCCTCGCCGACCTCGTCCTCGGCCGCACGCCCCCGATCGACCCCGCGCCGTTTCACCCGCGCCGCCCGGTGGCCGCCGGTGGCTGAGCGCGCCCGCTTCACGATCGACGGCCGGCCGGCGGAGGCCGAGGCGGGAGAGAGCCTGCTCGCCGCCCTCTGGAACGCCGGGCAGCTCGCCCTGCGGACGTCCGCGCGGGGCGAGCCGCGCGGACCGCTGTGCGGGATGGGCGCCTGCTTCGAGTGCCGCGTGAGCGTCGACGGCGAGCCCCATCGCCGCGCCTGCCTCGAGCCGGTGCGCGACGGCATGGCCGTGGCCACGCTCGGGCGGGCGGGCGAGGCCGCCGCACAGGCCTCCGTCGCCGAGCGGGCGAGAGACACGGTGCGCGGATCGGGCTCCGAGGCGACCGTCCTCGCGGCGGGCGTCGTCGTCGTCGGGGCGGGACCGGCGGGGATCGCGGCGGCGGCGCACGCGGC
>CAZLRF010000088.1:14195-15326 GCA_964561785.1 uncultured Acidobacteriota bacterium | reverse complement strand
ATCGACCGCCGTCACGGGCAGCGGGAGCGTCTTCTGGCGGACGTTCAACCGCGGCCGGGGCGACCTGATCCTGATCGACGGCGTGCCCTACGTCGTGGCCTCGGTGGACTCGGAGACGCAGCTCACCCTGGCGAGTCCCTACCTCGGCACGACCAGCGGAGGCAAAGCGTACTCCATCCGGCGCCAGTTCACCTCGCTGCAGGCGTGGGAGGACTGCATCTCGTTCACGACACCGTGCACCTACTTCCCGGTGACGAGCGCCGACCTCGTGGCCGACAACCGCAGCGAGATCGGGATCGCGTACGCGGACAGCACGTTCACGTGGGCCTCGGCGGGCACCGCGATCCTCACGATCGACGGGACGACGACCGACCCGTCCCACACGATCACGCTGACCGCCGACGGCTCGAACCGCCACTACGGCGTGCCGGGCGGCGGGGTCGTCGTGGACAACTCCGGCAACAACCCGACCGCCGCCGTCATCGTCCTCGACGACCACGTCACCATCGAGTGGCTCGAGGTGCTGGCCCCCACCGCGCCGTCCATCGGGATCGACGTGGGCGGTCAGCTCGCGAGCGACAACCTCGTGAGGCTGCGCTGGCTGATCGTCCACGACACGTTCGGCCGGGGGATCAACCTGCAGTGGCCCGGGCTGTCCGCGGTCGTGAGCAACAACTTCGTCTACGACACCGGGGCAGACGCGATCCACCACGACCCCACGCCCGCTCTCCAGGCCGGCCGCTACGTCCAGCTCTTCAACAACACCGTGCGTAACGCGGGGCTGAACGGCTTCGGGGCCACCCTCGGCTCGTCCGCGGTGCTCGTCCGCAACAACGCGTGCTCGCTCGCCGGGGGGTCGTGCTTCCAGTGGGCGGGGGGATCGATCTCCCCGCAGAGCAGCCACAACTTCGCGAGCGACTCGACGGGTACGGTCAACAGCCCCGCCGGCGGGGGCCGGAACTCGGTGCCCGACAGCGGCGTGGGTGGCTTCAACTTCGTCAACACCCCGCCGGGGAACCTGCACCTGCAGGCGACGTCGGTCGCGATCGACGGCGGGGTGTCGCTGAGCCCGCTGATCGACGCGTTCGACATCGACGCCCAGTCGCGCAGCGGCGCGTGGGACGTGGGGGC
>CAZLRF010000088.1:0-14095 GCA_964561785.1 uncultured Acidobacteriota bacterium | reverse complement strand
TACTTCTACCGGCTCGAGGACGTCGACACGAGCGCGCTCTCCACGTTCCACGGGCCGGTGTCGGCGGTGCCGGGGACGCCCGCCCCGGCCCCGGCGCCAGCCCCCGCGCCCCCGGGCGGCGGAGGCGGAGGGACCGGCGGGGGCACGGGC
This sequence comes from uncultured Acidobacteriota bacterium, assembly GCA_964561785.1. Lineage (GTDB taxonomy): Bacteria > Acidobacteriota > Vicinamibacteria > Fen-336 > Fen-336 > DATBSL01. The sequence continues at coordinate 13,945 of CAZLRF010000088.1, read as the reverse complement.
CCGTCGGCGTGCCCGTCCTGGGTGCTCGCCGCGGCCTCCGGGGCCTCGCCCTCGAGCTGTCGCGCCTACGGCGAGCCCGAGGCCGTCTCCGTCGAGGTGCTCTCGCGCACCGCGCGCGGGGCGGTCGTCGAGCTGCGGACCGGCGGCTTCTACGCCGTGCGCGACGCGTCCGGGCTCGTGCGTGCGTTCGTGCCGGGGATGGACGACGCGGGCGAGCCGGGCGCTCCCGCGCTGCCGGTGAAGCGCACGCTCGTCGACGCGGTGGTGGGACGCTCGGCCCGTCTCGTGTCGGTCAGGGAGCTCGACCGCCGAGGCTTCCCGGGCCTGCGGCCCGCGGCCCTCGGCGAGCCCGAGCTCGTCGCGCCGGGCGACGGGACCCTGCGTCCGTCCCGCCGCGCGGCCCGCCTGTCTCCGACCGGCCGGCGCTTCGTGCCCGCCGACGCGGCGCTCCTCGCGGGTTCGGCGTTCCAGGGCGAGGAGAAGAGCGCGGTGCTCGATCTCGCCCCGCTGCGCTACGACGCGGCGCGGGACCGCCTGGTCCTCGCGCGCCGCCTGGTGGTCCGGCTCGCCTTCGACCGCCGCGAGCGAGGCGAATCCGGAACGGGCCGCCTCGGCCGCCGTGTCCCGCGTCCGCTCGAGCTGTCGCGGGAGGTGCTCGCCGAGCTTCTCACCACGCGCCGCGGCCTCCACGCGGTCCGCTTCGAGGAGCTCTTCCCCGGGCGGACGCGGCCCGTGCCGCTCGCGCACCTGCGCCTGCAGCGGCAGGGGAGGAGCGTCGCGTTCCGGGTCGAGCCCCCGGGGGCCGAGCTTCTCCCCGGCGGCGTCCTCTACTTCTTCGCCGACGTCGAGCCCGCGTCGGTCGCGTTCTCCGGCGAGGTCGCCTGGCAGCTCGTGCGAGGCCAGGGCGGGGTTTCGATGCCGACCCGCCTCGCGCCCCCCGCCGGCGAGCCGGCGTCCGGGATGCTCGCCCGCGCCTCGTTCGAGCGCAACCGCATCCACCAGCCGGGTCTCCTCGACGCGCCCGACCCCTGGCTCTGGGAGGGCGCGGCCGCTCGCGTCTCCCGCACGGTGCCGTTCGTCCTCTCCGGGACCGACCCCGACGGCGCGCTCGCGCGCGTCGTGGCGCACCTCCAGGGCGGCTCCGACGCCCTCGGCGTCGCCGACCACCACGTCCGCGTCCTGGTGAACGACGCGCTCGCCGGCGAGGCGAGGTTCGACGGCAAGCGGCCGTTCCGCCTCGAGGCCGCGGTGCCCGCGTCGGCGCTGCGCGAGGGGGCGAACACGCTCACGCTCGAGAACGTCGGCGACACGGGCGTCGCGTCGCTCGTCTTCCTCGACCGGTTCGACGTCCAGTACCCGCGTTCGCCGGCGTCGCCCGCGGGGGCACTCGAGGCTTCCTGGGCCGCGGCGGGGGCCGCGGCGGCCTCGGTGGGCGTGCCCTTCGCCGTCCTCGACGTCACGCCGGGCGACGTCCCGACGTGGCTCGCCGGCTTCGAGGCGGGAGCGTCGTCGGTCCGCTTCGCCGCGGAGGCGGGGCGCGTCTACGCGGTCGTCGGGCGCGAGGGGCTCCTCGCCCCGCGGGTCCGGCCGCCCGCGGCCGGCGCGCTCCGCGCCGCCTCGAACCGGGCCGACTTCCTCGTGATCGGCCCGAGGGCCTTGCTCGACGCGGTGCGGCCGCTCGTGGAGCGGCGGGAGGCGCAGGGCCTCGCGACGCGGGCGGTGGCGCTCGAGGAGATCGCGACCGCCTTCGGCGGGGGCGAGGCCTCCGGGGAGGCGGTGCGCGCGTTCCTGACCCACGCCTTCCACGCCTGGGCGCGGCCCTCGCCGCGCTACGCGCTCCTCGTCGGCGACGGGAGCGACGACCCCCGCAACTTCACCGGCAACGCGACGCCCGCCCCAATGCCCGTGCTGCGACTGCGCACGAGCTGGCTGTGGACGTCCGCCGACCCCGCGCTCGGCGCGGTGAACGGCGAGGACCTGCTGCCCGACCTCGCGATCGGCCGTCTGCCGGCGAAGACGCCCGAGGACGCGGCGCGGCTCGTGGCGAAGATCCTCGACTGGGAGGACGCCGGGAACGACCTCGCCGGGCCGGCGGTCCTCGTGGCCGACGACCCCGACGCCGGGGGCGACTTCGAGGCGAACGCGCGCGAGCTCGCCGCGGGGCCCCTCGCCGGGCGCAGCGTCGAGACGATCCTGCTGCGCGAGGCGGGCGCCTCGACCCGCGCCGCCATCTTCGACGCCTTCTCCCGGGGTCCGTCGCTCGTGAGCTACGTCGGGCACGGCGGCACCGCGGTCTGGGCCTCCGAGAACGTCCTCAACACCTGGGACGCTCCGTTGCTGCCCGCCGCGTCGCGCCACCCCGTCGTCCTCACCCTGAACTGCCTGAACGGCTACTTCACCGCGCCGAGCTTCGACGCGCTGACCGAGGCGCTCCTCGGGGCCGACGGACGCGGCGCCGTCGCCGGGATCTCCCCCTCCGGCGCCTCGCTCGACGCGCCGGCCCATGCGTACCACCGCGCGCTCGCGGGGGCGCTCGCCTCGGACCGGCACGCTCGGCTCGGCGACGCCCTGCTCGCCGCGCAGCGGGAGTACGCCCGGGGCGGGACGATGCCGGAGCTGCTCGCCGTGTACCACCTCTTCGGGGACCCGACGATGCGCCTGCGCCCCTGAGCCATGGCCCCGCGCATCGTCGTCTCCCTCACGAGCGCGCAGCAGGAGTACCAGGCCCTCCAGGAGGAGGACGCCCGGGCCGCCGGGCGGCGCCTCGGCGTCGAGGTCGAGGTCCTCTTCGCCGACGACAACCCGGTCCTCCAGATCCAGCAGCTGTTCCGGTTCATCCACGCGCCCGAGGGCGAGCGGCCGGGGGCGCTCCTCGTCCACACCCGGGTCCCCGACGGCCTCGAGCGCGTGGCCCGCAACGCCGTCCAGCTCGGGATGGGCTGGCTGCTCCTCAACCGCTCCGCGCTCTACGCAGAGTCCCTGCGCCGCGAGGGGCGGGGGACCGTGGCCGTGGTCACCACGGACCACGTCGAGATCGGCCGCATCCAGGCCCGCCAGCTCGAGCGCTTGCGCCCGGGCGCCGCGAGCGTCCTCTACGTGCAGGGGCCGGCGGAGACCGCGGCGGCCCGCCTGCGCCTGCAGGGCTTCGAGGAGGCGCTCGGCGGCCGGGCGTGCGACGTCAAGGTCGTCAACGGGGACTGGACGCAGCCCGGGGCCGAGAGGGCGATCGCGGCCTGGCTGCGCCTCAAGACCGCCGAGCGGTTCTCTCCGGAGGCCGTGGTCAGCCAGAACGACAACATGGCGCGGGGCGCGAAGGCCGCGCTCCACCGCCTGCGCCCGCAGTGGGCCGACGTGCCCTTCATCGGCTGCGACGGCCTGCCCAAGGGCGGACGGCGAGACGTGGACGAGGGACGCCTCGCGGCCACGGTCGTGATGCCGTCCTGCGCCGGACCCGCGGTCGAGCTCGCGGCCGCGTGGCTCGCCGGCGGCCCCCCGCCCCCCGCGGAGACCGTCCTGCGGCCGTCCCCCTACCCCGCCCTCTGAGCCGCCGGGCCCGCTCCCGCCGGGCGTATGATGGCCCGCGTTGGCCTCCTCCTCCGCACCTCCCGCGACGCCCCTCGTCCTCGTCCAGGACGGCGACCGCTTCCTCCGATTCGAGGCCCCGCTTCGCGTTCTCGAGGCCCGGGAGGCCCCGCAGGTGCGGGCCGCGCTCGGGGCGGCGGACGAGGAGCTGGCCGCGGGGCGCTTCGTCGCCGGGTTCCTCGCCTTCGAGGCCGCGGCCGCCTTCGGCCTCGCCACGCGTCCGCCCGACCCCGACGGACCCCCCGTCGCGTGGTTCGGCGTGTTCCAGGACGCGGCCGAGGCGCCGCCGCCGCGCGCCGCGGTGGGGGAACCCCTCCCGCCCGTGCGGTGGGAGAGCGCTCTCGACGCGAGGGGCCACGCCGACGCGCTCGCGCGGATCCAGGAGCGTATCGCCGCCGGCGACACTTACCAGGTCAACTTCACCTTCCCGCTCGAGGCCCCCCTCGCGGAGGACCCCCACGCCCTCTTCGCGCGGCTCGTCTGCGTCCAGCGGCCCCGCCACGCCGCGCTCGTCGACCTCGGCCGGTTCGTGATCGCGTGCGCCTCGCCCGAGCTGTTCTTCCGCCTCGAGGACGGTGTCCTCGTCGCCCGGCCCATGAAGGGCACCGCCCCCCGCGGGCGCGACGCGGCCGAGGACGAGGCCCGCGCCGCCGCGCTGCGCGAGTCCGCGAAGGAGCGGGCGGAGAACCTGATGATCGTCGACATGCTGCGCAACGATCTCGGGCGGGTGGCCGAGACGGGCAGCGTCGAGGTGCCGGCGCTGTTCGAGGTCGAGCGCTACCCGACCGTGCTCCAGATGACCTCGACCGTCACGGCGCGCAGCCGGGCCCCCCTCTCGGCCGTCGTCGAGGCGCTCTTCCCGTGCGCCTCGGTGACCGGGGCCCCGAAGCGCCGCACGATGCAGATCATCGCCGCGACCGAGGTCGCACCCCGTGGCGTCTACACGGGCGCGGTGGGGTGGGCCGGCCCCGGCGGGCGCGCCTCGTTCGGTGTCGCGATACGAACCGTCGTGGCCGACCGCGAGCGCGCCCGGGCGGTGTTCGGGACGGGCAGCGGCGTCGTGGCCGACTCGGAGGCGGCCCGGGAGCACGAGGAGTGCCTGCTGAAGGCGTGCGTGCTCGAGGAGCCCGCCTTCGCCCTGCTCGAGACGATGGCCTACCTGCCGGGAGAGGGCTACCGCCACCTCGAGGGCCACCTCGCCCGCCTCTCGCAGTCCGCCCGCCACTTCGGCTTCCCGCTCGACGCGAGGAGGATCGAGGCCGCGCTGCGCGAGGCGGCGGCCCCCGGCGCGGCGTTCCGGGCCCGCCTCCTCCTCCACTCCGACGGTCACGTCGAGGTGCAGTCGGACACCCTGCCCCCGCCCCCGCGGAGGCCGCTGCGGGTGGGCCTCGCGGCGCGGCCGGTCGACCCCGCCAGCCCCTGGCTCCACCATAAGACGACCCGCCGCGAGGTGTACGACGAGGCGGCGGCGTCGCGGCCGGACTGCGACGACGTCCTGCTGTGGAACGAGCGCGGCGAGCTGACCGAGTCGAGCGTCGCGAACGTCGTGGTCGAGGTGCGCGGGCAGCGGCTCACCCCGCCCCTCGAGTGCGGCGTTCTCCCCGGGGTCGAGCGCGCGCGGGCGGTCGCGGAGGGCCGGGCCCGGGAGGCGGTCGTCCGGCTCGCCGACCTGCGCCCGGGCCAGCGCCTGTGGCTGCTGAGCTCCCTGCGCGGCGTGCGCGAGGCGCGGCTCGTCGGGTGAGAGCCGTGCCCTGTGTCCTTGGAGAAGCGCGTCGTCCTGTGCTACACCCCTCCCGATGAGCGAAGACAAGCGGTCCGCCCCCCGCGTCTACAACGTGGTCGAGGTCGAGTGCCATACGATCGACGAGACGGCGACGCCGGTCGCGGCCCGCATGAGCGACCTGTCGGTCACCGGCGCCTTTCTCGACTCCATGGGCGGCCTGCGCCCGGGCACGCGCCTCGCCCTGCGCTTCATGGCGGGGCAGCAGGAGGTGCGGGCCTCGGCCGAGGTCGTCCACACGATGCCCCAGTTCGGGATGGGCGTGCGGTTCCTGGGCCTCTCCGCCGAGGCGCGCGCCGCGATCGAGACGCTCATCCGGGAGCAGGGGTAGCACCCCGGACGAGCCGCACCTCGAAGATCGAGCCGGTGGCCGAGCGCTCGGCCGGTCGGAAGCCGACGCGGACGCGCTCCCGGCCGCGCAGCAGCCGCTGCGGCACCTCGTACTCGACGGGGTGGAACTGGCCGGGGCGGTCGTCGAAGAGGGACTGGGTCGCGACCACCTCGCCCTCCACGAGCACGTCGAAGCGGAGGCGGCGCGACTCGCCCCCCCAGTAGAGGACGCGCACGAGCGCCGGGCCGGACCCGGGTGTCGCGAGCGCCCAGGAGAACGAGCCGGCGCCGCGCGCGGAGCGGAACCTCCGGCCCTCGAGCCACCCGGAGTCGGACCGTGTCTGCTCGAGGGCGTGGGTGGCCTCGCTCTCCGGCACCCCGGCGTCGACGCGGTCCACCGTGCGCGCGTCGAGCGCGCGGCCCTCCGCCTCGGCGGCCTTCGCCGCCGCCGCGCGCCCCGCCCACTCCGCTTCCGTCCGCACCGGCACGTAGACGGAGTACCGGCGGTCGGAGAGGGCGAAGAACGGCCGCAGGTCGAGGTCGGCCGGCCGGCCGATCCCCTCGGTGCGGAAGGCCAGGGGCTCTCCCGCCGGCCGGACCCGGTCGAGCGCCGCCGCGGGCGACTCCGCGACGAGGACCGGCGCGGCGACGCCCTCGTCGCCGTGGAACTCGGGGGCGGGCGGCCCGTACCGGCGCCCCGCGTCGGGCCCCGCCGTGCCGAGGTCGGCGGCGAGGACGACCGGGCCGTAGAGGAACGCGCCGACCGACGGGTCGTCGGCCGTCGCCTCGTAGGCGAGTCGCATCGGCAGGCGCACGTCCAGGACGTCGCCGTCGCGCCACTCACGCTCGACGGTGGCCCATGTCCCCGGCCGGCTCGCGTCCGCGAGGGGCTCGCCGTTGAGCCGCAGCGCGAGCGCGCCCGCCGCCCAGCCGGGGTGGCGCACGCGCAACGCCAGGCGGACGGGCGAGCGCAGGGAGAGCGACAGCCGCACCCGGTCCTCGGTCGGGAATCGCGTCTGCTGGCGCAGGACGAGGCCCTTGTCGGCCCACGTCGCCGCCGAGGCGAGGAACAGGTTGACCAGGAGCGCGCCCTCCTCGCGGGCGTAGATCGCCTCGCCGAAGCGGGCGGGGTTCTCCATGCCGGTCCCCACGCAGCACCAGAAGGACTCCTCGGCCGTGGAGTAGGTGCGCCAGGCGCCCGGCTTCATCGACACGTGGTAGGTGACTCCTCCCGTGGCGGGGTCGTTCGACGCGAGGACGTGGTTGAAGAGCCCACGCTCGTAGAAGTCCATCCGCGAGGGGTCCCCGTCGCGGAGGAAGAGCCGGTGGGTCAGCTTCAGCATGTTGTGGGTGTTGCAGGTCTCCGCCGTCGACTCTCCCAGGTGCCGGGAGAGCCGGGCGACGGGGGAGAAGTGCTCGTCCTCGCTGTGGCCGCCGATCGCGTAGGACCGGTGCCGCGCGACCCGCGTCCAGAACGTCTCCGCGACGGCGCAGTAGCGGGGCTCGCCGGTCGTCTCGCAGTCGAGGGCGGCGCCGATCGCCTTCGGGATCTGCGTGTTCGCGTGGAGCCCGTCGAGCGGGTCCTCGCCCCGGGCGAGCGGGTCGAAGACCGCCCGGTGGTCGAACAGGCGCGCGAGGCGCAGGTGCTCGGGGTCGCCGGTCGTCCGGTGGAGCGCGGTGAGCGCCTCCTGCATGCCGCCGAACTCGGTCTCGAGCATCGCCTGCCACTGGACGGGGGAGAGGCGCGCCGCGCGCCGGCCGACCCAGGCCGCCATGTCCTTCGCCCCCTCGAGGGCGGCCGCGTCTCCCGTCGCCGCGTGCACGTCGAGGAGGCCGGCCAGGAGCTTGTGCAGCGTGTAGTACGGCGCCCAGACGGGCCGCCCCGCCTCGACGCGGTCGACGAGCTCCTCGGGGAAGGCCGAGAGATAGCCGGGCGTGCTCCCCCGCGCGGCGAGCGCCTGCTGCACCTTGCGCAGCTCGGCCACGAGGGCGGCGGCCCGCGCCCCGAGCCGCTCGTCGCCCGTCGCCTCGTACATCAGGGCGCAGGCCGTGAGGTAGTGGCCGAGGCTGTGCCCCCGCAGCTCGACGGAGGGGGCTTCCCAGCCGCCGTAGGGCCGGGCCGCGCTCGGCAGGCCGGCGTTCAGGCGGAACGTGTGGAGAAGGCGTTGCGGGTCGAGCTCGAGCAGGTACCTCACGCCGCGGCGCTGGGCCTCGAGGAAGGGCCCCTCGAGCAGGCGCACGTCCCGCAGGGGGAAGGGCCGGGCAGCAGGCGCCGGGGCCGAGAGGGCGGCAACGAGCACGAGGGGTGCGATCATGGGGGCCTCCGCCTGAGCGGTCAGATCTTGAATCGAGCCGGGAGCGGATTCAAGATTCGAGAGCTGACCCCAGCAACGCAGCAACGGGAGACCCCATGCGAAAGCTCGTCGAGTGCGTGCCGAACTTCTCCGAGGGCCGGGACCGGGCCGTGGTCGACGCGATCGCCGAGGCGATCCGGGCGACGCCGGGCTGCACGCTCCTCGACGTGGACCCCGGGGCCTCCACGAACCGCACCGTCTACACCTTCGTCGGCGTGCCCGAGGCCGTGGTCGAAGGCGCGCTCGCCGGCGCCCGGGTGGCCCGCTCCCGGATCGACATGCGCGTCCAGCAGGGCGAGCACCCGCGGGTCGGGGCGATGGACGTCTGCCCCTTCGTGCCCGTCTCCGGCGTCACGATGGAGGACTGCGTCTTTCTCGCGAACGAGTTCGGCCGTCGGGCGGCCGCGGAGCTGGGCGTGCCCGTCTACCTCTACGGCCACGCCGCGCGGGCCGACCACCGGCGGACGCTCCAGCAGATCCGCGCCGGGGAGTACGAGGGCCTCGCGGCGCGGATCGAGGCCCCCGAGTGGCGGCCGGACTACGGGCCGGCCGCGTTCGTCCCCGAGTGGGGAGCGACCTGCGCCGGCGCCCGCGACTTCCTGATCGCCTACAACGTGAACGTCCTCGGGACGAAGGAGCAGGCCCACCGCATCGCCCTCGACGTGCGCGAGCAGGGGCGCGGCCCCGGCGAGCCGGGGCGCCTCAAGGCGGTCCGCGCGATCGGGTGGTGGGTGGAGGAGTACGGCCTCGCCCAGGTCTCGATCAACCTCGAGGACTACCGGACGACCCCGCCCCACGCGGCGTTCGAGGCGTGCGTCGAGCGGGCGCGCGAGCTCAACCTCGCGGTGGCCGGGTCGGAGCTCGTCGGCCTCATCCCGCTCGAGGCGATGCTCCTCGCCGCCGAGCACTACATCCGGAAGGAGAACCTCTTCATCCTCGACGAGCGGCAGAAGATCCGCCTCGTCGTCGAGCGGCTGGGCCTGTCCTCCGTGCAGCCGTTCGTGCCCGAGAAGCGGATCGTCGAGTACATGATCCCGAGGGAGGACGACGAGCCGCTCGCCTCGCGCAGCGTGCGCGCCTTCGTGGAGCTGCTCGGCTCGCGCACGCCCGCGCCCGGGGGCGGCTCCGCCGCCGCCCTCATCGCCTCGATGGGCGCGGCCCTCGGGGCCATGGTCGGCTGGATGACCTACGGGAAGCGGAAGTTCGAGGACAAGGACGCGGTGATGCGTCGGCTCATCCCGCCCCTCGACGCGGGGATGAGGGCGCTCGTGCCGATGGTCGACCGCGACACGCGGGCCTTCGACGCGTACCTCGCCGCGGTGGGGATGCCGAAGGACACCGACGAGCAGCGCTCCGCGCGGCACGCGGCGATGCAGGAGGGGCTGAAGGCGGCGGTCCGCGTGCCCCTCGAGGTCATGCGCACGGCCGACGCCTGCTGGGAGGCGATGGGAGAGATGGCCGCGCACGGGAACCTCGCCTCGCGTTCGGACCTCGAGGTCGGGGCGAAGGCGCTCGAGGCGGGGATCTGGGGCGCCTTCCGCAACGTGGCCACCAACCTGCCCGGGATCGAGGACGAGGCGTTCCGCCGCGAGACCGCCGAGGAAGCGGAAGCCCTCGCCGCCCGGGCGGCGCTCCTGCGCGACCGCGTCCTCAAGGTGCTCGCCGCGCGCACGGCGTGAGCGGCCGCGGTCCCGTGCGCCGCACGTCTCTCGTCGTGCCGCGCATGGACTGCCCGGCCGAGGAGACCCTCGTCCGCGCCGCGCTCGAGGGTGTCGAGGGTGTCGAGCGCCTCGCCTTCGACCTGCCCCGCCGCTCCCTCGTCGTGTGGCACACGGCGGGGGACGCGGCGGTCCTCGCCTGCCTCGCCCCGTTGGGGCTGGGCGCGCGCATCGAGCAGAGCGTGGAGGCGGGGAGCGAGGGCTCGCCGGCGCCGTCGATCGCGCACGCCCCGGAGGCGCGCACGCTGTGGATCGTCCTCGCGATCAACGCCGCGATGTTCCTCGTCGAGAGCGTCGCCGGCTGGCGGGCCGAGTCCACCGGGCTCCTCGCCGACGCGCTCGACATGCTGGCCGACGCGCTCGTCTACGCGGTGGCGCTCTACGCGGTCGGCCGGGGCCCCCTCGCGCGTCGCCGCGCGGCGCGCCTGTGCGGGAGCCTCCAGGTCGGCCTGGCCGTCCTCGCTCTCGCGGAGGTGGCGCGCCGGGCGGCGTCGGGAAGCGAGCCCGAGCCGCCGCTCATGGTGGCCACGTCGGTCCTCGCCCTGGCCGCGAACGCCGCCAGCCTCTGGCTCGTCGCCCGTCACCGCCACGCGGGCGTTCACATGATGGCGACCTACATCTGCACCGCCAACGACGTCCTCGCCAACGCCGGGGTCATCCTCGCGGCCGGCCTGGTCGCCTGGACCGGGTCGGCCGCTCCCGACCTCGTCATCGGGGCGACGATCGCGCTGGTCGTCCTGCGGGGCGGGGTGCGCATCCGCGGCCTGCGCTGAGCGAGGACGACTCAACTCGGTCCAAACCGAGTTGAGTCGTCGCGCCGCACGCTCAGGGCACGGGTCCGCGCCGCACGCTCACGACGACAGCGCGGACGCGACGATCGCCCGGGCCTCGTCCTGGATCCGCCGGAGGTGGTCCTTCCCCTTGAAGCTCTCGGCGTAGAGCTTGTAGACGTCCTCGGTGCCCGAGGGTCGCGCGGCGAACCAGCCGTTCTCGGTCACGACCTTGAGCCCGCCGATCGGCGCGTCGTTGGCCGGGGCCTTCGTCAGGCGGGCCGTGATGCGCTCGCCGGCGAGCGTGTCCGCCCTCACCGCCTCGGGCGAGAGCCGGCCGAGGGCCGCCTTCTGCTCCCGCGTGGCCGGGGCGTCGATCCGCTCGTAGGCGGGCGACCCGAAGCGGCCCTCGAGCTCGGCGTAGAGCGCGCCGGGGTCCTTCCCGGTCACCGCGCGGATCTCGCACGCGAGCAGGTCGAGGAGGATGCCGTCCTTGTCCGTCGTCCACACCGTGCCGTCGCGGCGGAGGAACGACGCGCCCGCGCTCTCCTCGCCGCCGAAGCCGAACGAGCCGTCGACGAGGCCCTCGACGAACCACTTGAAGCCGACCGGGACCTCGGCGAGCCGCCGCCCGAGGTCCTTCGCGACCCGGTCGATCATCGAGGAGGAGACGAGCGTCTTGCCAACCGCGGCGTCCTTCCGCCAGCCCGGGCGGTGCGCGAAGAGGTACGCGATCGCCACCGAGAGGTAGTGGTTGGGGTTCAGCAGGCCGGCCGCGGGGGTCACGATCCCGTGGCGATCGGTGTCGGCGTCGTTGCCGAAGGCCACGTCGAAGCGGTCCTTCATGCCGATGAGGCCGGCCATCGCGAAGGGCGACGAGCAGTCCATCCTTATCTTGCCGTCCTTGTCGAGCGTCATGAACGAGAAGGTCGGGTCCACCACCGGGTTCACGACCTCGAGCGCGATCCGGTAACGCTCGGCGATCTCTCCCCAGTAGTCCACCGACGCCCCGCCGAGGGGGTCGACCCCGATCCGCAGCTTCGCCCCGGCGATGGCGTCCGTGTCGACGACGCTCGCGAGGTCGGCCACGTACGGCCCCACGAAGTCGTGCTCGCGGGTGGTCGGGGCGCGCAGGGCGGCCTCGAGCGACACGCGCTTCACCTCGCGCAGGCCGCCCTCGAGGATCGCGTTGGCCCGGGCCTCGACGGCCTTCGTGACGTCCGTGCCGGCCGGGCCGCCGTCCGTCGGGTTGTACTTGAAGCCGCCGTCCTCGGGCGGGTTGTGGGACGGGGTCACCACGACCCCGTCCGCGAGGTCGGCCTTTCGGCCGCGATTCCAGGTCAGGATCGCGTGCGAGATCGCCGGCGTCGGCGTGTAGCGCCGCCCGGCCTGGATCCTCACCTCGACCCCGTGCGCCGCGAACACCTCGAGCGCGGTCGCGAGCGCCGGCTCGGACAGCGCGTGCGTGTCCATGCCGAGGAAGAGCGGTCCCGTGATCCCGCGCGCCGTGCGGTGCTCGACGAGGGCCTGGCTCGTGGCGAGGATGTGGGCCTCGTTGAAGCTGCCCCGGAGCGACGAGCCGCGGTGGCCGGACGTGCCGAAGGCGACCCGCTGGCCGGGGTCGGACGGGTCGGGCCGCAGCGTGTAGTAGGCCGAGACGAGGCGCGGCACGTTCGCGAGGACGGAGCGGGGCGCCGGCTTCCCGGCGAGAGGGTGCAGGCTCATCGAGGGACCTCCCGGAGGCGCCCATTATGGCCGAGGGCCACGGGAAGCGGCGGGACGGGGCCGCGCGTCCTCCCGCCGCGTGACGATGGCAGCGGCCGCGGGCGGTATGCTCGGTCCGTGGAGTGGAGCCGGCTCGTCGATCTCGTGACCCGCGTCCGGGCCACGGCGCGCAAGAGCGAGAAGGTCGCCCTCATCGCGTCCCTCCTGGCCGAGACCCGCGGGCGGGAGACCGAGCTGGCGGCCCTCTACCTGACCGGCACGCTGCCCCAGGGCCGGATCGGCGTCGGCTGGCGCACCCTGCAGCCGGCGTTGCCCTCGGGCGAGGCCATCGGGCCGCCCCTGACCCTCGCCGGCCTCGACGAGGGCCTCTCGGCGGTCGCGGCGGAATCCGGCTCGGGCTCGTCCGAGCGCCGCCTGCGACACCTGCGGGCGCTGCTCGAGTCGACCGACGAGGCCGGCCGGCGGCTGCTCGTCGAGCTTCTTCTCGGCGAGGTCCGCCAGGGCGCGCTCGACGGCGTCGTGACCGACGCGATCGCGCGGGCGTCGGGGCTCGCGCCGTCCGGCGTCCGGCGCGCGGGCATGTACGCCCCCGACCTCGGCGCGCTCGCCCGCGCCGCCCTCGAGGAGGGCGCGGCCGGCCTCTCTCGCTTCTCGCTGCGGCCGCTCTCGCCGGTCGCGCCGATGCTCGCGAGCCCCGCCGGGGACGCGGAGGAGGCGCTCTCCCGCCTCGGCGAGGCCGCCTTCGAGTTCAAGCTCGACGGCGCGCGGCTCCAGGTCCACCGCCTCGGCGACGAGGTCCGCGTCTTCACGCGGCAGCTCCAGGACGTCACCGCCCGCCTGCCCGAGGTCGTCGAGTGGGCGCGCGCGCTGCCGGTCCGCGAGATCGTCGTCGAGGGCGAGGCGCTCGCCCTGCGCACGGACGGGCGTCCGCGGCCCTTCCAGGAGACGATGCGGCGGCTGGGGCGCAGCAAGGACGTGGAGGAGGCCCGCCGGCAGCTGCCCCTGTCGCCCTTCTTCTTCGACCTGCTCCACCTCGAGGGGGAGCCGCTCGTCGACGCTCCCTGGGCCGAGCGAGCCGCGCGGCTCGCGCGCCTCGTCGCGCCGGAGCTCCTCCTGCCTCGGCTCGTGACCGCGGACGCGCGAGAGGCCGAGCGCTTCTTCGACCGCGCGATCGAGGCGGGCCACGAGGGCCTGATGGCGAAGTCGCTCGCCGCCCCGTACGAGGCCGGCCAGCGGGGGTTCCACTGGCTGAAGCTGAAGGCCGCGCACACGCTCGACCTCGTGGTCCTCGCCGCCGAGTGGGGGAGCGGCCGGCGCAAGGGCTGGCTGTCGAACCTGCACCTCGGCGCGCGCGACGCCGAGAGCGGACAGCCGGTCATGCTGGGCAAGACCTTCAAGGGGCTCACCGACGAGATGCTGCGCTGGCAGACCCAGCGGCTCCTCGCGCTCGAGACCGCTCGCGACGAGTGGACCGTCCACGTCCGTCCCGAGCTCGTCGCGGAGATCGCGTTCTCTGACGTCCAGGAGTCGCCGCGTTACCCGGCGGGCCTCGCGCTGCGGTTCGCGCGCGTCAAGCGGCACCGGCCGGAGAAGCCGGCGAGCGAGGCCGACACGCTGCAGGCGGTCCGAGCCATCTTCGAGCGACAGCGCGCCTGACGTCGGTCGTTTCGGTCGAATCAGCCCGTT
>CAZLRF010000087.1:0-15426 GCA_964561785.1 uncultured Acidobacteriota bacterium | reverse complement strand
CCGAGTAGCGCATGTAGTTGAGGCCGCCGCGGTACATGAGGTCGACGATGAGCTTCAGCTCGTGCAGGCACTCGAAGTAGGCGATCTCCGGCTGGTAGCCGTTCTTGACGAGCGTCTCGAACCCGGCCTTGACGAGGGCCGAGGCCCCGCCGCAGAGCACCGCCTGCTCGCCGAACAGGTCGGTCTCGGTCTCCTCGGCGAAGGTGGTCTCGATGACCCCGGCGCGGGTGCAGCCGATGCCCCTGGCGTAGGCGAGGGCGGTCGCCTTCGCCTCGCCGCTCGCATCCTGGTGGACGGCGAGGAGGCCCGGCGTGCCCTGGCCCTCCCTGAAGACCTCCCGCACCCGGTGGCCGGGGGCCTTGGGCGCGACCATCGAGACGTCGACACCCGGGGGCGCCGTGATCGTCCCGAAGCGGATGTTGAAGCCGTGGGCGAACATGAGCGTCTTCCCGGGCGTGAGGCCGGGGGCGATGTCGTCGCGGTAGAGGGCGGGCTGGCTGGTGTCGGGGGTCAGGATCATCACGATGTCCGCCTCGCCCGCGGCCTGCTTCGGCGCCTTCACCGCGAGGCCGGCCGCCTCGGCCTTCGCCCGCGATCGGCTGGTCGGGGGCAGGCCCACCACCACGTCGACCCCGCTGTCCTTCAGGTTGAGCGCGTGGGCGTGGCCCTGGCTGCCGAAGCCGATCACCGCCACCTTGCGGCCCGAGAGGAGGTCGAGGTCCGCGTCCGCGTCGTAGTAGATCTTCGCCATGTTCGCTCGTCTCCCCTAGGCCGCCGACGCGGCAGAAGCGGCCGGCTTCGCCTCGGCCGCGCTCCCCCGGACCATGGCCACCTTGCCGGTCCGGATCATCTCCACGATGCCCCGTGGACGCAGCAGGTCCACGAGGCCGTCCACCTTGTCCTCGTCCCCGGTCACCTCGACGATCACCGACTCGCGGGCCACGTCCACGATGCGGGCCCGGAAGATCTCGACGAGGCTCGCGAGCTCCGCCCGCTCGGAGGGCGCGCAGCGCACCCGGATCAGGGCGAGGTCGCGGTCGACCGTCGCCATGTGGGTCACGTCCACGACCTCCGCCACCGGGATCAGCTTGCGCAGGTTCGCGGCCACGATCGGGGCCGGCACCTTCGCGGTGTCGACCACGATCGTCATCCGCGAGAACTCGGGCGTCTCGGTGTGGCCGACGGTGAGGCTGTCGATGTTGAAGGCGCGGCGACGGAAGAGGCTCGCCACCCGGTTGAGGACGCCGGGCTGGTCCATGACCTTCGCGACGAGTGTGTGCTTCACGACCTCACCTCCGTCTCCGCCCCGTTCGGACGGCGGATCATGGCGTGGAGATCGCTCCCCGCCGGGACCATCGGGTAGACCGCGTCCTCCTTCTCGACCTGGAACTCCACGAGGACGGGGCCCTTCGTCTCGCGCGCCTTCTGCACGGTGGGCACCACGTCCTCGCGCCGGCTCACCCGGTAGGCCGGGATCTCGTAGGCCGCGGCCAGCTTCACGAAGTCGGGCGAGAGCATGGGGGTCGCCGCGTAGCGCTTGTCGTGGAAGAACTCCTGCCACTGCCGGACCATGCCGAGGAATCCGTTGTTCACGACCGCGATCTTGACGTCGAGTTGCTCCTGCTGGAGCGTCGCGAGCTCGCTCTGGGTCATCTGGAACCCGCCGTCCCCCGCCACCACCCAGACCTCGGCGTCGGGGCGGGCGAGCTTCGCCCCGATCGCGGCGGGGAGCGCGAAGCCCATCGTGCCGAGCCCGCCCGAGGTGATCAGGGTGCGCGGCGCGTCGTGCTTGTAGTACTGCGCCTCCCACATCTGGTGCTGGCCCACGTCGCTCACCACGACCGCGCCGCCGCCGGTCGTCTTCCACAGGTCGTGGACGACGTGGGGGGCGAGGAGGCGGCCGTTCTCCTCCTTGTGGACGATGTCGCGCGAGCGGGTGTCCTGGCGCCAGCCGTCGATCTGGGCGATCCACGCCTCGGGTCGCCGCGCCTTCACGACCGGGGTGAGCGCCTCGAGGGCGACGCGCAGGTCGGAGACGAGCGCCACGTCGACCTTCACGTTCTTGCCGACCTCGGAGGGGTCGATCTCCACGTGGATCTTCTTCGCGTGCAGCGCGTAGGTCTTGATGTTGCCGGTGACACGGTCGTCGAAGCGCATGCCGAAGGCGAGCAGGAGATCGGCGTGCTGGATCGCGCTGTTGACGAAGGCCTCGCCGTGCATCCCCATCATGCCGAGGCAGAGGGGGTGGCTCTGCGGGAAGCCACCGATGCCGAGCAGCGTCAGCGCGACCGGCGTGCCCGTCTTCTCGGCGAACTCGCGCAGCGCCGAGGAGGCGCCCGAGCGCATGACGCCGGCCCCGGCGAGGATGAGCGGCCGCTCGGCACGGTCGACGAGCTCGGCGGCGCGGGCGAGGCTCTCCGCGTCGGGCGGCTCCGGCTCGTGCAGGCCCGGCAGGTGGACCGTCTCCGGGTAGTGGAAGTCCGCCTTGCCCTGCTGAGCGTCCTTGGTGATGTCGACGAGCACCGGCCCGGGCCGGCCGGAGCGCGCGATCACGAAGGCCTCGCGGATCGTGCGCGCGACGTGGCGGGCGTCGGTGACGAGCGAGTTGTGCTTGGTGATCGGCAGCGTGATGCCGGTGACGTCGATCTCCTGGAAGGCGTCGGAGCCGAGCACCTTCGAGGAGACCTGGCCGGTGATGAAGACCGTGGGCGATGAGTCGAGCATCGCGGTCGCGATGCCGGTGGTGAGGTTCGTCGCCCCCGGGCCCGAGGTCGCGATCGCGACCCCGACCTTCCCGCTCGCCCGCGCGTAGCCGTCGGCCATGTGGGCCGCGCCCTGCTCGTGGCGGACGAGGACGTGGCGGACCGGATAGTCCAGCATGGCGTCGTAGGTGGGCAGGATCGCCCCGCCGGGGTAGCCGAACACCACGTCCACCCCTTCCCGCACCAGGCATTCCCAGACGATCTGTGCGCCCGTTCGTTGCACTCGCTCCTCCGCGAGGCCCATAAAGCAAAACCCCCGGGGCTTCCCCCGGGGGTTCGCGTCTGGCCTCGATGACCCGTCGGCCTAGACCGTGAACCCCCCGGGCAGGATGCCCAGCAGCAGCAGGACCCGCAGCGACAGTCGTACGGCGACCTTCGAGAGAGCGTCGGCGCGGGCTGGGGTTCGCGGCGTCATGACGAAAGGTGAGGCCGATGGTGCGCCTCCCCCGCGCGCCCTGTCAAGGGGAGGGGCCCCGGAAATCGCATGATTTCTACCGATGGGACCCATGAGGGCGAGAGCGCGCCCGTCAGTAAGTGGTCGCCGCCATGCCGAGCCGCTTCAGCTTCTCGCAGAGGGTGCTCGGCAGCAGGCCGAGGAGAGTTGCCGCCCTGCGGCGGCAGCCGCCGGTCCGGGCGAGACCGGCCTCGAGGAGCGTGCGCTCGAGCAGCGCCATACGCTCGTCGAAGGCCGGGCCCTCGCCGACCGGGGGAAGGATCGCCGCGCGCGCCCCGCTCGCCTCGACCGCGGCCGCGGCTTCGATCGCGTGCAGCACCAGCTGCCAGTGACGGGACTCGAGGTCGCGGTGGGTTTGGAGGTGCCTGTAGAGCTCGCACTCCCAGGTCTCGCGGCGGCGCTGGTATTCGCGCAGCTCGCGCCAGAGCAGCGTGCCGGCCGAGGCGTGACGCGGCGACGCCGGCTCGGGAACGGCGACCGGCGGGGGAGGGGGTGTACGGCGACGTGGGCAGTGTCCATGACTCCAAGATCGCCGGTGCGGCCGGGAAGTCCTTGCGAATCTCTTGGTTTCTCGGCCCACGTCGCCGAGGTGATGCTGCTGTAGACTGCGCCTCGCCCATGGCCACCTGGGTCGTCGAGCGCACGCGGGACCGGCGGTTCCCGTTCCGCATCACGATCGAGCGGGAAGGGCGAACGATCCTCGCCGTGCGCGCGCAGAGCCACTGGCCCGGCGCAGGGAGCCAGATCTTCTGCCTGCGGGAGACGGAGCTCGACCCGGCGGAGAACCTCGAGCCGTTCGAGCGAGTGCGGGTGGCCCACCTCGTGCGCCTCGGCCGGAAGCTCTCGGTGACCCTGGACCGCGCGCAGCGGAAGCGCTGCGAGTTCCTGAAGATCGAGAAGCCGTTCAAGGACCGGCCAGGCACCTACGAGCAGATCTTCTTCCGCACGGAGCAGGGCGTCCGCGCCCACCGCACGAGCGGAAAGGTCGAGCTGCGGCCTCGCGGCGGGCTCGACGTGGTCGTCGACTCGGCCGAGCTGTACCCCTGGAAGTTTCCCGGCGCGCGCGTCACGCGACGGAAGCTCCCCGTCGGCGACTACGCCCTCGTCGAGGACGAGCGGCTCGTGGCCGTGGTGGAGAGAAAGACGCGCGAGAACTTCCTCGGCAACGTGCACGAGATCAAGGGGCTGCACCAGCAGCTGGCCGAGCTCGGGAGCTACCCCCACGCCGCGATGGTGGTCGAGGCGCAGTACGCCGACTTCGGCAACCCCACGAAGATCGGTCGGTGGCCGGCCTCGCACCTGCTCCGCGTCCTGGGGGAGCTGGCGGCCCTCCACCCGAACGTCCCTCTCGTCTTCGCGGGGAACCGCAAGCTCGCCAACGTCTGGACCCATCGCTTCTTCGCGGCCGTGGAGGCCGCGCTTCGGGAGCCCGTCCCCGACCTCCTCCGGGAGCCGGGCGACCGCGACGACTCCGCGCCGGCCGACGGCGGGATCGACACGCGCATCCGCCTCGCCGCGCTGCGGGAGATGCCCGACGGCTTCGCGTGCTCCCTCCTCCGGGCCCGGTTCCCCGATGTCCCCGACCCGCGCGTGCGACGCGTCCTCGTCCAGCTGCGGGCCGAGGGGCGCCTGCGCTGCGAGGGGAGGGGCCGAGCGGCGCGCTGGGTGCGGGAGGCGGCTCCGCCCGGCCCCTCCGAGGGACCCGACGGGCCCGGATTGCCCCGCGCTGCGCGCGGGGCGTGAGTCAGCCGGCGAGGAAGAGCGCGTAGGCCGGGTTGTCGCTCTCGGGGTAGGACGAGTAGCCGAGCCGGTCGAGGAACGACTGGAGCTCGCCGAGCTCGAAGTCCGGCACCTCGAAGGCGGCGAGCACGCGCCCGAAGTCGGAGCCGTGGTTACGGTAGTGGAACAGGCTGATGTTGAAGCGGCCGCCCAGCTTCTCCAGGAACTCCATGAGGGCCCCCGGCCGCTCCGGGAACTCGAAGCGGTAGAGCCGCTCGTCGCGCGCGGCGGCGCGCCCGCCCACCATGTAGCGGACGTGCAGCTTCGCCATCTCGTCGTCGGTGAGGTCGAGCGTCGCGTAGCCGCGCTCGCGCAGGCCCCGGGCCACGGCGAGGCCGTCCTCGCGCGAGGTGGTCCGCAGGCCCACGAAGATGTGGGCGGCCTCCCGGCCGGAGAGGCGGTAGTTGAACTCGGTCACCACCCGCGGGCCGATCGCGGCGCAGAACTCGCGGAACGCCCCCGGCCGCTCCGGGATCGTCACCCCGAGGAGCGCCTCGCGGGCCTCGCCCACCTCGGCCCGCTCGGCGACGAAGCGCAGGCGGTCGAAATTCATGTTCGCGCCGCTGAGGATCGCCACCAGCCGCTCCCCGCCGCGACCCTCCCGCGCCGACCAGGCCTTGAGCCCCGCCACGGAGAGGGCCCCCGCCGGCTCCATCACGCTGCGGGTCTCGTCGAAGACGTCCTTGATCGCGGCGCAGATCTCGTCGTTCGTGACCCGCACGACCCCGTCGACGCACTCCCTCGCGATCCGGAACGCGTGCTCCCCCACCTCGCGCACCGCGACGCCGTCGGCGAAGATGCCGACGTGGTCGAGGCGTACTCGCTCCTTCGCATCGAGCGAGCGCCACATCGCGTCCGCCTCGAACGGCTCGACGCCGACCACCCTGACCTCGGGCATGACCGCCTTCAGGTAGCCGGCCACCCCGGCCAGGAGCCCTCCCCCGCCCACGGGCACGAAGACCGCGTCGAGCCGCCCGTGGCACTGGCGCAGGATCTCCTCGCCGACCGTGCCCTGCCCGGCGATCACCAGCGGGTCGTCGAAGGGGTGGACGAAGGCGAGGCCCGTCTCCTCCACGAGCTCGTCGCAGCGGGCCTTCGCGTCGGAGTAGCTGTCCCCCGCCAGCACGACCTCTGCCCCCATCGCCCGTACCGCCTCGACCTTGATCTCCGGCGTCGTCTTCGGCATGACGATCACCGCGCGCAGGCCGAGGTGGCGCGCGGAGAACGCGACGCCCTGGGCGTGGTTGCCCGCGCTCGCCGCGATGACCCCGCGCGAGCGCTCCGCCTCGCCCATGTGGGCGATCCGGTTGTAGGCCCCGCGCAGCTTGAAGCTGAAGACCGGCTGCAGGTCCTCCCGCTTCAGGAGGACCTCGGCCGAGAGCCGGCGCGACAGGCGCGGCGCGGCGTCGAGCGGGGTCTCGCGGGCCACGTCGTAGACGCGGCTCGTGAGCACGTCGTGCAGCAGCGATCCCCGGGCCCCCTCGCTCATCGCGTGGCCGGCGAGGCTAGTCCCTCGCCGGCGGCCCTGTCAACGTCCGCCCGGGGGCCCCGGTCGAGGCCGTGCGAGTCTTGTCTCTTTTCTGATACTCTATTTCTCATGAGCTACGATGCCGTCCGTGCCCCGATCCGGGCCGCCCGGCGCGCACGGGCCCTCACGCAGATCGACCTCGCCCGGCGCAGCGGGACGAGCCGCGTCACCGTGGCCCGGTTCGAGGGGGGCACGGCCCGCGACGTCCGCGTGGGGACGGTCGTCGCCCTGTGCGGGGCGCTCGGCCTCGAGCTCGCCGCGGTGCCTGCCGGCTCGGTCGCGGCCCTCGAGACGCTGCTCGCCCGCGAGCGCGAGCGCTCGCGGCGGCTCGACCTGCGCCGGCGGCACGCGGCGCTCGCCGGGCGCCTGCTGGCCGCTCCGGCCGACGAGGTCCAGTCGCTCCTCGCCCGGGCGCGCGGGGTGGTCGACCGCTGGGACCGCGAGCGCCTGTGCAGCCGGCACTACGTGACGCGCTGGCGGGCGATGCTGTCCGGGTCTCCCCGGCGGGCGGCGCAGGCGCTCCTGGCTCCGGGCCCGTGGGGGGACGCCCTGTTCCAGAACACACCCTGGACGTTCGCCCTGGAGCCGGCCGAGCGGTGAGGCGAGAGGACCTCCGCCTCCTCTTCGACCGCGCGCGCGAGCTGTGCGGGCACGCCGACTACGTGGTCATGGGAAGCCTGGCCGTGCTCGGCCAGGGAGGCGAGGTCCCGGCCCGCATGGCGGCCTCGATCGACGTGGACGCCTACTGCCGGGACGATCCCGCACGCACGCTCGACCTCGCCCCCGCCCTCGGCCAGGGCAGCCCGTTCGAGGCCGAGCACGGCTTCTTCCTCGACCCGATCACGCCCCGCGTCGCCACCCTGCCCGCGGGCTGGGAGGCGCGCCTCGTCCGCCAGCAGCTCGGTCCGGACCTCGCCGCGTGGTTCCTCGAGCCCCACGACGCGGCCGTCTCCAAGTACGCCCGGATGGAGCCCCGGGACCGCGAGTGGATCCGCCCTGGCCTGCGGGCCGGGATCCTGTCCTTGCCGGTTCTCGAGGTGCGCTTCGAGGGCACGTCCTTCCTCGACCCGACCGAGCAGGCGCGGGCACGGCGAGCCCTCGACGAGGACCGCCGTTGGCTGCGCTCGGGAGGCGGCTCCCCCCGCCGAGCCGGCGGGACGCCGGCGGATGCCCCGGCGCCCCGCCCCCGCCCTTCTGCTAGAAGAGCCCGCCCCCGAACGAGTACACGACGCCGACGGTGAACGTCGTCTGGGAGCCCTTCGCCTGGCCGGCGTCGTCCTCGAAGATGTCCTCGTCCGCGAAGTCGGTCCGGTACTCGAGGCGGGCCTTGAGCGTGCCGGCGATCGTGTGGTCGCTCGTCAGCGTGATCGACTGCGCCTTGGTGCCGATGGTCATGAACCCGTCGGTGTCGTCGACGTACTCGTAGCGGGCCGCCACCGCCCAGGACGGCGTCGCCTGGAGCCTCGCGTACCCTGCGACGCCCCACCAGTTCAGGTCGCCCTCCTGGCCCCAGTCGAAGTTGCCCATGAGGCTGAGCTTCGCGGTCGCGGTCAGGGTGAGCGTCGTGTCGAGAAGGTGGCGGGTGTCGAGCTCCTCGGCCTCCTTGCCGACCATGTAGTTGGCGACCCACGTCAGGGCCCCCGTCGGCTTGAGAGTCGCCCCGAGGGCGAAGGTCTTCCCTCCGTCGAGCTCCGCGGCGTTGTTCCAGCCGTTGACGACGCAGCCGGCGAGGCTGAGCGTCTCGGTCACCGGCACGGTCGCCCGCACGCCGAGGTGGTAGAACGGGATCGCGTAGCCGAAGAGGATCGAGCGGGTGTAGTTCCAGTTGTCCTGCGACTCGATCACCTCCGCCCCGATCGGCGTGACGAACTTCCCGGCGTCCCACTGCACCTTTCCGGTCAGGACGCTGACGTACGCCTGCTGGACGTGCTTGTAGATCTCCCGGCCGTCCTCCTCCGGCTCGAAGGCGGCGGTGATGTCCGCGGACTTCCCGAACCACAGGTCGGCCCGGAAGCCCACCCGGCTGTCGGGGCCGGGCACCCGGGCGAGGTTCACCTCGGCGGCGGCGAGCGAGAACGCGTCGTGCTGCACGTCGAACGAGCGCAGGAGGGGGTCCGTCCCGTTGACGTCGTAGCCGTAGTACGCGTCGACCCAGCCCCCGACGGCCACCTTCGGCTCCGCGGGCGCGGGCGTCGCCTCGGGCGTGGGGCTCGGAGCGGGCGCCGGCTGCTGGGCGAAGAGCGACGGCGCGGACGCGGCGAGGAAGACGGTGCACAGGCACGAGGCGCGCACGGATCCGGTCCGACGAGCGCGTGTCATAATGGGCTCACTCCTTGGTTTCGTGTCGGGACAACTGAAGCGGCGCGCCGCGGCAACGGCGCGCCGCCGGAACGTTCGCCTCAGCGGTGGATGGTCGAGGTGGCCTGGGTGAAGCCCGGGTAGGCCTCCATCCCGTGCTCTCCCTTGTCCAGCCCCTCGAGCTCCTCCTCGGGGGAGACGCGGATGCCGAGGGTCAGCTTCAGGGCGAGCCACACGAGCGCGGTCGTGGCCAGGGTGAACGCGGCGACGGCCACGACCCCCTTGAGCTGCACCAGGAGCTGGCTCATGCCCCCGCCGAAGAAGAGCCCGGTCACGTCGTTGCGGCTGGCGAACAGGCCCACGCTGAGCGTGCCCCAGACGCCGTTGACGAGGTGGACGCTCAGGGCCCCGACGGGGTCGTCCACCTTCGCCCGATCGAAGAAGAGCACCGCGTAGACGACGAGGACGCCGGCGACGAGCCCGATGACGATGGAGCTCCCGACGCCGATCCAGTAGCACGGTGCGGTCACCGCGACGAGCCCGGCCAGCGTGCCGTTCAGCATCATGCTGAGGTCGGGCTTGCCGATCGCGATCCAAGCGGTGGCGGTGGCGGCGAGGCACCCGGCGGCCGCCGCCATGTTGGTGTTGAGCGCGACGGAGGCGATCCCGGCCACGTCGGCGGCCATGGTGCTGCCCGGGTTGAAGCCGAACCAGCCGAGCCACAGGATGAGGGTCCCGAGCGTGGCGAAGCCCATGTTGTGGCCGGGGATGGGAACGACCTTGCCGTCCTTCGAGAACTTGCCCGCGCGCGGACCGAGGACGAGGACCCCGACGAGCGCGGCCCAGCCTCCGATGCTGTGGACGACGGTCGAGCCGGCGAAGTCACGGAAGAACTCCTTCTGCCCCTCGGCCGCGACGGCGAGGAAGCCGCCTCCCCAGACCCAGTGGCCGGCGACCGGGTACACGAAGGCCACAAGGACGAACGAGAACACGATGAAGCTCAGGAACTTGATCCGCTCCGCCACGGCGCCGCTCACGATCGTGGCCGCCGTGCCGGCGAAGACGAGCTGGAAGAAGAACTTCGCCTCGAGGGGCACCCCCGTCCAGTTGAGCGAGGCGAAGACCCCCTGGTAGGCGTCTCCCGTCGCCGGGGAGTTGTCGGCCCCGGCGAGGAAGAAGCCCTGGGTGCCGAGGAGCCCGTTGAACGCGCCGCCGTCGCCGAACATGAGGGCGAACCCCACCGCCCAGAACGCGAGCGACGAGACGGCGAACACGACGAAGTTCTTGGCGAGGATGTTGACCGCGTTCTTGGCCTGGCACAGCCCGGCCTCGAGGAGAGCGAACCCCGCGTTCATCCAGAAGACGAGGAAGGCCGCCACCATGACCCACAGGGTGTCGGCCGCCACCTTCAGCGTTGCCGCGTCCATCACAGGGCCTCCTCTCCACGCTCGCCGGTGCGGATCCGGACGGCGGTCGCGACATCGGTGACGAAGATCTTCCCGTCGCCGAACTTGCCGGTCTTGGCGGTGGCGAGGATCGCCTCGATCGCCTTCTCCACGAGGTCGTCGGCCAGGGCCACCTCGATCTTCACCTTGGGCAGGAAGTCGACCTTGTACTCGCTCCCGCGGTAGGTCTCGGTGTGGCCCTTCTGCCGGCCGAAGCCCTTCACCTCGCTCACCGTCATCCCCACGACCCCCGCCTCCTGCAGCGCCGTCTTGACGGCGTCGAGGAGGTGGGGGCGCACGACCGCTTCCACCTTCTTCATCTGTCCTCCTTGGGTCTCGTCGTCGGCCGGTCGCCGAGGGCGGCGAGGAGCGCCGCCTCGACGCCGGCGAGCTCGCCCGGCGCGAGCTTTCCGCCGCCCGCGCCGGTCACGTAGAACACGTCGAGCGCCAGGGCCTTCGCCGTGGCGATCTTCGCGAAGCGGATGTCGAGCCCGAGCCGGGCCAGCGTGTCCGCGATCGTCCACGCGAGGCCGGGTCGGTCGGGCGCCTTCACCTCGATCACCGTCGCGGTGGCCGAGCCCTCCTGGTCGAAGCGGACCGACGGCCCCCGCGCCGCGCGGCCGAGCGCCCGCTTCTTCGCCGGCGGGTTCCGGCGCAGCCTCTCCGCCACCGCTGCGGCCACGTCGAACCTCCCCGCGAGCGCCGCCACCACGTCTTGTTCGACGAGGGGGCGCCGCTCCGGCCTCACGGGGCGGTGGGCGGACACCTCGGAGAGGCGGAACGTGTCGATCACGGTGCCGTCGCGGCGGTTGAAGAGGTCGACGGAGAGGATGTCGATCCCGTGGGCGGTCAGGGTCCCGGCGACGGCCGCGAGCAGCCCCGGCCGGTCGTCGGTGACGAGCGCGAGCTCGGTCCAGCCGCTCGCCTCGACGTCGCGCCACTCGAAGGCGGCGGGCGCCCCGCCCCGGGACGAGACGAGCCGGAAGTGGCGCGCGAGGTGCCGGGCGTCGGTCGCGCGCAGGTACCGCTCGGGGAGCAGGGCGAAGTGCCCCTCGAGGTCGGCCCCGGGGAACTCCCGCCGCAGGTCCTCGATCGCCCGCGCACGCGCCGCCTCGGCGGGGTCGTCCTCCCCCGGGTGGCCGGCGAGGTGCTGCCGGGTCCGGTGGTACAGCTCCCACAGGAGCGCCCCCTTCCACTCGTTCCAGATGCCGGGGGCCACCGCGCGGTGGTCCGCGTACGTGAGGACGTGGAGCAGGTTGAGCCGGTGGACGCTGCCCACCCGCTCCGCGAAGGACTCGATGAGGGCGGGCTCGGACAGGTCCCGGTGCTGCGAGACCTGGGACATCTCGAGATGGGCGGCGACCAGGAAGACGACGTCGTCCGCGGCGCGCTCGTCGAGCCGCAGGCGGGCGCAGGCCCGCGGGGCGAGGCGCGCCCCCCGCTCGACGTGGCCGCCGCCGCGGCCCTTGCCCACGTCGTGGAGGAGCATGCCCAGGTAGAGGGGCGCCGCGTCCTCGATCTCGTCGAGGACGCGGCCGAAGGGGCGAACGGCGGGGTCGGTCCCCGTGGCCACCTCGTCGATCGCCTCGATCGCGCGCAGGGTGTGCTCGTCGACGGTGTACCGGTGGAAGTAGTCGTGCTGGACGAGGAAGCTCACCCGCGCGAACTCGGGGAGGTAGCGTCCGAGGAACCCCGTCTCGTGCATCGCGCGCAGGGCGAGGCCGACACGGCCCCGCCAGCGCAGGACGTCGACGAAGGTGGCGGCGGCCGCCTCCGACTCGCGCAGCCGCCGGCCGACGAGGGGAAGTCGCTCGCGGATCGCGAGGGCGAGGCCGTCGCCGAACGGCACGCCCTCGGCCTGGGCCGCGGCGAAGGCCGAGAGCAGCCCCTCCCCCGTGGCGAGGAGCGCCTCCGACTTGGCGTGCAGGCGGCCCTCGCGGACCTCGAAGTCGCGGGCCGGCCGGCGGCGCGAGAGGGCCGAGAAGAGGCGCCGGGGGGTCTCCGGCGCAGGCCGCCTCAGCACGTTGCGGAAGACCCCGTGCAGCTCGGACGCGCGGCGGTAGTAGTCGCGCATGAAGAGCTCGGAGGCGAGGAGGCCGCCCGAGTCCCCGTAGCCGAGGCTCCTCGCGACCGCCGGCTGCAGGTCGAGGGTGAGCACGTCGGTCCTTCGGCCGGTGGCGAAGTGGGCCTCGGTCCGTGCGCGGAGAAGGAAGTCGTACGCCCGGCGCGCCGCCGCGTGCTCGCGACCCGACAGGACGCCCGCGGCGTGGGCCTCGGCCAGGCCCCGGGCCCCGTGGACGGCCTGGGCCGCCCACAGGACCGCGTGGAGGTCGCGCAGGCCGCCGACTCCCTCCTTCACGTTCGGCTCCTGCACGCAGACCGCCCCGCCGAAGCGGGAGTGGCGCTCGGCCGCGTCCCGCCGCAGCGACTCCACGAACGCATCGCCGCTGCGACGGTCGCGCCGGATCGTCCGGTCGAGCGAGCGGTCGAGCGCGGTGAACACCGCCGCGTCGCCGGCCACGAGCCGCGCCTCGCCGAGCGCGGTGCGCGAGTGCAGGTCGCCGCGGGCCTCGTCGAGGCACTCGGCCACCGTCCGGAAGCTGTGGCCGACGGTGAGCCCGGTGTCCCACAGGAGCTGCAGAACGCGCTCGACGAACGCGCGGACGGCGCCCTGAGCGCGGCCCTGGTGCAGGAACAACAGGTCGACGTCGGAGAACGGCGCGAGCTCGCCCCGGCCGTAGCCCCCGAGGGCCACCGCGGCGCAGCCGGCAAGGGCGACCTGCGCGTCGGGCTCGGCCTCGGTCAGCGCCAGGCGGCAGGCGTGAGCGACGACCTGGTCCACCTGATGGCTGCGTGCGGTGGCGATCTCGAGCCCGCCGAGGCCGAAGCGGTGCCTCATGCGGAGGCGATCGGTCTCGAGCTTCAGGAAGCGCTTGAAGTGGGTGAGCGGCCCCGTCGCCGCCCCCTCGGCCTGCAGGCGGCGTCTCGCGTGGGCCTCGATCGTCTCCCGCTCGATCTTCATGGCGTCGGGGACCGGAGAGTCCACGACGCGTGCCGGGCGGTCGAGGGACCCGTAACGCCCGTAAGATGCTGTCGCCGCTCGTGTTACGCCACGATGGGCAGCGGCGCTCAGAGGCAGCCTTCACGACAATCCTGTCGGAGACCGTCGTCGAAGCGCCGTTCGTGTCGCCTTCGGTCGGCCCCGGGACGGCCGCCCCCCGGCCTTGCGCAATCCCATCGAAGGGCGCCATGTCTTGCCGGAGTCAATGAGTCCGGTCGATCGGCCCGATGACCCGACAGATGTGTCGGTCATTGGCTGAGGACTGACAAAGTTGTCGCCCTACTCCAGGGCCGCGTCCGTCACCGCGCCCCGCGCGGCGGTGCCGACGAGCCGCCGGTACTTCGCGAGCACGCCCCGCGCGTGGCGCGGGGCGGGCGGGGTCCACGCCGCCCGGCGGCGGGCGAGCTCCGCATCGTCCACCTCGAGCTGCAGCAGGCGCTTCGCGGCGTCGATCGTCACCCGGTCGCCCTCCCGGACGAGCGCGATCACGCCTCCGACCGCCGCCTCCGGGGCCACGTGGCCCACCACGAGGCCGTGCGTCCCGCCGGAGAAGCGGCCGTCGGTGACGAGGCCGACCGAGTCGCCGAGGCCGGCCCCGATGAGGGCCGAGGTCGGCGAGAGCATCTCGCGCATCCCCGGGCCGCCCTTCGGGCCCTCGTAGCGGATGATCACGACGTCCCCGGGTCGGATCTGCCGCCTGAAGATGGCCTCGATGCAGGCCTCCTCGCTGTCGAAGACGCGGGCGGGCCCGGTGATCACGGGGTGCTTCACGCCCGTGATCTTGGCGACCGCGCCCTCGGTCGCGAGGTTGCCGCGGAGGATGGCGAGGTGGCCCTGGGCGTAGAGCGGGCGCGACCACGGCCGGATGACCTCCTGGTCGGCGGGAGGCTCGCTCGGCACGTCGGCCACCGTCTCGGCCACCGTCTTCCCGGTGATGGTGAGCGCGCCACCGTGGAGGAGGCCCCGGTCGAGGAGCATCCGCATCACCTGCGGTACGCCGCCCGCGCGGTGGAACTCGGTCGTCACGAAGCGACCGGAGGGCTTGAGGTCGCACAGGACCGGCACCTTCGCCCGGATCGCCTCGAAGTCGTCGAGGGAGAGCGGGACCTCCGCCGCGTGGGCGATCGCCATCAGGTGGAGGACGGCGTTCGTGGAGCCCCCGATCGCCATCACGACGGCGATCGCGTTCTCGAAGGCCTCGCGGGTGAGGATTCGCCGCGCCGTGAGCCCGGCGTGGACCGCCTCGGCCAGGACGCGCGCCGACTCCGCGGCGCTCTCCGCCTTCTCGGCGTCCTCCGCGGCCATCGTGGACGAGCCGCGCAGGCTGATTCCCATCGCCTCGAAGGCGGACGACATCGTGTTCGCCGTGTACATGCCGCCGCAGGCGCCGGCGCCGGGGATCGCCTTCCTCTCGATCGCGTCGAGCTCGGCGCGGGGCAGCTTCCCCGCCTCGTACTGCCCGAGCGCCTCGAAGACGCTCACGATGTTGAGGTCGCAGAGGTCGCCGTGGCAGCCGGGCTTGATCGTCCCCCCGTAGACGAAGATCGCCGGGACGTCGAGGCGGGCAAAGGCGATCATCGCCCCCGGCATGTTCTTGTCGCACCCGCCGATGGCGAGGACGGCGTCCATCGCCTGGGCGTTGCAGACGGTCTCGATCGAGTCGGCGATGACCTCGCGGGAGACGAGCGAGTACTTCATCCCCTCCGTCCCCATCGAGATGCCGTCGGAGACGGTGATCGTGCCGAAGACCTGCGGCATCGTTCCCGCCTCGCGCAGGGCGGCCATCGCGCGGTCGACGAGGGCGCCGATCCCGACGTTGCACGGGGTGAGGTTCGAGTGGGCGCTCGCCACGCCGACGATGGGCTTCTGGAAGTCCGCGTCGCCGAAGCCGACCGCCCGGAGCATGGAACGGTTCGGGGCGCGCTCGACGCCCTCGGTGATCGCGCGGCTGCGGCGGGGCAGGGTCATCTCCACGGTCCTCCCGCCCGTCATCTTAATCCGGCCGTGCTACCCTCGGGGCACCGGGGGGGCAGAGGGAGGCTCTGGACTGAGTTGCCCACCGGCTTCGCCGGTCCCATGGGACGAAACGAGCGAGAATG
>CAZLRF010000086.1:0-15944 GCA_964561785.1 uncultured Acidobacteriota bacterium | reverse complement strand
CGATGTAGGTGTCCGACTGCGGGACGTAGGCCTCGGGCTGGTAGTAGTCGTAGTAGGAGACGAAGTACTCGACCGCGTTGCGCGGGAAGAAAGCCTTGAACTCCTGGTAGAGCTGTGCGGCCAGCGTCTTGTTGTGGGCGAGGACGAGCGTGGGCCGGTTGACCTGCGCGACCACCGAGGCCACGGTGAACGTCTTGCCCGACCCGGTCACGCCGAGGAGGACCTGGTGCTTGTCGCCCCTGCGCAGCCCCTCGACGATCTCGGCGATCGCCCGCGGCTGGTCGCCCTTCGGCTCGAAGTCGCTCACCAGCTCGAAGCGGCGGTCGGCCCTCGCGGGCGCGAGGCGGGGCTGCTCCGCGGGGCGGACGGGGCTCACCGTACGGGCTCCGGGCGCGGGGTCATCCGGCGATCATAGCGGAGGGCCGGCCTTCCGGGGCTCTCGTGAAGGGGTCAGATCTCGAATCGACGCATTCCGGCCGCCCGATGAGCAGATTCAAGATCTGACCCCGAGGCGGCGCCTCGCCTCGTCGAGCATGTCCTTCGTGGCGGTGGCGCCGGAGCGGGTGCAGCCGAGCTCGCGCACGCGGAGCAGCCGGTCGAGGTCGCGCACGCCGCCCGCGGCCTTCACCTGGACGTGGGGCGGCGAGTGCCGGCGCATGAGGACGAGGTCCTCGTCGGTCGCTCCGCCCGACCCGAAGCCGGTCGAGGTCTTGACCCAGTCGACCCCGAGCTCCCCGCAGATCTCGCAGAGCCGGACCTTGTGCGCGTCCTCGAGGTAGCAGTTCTCGAAGATGACCTTGAGCTTCGCCCCGCGGGCGTGGGTGGGCTCGAGCACGGCGCGAACGTCGTCCCGCACGTAGCCCCAGTCCCCGCTCAGGACCTTCGAGATGTTGACGACCATGTCGAGCTCCTTGCCCCCGTCGTCGAGGGCGCGCTCGGCCTCGAACACCTTGGTCGGGGTCGCGTGGCCGCCGTGGGGGAAGCCGATGGTCGTGCTCGGCGCGACCGTGCTCCCGGCGAGCAGCTCGGCGCAGCGAGACAGCGCGTACGGCAGGATGCAGACGCTCGCCACGTCGTACTCCCGCGCGAGCCGGCAGCCCGCCTCGAGCTCCGCGGTCGTGAGCACCGGCCGCAGGAGCGAGTGGTCGATCATCTTGGCGACGTCCGCGTAGGTCCAGGACAAGGAGGCCTCCTCGAAAGCCCCAACGCTACTCCGCGGAGGGGGCCGCGACAAGGGGCCGTCGCCCGCTCCTGCTAGAATCGCGCGGAGCGAGGTCGAGAGATGACCGACGAGCGGGCGACGATCATCGACGGGCAGGCGAAGGTGGAGGGCAAGCTCGAGGGGAAGGACGCCGTCGTCCACGGCCGCTTCCGGGGAGAGATCGCCCTGTCCGGCCGGCTCGTGCTCGGCGAGGGGGCGAAGGTGGAGGCGACCGTCGCCGCGGAGCAGGCCGAGATCGCGGGCGAGCTGAAGGGCGACGTGCGCGCCCGCAGCGTGGTGCTCGCCGAGAAGGCGCGGGTCCTGGGCACGATCGACGCCCGGGTGCTCGTGGTGCGCGAGGGCGCCTTCGTGTCCGGCTCGGTGAGCGCGGGCGAGGCCGCGGCCAAGCCGCCGGCCGCGCCCGCCCCCGCGCCGGCCGCGCCCGAGAAGGGACCCGCCCCGGGGACGAAGGCGGGCGCGTGAGGCTGCGCGAGCTGGCCGCGCGGCTCGACTGCGAGCTGCTCGGCGACGGCGAGGCGGAGGCGACCGGCGTCGCGGGGATCGAGGAGGCCGGCCCGGGCGACGTCACGTTCGTGGCCAACCCGCGCTACGCGCGGCACCTCGCCTCCACCCGGGCCGCCGCGGTCATCCTCGCCCCGGGCCAGGACGCGCCGGTCCCGCGTCTCGTCTCGACCCACCCCTACCTCGCCTTCGCGCGCGCGGTCGCCCTCCTGCGTCCCCCGGCGCGGCCCGCTCCCGGCGTCCACCCCTCCGCCCGGGTCGACCCCTCGGCCGAGCTCGGGCCGGGGGTGCACGTGGGGCCGCTGGCGGTGGTGGGCCCCGGGGTGAGGGTCGGGGCGCGGACGGTCCTCCACCCCCACGTCGTCCTCTACGAGGGGGTCGAGGTCGGGGAGGACTGCGTCCTGCACTCGGGGGTCCAGGTCCGCGAGCGCTGCCGCCTCGGGAGCCGCGTCGTGGTCCAGAACGGGGCGGTGATCGGGGCCGACGGGTTCGGCTTCGCCCGCGACGCCGAGGGCCGCTACCACAAGTTCCCCCAGGTCGGCATCGTCGTGATCGAGGACGACGTGGAGATCGGCGCCCTCACGGCGGTCGACCGCGCCGCGCTCGGCGAGACGCGCATCGGCCGCGGGTCCAAGCTCGACAACCTCGTGCAGGTGGGCCACTCCGTCACGATCGGGGAGGACACGGTGCTCGCCGGGCAGGTCGGCATCGCCGGAAGCACGCGGATCGGCAGCCGGGTCACGCTCGCCGGGCAGGTCGGCGTGGCGGGACACCTCGCGATCGGCGACGGCGTGGTCGCGACGGCGCAGAGCGGCATCCCCGGCTCGGTCGAGCCGGGGTCGGTCGTCTCCGGCTACCCGGCCATCGACAACCGCTCCTGGCTCAAGGCGAGCGCGGTCTTCGCGCGGCTGCCCGAGCTGCAGCGGCGCGTGCGGGAGCTCGAGCGGCGGGTGGCCTCGCTGCTCGGCGCGGCCCAGCCGCGCTAGCGCGACCTCTTCTTCCCGGCGGGCGGCGTCTTCGGCGGGGGCTCGTCGCGGGGAGCGTCGTAGCCGGGGCGGTGGCGGACCTTGAGCCCGGGCCGGGCGAGCTCGACCGCGATGCGCCGGTACTTCCCGTCGCGCTTCGGGTTGTCCGAGACGTAGCCGAGGACGTACTGGGTCCCCAGCTCCTCGAGGATCGACTGGTAGATCGCGGCCAGCTCGCGCGAGGCGCCGGGCTGGAAGACCCGGCCCCCGCTGAGCTCGGCCAGCGAGTGGAGGAACGAGCGGGCGCGCAGGGCCTCCGAGCTGCCCTTGCGGAACTCCCCGGGGAACTGCACCGGGTAGATCGTGACCTCGGTCGAGCGGACGAGCCTCTGGACGTCGTCGGGGGGGATGCGGCTGGTGGTGTCGTCGCCGTCCGTGAACAGCACGAGCACCTTGCGACCCGGGGTCTCGGCGACCCGGGAGACGTAGACCGCGATGGCGTCGTAGAGGGCGGTGTAGCCCTCCCCCTTCGTCTCCAGGATGCGGCCGAAGATCCCCTGCTGGTTCTCCGAGCCGTAGCGGGAGATCCGGATGTCGCGGTCGAAGAAGATGAGCAGCAGGTCCCGCGCGCGGGGGATCGCCTCGAGGAAGCGGATGGCCGACTCCTGGCTCAGCTTGAGGTCCCGGCGCATGCTCTCGGAGGTGTCGAAGAGCATCCCCAGGTTGAGGGCGAGCTCCCGGCGCTCCTCGGGCGTCGCCGCCGGGGCGAACAGCTGCAGGTCCTGGGGCCGGCCGTCCTCGCGGACGACGAAGTCCTCCGCCCGCAGGTCGGAGACGAGGCCTCCTCTTGCGTCGCGCACGGTGACGGTCACGTGGACGACGTCGAGGCCGGCCTGGAAGACGGGCGTGTCCCGGGCCGCGGCGGGAGCGACCGAGACGGCGGCGGCGAGGGCGAGGAGGGCGGGCTTCTTCACGGGGGGGCTTGAACCCAGTCTAGCGCAGGGCCTCGACCACCCGCACCGCGAGCTCCACCTTGTTGAACGGCGGCATGACGTAGACGCCGTGGGCCATCTCGCGGGCGGCGAGGGTGGCCTCCTGGGCGATGGCGACGCCCTCCGCCTGGGCCTTCTCCCCCGAGCCGGCCTTGCGCATCCGCTCGCGGATGTCGTCGGGGATGCTCATCCCCGGCACCTCGTTGTGCAGGAACTCGGCGTTGCGGTGCGAGTACAGGGGCAGGATGCCCACGAGGAGCGGCACGTCGAGGTGGCGGATCATCGAGAAGAAGCGCTCGAGGGTCCGGGGGTCGTAGACGGGCTGCGTCATCACGTACTCCGCCCCCGCCTTCACCTTCTCCTCGAGCCGCCTCACCTCCTTCTCCATGTCGGGCTTGCTCGGGTCCGCCCCGCAGCCGACGTGGATGCCGAGGGCGGGGCCGATCAGGTTCCCCGCGAGGTCGCAGCCGTGGTTGAGGTGGTCCATGATGCGGATGAGCCCGATCGAGTCCACGTCGTAGACGGCGGTCGCGTCCGGGTAGTCGCCGAGCTTGGGCGGGTCGCCGGTGATGGCGAGGATGTTGCGCAAGCCGAGGGCGTGGGCGCCGAGGAGGTCGGACTGGATGCCGAGGAGGTTGCGGTCGCGGCAGGTGTAGTGGAGGATCGTGTCGATCCCCACCTTCTCCTGGAGGAGCACGCACAGCGCCTGCGCGCTCATGCGCGCCGAGGCGCGGGGACCGTCCGCGACGTTGATCGCGTCGACCTCGTTCTCCTTGCAGTAGAGCGCGCGCTCGAGGAGGGCGCCGGGGTCCGCGCCCCGGGGCGGGTCGAGCTCGACCGAGACCGTGAACTTGCGGCGCAGCTTCTTCCCGAGGGGCGACTTCTGCTCGCGGGGGACGGGCGGGGGGGCCTCCTTCGGCCGCGAGGGCACCGAGACCCGCACCTCGGCCCGCGCCGGCTGGAACATGCGCACCGAGCGCACGAGGTCCCGGATGTGCGCGGGGGTCGTGCCGCAGCACCCCCCCACGACCGTGGCCCCCGCCTCGAGGAAGCGCCGCGCCCAGGTCGCCATGTACTCGGGCGTGCAGAGGTATACGTAGCGGCCCTCGACGAGGGCGGCGGAGCCGGCGTTCGGCATCGCGGACAGCTTCGCCGTCCGCGCGACGGCGGCCATCCGCTGCACGGTGTCCAGCATCGCCTGCGGCCCCTGGCTGCAGTTCGCGCCGACCATCGGCACCCCGAGCGCCTCGAGCTCGCGGACCGCCTCCTCCGGCGTGTCCCCGTGGAGGGTGCTGCCCTCCTCGTTGAACGTGAGGCTCACCCCGACGGGCCGCCCGGGGGCCACGGAGCGCACGGCGGCGAGCGCGGCCTTCGCCTGGTCGAGCGAGGGCATCGTCTCGATCAGGAAGAGGTCGACGCCGCCCTCGAGCAGCCCCTCGGCCTGCTCCGCGTACGCCGCGCGCGCCTCCTCGGCCGCCACGTGGCCGATCGGGGCGAGCGGCTTGCCGATCGGCCCGATCGCCCCCGCCACGAGGGCCCGTCCCTTCGCCGCCTCGCGCGCGAGCCTCGCGCCCTCGCGGTTGATCTTCCGCACCTGGGCCTCGAGGCCGTGCGGCCCGAGCTTGAAGCGATGGGCCCCGAAGGTGTTCGTCTCGACGACGTCCGCCCCCGCCTCCACGTACTCCTCGTGGATCTGGCGCACGAGGCCCGGGTTCGAGAGGTTGAGCTCGTCGAAGCAGCGGTTCAGGAAGACGCCGCGGGCGTAGAGCATCGTGCCCATCGCCCCGTCGAAGACGACCGTTCCCTCGGCGAGGCGCTCCAGGAAGGGCTTCACGCCGGCGGCCGCAGCCTTCTCGCTCATCGTGTCAGTCTAACCCACGGCGACCGGCCCTCTTCCCTGTGACCCGGCTCATTGCCGTGACACGGCCTCCCGGCGTCCCCTTCGCCATGCAGGTCTCCTGCGGCACGCCCCTTGCCTCTCGGACATCCGGGAGGTGGCTCGCGTGGCGGGTGTGTCTGCATATCGGTCGGCTGGCCCTCTCCCAGACCTCAGGTTTCACTTCACTCTCGGAGATGAAAACCTCTGCCCGGGCTATACTTGTCGTGCTGCCGAGGGAGAGGCGGGAGGGCTGACATGAGGCAGGGCCTGTTGCGGCCAGTGATGGCTCTCGCCCTCGGCTTCGGCCTGTCCGTGCCGTCGATGGGCGCGAAATGGGGCGCTTCGGAGCGCCCGATCCGGGGGCGCGTCGTGGCTCCCGTGCGGACCGGCGTCGTGGACGTGCCGGCGGCCGAGGCACGGGCGCGCCGGAGGTCCCCGTCGACCGAGGCGCCCCGCAAGGCCCGCCGGCCCCATCGGCGCCTCCCCGAGATGCCGATGCCGGAGGGATGGACGCGTCCGTTCGCGCCGGACGAGGCTCCCCCTCCGGTCGAGGTCGAGACCCCTCTCGCCCCGGCCCTCGCCCTCAGCTTCCCCGGTCTCGGCGACAACAACCAGGCGATCCCGCCCGACACGCACGGCGCCGTGGGGCCGACGAAGGTCATGACGACCCTCAACACCGAGGTCCTGGTCCAGAACCGCGCCGGGGCGATCACGTCGGGGCCGGTGCGTCTCGACGACTTCTGGACCGGCATCGCCACCGCGCCCGCCTTCGATCCGCGCGTCCTCTACGACCCCGATCCCGCCTACGGCGGGCGCTGGATCTGGGTGGCCGTGCAGGGCGCGGACGCGGCCGCTTCGGGCCTGCTGATCGCGGCGTCGGCCGGAGCCGAGCCCGTGCGGGGGCCGGGAGCTCTGTTCGACGCCGACCCGGCGAACGCCGTCTGGGCCGACTACCCGAGCGTCGGCTTCAACAAGAACTGGGTCGTCGTCCAGGTCAACCTGTTCGAGCGCTCGCCAGGCTTCAACTTCGTCCGCTCGGAGGTCTACGTCTTCAAGAAGGCGGACCTCTACACGGGGGTCTTCGCCCCGACGGTGATCTCTCTCGACGCGCCCGCCTGCACCTCGGGCTGCGGCGGCACCCAGGTGCCCGCGGCGACCTACGACTTCACTCAGGAGGACCTCTACCTCCTCCAGCGCTGGAACTCGGGAGCCGGCCTGCTGCGCCTGTACCGCCTCTCCGGCGTCGCCGCTCCGACGATCACGCCCCTCGGCTTCCCGAGCGGGCCCGGCTGGGCCGACGGCCAGCCGTCGGGGCTCGACTTCGCGCCCCAGCCCTCGATCTGCGGCGGGCTCAGGATCCAGACGAACGACTCGCGCATCCAGAACGTCGTCTGGCGAAACGGCACGCTGTGGGCCGCCCACACGGTGTTCTACCCCGCCGGCCCCTCCCCGACCCGGTCGGCGGTCCAGTGGTGGCAGGTCCAGACGGACTCGACCGTTCTCCAGCGCGGCGTGATCGACTCCGGCTCGCCCTCCATCTTTCACGCGTTCCCGAGCCTCGCCGTGAACAAGAACGACGACGTGCTCGTCGGCTTCTCCACGTTCTCCGACGCCGACTTCGCCTCGGCGCGCTACGCGTTCCGGCTCGCCACCGACCCCCCGGGCTCGATGCAGGTCCCGAGCGTGCTCAAGCCGGGCGAGGACTGCTACTCCAAGGTCTCGAGCGGCCGCAACCGCTGGGGCGACTACAGCGCGACCGTGGTCGACCCGACGGACGACACGACGCTGTGGACGATGCAGGAGTACGCGGAGACCCGATCGGGGGGCTTCGACCGCTGGGGGACCTGGTGGGGCCAGCTCGATCCGACCCCTGCCGTGGCCATCACGGACCCGAGCGTTGCGGAGGGACACGCCGGCACGACCGGCCTCGTGTTCGACGTGACGCTCTCGGTGCCCACATCCCAGACCGTCACCGTCGCGTGGCGAACCGCGGACCAGACGGCCACGGTCGCCGACGACGACTACGTCCCGGTGGCGAGCGGGATCGTGACGTTCGCCCCCGGCGACACCGCGCAGACCCTCACGGTCGCGGTGAAGGGTGACATCAAGCGGGAGCCGATCGAGACCCTGAAGGTCGAGCTGACGGGCGCGACGAACGCGACCCTGCCCGACCCTCTGGCCATCGGAACCATCCTCGACGACGATCCCGAGCCCCAGATCTCGATCGGCGACCGGCAGATCGTGGAGGGCAACCCCACCGGCACCGCGCCGGCGGACTTCCTCCTCACCCTGTCGAACCCGAGCGCCTTCACGGTGACCGTGTCCGCCTCCACGGCGGCGGGCGGGGCCCAGCCGGCGACACCGGGCACGGACTACGTGACGCTGACCGGAAGCGGGGTCACGTTCGCGCCGGGCCAGGTGTCGGCCGTCGTGACGGTGCCGGTGGTCAAGGACGCGTCGCCCGAGCCGGACGAGACGTTCCTCGTCAACCTCTCGGGGGCGTCGGGAGGGACGATCCTCAAGGGCACGGGCACGGGCATCATCCTCGACGACGACTCCGGGCCCCCGCAGCCGGGCGTGATCTCGCTCACCGTCGTCTCCGACGGCAACGCGACGAGCGGACGCAACCGCCTGCAGTGGGTGAACCCGGCGGCGACCGCGGACGCGGTCGAGATCCGCTACACGTCGGCGACGCTGCCGGCGAGCTGCACCCACCCGGCGAACGCGGGGGACGGGTCGGGGATCCCGGGCCCGCCCTACGCCGGCCCGGGGCTCGTCCAGTCGTTCACCCACGCGGGGCTCGCCCTCGGCGACGTCTACTGCTACTCCGTGTTCCTGCGTTACCCGCCGTCCGTCTACTCCGCCGCGGCGAACGCGACCGGCCGGCCGTTCGACGCGACGGGACGCGTGAAGTGGCGCTACTTCACGGGAGCCACGGCGCTCGCGCCTCCCACCGTGGGGGCGAGCGGCGTTCTCCTGGCGTCCAACGACCGGGTCGTGCACGCGGCGACCCGGGGCCCCGGCGGAGGGGCCTGGCCGCTCCCGTGGAAGCCCGTCGTGCTCGGCTGGCCGGCGCAGGAGCGCTCCCCGATCGTCCCGCTCGCCGTCGGGCCCCGCGTGTTCTACGGGACGCAGGACGGCTGGGTCCAGGCCGTCGACGCCTCCACGGGCGCGAAGATCTGGGAGACGCAGATCGGCGCCGCGGGAGGGGCCGCGCCTGCCGGCGTCTTCACCGCCTTCGGAGGGGCCTGGGACTACGTCCTGGTGGGCACGGCCGAGGCGAACGGCAACCGCTTCTACGCCCTCGATCCCGGGACCGGGGCGGTCGTGGACTACTTCCCGAAGGCGGGGGATCCCCACTTCGGCGGCATCGGGGCGATCCTCGGGATGGCGTCGGTCGACTACGGCCGCGGACAGGTCTACTTCGCCTCGCGCCTCGGCAGCGCCCCG
Organism: uncultured Acidobacteriota bacterium; assembly: GCA_964561785.1. Classification (GTDB taxonomy): domain Bacteria; phylum Acidobacteriota; class Vicinamibacteria; order Fen-336; family Fen-336; genus DATBSL01. Next base: position 6,935 of record CAZLRF010000086.1, on the reverse strand, counting down.
AACACGCTGTGGTGCCTGAAGCTGGGTCCCTCGTCCGACGCCCTGACCCTGGGATGGGCCGTGGCCGGGGCGACGGTCGGCCCGATCGACGGCAGCCCCGTCGTCCGGGGCGACCGGGTCTACGTCGGCAACAACGCGGGCGTGCTGTGGGCCGTCGACGCCACGAGCGGCACGCCGCTGTACTCGTACGCGACCGGGGACCTCTCGGTGAAGGGCTTCCCCTTCCCCGACCGCCGCAACGGGGACGTGTACGTCACCACCTCGCTCGCGGGAGGGCTCGGGCGACTCCACGCCGTGACCGACACCGGCTCGGGTCTGGTTGCCAAGGCCGGCTGGGGTAGCCCGCCCGTGGGCCCCCAGATGTCGCCCCCGCTCTTGTGGACCGGGAGCAACCGGATCTTCGTCGGCGTCCGGCTCGCCCTCTCGGGCGGGGGGCTCTACAGCATCAACGCCACCGACGGTGCGGTGAACGCCTACGACCTCGAGCCGTCCCCGCTCACGATCGGCACGCCGTCGCTCGACATCGGGCAGAGCCCGCCGATCCTCCACGTCGGCGGCGAGAACGGCGTACTCTACGCTTTCGAGGTGCCCTAGGAGGCCCCATGATCCTCGCGCTCGTCGTTCTCGCCACCCAGGCCGCCGCCGCCGAGCCGACGGCGACGGCCGCGAGCCCCGGGCTCGCGCGCCGGACTCCCGCGCCGCCGGTCTGCGCAGCCGTGCGCGTGAGCGCCCCCGGCCTCGCGGCCCCGCCGCGCGATCTGCGCTTCTCGAGCCGGCAGATCCTCGACCTTCAGCTGCGGGCGCGCCTGCGCCAGAACCTCCAGGGCGACCACCTCCTGCGCCTCAAGGTCTTCACCCCCGGCGGCTTCCTGTACCAGGAGATCGCGGTGCCGTTCGTGGCCGCGGCGACGCCCGACCGCCGGGCGAGGCAGGCCCGGGCCCGCAGCGGGGCGGCCGCACGCGCGACGTCCTTGCCCCCGCCGCCTCCGCGGGCCGTCGCGGGCTATCCGCGGCCGCTGGAGGTGCAGCGCCTCGTGCCCGTCCGTGGCGACGCGGTCTCGCCGGTGCAGTACGAGGTCGTCTCGCGGCTGCCCGTCGCGGGCACGTCCATCACCACCAGCTCGCTGTTCGGCCGCTGGAGCGTCGAGCCGTACCTCGACGGCCAGACGGCGCCGTGCGGGCCGGCCGTCCGCTTCACGATCCAGGAGTAGCGACAACGCGGGGGTTCCCGCACGCGGACCCCTCGAGAGGAGATCGTCGATGACACGCGCCCGCAGCCCCCTCACTGGCTGGCGCCACCTCGCGGCCCCCGTGTGCGCGGCCGCCCTTCTCTCACCGGCTCCGACCGCGGCCGGCACGTGCAGCGGCCTGTCCCTCGCCCTCGGGAGCCCGGGCACGACGGGCGCCGCCCCGTCCGCCGTCGCGGTGGGCGACTTCGACCGGGACGGCCGGCTCGACGCCGTCACCGTCAACAGCGGGCCGTCGAACTTCACCGTGCTCCTCGGCGACGGGGCGGGCGGACTCGGAGTCGGCTCGACCCTGATCACGGCCCTCTCCCCGGCCGACGGGACCGCGGGCGACCTCGACCGCGACGGCCGTCTCGACCTCGTCGTCGCGAGCGGCACGTCGGCCCAGATCGCGGTGCACCGCGGCGGCGCGGGGGCCTCGTTCGGGCCGGGCTCGCTCTTCGGCACGGGCTTCGTTCCCCACCGCATCGCCCTCGCCGACCTCACGCGCGACGGGTATCTCGACCTCGTGGTCGTCAGCCGGGCCTCCCACGGCGTGCGGGTCTTCCGGGGGACCGGGCTCGGCTTCGTGTCGACCCCCCTCGCCGACCTCGACCTCTCCGCCACCTCGCCCTTCCCCTCGGCGGTCGCCGTCGGAGACTGGAGCGGCGACGGCTTGCTCGACCTCGCGGTGACGCTCTCGGTCCCGGGCCAGATCGCCGTCTACCTGGGCTCGGGGGGCGGCGCGTTCAACGCCGTCGGGCTCGTCACCACCGGGAGCGATCCCCGCGACGTCTTCGCGGGCGACGTCGACGGCGACGGACGCCTCGACCTCGTGACCGCGAACGCCGGGAGCGGGACGGTCTCGGTGCTGCGCGGTGCGGGCGATGGGACGTTCGCCCCGCAGAGCCCCGTCGCGGTGGGAGGCCGGCCCGTGCGGGTCGCCCTCGCCGACCTCGACCGCTCCGGGTCGCTCGACCTCGTGGTCCTGGACGACACCGGGGGCACGCAGCCGCGGGTCGTGGCGTACGCCGGGGGCGGGGCGCCGACGGACGTCTTCGGGACGGCGCCCTTCGAGCGCCTCCTCGGCGCCGCGGTCGCGCCCGCCGGCCTCGCCCTCGGGGACTTCACGGGGGACGGCCGGATCGACCTCGTCACCGCCCGCTCCGCCGCCCCGGACGCGGTCGTGGTGACGAACGACTCGGGGACGACCTGCGTCCGCGCCTCGTTCGCGCAAGCCCCCCGGGCCTGGGCCGCCGGCGACGGGCCGTTCTCGGTCGCGGCGGCCGACTTCGACCGCGACGGCCGCCCGGACCTGGTGGTGGCCTCGGACCTCGGCACGGACGGCCGGATCCGGTTTCTCCGGGGCGGATCGGAGGGGTTCGGCGCCCCGTTCCCGTACGTCGTCTCGCCGCCGGCACGGGGTTTGGCCGCGGCCGACTTCGACACGGACGGCAACCTCGACGTGGTGGCCGCGCTCGGCGACGTGGGCCTGGGCGAGGTCCGCCTCTTCGAGGGCGACGGCTCCGGAGGCTTCAGCCCGGGGGCCTCCCGTCCGGCGGGCAACGGCACCTCGGCGGTGGCGGTCGGCGACTTCAACGGCGACGGGGCGCCCGACGTCGTGGCGGTCAGCGAGAACGACGGGGGCGTGCACGCCTTCCTGGGAGACGGGCAGGGTGCGCTCGGCCCGGGCACGCTGGTCGCGTCGGGGCTGCTCACCCCCCGGGGCGTCGCGGCCGCGGACCTGACCGGGGACGGCCTCGCCGACCTCGCGGTGACCGCCGCAACGGGGAACACGGTGGCCGTCTTCCGCAGCAACGGCGACGGGACGTTCACGCCGCTCGCCACGCCGGGCGTGGGGCCGAACCCGCTCGGGATCGCGGCGGTGGACCTCGACGCCGACGGAGACCTCGACCTCGTGACCGCCGACTCGGGCGCAGCGCAGGTGTCGGTGCTCCGCAACGCCGGTTCCGGTGCGTTCTCTCCGGCCGTCTCGACCCCCGTCGACGTCGGGCCCACCGCGATCGTGGCCTTCGACGTGACCGGGAGCCCCCTGCCCGATGTCGTGGTGGCGACGACCGCCTCGGCCTCGGTCAACCTGCTCGAGAACGCTGGCGGCACCCTCACGACCCGCACGGTCCACCCCGTCCGAACGAACCCCCAGGCGCTGGCGCCCTTCGACGTCGACGAGGACGGGCGGCTCGACCTGGCGGTGGCCTGCCGGGGGGCGGACAGCGTGGTCGTGCTCGTGGCGCGCCCTCCGGCGTTCCTCGCCGCGGCCCGCGTCGGCGTCGGCTCGGGGCCACGGGACGCGACGGCCGTCGACGTCGACGGCGACGGGGACCTCGACCTCGCGGTGGCGAACGAGTCGAGCGACACGGTCTCGATCCTCGGAAACGACGGCTCCGGAGGCTTCTCGCTGCTCTCGCACCGCCCCGTCGGCCGCGGCCCGGTCGCGCTCGCCGCCGGCGACTTCGACCGCAACGGGCGGCCCGACCTCGCGGTGAGCACGCCGGGCGCGGCTCCCGCCGGGCTCTCCCTCCTCCTCGCCAGCGGGGCTCCCGGATCGTTCGGCACCTCGGTGGCCGTGCCGGTCGGCACCTCGCCCGACGCTCTCGTCGCGGGGGACTTCGACCGCGACGGGGACCTCGACCTCGCGGTGTGCGACCTCGAGACTGCGGGACGGGTGCACGTCCTGCTCAACGACGGGGCCGGGGCCTTCAGCCCCGGGGCCTCGCCGAGCGTGGGGGCGAAGCCGACGGCCATCGTCGCCGCCGACCTCGACCGCGACGGCGACCTCGATCTGGTGACGGCCAACGAGACGTCGGCCAACCTCTCGGTGCTCGCCGGCAACGGGGACGGCACCTTCTCGCCGGCGGGAACGCTCGTTCTCCCCGCCGGCGACACGACCCCGAGCGCCCTCGCCGCGGGGGACCTCGACGGGGACGGCGACCTCGATCTCGCCGCCGGCGCCTTCGGTGGCGACCGCGTCGCCGTCTACCGCAACGCCGGCGGCCTCGCCTTCGACCCGCCCCGCGCGTTCGACCTCCCGACCCGGATCGCGTCCCTCCTCGCCGCTGATCTCAACCAGGACGGACGGCCCGACCTCGGCGCCGCCGCGGGAGGCCTGGTGGTCCTGCGGGGCAAGGGCGACCTCGACTTCGACCCGTGGGAGGCGTTCGTGGGCGGCTTCGAGCCGAAGGCCTTCGCGGTCGGCGATCTCGACGGGGACGGGCGGCCGGACGTGGCCATGGTCAACGCGACGGACGACGTCTCGATCCTGCGCAGCACCGCGTGCGCGGCCCGCCGGATCGACGTCTCCGTCCAGCCCGCCTCCTGCGGCACCGGAGCGGCGCCTTACCCCCTGGTCGTGGGAGCCCAGGTCCTCGACGACGGGGGCAACCCCGCCGCCTGCGCGGGCGACACCGTGACCGTCGGGATCGCCCCGGGCACCGGCGACCCCGCTGCGACGCTCCAGGGCACCCTCTCGAAGCCCCTCGTGGCCGGGGGGGCGACGTTCGGCGACCTGGCCGTGAGCCACGCCGGGCGCCGCTACCGTCTCCAGCTCTCGGCCCCCGGCCTGCCCCTCGCGCGCACCCGGAGCTTCACGCTCGGCGCCGAGCTCGTCATCCAGGGCACGCCTTCGGTGTGTCCGAGCCTCTCGCAGGTCTACGGAGCCGAGGGAAGCTACGACGGCTACGTCTGGACCCTCGACCCGCCGCTCGCGCCGTTCGCGTTCACCCCGCAGGTCACGCTCAGCGGGGCGAGCCTCGCCCCGGGGGAGCACCACCTGAGGCTCGAGACGCGGGTCGACGGGTGCTTCCAGACGAAGACCCTGCGCATCTACAGGGGCATCCTCCAGTCGACGGCCATCCAGATCGACGGCCTCGACACGGTGTGCGTCGACTGCATCGGAGGGACGGCGAAGGCGATCGACGAGGGGGGCGGGCCTCCCGTCTCCCGGGATTGGGGTTACCGGCTGGTCTCGGGAGGACCGATCCTGCCCCTCGCGGGCCAGGCCGACGGGACCTACCTGCTCAAGGGCAGCGACTTCCCGGGGCCGGGCACGTACTACCTCGTCGCCACGACCGAGCCCACGTGCGGGTCGCAGCAGGTGTCGGCGGAACGGGCCGTGTTCGTCACCGCGGTGGTGCCCGACGGCGAGGTGCAGGCGCTCTCGGCCTCCGCCCGCGGGACCGCGTCGCTCGGAGAGGTCGAGCTGCAGTGGCTGAACTCGACCGGAGCCGCCGACGAGGTGAAGGTCCGCTGGAACAAGGCCCCGAACGGCACGAGCGCCTGTCTGCCGCCGCTCGACCCGTTCGTCGCCGCCCACGGCGAGGCCACGATCACGAACCCCTCCGCGGGCATCCGGGACGGCTTCCTCCACCCGGGGCTGGTGCTCGACACCGCCTACTGCTACGCCGTGTTCGTCAGGGTGGGGTCGAGCTGGTCGGGCGGGCACACGGTCAAGGCGCGGCCCTTCGACGCCGAGACCGGCCCGGTCAAGTGGGCGTACTCGACCGGAGCGACCTCGGTCGTGCCCCCGGTCGTCGGCAAGTTCGGCATCCTGGTGATGTCGAACGACCGCACGCTGCACGCCCTCACCCGCGGGGCGGCGGGCGGGGCCTGGCCGGCGGGCTGGGTTCCCCGCAGCCTCACCGGCGTCGCCCACTCGCGCTCGCCGATCGTCCCGTTCGGGACGGACTCGATGGTCTACGCGGGCAGCAGCGTGCTGTTCGCCGGCGACGACGCGGGCGACGTCCACGCGTTCGACGCGCAGACCGGCGCCCCCAAGCGCGCCCCCGTGACGCCCTCCGCGACCGCGACGATCACCGGCGCCCCCGGCGCCCTGCTCGCGCAGTACGGGGGCGTGCGCGACCTCCTCCTCGTCGGGACGCGGAGCACGAGCCCCGCGAACCCCAGCGACTTCTTCGGCCTGGATCTCTCGACGGGAGCGATCGTGGACGCCTGGAACGGCTCCGGCACCATGGGCCCGGTGAGCGGGACCCCGGCGGTCGACTACGGCGCGCCCCAGCGGGTCTACTTCGCCTCGCGCAAGCGGCTCGGCGCCGGCGACACCGTATGGGCCCTCGACATCGGCGCGGGCTTGCCTGCCTTCACGCTCGCCTGGAGCCGCGACTACGGCGAGTTCGACACGAGCCCGGTGCTGCGGGGGGGGCGGCTCTACCTCGGCGACACCGGCGGCCTCGTCTACTCGCTGCGGAGCTCGGACGGGCTCGACGCGCGCTCGTTCGCGACCGCAGACGGGCCCGTCAAGGGCTTCGTGTTCCCCGACCGCCGCAACGACGACATCCTCTTCGCCACGAGCACGAAGGTCTGGAGCCTCTCCGACGACGGCTCCCCGATGACGAAGAACTGGGAGTGGACGGCGGGGGTTCCGCTCTCGACGCTCCTCCACTGGCCGCAGACGAGCTACGCCTACGTCGGAGGCGCGAACGGGACGCTCTACCAGCTCGACTTCGCCTCGGCCACCCCGTCGGTCCCCCCCGTCGCCACGCCGCTCGTGCTCGGCGACGGCACGGGGCAGGTGGGGGCGCCCTCGCTCGACATCGGGGTCGACCTCGGGGGCGGCAAGCGGCTGCTCGTCGTGGGCACCGAGACGGGCGTCCTCTACGGCGTGGCGGTGCCGTTCTGAGGGCCGTCGCGGCGGGCCTCTTCCGTGGGCGCGCCGCCGGGGTTACACTGACA
>CAZLRF010000085.1:0-16682 GCA_964561785.1 uncultured Acidobacteriota bacterium | reverse complement strand
AGGCACCCTCGACGCGCCCGACGTGCGCGGCACGTTCGCCCTCTCCGGCGGCCGGTTCCGGGTGGAGGACGCCCGGCTGAGCGCGCTCGAGGTCGAAGGGCGCTTCGAGGGCCGCGAAGCCCTCGTCGACCGCGCCAGCGCTCGCCTGCTCGGCGGCCGCCTTCTCGCGAGCGGCAGCCTTCCTCTGGCCCCGCTCGAGGCAGGTCGCACCGCGCGGCTGCGCCTCGAGGCGCGGAACGTGGACCTCTCGCGCCTCGCGGTGCCGGCCTCGGAGCGGACCGAGGACTCCCCGTCGTTCCGGGTCTCGGTCGAGGGCGTCCTCGAGGCCGACGCGCCCCGTCTCGCGGGCCTGCGCGGCGAGGGACGCTTCACGAAGGTCGAGTCCCGGTCGAACGAGGGCACGGTCGGCCTCGCCTCCCCCGCGCGCTGGACGCTCGTCGGGGGCCGCTTCGAGCAGGAGCCGATCCTCCTCGCCGGCCCCCTCGGCACGCTCGAGGCGCGCTTCGCGCTCGACCTCGACGGCGCCGCGAAGGGCTCGGCCTCTCTCGCGGGACCGTTCGACCTGCGCCTGCTGAGCCCGTTCGTGCCGGACACGACGCTCTCCGGCCCGGCCCGGGCCGACCTGCGGGCGGAGTGGAACGGAGGAGCGGCACGGGTCGAGGGCGGGCTCGCCGTGAAGGGGGGCCGCCTGACCCTCGACACGCTCAACTTCTCCGCCTCCCGGATCGACGGGGAGGTCCGCTTCCTCGGCGACCGGGCCGAGCTCGACGCGACGGCCGAGTCGGGCGACGGGAGGATGGTCGCCTACGGCGGGATGAGCTTCGGGCCGAGCCTGCTGGGACCGGCCGCCGTCTCGATCGAGGCCGAGCGGCTCCCGATCGCCTACCCCGAGGGCTTCCGGGCGCGCGCGAGCGGGGCGCTGCTCGTCGAAGGCGACGCGGGCCGCTACCGCGTCTCCGGCCTCGTCGACCTGACCCAGGCGTTCTACACCGCCGAGTTCGACGCCCGCCAGGGGTCGCTCGACCGGCTCGACTACCAGATCGCGGCCCTGCGCGCGGCGGGCTCGATCGCCGACGCCCTGCCCCTCGCCGTCGACGTCCGCTTCAGGGACCCGCTGCGCATCCGCAACAGCCAGGCCCAGCTCGACGTCACGGGCACGATCACCGCGAACGGCACCCTGGCCCAGCCCGCCGCCACCGGCCAGCTCGCGCTCATCGAGGGCGGCCGTCTCACCATCCGCCGCGCGCGGATCCGGGCGGACGAGGGGAGGGTCGAGCTCAACGGCTATCCCGCGGGCGTCCCGGAGGTGGAGTTCGAGGGCTTCACCCAGGTGGGAGGGGTGACGATGGTCGTGCGCGCCCAGGGGTCGCTCGACGAGCTGCAGCTCGACATCTCCTCGCCCAACCGGCCCGACCTGTCGCAGGCCGACCTCGTCGCGCTCCTCCTCACCGGGCGGACGAGCACGGCGGCGGCCGACCAGGGCGCGGCGATCCTCGCCGAGGAGCTCGCCGCCGCCCTCGGCGGGGCGCTCCAGAGGAGCGTGGGCGAGACGTTCCTCATCGACGTGTCGAGCGACGAGTCGATGCTGCTCGACGAGGGCGACCCGACGCAGCGCTTCCGGATCGGCACGCGGGTCGGACGCGATCTCTCGGTCTTCTACTCGACGCGGCTCGACGGCACCGAGCAGCGCTGGGTCGGACAGTGGAACCCCCGCGGGGGCCGCTTCACGTTCCGGGCGATCGACGACCAGGAGGAGGGCCTGCTCGTGGAGGCGAGCGACCGGGTGAGCTTCAACGTCTTCCCCGGCCGCGAGCGCCGGAGGAGGACCGAGGCCCGGCGCGTGCAGGTGGTCTCGCTGCGCCTCGAGGGGGAGCTGCCCCTGCCCGAGGAGGAGCTCCTTCGGGCTTCGGGGCTGCGGGCCGGCCGGCGCTACGACCCCCTGCGCCTCCTGGAGTCCGCCGACCGGGTCCGGGCGAGGCTGGTCGAAGCCGGCCACCGCAGCGCCTGGGTGGAGGTGCGCGAGACGCCCGCGCCCGGCGGCGAGAACCGGGTCGACCTCGTCCTGCGCGTGGAGGCGGGACCGAGGATCGTGCTCACGTGGCGGGGCGACGACCCCGGGGCGAGGCTGCGCCGGCTCGCCCTCGAGGCCTGGCCGCCCCACGCCTCGGTCGAGGCGGCGGCGGGCTCGATCGCCCGCACCGTCCGCATCGAGCTGCAGGCGGAAGGGCACTACGAGGCGCTGGTCGGCCACGAGGCGCGGGAGGACGGCGCGCGGGCCGAGGTGGAGCTCATCGTGACCCGCGGGCCGCGCGGCCGGGGCGTCGACGTCGTCTTCGAGGGCCACACCCGCCTGAGCTCCGAGGAGCTCTCGCGCACGCTGCCCAAGGCGGGCTCCCGGGAGTTCTTCGAGGCCCTCGACCGGCCGGCGCAGCTCGTGGCCCGGGCGCGCGTGGCCTACGCCGGCCTCGGCCACATCCGCGCGCGCGTGGGCCCGCCGCGGACGCGCTTCGACGGGGCGACCGGGCGGCTCGAGGTCCGCTTGCCCGTCCGCGAGGGCCCCACCGCGCGCGTGGCCGCTCTCGTCCTCCCCGAGGGGATCGCGGCCCCCGAGGACGGCGGCCCGCGGCTCCGCCTGCGCGAGGGCGAGCCGTTCGACGTGGAGGCCTACCTGGGCGACCGCGACGCCCTCGCCGCGTGGTACCGGAGCGAGGGGTTCACCGAGGCCCGGGTGCGAGGCCTCCTCGAGCCCGTGGGGGGCGACGTCCACGTGACGATGCTCGCGGACACCGGCGAGCAGTGGCGCCTCGGCGAGGTCCGGATCGCCTCGAGCGGGCGCACGCGGGAGGCGCTCGTCCGCCGCTCCGTCCGCGTCGAGCCGGGCGAGGTCATCCTCCCCCGGCAGCTCGCCGAGACCCGGACCCGCCTCGCCGACCTCGGCACCTTCAGCTCGGTCGACGTGCGCACGGTCCCCGCGCCCGGGCGGGAGGGGGTGCGCGACATCGAGCTGAGCTTCGTCGAGCGGCCCGACATCGAGCTCGAGTACGGCCTGCGCTACGACTTCTCCGGGTCGGGCGGCGCCGACAGCCCGCCGGACGGTCCGACCGAGGGCCGCCTCCAGGCGGCGGCGGCCCTGCGCCTCGCGAACCCCCTGGGGTGGGGCTGGAGCTTCGGGGCCTACACCCTCCAGACCGGCACCCGCCAGAACTACCGCGTGGCGATCGGGGCCCCCACCCTCGCCGGCCGGCGCGTCAAGACCCAGCTTCTGGCGTTCGACGAGACCGACGACGACGCCGCGATCGCCGCCTCCTTCGCGAGCAAGGTGCGCGGCTTCAGCGTGCAGCAGTCGCACACGCTCCTGTGGGACACCGGGAGCCGCCGGTGGCACGAGCGGCTGCGGGCCCAGTGGGGCTACACCAACAAGGACATCCGCTACAGCGAGTCGATCGGCAGCGACGACATCATCGCGGGCAACCGGGCCTTCCTGAGCCTGGCCCTGATCGGCGACGAGCGCGACTCGCTCACCGACCCCCGCAAGGGGTTCTTCTGGACGGCCACCACCGAGCTCTCGCGCCGCTTCCTCGGCTCGGACGTCGACTACGTGCGCGCGTACGGCCAGATCTTCACGTACGCGCCGCTGCCGGGAGGGCTCGTGTGGGCCCAGGGCTACCGCGCGGGCGTCGTGCCCGGCGACGACCCCTTCTACCTGCTCGAGAACCGCTTCCAGGCCGGCGGGCCGACGACGGTGCGCGGCTTCCGCCAGAACGGCCTCGGCCCCCAGCTCACCGAGGACGAGGGCCTCGGGGGCCAGGCGGTGTTCGTCTTCAACCAGGAGCTCCGCTTCCCGATCTGGAAGAACCTCAAGGGAGGCGTCTTCTGGGACGCGGGCAACTCGTGGCTCCTCGCGAGCGAGTTCTCGGTGCGGGACCTGCGCCACACCGTGGGCGGCGGCCTGCGCATCATGCTGCCGTTCGGGCCGATCCGGCTGGAGTACGGCTTCATCCTCGACCGCCGCAAGAACTCGGACGGCAGCTACGTCGAGCCGCTCGGCCGCTTCGTGTTCGGCCTCGGACACGCGTTCTGACCGCCGGCACCCCGCCGCCGAGCCGAGGAGCCGGCGCGAGGGTCAGAAGCCGCAGCCGGTGGCGATGTCGGGCACGGCGACGCACGTGGGGCCGCCGGGGCCCGTGTTCACCGGAACCTGATCATCGCAGTCGGGCCCCCGGACGACGACGAAGACGTCCCTTCCTGCGGGGACGCCGGAGAGCGTGTAGCGACCGTCGGCGTCGGGGAAGACCGGCGATGCGAACGGCGGTCCCTCCGGGTCCTCGGTGGCTTCGACGGACACGCTGCCGTTCGGCGTCGTGCCGTCCAGCCGGAACACCCGCCCGGCGAGGCACGCCTCCGCCGGCGTCGGCGGCGGCGGCGCGAGGTCGGCGACCGCGCAGCCGTTGGGGCACGTCGCCGGGGGAGGCGTCGTCACCCGGACCGGCGCGTAGCCCTCGCCGAACACGGTCACCTCCTGCTCCGCCGGGGCGCCGAGGCAGTAGCCCCCGTTGAGGTCGGTCACGCCGGCGCTGCCCGCCGAGGTCGCCACCGGGACGCCGGAGCGCGAATGGCCGAGCTCGTCGAGCGCCCGGCCGCACACGCACGAGACGTCGGGGAGGGCGAGGACCGGCCCGCTGGCGCAGCCGCCGTCCTCGCACGCGGAGGCGGCGGGCGGCGCCACGAGCTCGGCGGGAGGCGAGTCGAGCCGCAGGCCGTCCGCGACGGCGCTCGCGCGCAGGGCGACCCGCGAGCCCCGCGGCACCTCGACGCAGTAGCCGCCGTTCTCGTCGGAGCGGGCGAACGCGGCGCCCGGATAGGAGAGCCCGTTCGCGCTCACGAGCGCCCCCTCGACCGGCAGGCCGCGGGCGTCCTCGACGCGCCCGCACAGACACGCGACCTCGGCCGCGCTGTCCACGTTCCACCAGCCGGGGCGGCTCACCAGCGCGAAAACGGCGAGGCGGCCGCTGGTCGTGGTCGAGCTCTGCACGACGCCGCTCGCCGCGGGGTCCTCGCGCCAGAGGCCGTCCCTCTCGTCGAAGAACCACAAGGCGGGGCGGCTGCCCGCGCCGTAGGGGGCGCCCGGGGGGAGGAGGATCTCGACCCAGGCGGCCGAGGCCAGCGAGACCGGGGCGCCGCCCTGGGTGACCGAGACGTTCACGACGCCCCACGTCTCGAGAAGGACCTCCTTCTGCGACCGTTCGAGGGCGCGGAAGTCCCCGGGGAAGGTCCCGAGCTCGGCGCCCGAGGTGTCGGGCGAGGTGAACGCGACGTCGACGTTCCCGGTCCCCGGGACGCTGCCCGGGAAGACCGTGACCTTCGACCCGCGGTGGGCGAGGGTCGCGCCGAACGGCGCCGGCACGCTGCGCGAGGCGCCCGTGGGGACGAGCGTCCGGTGCAGCGTCGCCACCGGGCTCTCGGGTTGCGGCCGGTGCTCGAGCTCCTCCAGGGGGAAGCGCGTCTTCTTCACGCACAGGACGGCCTTCTTGAGGGTGCGCCAGGTGAGGTTGTCGACGCGCCGCAGGAAGCGCGGCTCGGCGAGGCAGCCGAGCAGGTGCCACTCCTTGCCCCGGCCGCAGCGGGAGTGGGGCTTCCCCTTGTGGGTGCTCACGTCCTCGGCGCAGTCGAGGAAGACGTCCATCGCGGTGCAGCCATGGAGCATCCGGTTCCCGAGACCGGTGTCGCACCCGTCGATCGTCACCGTGGGACGGCGGTCGGACAGCGGGCACTTGTCGCGCGAGTCGGGGATGCCGTCGTCGTCGGCGTCGTCGCTGCCGGGCAGCTCCACCGCACCATAGGTGGTCGCGTAACCCTCCTTCGCGAACGTCACGACGACGCGGGGCGCGGCGCTCACCCCCTCGAGCGCGTAGAGTCCCCCGGGCCCGGTCACGGCGGCGGCCGCGCCCGACGACACGGCGACACCCGCGAGCGGGCGCCCCTCGGGGTCGGTGACCTGGCCGTCGACGCGTCCGGTCGCGGCAGCGGCCGGGCCGGCCACGAGCGCACACGCAAACACCCCCGCGGCGATCGCCGCGCGGCGGCGCTCCTGGTTCGTCATGATTCCCCTTCCCCCGGGACGACGCCGGGACAGCCCCGCGACTCCTCCGGGGAGGGCCGGGTTTCACGGAGCGGATCGACTCGGATGCGGGTCGATCCTAAGGAGGTCCGGCGTCGCGCGTCAAGAGTGAATCGGCTGAACGGAAAGCGAGGCCCCGGCGTTCGGCCCCGGCACCTCGAGACGTCAGAACGCCACGGGAAGGTCGACCTGGACGATGTCGTACCCTCGCTCGGCCATCGGGTCGTCGAACGCGCGGCTGTAGGAGATCCCGGGCCGCAGCGTGCGCTTGCCGGCCTTGAAGTGAAAGCGGGGTCCGATGCCGAAGGTGAGCTGGCTCCGTGCCGCGGGGTTCGCCCGCGCCGGCTGCGCGTCCGAGAGCCAGCGCTGCATCCGCAGCTCGGCCCCGAGCGACACCTTCGGGGAGAGAAAGCGGCCGACGTGCAGTCCGGCCGTGAAGTTCGTGCGGCTCGCGTCCTGGGTGTTCGGGCCCCGCACGCGCGTGAGCTGGAAGACCGTCGCTTCGGCCTGCACGGTCAGGCCGCGGGTGACCCGCGCCACCCCCAGCCCGCCGACGAGCCCCCAGTAGTTGACCGCGAACAGCGTGTTGTCCATCCCGGAGCGCGCGGGGATGCCGGCCGTCATCGCGGCCGCGGCGCCCTTGTCCGGCGAGTCCCCGCCGCCGGAGCCGACCGGGATCGAGCTCGCGCCGAAGGCCGCGAGGCGCCAGGGCCCGCCGAGCGGGCGAACGTAGTTCACCCCCACCACCGGGTTCGCGAGGCCGCTGCCGGAGGGGCCGGTCGCCGCGTCGTTCTTCACCCAGAGGGCGCGCAGGACAGGCGCCCAGCGCGCGTTCAGGCGGTAGCTGGCGGTGAGCCCCGTGACGTAGGTCGAGCCCGAGCGGCCGGCCTGCGGGTCCTCGAAGAAGGCCAGCGTCTGGTCGACGCGCACGACGGTGGCGGCGGCGGCGGGACGCAGGAGCCACGGCAGCGAGTAGGGAGCGGCCGGCGGGGGCGCGGGCGCCTGGGCCGCGGCGGGGACGGCGGCCGCCGCGAGGAGGCCGCCGGCGAGGAGGAGGGCGAGGAGGGGGAAGCGGGCCAGCATGATGGAGAAGGATGCCCCGCTTCCCCCGCCGAGGTCCATGACCGGCGTCATCCCCGTCGCTCCTCCGTGCCGTCGTGGCGTGTGGCGTCGGTCACAGGGGTCGGGCGGCTGCCGCGTGCTATGCTCCGCGTGGCGCGCCCCCCTCCTCGCGCCGGATCCGCCACCCATGTCCGACGACCGGCCGGCCGACGACCCGAACCACGAGCAGAGGCGCCACCCGCGCGTCGACCTGTTCCGCGACATCTCCTGCGAGGCCGGCGAGGTGACGGTGGTGAGCCAGGTGGCCGACCTCTCCGTGGGCGGGATGTTCGTCGACCTTCACCGCACGCCGTTCGAGACGGGCTCCGCGGTGAGGGTGCGCTTCTCGCTGCGCCCGGACGAGCCGCCGATCGACGCGGCCGCGGTCGTCGGCTACGTGCAGCCCGGGATCGGCATGGGGATCCGCTTCACCGACCTCGCGGGCGGGGACCGCGACCGCATCGCGGCCTTCACCGAGGAGGCCTCCCGCCGCAAGGGCGCGGGGGGGCCGCCCCTGCGCAAGAGCGCGCGGGTGGCGGTCGAGCTGCCGGTGCGCGTGCGCGGGGCCCGGCCGGACGGGGACGCGTTCGAGGAGGACGCGAGCCTCATCACGCTCAGCAAGCACGGGGCCTGCCTCGTCTCCGGCCAGGGCGTGTCGGTCGGCATGAAGCTGCGCCTCGTGACCGCCCGCGGGCGCGAGTTCCTGGGCAACGTGGTGTGGGTCGGGTCCCACGCCAGCCGCTCCGCGGGCCAGGTCGGCGTGCAGTGCCGCGGCCTCGCGCAGTCGCTCGGGTTCCAGTTCCCGTAGCCGTTCGCCTCGACTTCGGCCACCGCGGCAGGTACACGCGGCGTGAGGGGTGGCCGATGAGCAGGAGGCGCTTCTTCCGGCAGCTGGCCGGCCTCGGTGTCGCGATCGTCACCGGCCCCTACGCGGTCGAGGGCTTCGTCGACGCGCTGCGCGAGAAGGGCGTCAGCGCCGAGTCGATCTTCGTGCGCGAGGGGCTGATGGTCGAGCAGCCGACCACGGGCTACCCGGAGCTCGCCCGGCGCGCGGGGATCCACTACGGGGACGACGTGGCCCGCACGCCGACCACGAAGGAGTCCCCCCGGACGGCTTCGTCTTCCGACGCACGCGGCTCCCGGCGAGCGCTGGCTGCGCCTGCGCACCGGCGGGGCCGACCTGCTGCGCAAGGCCACGCTGCCGGCCTGATAGCATCGGCGGCGGAGGCCGTCCGATGAGCCTGACGAGCCGCGTCCCCGCGATCGGGGAGGTGCTGAACGACGCGTTCCCCGGCGAGGTGCGCACCCGGGGAAGGGGCCCCGCGGGCCGCGTGCAGCTCGACGCCAGGACGCTGCTCGAGGCCGCGAGCGGGGACGTGTTCGGCCTCACGCAGAACGCGGGGATGGGCTGGAGCCCGGCCGAGGCGGCGCGCACGCCGTTCCTCGTCTTCTCCACCCACGGGGGGCTGCGGGGCGAGGACGGCCGGCCGATCGCCCTCGGCTACCACACCGGCCACTGGGAGGTGGGCCTGCTGGTGCGCGAGGCGGCGGAGGCGATCCGCGAGGCGGGCGGGCTGCCCTTCGCCGCGTACTGCACCGACCCCTGCGACGGACGGACCCAGGGCACGCCGGGGATGATGGACAGCCTGCCCTTCCGCAACGACGCCGCGATGGTCATGCGGCGGCAGATCCGCTCGCTCCCCCGCCGCGCGGGCGTCCTCGGGGTCGCGACCTGCGACAAGGGGCTGCCCGCGGCGATGATGGCCCTCGCGGGCTGCGCCGAGCGGCCCGGCGTCCTGGTCCCCGGCGGCGTCACGCTCCCCGCCGAGGGCGCCGAGGACCTCGGGACCGTGCAGTCGCTCGGCGCCCGCTTCGCGCACGGGCTCGTCGGCCTGGACGAGGCCGCCGAGCAGGCCTGCCGGGCCTGCGGCTCCCCCGGCGGCGGCTGCCAGTTCCTCGGCACCGCCGCCACCGCCCAGGTCGTGGCGGAGGCCCTCGGCCTCTGCCTCCCCCACAGCGCGCTCGCGCCCTCGGGCCAGCCCGTCTGGCTCGACCAGGCGCGCCGCTCCGCGCTCGCCCTCCTCCGCCTCGCCGGCCTCGGGGTCCCGCTGTCGCGCATCCTGACCGCGGAGGCGATCGAGAACGCGATGCTGGTCCACGCGGCCTTCGGCGGCTCGACGAACCTCGTGCTGCACCTGCCCGCGGTGGCCCACGCCGCGGGCCTGAAGACGCCCGGCGTCGCCGACTGGCGGCGGGCGAGCCGCGCCACCCCGCGCCTGGTCGACGCGCTTCCCAACGGCCCGCGCAACCACGCCACCGTGCGCGTCTTCCTCGCCGGCGGGGTGCCCGAGGTGATGCTCCAGCTGCGGCGCATGGGCCTCGTCCACACCGGCGTCCTCACCGCGACCGGCGGGACGCTCGACGAGGCGCTCGACTGGTGGGAGTCGAGCGAGCGCCGCGCGCGCATGAAGGCCGCGCTGCGCGAGCAGGACGGCGTCGACGCGGACGAGGTGGTCATGGGGCCCGACGCGGCGCGCCGGCGCGGCCTCGCCGGGGCCGCGGTGTTCCCGGTGGGCAACCTCGCCCCCGGCGGTTCGGTCGTGAAGGCCACGGCGCTCGACCCCTCGGTCCTCGTCGACGAGGTCTACCGCCACCGCGGGAGCGCGCGCGTGTTCACCTCCGAGGCGGCCGCCATCGCTGCGATCAAGGGGCTCGCCCCTCCGGCGGTGAAGCCGGGCGACGTGCTCGTCCTCGCCGGCCTCGGCCCGCGCGGCACCGGGATGGAGGAGACCTACCAGGTCACGTCGGCGCTCAAGTTCCTGCCGTGGGGGAAGACGGTCACGGTGGTGACGGACGGCCGCTTCTCGGGCGTGTCGACCGGGGCGTGCGTCGGCCACGTGAGCCCGGAGGCGCTCGCGGGCGGGCCGATCGGCCGGCTGCGCGACGGGGACGTGGTCGAGGTCGTGGTCGATCGCCGCTCGCACGAGGGGCGGATCGACCTCGTGGGCACCGCGGAGGGGCCGCTCGCGCCGGACGAGGCTGAGCGGCTGCTCGCCGCGCGGCCGCCGCATCCCGGCCTCGCTGCGCGGCCCGACCTGCCGGCCGACACGCGGCTGTGGGCCCTGCTCCAGGAGGCGAGCGGGGGCATCTGGGCGGGGGCCGTCTACGACGAGGAGCGCATCGCGTCGGCGCTCGGCCGCGGCGGGACGAGGGGCGAGGGCTGAGCCGCGCGAGGCGCGCGGCTCGATCGGGGCCGTGGGGCGCCCGGGTCTTCGCGAGCCGCTAGCCGCGCAGGCGGAAGGTGACGGTCACGGTCAGGATGACCTCGACCGGCTCGCCGCCGACGAGGGTGGGCGTGTACGCCCACTGCTTGACCGCCTCGACCGCGGCCTCCTCGAGCAGCGGCAGTCCCCGCAGGACCTTCACCTGCTGCACGCGGCCCCGGGTGTCGAGGAGGCACTCGAGGATGACGACTCCCTCGATGCGTCCCTGCGCGGCGAGGGCCGGGTAGACGGGCGGGACGTCCTTGATCTTGCGGGGCTCCTTGACGAGGCCTCCGACGCGCACGGGCTCGACGCGGGGCGGGGGCGGCGCCTCGGGCAGCCCGGCCACGATGCCGCCGACCACGCCGCCGGGGACCCCGCCGGCGACGCCCCCGGGCACGCCCCCCTCGAGGCCGAGGTCGAGCCCGTCCTCGGGCACGATCTCGGTTGGCACCTCGACCGGCGCGGCGAGACCGCCCGCGGGCTCGGTCCGGCTCGGCTCGACGCGCGCCGCGACACGGCCGGGGGCGGGGGGAGGCGGAGGGGGCGGAGGCGGCGCGAGCTCGAGGGGCGTCGCGAAGAAGGCCTGCACGTCGCCGACGGTCTCGGGCAGGCGATCGTCGGACAGGAGCGGGAGAAGCACCACGGCCCCGAGGGCCAGCGCGTGGGCGGCGATCGAGGCCGCCGCGGTGAGGAGCGGCTGGCGGGATCTCGGGGCGGCGGAGCCGACCGAAGCGGTCTCGAACGTCGGGAAGGCGGCCATGATCACCTCGTGAACCGGGAAGGACGTCGTTCCTTCCCTATGTACGAGGGCGGCCGCGACGGCGACGAGACGGCCGCGTGGAATCTCGTGAACGCGCCTCCCGCGCGTCGCCCCCATGAGCCGGCCCGATGGCTGGCGGTCAGGGGGCCGCGAGCCGCGCGGTGTGCCCCTTGCGGCCGTTCGTGTCGAACGCCGCGACGCGCACGTCGCGCCCCGCCGGAATCGGCCCGGTGAGCCGCGGGCTCCTCGCCAGGGGCTCGGTCCCGTCCGTGGTGTAGCGGAGCACGAAGCCGGGGATCTCGAGGCTCGCCCGCACCTCGCCGTCGACCACCGCGAGCCCCGGCTTCGGGATGCGGTAGGCCCACGGCGGCGACTCGCGGTCGAGCCGCGGCAGCTCGCGCTTGCCCACCGCGCTCGCGAAGGCGGAGTAGGCCTCGGCGAGGAGCGCGTCGGCCTTCGCCGCGTCCGCCTCGACCGCCCACGCGGGCTCCTTCGCCCACGCCCGCTCGGCGAGGGCGATCAGCTTCGGCAGGAGCTGGTGGTCGAGCTTGCCGGGGGCGTCGAGCGTCTCCGACCAGAGGTTGCCCTGGATGCCGACGATCTTCGACTTGCCGTAGTCGGTGAGCCGGTCCTTCCCGGCGAAGATCGATCGGTCGACCGGGCGGCCCCGCCCGTCGTAGCGCGTGTTGCGGTAGTAGTCGAACGGGATGAACTCGTACGGCTTGCGCAGGTCGACGTAGCCGCCCCAGTCGAGGCCGTTCTCCTCCGGGTTCTGGTTCCAGGCCAGGTCGAAGTAGAGGTTCGACACCGGGCAGAGCACGACCTCGTAGCCGGCGTTGGCCAGGCGGTACGGGAGGTCCTCGGCCCCGCCGCCCACCGTGTTGTTCCACACGTAGGCGCGCCAGCCGCGGGCGGCGAAGTCGGGGTTGGGGATCCACTTCGTCCGCCCGTCGAGGCGGGTCTTGCGCAGGCCGATCTCCTCCCAGCCGGAGAGCGGGATCCCGTGCGTCTTCAGGATCGCCTCGACGCGGGCGTAGAAGACGTACCAGAGGTCGTCGACGGAGGACAGGCGGCTCTCCTTCACGAACGCCGCCGCCGCCGGGGAGCGCTCCCACACCCCCTCCGGCACCTCGTCCCCGCCCACGTGGAGGTTGCGTAGTGGCACGCCCGCCTCGCGGTGCAGCGCCGCCATCTCCTCGACGACCCGCTCGACGAACGCATAGGTGGAGGGCAGGGCCGGGTTCATCACGTTGTCGTGGTAGCCCTGGGCCGAGGTGTAGATCGACCGGTCGTCCGGGTCGGCGAGCCGATACCGGGCCGCCCCCGCGGCGTCGCCCCTCGCGAGCAGGTCCCGGTGTCGCGCCTCCATCGCCTTGATCGCGGCCCGGGCGTGGCCGGGCATCTCGATCTCGGGGATCACCTCGATGTGGCGGGCGGCGGCGTACCTCAGGATCTCGGCGTACTCGGCGCGCGTGTAGAAGCCGCTCCCGGGGAGCCGGTCCACCTCGGGCCCGGAGCCCCAGTGCGGGGGCAGGAAGCGGCCGGCGTCGAGGGTGTGGCCGCGGCGCGCGCCGACCGCGGTCAGCTCGGGCAGGCCCCCGACCTCCACCCGCCAGCCCTCGTCGTCGGTGAGGTGGAAGTGGAGGACGTTGAGCTTGTAGCGGGCCATGAGGTCGAGGACGCGCAGGACCTCGGCCTTGGTCTGGAAGTTGCGGGCCACGTCGAGCATGAAGCCGCGGTAGCCGAAGCGCGGGGCGTCGACGACGCGCAGCGCGGGGAGCGAGAAGCCCTTCCCGTCCGGGGCGACGCTCAGCATCGAGCGGAGCGACTGCAGGCCGTAGAAGACGCCGGCCGGCGAGTTGCCGACGACGCGGATGCCGGCGGCGGGGTCGACCACGAGCTCGTAGGCCTCGGGCGAGGCCTGGCCCTCGACCGTCCCCGTCTCGAGGCGGAGCGCGACCGGCGCGCCCGCCGGCCGACCCTTCGCGCTCTTCGCGCCGACGTGGGGGCGCAGGAGAAGGGCGGCGAGGGCCGCCTCGGACTCGAGCCCCGCGGCCGCGCCGATCGCGGGCAGAGCGGAGACCTCCAGGCGACCGACGCGCGTCTCGAGGAGGACGGGGGTCGGCAGGACGGGCGGAAGCGCCTCCACCGGCACGTCCCGGACCGCCGCGTCCCGCTCGTACTGCTCCTGCGGGGTCACGAGGCGCGGGTCGCGCCCCCCCTGCGGGCCGCGCGCGAACGGCACGGCGGTGTAGCGCAGCGCGTGGCCCGTGCCGGGCGATTCCTCGTACACGACGTACGGCCCCCGGGGCGCGAAGCTGTTGTTGGTCAGCAGGTGCGTCAGGTACTCGACCTCGACGGCCTGGCCGGGGGCGAGCCCGGCGAACGACGGCCCCGGCACGATCCGGAACAGGTCGCCGGTCACGTTCTCGATGGTCCACCCGCCGCCCCACGACCCCGGGCGCGGCGCGTGCAGCGCGTTGAAGTAGATCGCCCACCCGCGCGATGGGAGCGGCGTGGTCCCGCGGTTCGTGATCGTGAACGCGCAGCGGGCGGCGCCGCGGTCGGTCGCGTCGCGGAAGACGTCCTCCTCGAGCCTCCACTCGAGCTCGAGGGGCAAGGGCGCGGTGGCGAAGGAGGGAGCGAGGGCCATGGCGAGCGCGACGAGAGCGTACCTCATGGCCGCATTAGACATCGCCCGGCCGGCGCCGGCCAAGCCGCGCGAGCGGCCCCTGCTCCTCGCCCGGCCCCCGGCAACGTGAGACACTTCCTGGACTCGCCCCATGTCCGAGGACCTCGGCCGGCTTCTCTCGATCGTGAGCCTCCTGACGGCCGGAGCGCTCGGCGCGTGGACGGCCCGGTCGTGCCGCAAGGCGCAACGCCGCGGCCTTCCCGGCTCCGACGCCGTGGTGTGGGCCGGGCTCGCGGTGGTCTTCCTGCTGTTCTCGCAGACCAAGCTCGCTCGGGTCCTGGGCCTCCTGAGGGGCTGGGGACAGTGGCTGCGATCCCTCGCGCGGGAGCAGGGTCTCTACTCCGGCCGACGCCCGTTCCAGATCCTGGCCACCGTCGGCGTGGCGGTGGTCGTGGTCGTCCTCCTCGTGATCGGCCTTCTCTGGGCCTGGCACTACATCAAGCGCTACCGCCTCGCGATCGGGTTCGCTTCCCTGGCCGTGGGGTTCGCCCTCATCCGCTTCATCTCGCTGCACGAGGTGGACGCGTGGAACGCCCGCTTGCCCTGGCTGCGGGTCGTCGTCGAGGTGACGGCGGCGGCCGGCGCCTCGGCGGTGGCGCTCGCACGCCTGCGCCAGCTCGGCGAGATCGCCGGGCCGAGGCCCCCGGGCTGAGGCGGCGCCCGGACGCGGGCTCGACGCCTCACCCCCCGAACCAGTTGACGAACGTCGTGTAGGCGCCGATCGCGGCCATCGCCACGCCCGCCGCGAGGGTGAGCAGGACCGTGCCCCGGCCCATCCGGTAGGGACCCGGCATCTGCGTCCGGTCCACCCAGAGCATCGCGAGGCACCACAGCCCGCCTCCCAGGACGCCGCTGAACGGCGAGGTCACCTTGACGATGGCGACCGCCTTGAGGCCCGTCCACAGGAGCAGGAGCGCCCCGAGGCCGGAGTAGAGGGTGACCCAGAGCCTCAACCGCTCGAAGCCCCACGGGCGGCGCGGGAACACCGCGCGCAGCGGCTCGTAGGCCGAGCGGGCGTACACCTCGAAGGTCCCGTAGATCGCCCCGAAGATGGCGAAGAAGATCCCGGCCTTGTACACGTTCACGAGCCACGGGTGGACGAGGGCCAGGAACTGCGCCTGCTTGCTGTAGAGGTCCTGGTCGGTGGGCACCTCCATCCGCGGGTGCAGGACGGCCGCCCCGAGGATCATGAAGCTGCCCGTCATGACCAGCACGCTCGCGAAGGAGACGACCACGTCGAACAGCGGCGCCCGCAGCCAACGCCGCGCCCGGCCGATCGACGCCGCGTCGAGGGGCAGCGCTCCCCCCTCCTGCCCGGAGGCGCCCCACCGCTTCTCCCGCATGAGGCCCACGTACCCCACGTAGTCCTGGACGCCCCCGCCGACCACGCCGATGAAGACCGCGACGTGGAAGAAGGCCGCCCGCTCCGCCACCTCGGGGTAGCGCCCGGCCACCCACGGCGGGTAGTCCGGGAGCGCCGGCGTGACGAGGCCCGCGAGGGCCGCCGCCCAGTCGGGCCGGACGACCAGGATCGCCGCGAAGATCGAGAGCACCTTGAGGACGAGGAAGGCGGTCGAGACGCGCTCGACCACCGAGTAGGTCTGCACGACGCTCAGCAGCATGGCGACGAGCACGATGCCGGTCGCCCAGGCCGGCCGGCCCCACGGCGAGCCGGCCCCGAGCCCGCTCACCCACACGCACAGGCTCGCCACCGCGTCGGACAGCGCGGCGATCCAGAACGGGAACGAGACGAAGGCGACCGAGCCGACGAGGACGGGCATCCAGGCCCGCGGCCCGGGCAGGCGGGCCCAGGCCGCCATCGGGTGCTCCGCGGTCAGCACCAGGTGGCGCCCGCCCGTGTAGACGAGCACCGCCTTGAAGACCACGGCGACGAGGATGACCCACAGCATCTCGTAGCCGAAGATCGCGCCGAGGCGGGGGGCGAAGATCGTCTCGCCCGTCCCCACCGTGACCGAGGCGATGATCGCCCCCGGCCCCACGACCCGGGCGAGGCGGCCCCAGCTCGACATCTCGGCTGACGGCTCGGGGAAGCGGATGGTCGGCCGCCCCGTGCCGCCGGCGGCGGGCAGGCTCAACGCCCGCGCCCCCTCCTCACCGGAACAGCCTCGGCGCGAAGTCCATGAGGTCGCGGCGGCAGGTCTGCCACTCGTGGTCCGTGCCCGGCGACTCCCAGTAGACGTGCGGGATGCCCGCCTCGCTCAGCGCCCGGTGCAGGCCGCGGATGCCCTCGCGCATCCGCTCGGGCTCCTCGCTCCCGACGCCCAGCCACAGCAGCCGGACCCTCTTCGCGAACGCGGCCGGGTCGGCGAAGACCCCGCCGTAGGCCGTCCGGACGTCCGGCCCCTGGTCGCCGCGCGCGAGCAGGCCCATCGCCCCGCTGAAGCCGCCGATGTGGGTGAACAGATCGAGGTGCCTGAGCGTCACGTTGAAGGTCTGGAAGCCGCCCATCGAGAAGCCGGCCATGGCCCGGTGCTCGCGGTCCGCGATCGTGCGGAACGTGCGGTCGACGTACGGGACGAGCGCCTCCACGACGTCTCTCTCGAACGCCTCCGCCATGTCCTGCATCGCCTTCATCATCTCGGGCGACCCGAACGGCTTGCCGGTGAGATCGGGCGGGACGTAGCCGGCCCGCCGCGCGTAGCCGTACGCCATCACCGCGATCATCGGCTTGCACTTCCCCTCCGCGATCAGGTTGTCGAGGATGAAGTTGGCCCGGCCCTGGCG
>CAZLRF010000084.1:0-16889 GCA_964561785.1 uncultured Acidobacteriota bacterium | reverse complement strand
CGTCGGGTGAAGGTGCAGGAGCACGAGCGCGCGCTCGTGTTCGAGAACGGCGCGCTCGACCGCGTGCTGCGGCCGGGTATTCACTGGGTGCTCGGTCTGCGCACGACCGTCGAGGTCGTGTCGATCCGGAACGGCTGGCTCGTGCACTCGGACGTCGAGCTGCTGGTGAAGTCGGGCCGCCTCGGCCCGGAGGTCCGCGTGGTCGACCTCAAGACCCACCAGCGCGCGATCGTCTGGACGGACGGCCGGCTCGAGCTCGTGCTGCGGCCGGGCGTCTACGCGCTGTGGACGGCCCTGCGCGAGGTGCGGGTCGACGTGATCGACGCACGCGGCGCGCTGTTCGAGCACGAGCAGCTCGCGGCGGTCCTGGCCCTGCCGGGAACCGCGGCGCTCCTCGAGCCGGTGTCGGTCGAGGAGGGCCACGCGGGCCTCTTCTTCCGCGACGGCCGCCACGAGGCGACGCTCGCCCCGGGCGCTTACGCGCTGTGGAAGGGCGTCGCGCGCGCGAAGGTCGTGCCGGTCGACCTGCGCGAGCAGGTCGTGGACGTCTCGGGCCAGGAGATCATGACCGCCGACAAGGTCACGCTGCGGATGAACGCGGTCGTGACCTACAAGGTGGCCGACGCGCTCCGGGCCGTGACGGCCATCGAGGACTACCGCCAGGCCCTGTACCGCGAGGCGCAGCTCGCGCTGCGCGCGGCCGTCGGCGCGCGCACGCTCGACGCGCTGCTCGGCGACAAGCAGGCGGTGGCCCGCGAGCTCGACGCCGGCCTGCGCGCGGCCGCTTCCGCGCTCGGCCTCGAGCTCGTGTCGCTCGGCATCCGCGACGTCGTCCTGCCGGGTGAGATGAAGGAGCTGATGAACCGCGTCATCGCCGCCCAGAAGGCGGCGGAGGCGGCGCTCATCACGCGGCGCGAGGAGACGGCGGCGATGCGGTCGCAGGCGAACACCGCACGGCTCCTCGAGCAGAGCCCGACGCTCATGCGCCTGCGCGAGATCGAGGCGCTCGAGCGGGTGGCCGAGAAGGGCCGCCTGTCGGTCGTGGTCGGCGAGGGCGGCCTCGCCGGCCGCGTCGTGAAGCTGGTCTAGCCGTACCCCGGGGGCGCGCGGGCGCCCCCGGGCCGTTCAGCTCGGGCGGCCGGGGGCGCTGGTGAGGAGGGCGGGGTTGATGCCGAGGCGGTCGAAGCACCGCCGCCACAGGTCGTCGACGCGCGTCGCGAAGGCGAGATCGTCCTCGCTCGGGAGGGCGAGCCAGGATCCCTCCCGCATCTCGCGCTCGAGCTGGCCGGGCCCCCACCCCGAGTAGCCGAACACGAGACGGCCGCGGACGCGGGGCGGCCTCGGCGGCTCCGCGAAGAGGATGCGCAGGATCGACGGGGAGCGCGACAGCGACAGGCCCGGCGCGATCTCGGCCGACTCGATGTCCGGGACGTGCCCGGGGAAGAGGACCACGAGAGCGTCGGCCGGCACGGGTCCCCCGACGTGGAGCGGCGTCTGCTCGTGCACTCCGCTGCGGTGCTCCGGGGACAGCAGCTCGCACGCGGGCCTCTCGTGGGGGCGGTTGACGATCCAGCCGAGCGCCCCCTCCGAGTCGTGGTGCCCCATCAGCACGACCGTCTGCGCGAAGTTCGGGTCGCGCAGCGCCGGCGTCGCGACGAGGAGGTAGGGTGTCCGGAGCGACTCCATGGGTCACCCCCGCGCCCGCAGCGCGAGCAGCAGCCAGCCGAGCATCATCGCGACCCCTCCGGCCGGCGTGACCGCGCCGAGCCAGCGCGGCGCGCCGAGCGCCATCGCGTAGAGCGTCCCCGAGAACAGCGCGCTGCCGAGGAGGAACGACCATCCGGCGGCGTCTCCGCCCGGCCGGTGCTGCTGCAGAAGGCCGAGGAGGACCATCGCGACCGCGTGGAGGAGGTGGTAGCGCGCCCCCGTCTCCCACCAGGCGAGGCCCTGCTCGCTCGCCACGGAGCGCAGCCCGTGGGCGCCGAACGCCCCGAGCGCCACCCCGAGGAGCGCCCAGAGGGCGCCGACCACCGTCCAGTTCATGGGACCATCGTACCGCGGGCCGCCGCCGCCCGTGTCGTGACGAGGGACCCTGCGGGTTAAGATGACCGCCCCGTGACGGCCGACTGGCTCCCGAGGAAGCCCATCGCCTTCGCGCGGGCGGTCAGCCGTCCTCACGCCCGCTGGGCGATCGGCGCCACCCTCGCGGTGCTCGTGGCCACCGCCGCCTCCCGGCTGATGACCTGGACGCTCAAGCTGCTCACCGACGCCGCCATCGGCTTCGGGCAGGGTCGGGCCAGCCTCGAGGAGGTGTGGCGCCTCGCGCTCCTCTTCCCCGCGGTCTACCTCGCCAACGAGGCGGTCTGGCGCGCGAGCGGCTTCTGCGGGATGCGGTGGATCACCGGGGCGGTGGCGGAGGCCAGCCGCCGGCTGTTCTCGTACCTCTCCGAGCACTCCGCGACCTACTTCGCCGATCGGTTCGCCGGCGCCCTCGTCAACAAGATCGCGAACGCGGCCACCGGCACCGAGCGGCTTCTCGCGCAGTGGCTGTGGCAGTTCTTCCCCTGGATCGTGGGCCTCGCCGCCGACTTGTGGATCACCTGGCTCGCCCACCCCTCCTTCACGGCCGCCCTCGCCCTCTGGATGGCCGTGTACGTCCCGGTGAACGTGCTCTGGGTGCGGAGGCTCCACCGGCTGAGCTTCGCCTACGCCGAGTCCTCCTCGCGCCTGCGCGGCAAGATGGTCGACACCGCCAGCAACATCGACACCGTCCAGCTCACCGGGGAGGCCGAGCACGAGCGGCGGCACGTGGGCGAGTCGATCGGCGACCAGCGGGTCTCGCACCTGCGCGAGTGGTGGTGGTCCGAATGGCTTCTCGTCACGAACGGCGTGCTCCTCGCCCTGTTCATCCTCGCCATGTTCGGCATCGGCATGCACCTCATCGGCCGGGGCGCGATCAGCGTGGGGTCGCTGGTGATGGTCGTCACGGTGGTGATCGCCCTCGAGCAGAGGATGTTCTTCCTCGGCCAGAACCTGACCCAGGCGGTGAGCTGGCACGGCCAGGTGAGCGAGGGCCTCGAGGAGCTCCTCCAGCCGCACGAGATCAAGGACCGCCCGGGCGCGACCCCCCTCGTGGTGAGCCGGGGCGCGATCGCCTTCCGCGCGCTCTCGTTCTCTCACCGCGACGCGCGCGTCTTCGGGGGGGACTTCGACCTCGAGATCGCGGGCGGCGAGAAGGTGGGCCTCGTGGGCCACAGCGGGGCCGGCAAGTCGACGCTCGTGTCGCTGCTCCTGCGCCAGTACGAGCTCGGCGGGGGAACGATCGCGATCGACGGCCAGGCGGTCTCCGAGGTGACCCTCCACTCGCTCCGGCGGGCGATCGCCCTCGTGCCCCAGACGACGTCGCTCTTCCACCGATCGATCCGGGAGAACATCCGCTACGGCCGGCTCGGCGCGAGCGACGCGGAGGTCGAGGAGGCGGCGCGGCTCGCGGAGGCGGACGCCTTCATCCGCGGGCTCCCCCGCGGCTACGACACGATGGTCGGCGAGCGGGGGGTGAAGCTCTCCGGAGGCCAGCGGCAGAGGATCGCCATCGCCCGCGCGCTGCTGCGCAACACGCCGATCCTGCTCCTCGACGAGGCCACGAGCGCCCTCGACAGCGAGAGCGAGGCCGCCATCCAGCGCGCCCTCGTCTCGCTCATGCGCGACAAGACGGTGATCGCGATCGCGCACCGCCTGTCCACGCTGCGGGCCATGGACCGGCTCGTCGTGCTCGAGCAGGGGCGCATCGTCGAGGACGGGAGCCACGAGGAGCTCGTGCGGCGGGGCGGGGTCTACGCGAGCCTGTGGAACAGCCAGGTGTCCGGGTTCATCCCGGACTGATCCGCCTCCTCCTCGAGCGCCTTCTCCGCCTCCCGGCGCACGCGCTCGTCGGGGTCGCGCCGCGCGGCCTCGAGCGCGCCGCGCGCCGCCCCCTGCGGTCCGTCCAGCCGTCCCAGCGCACGTACGGCCTGCCGCCGGACCTCCGGGTCGGCATCGCCCGCCGCCGCGACCACCGCCCGGACCTCGCTCTCGTCCCGCAGGCCGAGCTTGCCGAGGGCGCGCGCGGCCTCCGACCGCGGCGCGGGGTCGGCGTCCGCGAGCCGGGCGAGGAGGGCGGTGCGAGCGGCGGGGGAATCCGCCCCGACCTCGCCGAGGGCCCACGCGGCGGCGGCTCGCACGTCGGGCACGGGGTCGGAGAGCGCGGCCACGAGGGCGCCCGCGGCCCCGCGCGCCTCGGGGCCGACGTGGCTCAGGGTCCGCGCGGCCCGGGCCCGCGCCGCAGGGTCGGGGCCCTCGAGCCGCTCGATCACCGCGGGGAGCGCCTCGCGGATCGCCGGCCCCAGCCGCCGCGCCGCGCGGGCCGCGCTCCCGTTGCCATCTTCTCTCTCGATCGCGGCCAGCAGGGCGTCGGCCGCGCTCCCGACGGCCGCGCCCATGCCGCCGAGGGCCCACGCGGAGAAGTTCCGGACGACCGGGTCCTCGCTCTCGAGGGCCCTCTCGAGCGTGCCGAGGTGGCGGCCCGGGGGGATCCCGACCCCGGCGAGGGCCCGCGTCGCTTCCCAGCGGACCACCTCGCGCGGATCGTCGAGCGCCTTCAGGAGGGGCTCGATCGCCGCGCCCGCCCCGGGTCCGATCGCGCCCAGCGCCCGGGCGGCGGCGACGCGCACCGGCTCCGCGGGGTCGGCGAGCCGTTCGACGAGCGCGGGCACGGCCGGCGCGGCCTCCGCCCCGAGCCCCTCGAGGGCCCATGCCGCCGCCGCGCGGACGTCGGGAGAAGGGGCGCTCAGCGCCTGGCGCAGGTCGGGCAGGGCGGAGGCGGGGACGGGCCGCGGTCGGCCCTCCTCGATCCACCGGGCGGTCCCGGCGACGTCGCCGCGGTCGCGCAGCGCCGCGACGAGCGCGGGGACGAACGAGCGGCGCGGGAGGTGGGGCGACGCGCGGAGCGCCTCCGCGACGAGCCGCCCGCCCTCGACGCTGAGGTGGTTCTCGTCCACGAACGCCGCGGCGCCCATCGGCCGCAGGACGGGCAGGAGGTCGAGGAACGGGATGTCCTCTCTCGCGCAGAACGCGGCCGTCGCCTCCTGCGGGCGGGGCGGCGGCGCGCCCGGCTCGACCTGGAGGCGGTAGGGGAAGAGCACCACCCCGAACGCCGCGCCGTCCCTTCGGACCTCGTCGCGCAGGAGGGAGAGCTCTCGGAAGAACAAGCCATCGGCCGCGTCGCTACGGAGCAGCTCCTCGACGCCGCGCAGCTCCCGCTCGTGGGCGCCGACGAGCCGCCGCACGAGCGCGGAGCGGCGGTGGAGCGAGACGAGGAGCGCCGGGGGGGGTGGGCGGACCTGGTGCGCGAGCTCGTCGAGGTCGTTGAGGCAGGTGGCGGCGACCACGAGGTCGGGGTGGTAGGCGCGCGCGATGCGGTGGTAGGCGATCCTCTGCTGGCGCGTCGACCACCCGCGCACCGCCACGCTCAGCACCTCGACCCTCTCGCCGTCGCGGTCGAGCAGCGCCTGGAGCTGGCGCGGGTACGACTCCGGGGGCTCGACGCCGAAGCCCTCGGTCACGCTGTCGCCGAGGAAGACGACCCGCGAGACCGCCTCCGGCTTCCCCGCGGGGTGGTGGACGTCGCGCAGGCCGTCGGAGTTGGCCTCGGCCTGCGGCCAGCCCTTCGGCTGGGGCTTCAGCGTGTAGAAGTGGTCGCCGTCCTCCGGCGTCCACTCGCGGCCCTCCGCGGCGACGGGAGCGGGACGCGGGGGCTCGAGAAGCCGTGCGAGCCCCTCGAGGCTGCCGAGGAACAAGACGCTCGCCGCGAGCGCGAGGAGGAGGTTCGCCCTCAGCGAGAGCCCCCCGCTTTCGTCATCGCGTCGCGCCGGGCCTTCCACTCCGTCCCCGGCTTCCACTGCGGCCAGGCGTCGCCCGACGCGAGCTCGTGGCCGACCCGCAGGTACAGATCGAGGTCCTCGACCGCGCCGGAGAGGTCCCAGTCGGCCTCCACGCGGTCGGAGGGCTTGTGGTAGCGCTCGCGCACGTAGTCCTCCCGCACGCGCCGACCCCAGCCCGCCGGCCGCCCCACGTAGTCGACCCCCCCGCCGGCGTGGACGGACGGCACTCCCTTCCGCGCGAAGGGGAAGTGGTCGGAGCGGAAGTAGGACCCCTTCTCCGGGGTGGGGTCGGCCTCGAGCCGGCGCCCCTGCGCCGCCGCCGCCCGGCGCAAGGAGTCGTCGAGGTCGGAGAGCCCGAGGCCGACGATCGTGAGGTCGCGCGTGCGGCCGTGGACGTTGAGCCCGTCGACGTTGAGCACGGCCACGGTCTTCTCGAGCGGGACGAGCGGCCGCTCGGCGTAAGCGGTCGAGCCGAGCAGCCCCTGCTCCTCGGCGGTCACGAAGAGGAACAGCACCGAGCGGCGCGGCCGGGGCACGGCCGCGTTCATCGCCCGGGCGAGCTCGAGGAGCCCCGCGGTGCCGGAGGCGTTGTCGACCGCTCCGCGGTAGATCGTGTCGCCGTCGACTTCGGGGCCGATCCCGAAGTGGTCCCAGTGCGTCGTGTAGACCACCCACTCGTCCCGCCGCTCGGGGTCGTCGCCGCGGACGGCCGCCGCCACGTTGGCCGAGGAGAACCGCCGGATCTCGTTCTCGAGCCGCAAAGAGGCGCTCACCCCCAGCGGCACCGGCCGGAACCCGCGCCTCCCCGCCTCGCGCTTCAGGGCCTCGAGGTCGCGGCCCGCCATCTTCGCGAGCTCCCGCGCCTCGTCGTGCGTGATCCACCCCTCGACGGCGGCCCGCCCGGCCCCCCCGTCGGGCGTGTCGAGGTCGAGCTGCTCGGCCGTCTTGCCCTGCACCACCGCGAAGGGGTAGCCCGCGGCTTCGGTCTCGTGGACGATGAGCACCCCCGCCGCGCCGAGCTTCGCCCCGATCTCGTACTTGTAGGTCCAGCGGCCGTAGTAGGTCATCGCCCGCCCCCCGAAAACGGCCGGGTCGAGCTCGCCGGGGCGCCTCGGGTCTTCGACCGGCGGGTCCCCCACGAGCACGAGGAGGGTCTTGCCCCGCAGGTCGGCGCCCTCGAAGTCGTCCCAGTCGAACTCGGGCGCCCGCACCCCGTAGCCCACGAAGACGACCTCGGAGGCGTCGAGGGAGACGGACGGCACGACGCGCTTCGTCCACGTGACGTGGTCGTCGCGCCAGGCGAGCGAGCGCTCCCGCTCGCCCCTGCGGAAGACGAGCGGGGGCCGGCCCTTCACGGTCGTGCCCACGAGGGGGACGGCCTGCAGGAACGTGCCGTCCGGGTTCCCGGGCCGAAGGCCCGCCCCGCGGAGCTGCTCGACGAGATAGCCGACCGTGCGCTCCTCGCCGCGGGTGCCCGGGGCGCGGCCTTCGAAGGCGTCCGAGGACAGCACCCTCGTGTGCTCGAGGACGGCCGCGGGGTCGATCCGGGGGAGGACCGGCTCGGCGGCGTCCGAGAGCGACAGCAGGACCGCCGACGACGCGGCGGCGCCGAGCAGCAGGGCGAGGCGCGTCTGGCGATGCCACATGCGCCCATTATCCTCCGACCGCGGCCGGGCCTGCTCTCGCAGAGCCGCTCGGAGCGCTCTACTCGAGGCTGAGCACGTACTCGGCCATCGCGCGCAGCTCGCTCTCCGGCATCCGAGCGAGGCTCTCCTGGATCCGCGCCATGCCGCCGCTCGAGAGGTCCTCGTAGCCGAACGCCTCACCGTGCTGCAGGGCGAGGACGAGGTCGTCCACGCCTTTGTAGCGTTTGCGCGCCAGGAGCCCGCGGAGGCTCGGCACCTCGCCCTCGCCCGCCGGGTGCGGACCGCCGGCCATGAACCGGCTCGCTTCGGCGACCATCAGGCGGTTCTTCGGTGTGTGGCACTCCCCGCAGTGGCCGGGGGCGTTCGCGAGGTAGGCCCCGCGGGTCCAGGTCGGCGACCGGCCCGGCTCGGGCGCGAAGACGGGCTGCCGGAAGGCCACGCGCTTCCACAGCCCCACCCCGCGCCGGGCCAAGGGCTCGAGGGGGATCTCGGCCTTTCGCTCCGGCGACTCCACGGGGGGCAGGGTCATGAGGTAGGCCCGGAGGTCGAGGAGGTCGCCCGTCGTCATCGACCGGTACGAGGCGTAGGGGAAAGCCGGGAAGTAGTGCCGGCCCCCGGGGGACACGCCGAGGCGCATCGCGCTCACGAAGTCCGCCTCGCTCCAGCGCCCGAGGCCCGTCTCGGGGTCGGGGGTCAGGTTCTGAGGGTAGAAGACACCGACCGGCGTGGGAAACGGGGCCCCTCCCGAGGGCAGCATGGGGTCGCGGCCCGAGCCCTCCGGCGGGTGGTGGCAGGCGAGGCAGCTGCCGGCGTGGTAGAGCGTCTCCCCGTTTCGGACGTCGACCGCGTGCGCGGGCACCGCGCCCTCAGACAGGCGCTCGGGCCGCGTGAGCAACCCGAGCGCCGCGACGCCCGCGGCCGCGAGGGCGGCGAGCGTCGCGAGGAGCCTTCGCGCTCTCACGGAGCCCTGGGTCTACTGCCGGGGCAGGCGGTACTTGTCGTGGCAGCCCTTGCAGCTCCCCCCGACGGCCCCGAAGGCCGCGCCGTAGGCCGCCTCGTCCTTGACGGCCTGCAGGGCGGTCGCGGCCGCGACCGCCTCCTTCATCGCCTTCTCGAACCCGGCCGCGTCCGACCAGATCTCCGCCTTGGCCCGCGACGATCCGCCGCCGCTGCCGGCCGGGAAGTGGCCCGACGCCTTCTCGAGGTTCTCCGCGATCGCGGTGGCGTTCCTCTTCACCACCGCCGCGTCGAACGGGGCCTCCTTCTTCGCGATCGCCGCGAGCGGCTTCATCGCGTCGCCCACCGCCTCCATCGCCATGTGCCGCTCGTGGTAGGCGTCGGCGGCGACGACGACGAGCGAAGCCCCGAGGACGATCCCCGCCACGGCGACCGAGGCCACGGCCTGCTTCGAGAGTCTCACCGGTCTCCTCCTGAGGTTTCCGGCATTCTACCCGAGGTCGGGCCTCACGCCTCCGCCGCGGACGGCGCCTGCCACAGACGGGTCACCACCCGCATCAGGACGAAGCCGGCCACGACGAACACGGCCGTGCACGCCAGGGCGTAGCCCGTCCGCCCGTAGAGGAAGTTCCCGACCGCGAAGAGCGAGGACCAGATCGTCGCGCAGCCCGACACCCAGCCGACGAGGGCGAGCGGGATGTTCTCTCCGGTGGTGGGCTCGGCGGTCAGGCCCTCGTCGACGCGGAACCTCGCCCAGCCCGGCCCGAACGGCTTCACCTTCTTGTAGAAGCGGCGCAAGGTCTCGTGGTCGGTGCCCGGCGCGACGTACGCCGCGACCACCCAGCAGACCGTGGTGAAGAGGATCGTGTAGATCAGCTTGGTGGACGAGGCCAGGTGCACCCCCTGCTTCTCCATCACGAGGAAGGCGAGCGAGATCACGAAGGAGCTGACCATCGCGACCACCTCGCACCACGCGTTGATGCGCCACCAGAACCAGCGGAGGATGTAGAGGAGCCCGGTCCCGGCGCCCACCTGCAGGATGACGTCGAAGCTGTCCTTGGCCGAGGTCATCAGGAACATCATCCCGGACGAGGCCAGGAACAGCAGGACGGTCGCGTAGCGGCCCGCCGCGACGTAGTGGTGCTCGCTCTGGCCGGGGCGCAGGAAGCGCTTGTAGAAGTCGTGGACGAGGTACGAGGCGCCCCAGTTGAGGTGGGTGAGGATGGTCGAGGAGTTCGCGGCGATGAGGCCGCCGACCATGAGCCCCATCCAGCCCACCGGGAGCACGGTGCTGATCATCGCCGGGTAGGCCACGTCGTGGCCCAGCCACTTGGGGTCGAGGTTCGGGAAGGCCGTCTTGATGTCGCCGAGGGTGGGGTAGACGATCAGCGAGCACAGGCCCACCAGGATCCAGGGCCACGGCCGCAGGACGTAGTGGGCGACGTTGAAGAAGAGGACGCCGCCCAGCGAGTCGCGCTCGGACTTGGACGCGAGCATGCGCTGGGCGATGTAGCTCCCGCCGCCCGGCTCGGCCCCGGGGTACCACACCGCCCACCACTGCACGGCGATCGGCATGATGAAGACCGCCACCGCCAGGTCCCACATGTCCGTGTTGTGGGGGGCGAAGGTCGGGAGCATGGAGAGGAAGTTGAACCCCGGCACGGGGTTGTCCACCGGTCCCGGCATCGCTCCCACCTTCTGCACGAGGACGTCGAGGCCTCCGACCGACTCGACCGCGAAGTACGCGGCGGCGATCACCGCCGTCATCTTCAGGAAGAACTGGATCATGTCGATGACCAGCACGCCCCACAGGCCCGAGTGCGCGGCGAAGGCCACGTTGAGCAGGCCCACGAAGATGAGCGTTTGCCAGTCGTGCAGGCCGAAGAGGATGTTGGCGATCTTCACCGCGGCCATGTTGACGGTGGCCATGATCACGCAGTTGAAGAAGAAGCCGAGGTAGACCGCGCGGAAGCCGCGTACCACCTGGGCGGGCCGGCCCGAGTAGCGCAGCTCGTAGAACTCGAGGTCGGTCAGCGCGCCCGAGCGCCGCCACAGCCGGGCGAAGAAGAAGACGGTTGCGACCCCGGTGAGGGTGAAGGCCCACCACTGCCAGTTTCCGGCGACCCCCTGGCGCCGCACGATGTCGGTCACGAGGTTCGGGGTGTCGCTCGAGAACGTGGTGGCGACCATCGAGAGGCCGGCCAGCCACCAGGGCACGGAGCGGCCCGAGGCGAAGAACTCCGTCGTGTTCTTGCCGGAGCGCTTCCCGAAGAACAGGGCGGGGGCGAAGCAGATCGCGAGAGAAACCGCGACGATGACCCAGTCGAGGACCTGTAGCTGCATGGCGCGGATTGTACTCGGCCGGGGCGTCTTCGGCGGCGGGGGAGCCCTCCCTGGAAAAGAGAAAAGACCCGGCGGCCGGAGCCGTCCGGGTCGGATTCGGGCGTTCGCCCGACGCGCCCGTGGGGCGCGTCCTTACGGTGTCGTCAGCGCGGGGACCCGAGGGTCCCTTCGAGGGCGGGTGGCGTGCTACCGACTTCCATCGGTATCCTCCGCGGCGTTCGCCGCAGTGCCGGCCGATCCTCCAGTGGCGTCGCCCTCTCCTTGCGGCTCCGGGGCCGCGGGCGCCGCGCGCTGGTAAGCCTTAAGGTCGGCCCGCGCGGGCGGTCTGTCAAGGGGAAAGATCGGGGCCTGGAAAACGGATACCCGCGGTCGCCATCGCCGCCGCGAGGGCGGGAGCGGCGAAGAGGCTCAGCAGGCGGCCCTCACGCGTCGCGCCAGCAGGGCACGCGCGCCAGGAGCTCCGCGGCGCCGATCGCGCGGCACACGGGCTCGAGCGCGTCCCGCCGGGCGCCCCTCCACTCGAGGTCGGCCAGCGTCTCGGCGAGCGGCACGTCCGTGCGCAGGGTGGCGAGCGTGCGGTAGAGAGCGGCATCGGCACGGCGCTCGCGCAGCGACGCGGCGAGGCGCTCGCGACCCCTGACCGCGACGTCCCACGCCGCCGGGTCGTCGGGGATCGCCTCGAGCCGCTCGTAGCGCGCGAGGACGGCGGACGCCGACTTCTCGCCCCAGCCCGGGATCCCCGGGATCCCGTCCGCGGCGTCGCCGACGAGGGCCAGCCAGTCCGGGATCGACGCCGGTCCGATCCCGAACTTCGCGAGGACGCCCGCCTCGTCCCGGTCCGCCCGCCGCAGGCGGTCGCGGCAGATGACGCGGGTCCCGACCACGCACTGCGAGAGGTCCTTGTCCGGCGAGCAGATGACGACCTGCTCGACGCCCGGGGCCTCGCGCCACCGCGCGGCGGCGGTGGCGAGCGCGTCGTCGGTCTCGAACTCGACCATCGGCCAGACCACGACGCCGAGCGCGGCCACCGCCTCCTCCGCGGGCCCGAACTGCGCGAGCAGGTCCGGGTCGATCCCCTCGCCCGTCTTGTAGCCCGCGAAGAGCCGGTTGCGGAACGACTCGATCACGTGGTCGAACGCGCAGGCCACGTGCGTGACCTCCGGCTCGCGCAGCAGCGAGAGCATCGTCGCGAGGATCCCGCGCAGCGCGCCGACCGGCCGGCCCTGCGCGTCGCGCGCGGGCGGCACGCCGAAGTGCGCGCGGAACAGCTCGAACGTGCCGTCGACGAGGTGGACCTTCAAGGGTGGCCTCGGCCCTCCCATGTTAACCGCGGCCGGCCCGGCGGCGCCCGTGGTATAAGAGGCGGCTTTGCCTGGCGCGATGCACTCCTCTTCCGCGGCCCGCGGCCGCTCTTCCCGGGCCGAGGCCCCCCTCCTCGCCTCTCTCAACCCCTCCCAGCGCGAGGCGGTCGAGACGCTCGCGGGCCCGCTCCTCGTCCTGGCCGGGGCCGGCACCGGCAAGACCCGCGTGATCACGACCCGCATCGCGCACCTGATCGCGCGCGGGGTCGACCCCGCGGGGATCCTCGCCGTCACCTTCACGAACAAGGCCGCGGGCGAGATGAAGGAGCGCGTCGCCCGGCTCGTGGGCGAGCGGGCAAGGGAGATCACCGTCGGCACGTTCCACTCCTTCTGCGCCCGCGTCCTGCGCGAGCACGCGGGCGTCCTCGGCCTTCCGAGCCGCTTCGCGATCTGCGACGCCTCGGATCAGCTGAGCGCGGTCAAGTCGGCGATGCGGGAGCTGCGCGTCCACGAGACGGCCATGCACCCCTCGGCCGTGCTCGCCCGGATCTCGCTCGCCAAGAGCCGCATGGAGACGCCGCAGGCGTTCCTCGAGGCGGGCGCCGGCGGCCGCGACCAGCTCGTGGGCTCCGTCTGGCAGCGCTACCAGGAGTACCTCGCGCGCACGCGCTCGCTCGACTTCGACGACCTCCTGCTCGTGACCGTCCGCCTGCTGCGCGAGCACGAGCCGGTGCGCGCGCTCTACCGCGCGCGCTACCGCCACGTGCTCGTCGACGAGTACCAGGACACGAACCAGCCCCAGTACGAGATCGTGAAGGAGATCGCGGGCGGCCACCGCAACGTCTGCGTGGTGGGCGACGACGACCAGTCGATCTACGGCTGGCGGGGGGCCGACATCCGCAAGATCCTCGGCTTCGCGAGGGACTTTCCGGGGGCGAAGGTCGTGCGCCTCCAGACGAACTACCGCTCGACCTCGCCCATCCTCGAGGCGGCGAACGCGGTCATCCGCCACAACTCCTCCCGCCACGACAAGGCGCTCGAGTCGGCCCGCGGCCACGGGGAGCCCGTGCGCTTCGTGCGGCTCAAGGACGAGACGGCGGAGGCCCAGCTCGTGGCGAAGGAGATCCGCCATCTCCTGCGCCTCGAGGAGGCCCGGCCCCGCGACTTCGCCGTGCTGTGCCGGACCCAGGTGCAGTTCCGCTCGATCGAGGCCGAGCTGCGGGCGAACGGCATCCCGTACGTCGTGGTGGGCGGCATGTCCTTCTTCGATCGCAAGGAGGTGCGCGACGTCGTCGCCTACCTCAAGCTCGCCGCGAACCCCCACGACGAGACGTCCCTCCTGCGCGTCATCAACACCCCGCCCCGGGGAGTGGGAAAGTCGAGCCTCGACAAGGTGGTGGACTTCGCGACGCGCCACGGCGTCGGGGCGGGCGAGGCCTTCGAGCGGGCCGGCGAGATCGAGGGCCTGCCCCCCGCCGCGATCGAGGGCTACCGAGCCTTGCGCCACGCCGTCGACGGCTCCGGGCTCGCCGACGCGGGCGCCGAGCTCGTCTCCCGTCTCTCCCGCTTTCTCGACGCCGTCGGCTACCGCGAGGAGGTCCGCCGCCTGTACCCCGACCCCATGACCCGCGAGGCGCGCTGGGCCGCCGTCGAGGAGATCCTGAACTTCGCCGAGAACCACGTGCGCCGCGTGTCCGAGCCGGGCCTTCACGGCTTTCTCGAGGAGCTCACCCTCGCCACCGGCGACGAGCCCTCGGAGAAACCGGAGGCCCGCGCCGACGCGGTCACCCTCATGACGCTCCACGCGGCGAAGGGCCTCGAGTTCCCCCACGTCTACCTCGTCGGGATGGAGGAGGGCCTCCTGCCCCACGCGCGCGCGGTCGCGGAGGGGGCGATCGAGGAGGAGCGGCGCCTCGCCTACGTCGGCATCACGCGGGCGATGACCCACCTCACCCTCACCTTCGCGGCCGAGCGCGCGAAGTACGGCCACCGTCACCCCGCGACGCCCTCGCGCTTCCTCTTCGAGGCCCGGGGAGAGGCGCCTCCCGATGGCTGGAAGGGCATCGAGGCGGAGATCGAGACGCCGGCGCCTCCCGCGCGCTCTCCCCGCAAGGCGAGCGCGGCCCCGCGCTCGCGCCGCGCGGCGTCGCCCAAAGCGCGGCCCTGACCCACTCCTCCTCGGCGCGCAGGCGCGCAGGGCGAACGCTTGACGCCGATCCAGTACCGCGGTAATGTCAGTCATGGCGATCGCTCATTCGCGCCTCACCGCCCAGGGGCAGATCTCCGTCCCCGCCCCCGTTCGGCGCAAGCTCGGCGTCGGGCCGGGCTCCACGCTCGAGTGGCTCGAGGAGGGCGAGAACGTCGTCGTGCGGCGCCTGGGCCGCTTCACGTCCGCGCAGATCCACGACGCGCTGTTCCCGCGGCCGCCGAGGCGGCGGAGCCTGCGGGAGCTGAAGGCGGGGCTCGGGACCCACGCGAAGCGGCGCCATGCGCGCGGTTGACACGAACGTCCTCGTGCGTCTGGTGACCCGGGACGATCCCCGGCAGGTGGCTGCCGCGGAGGCGTTCGTCGCGCGCGGCGCGTGGGTGTCCCACGTCGTCCTGGCGGAGGCGGTCTGGGTGCTCGTCTCCGTGTACGAGCTCGCGGCGCCGGCCGTCGCCAGGGCGATCGAGATGCTGCTGGATCACAGGGACTTGACCGTCGAGGACGCGGGCACGGTCGGCGCGGCGCTCGCCCGATACCGCGAGAGGCCCGCGGTGAGCTTCACCGACTGCCTGGTGCTCGAGGTGGCGCGAAAGGCGGGGCACCTGCCCCTGGGCACGTTCGACCGTGACCTGGCGAAGCTGGAAGGCGCCCACCGTCTGTGACGCGGCCACGACCTCGGCCCGTCTCGGGCGAGGAGGAGGGCGACCCATGGTCCGAGTGTCGCTCGAGGAAGGCGCGGCGGGGCTCGCTCTCGAGCCCTAGGAAGGGCAGGAACTCCTCGGGAAAGACGTCGTTCTCCCCCACGAAGAACCACGGCTGGCCGGACATCTCCTCGTCGTCGTAGCGCGCCCGGGGCATCTCCCGGAAGCGGCAGTCGGTGAGCCGCGCGAGCTCGTCGTAGTCGTAGAAGACCACGCGGCCGTGGCGGGTCACCCCGAAGTTCTTGAGGAGCATGTCGCCCGGGAAGATGTTGCTGCGGGCGAGGTCGCGGATCGCCTCCCCGTAGTCGAGGATCGCCACTCGAGAAGGCGCGCCACGAGCCCGGCGGTGTCCCGGCGCCGGTGGCACCTGCGCACCACCGAGGGGAAGAGAACGGGGAGCGGCTCGGCGGCGGCGGGGTGGACGAACTCGATCGCGGGGTCGACGCCGGCGTGCGCGAACACCCGCCGCGTCACCGAGTTGAAGAACGTCTCGGCGAGCTCCGCGTCCGGCTGCGCGGGCAGGCCGTGCGCGTAGGCCCGGCTCGCGGCCCGTCACAGCGCCTTCTCGGGGAAGCGCTCGCCGAGCCTCTGGCGCAGCCTCTCGAGCGCGCCGGCGAGGCAGCCGCCGTAGAGGTCGAGCCTCTCGGCCGAGTCGCGCTGCGCGGCGTGCCAGTCGGCCGCCTCGAAGTGGAGCCGCGCCCGCGCGGTGCCGCCGCGTCCCCGGCCGCCGTCACCTGCATGCCCACGACGGGGAGATTCTATGATGGCCCGGTGAGGAGCGCGGCTTCCCCCCGCAGAGGCGCCGCCGCCGCGGTGGCGGCCTTCCTGATGTGGGGCCTGTTCCCCCTCTACTGGAAGATGCTGGCCGCGGTCCCGGCCCTCGAGGTCGTCGCCCACCGCACGACCTGGGGCTTCGCCGCGGTGGCGGCGTGGGTGACGCTGCGCGGCGGCTGGGCGACGGCGCTGGCCGTCGCGCGCCGGCCGCGGACCCTGCTCCTGCTCGGCGCGAGCGCCGTCCTCATCGGGGTCAACTGGCTGCTCTACGTGTGGGCGGTCGCCCACGACCACGTGGTCGAGGCGAGCCTCGGCTACTACGTCAACCCCCTCGTCAACGTCGTCCTGGGCGTCGTCGTGCTGGACGAGCGTCTCTCCCGCCCGCAGCGGATCGCGGTGGCGCTCGCCGCCCTCGGCGTCGCGATCCTGACCGTCTCCCACGGCCGCCTGCCGTGGATCGCCCTCGCGCTCGCCGTCTCGTTCGGCCTCTACGGGCTCGTGCGCAAGACGGTGGGTGCCGACGCGGTCGTCGGCCTCCTGTGGGAGACGGCCCTGCTGACCCCGCCCGCCCTCGTCCTGCTCGTCTCGCTCGGCCTGCGGGGGGCGGGAGCGTTCTCCCCCGGGGCGCCGGGCCCTTCCGCCCTCCTCGCCCTCGGCGGCGCGGTGACGGCGGTGCCGCTCGTCCTGTTCGCGCTCGGGGCGCGCTCGCTGCCGCTCTCGACGGTCGGCCTCATCCAGTACCTCTCGCCCAGCATCCAGTTCCTGATCGCGGTCTTCCTCTTCCGCGAGCCGTTCACGCGCTCGCACGCGGCCGCCTTCGCGTGCATCTGGTCGGCCCTCGCGCTGCTCACGTGGGACGTGCGGCGGCGCCTGCGCTTCGAGCGCGCCGCGGGGCGGCGAACCGCCTAGAATCTCGGGCGTCATGCCGGACGTCTCGACGCCCCGCCGCTCGCCCGTCGCCTGGGTGCCGACCCTCTACTTCGCCGAGGGCCTGCCCTTCTACGCCGTGAACTACATGGCGCTTCTCTTCTACCAGGGCATCG
>CAZLRF010000083.1:0-17142 GCA_964561785.1 uncultured Acidobacteriota bacterium | reverse complement strand
TGCTCGTCTACCACTACCTGCGCATGAGCGTCCTCGTGGAGCAGCGCCTCAGGGGGGAGAAGGGGCGCCTGCCCTCGCGGGTCTACGCGCGGCCGCTGGTGCTGCGCCCGGGGCTGGTGCTCTCGCCGGATGGCCTCGTGAAGGTGCTGAACGGCCTGCGCTACGCGCAAAAGGACGCCGCGCCCGGGGAGGCCGGCCAGTTCGCCGTCTCCGCCTCCGGCGTCTCCCTCTTCCCGCGCCCGGTCGACTCGGGGGCGACGGAGGCGCTCCTCGTGTCGTTCGCGACGGACAAGCAGGGCACGACGCGCATCAAGGAGATCCGGGGCGAGGTCTCGAAGAAGCGCTGGGCCGAGCAGGCGCTCGAGCCGGAGCTCGTGACGTACCTCTTCGACGCGGACCGCGAGAAGAGGCGCCGCGTGCGCTACGAGGAGCTGCCCGACCACCTGGTGAAGGCGGTGCTCGCCATCGAGGACCGGCGCTTCTTCAGCCACCCCGGGCTCGACCCGATCCGGCTCGTGGCGGCCGTCGTCCGCAACGTGCGCTCCGACAGCCCCATCCCCCACGGGGGGAGCACGATCACCCAGCAGCTGTGCAAGAACTTCTTCCTGACCCCGGAGCGCAGCTACCGCCGCAAGGCGCAGGAGGCGCTGCTCGCCTTCGTGCTCGAGCGGCGGGCCACGAAGCAGGAGATCCTCGAGCTCTACCTTAACGACGTCTACCTCGGCCAGTCGGGCTCCTTCTCCGTCAACGGGGTCGGCGAGGCGGCGCGGACCTACTTCCGCAAGGACGTCGCGAACCTCACCCTGCCCGAGTCGGCGCTCATCGCGGGAATGATCCAGTCGCCCAACCCGTACAACCCCTTCCGCCACGAGAAGCGGGCCACCGACCGGCGCAACGAGGTCATCCGGGCGATGGAGGACGCCGGGTTCATCGACCGCGCGACGATGGAGGCCGCGCTCGCGGAGCCGCTCCTCGTCGAGCGGCCCAGCGTCGAGACCGCCGACGCCCCCTACTTCGTCGACCTCGTGAGGCGCCAGCTCGCCCAGCGCTACGACACGAGGGACCTCACGACCCAGAACCTCTCGATCTACACGAGCCTCGACCTGCACCTGCAGGGCCTCGCCCAGCAGGCGCTCGAGCGGGGCCTCGAGCGGGTTCAGGAGCTGATCAAGAAGCGCACCACCGCGACGGTGCAGGGCAGCCTCATCGCGCTCGAGCCGTCGAGCGGGAAGGTGGTGGCCCTCGCCGGGGGCCGCTCGTACGGCCGCAGCCAGTACAACCGCGCGGTCGAGGCCCGGCGGCAGCCGGGGAGCACGTTCAAGCCCTTCGTCTACCTCGCCGCGTTCGAGGCGACGTTCGACGATCCCTCCCTTCCTCCGATCACGCCCGCGACGGTCGTCGACGACGAGCCGTCCGTCTTCTTCTACGAGGACAAGGAGTACATCCCGACGAACTACGAGGACGAGTACCACGGCCCCGTCACCCTGCGCCGGGCGCTCGCGCTGAGCATGAACGTCGCCACGGTCAAGGTGGCGGAGATGATCGGGTACGAGCGGGTGGCCGAGCTGTGGGCGAAGAAGCTGAGGATCGGCGCCCCGATCCGGCCCTTTCCCGCGATCGCCCTCGGCTCGTTCGAGGCGACGCCGTTCGAGATGGCCACCGCCTACAACGTGCTCGCCAACGGCGGCCAGCGGGTCGAGCCGGTGACGCTGCTGCAGGTGGCCGACGACAGGGGCCGGGTGATCGAGCAGCACCGCCCGGCGGTGCCCGAGCGCGTCGTGCGCGAGGAGGCCGCGTTCCTCGTCACCGACATGCTGCGCAGCGTGCTGAACGAGGGCACGGCGGCGAGCGCGCGCGGCCTGGGGTTCGCCGCGGACGCCGCGGGCAAGACCGGGACCACGAACGACTATCGCGACGCGTGGTTCGCGGGCTTCACGCCCGACCTGCTGTGCGTCGTGTGGATCGGCTTCGACGACAACACCCCGGTGGGCCTCTCGGGCACGAGGGCGGCCCTGCCGGTCTGGGTGGACTTCATGAAGGCCGCCCTCGGCGGGCGCAAGCCCA
Source organism: uncultured Acidobacteriota bacterium (assembly GCA_964561785.1). Lineage (GTDB taxonomy): Bacteria > Acidobacteriota > Vicinamibacteria > Fen-336 > Fen-336 > DATBSL01. The sequence goes on along the minus strand of CAZLRF010000083.1, from coordinate 15,078 downwards.
CACCGTTCCCGCCCCCCCCGGAGGGGATCGTGTTCGTGGACGTCGACCGGGACACGGGGCTGCTCGCCCGTCCCGGCTGCCCGAGGGCCCGCTCGGAGGCCTTCATCGCGGGGACGGAGCCCCGGGAGCCCTGCGGCGCCCACTGAGCGGCCCGAACGTGCGCCAAATCACACGTGCGTCAAAGGTTGTGATGACGCTCTTTGGGCTTGAACGCCCCCGGGGAAGGCGCTACATTCGTGTTTCGCCGACGTTCGTCTGGCCCGTGCTGGAGGTCGTGTGTCGATGCTCTGTTCTCGCTTCCGTCCGACCGCGGCGGCCCTCCTGGCCGTCGCCGTCGTCTCCGTGGTGACCCTGTCCTGCGGTGGCGGCAACTCGCCTTCTTCCTCCACCCCTCCCGCGACCATCGCCCCCCAGCCGACCCCCACGCCCTCGGCCCCGTCGGGCCTGACCGACCCCTTCAACCACGCGAGCTGCTCGTTCGGCAAGGGCGAGATCAACGCGCAGTGCGGAGACGGCCGCACCCAGCTCCTCGGCGAGGTGGAAGAGGCGATGGACCTCCTCGTCAAGGAGAAGCCGCAGATCTTCGACCTCGAGAGCGAGTACGCGCCGGGAACGCGGGCCTACATCGTGAGGGACAAGGAGGGGTACCTCAACGGCCTCATCGCCAACCTCCGCGCGGCCGGCAACTGCGCGGAGCGGGACCCGGACGACGCGACCCAGGAGACGATCCGGGTCAAGAACGCGAGCGACTTCTCGGAGGAGTTCGACGTCCTCCTCTCGAGCGGCCACATGCGGCGCGGCAACGGCATGTTCCGGCGCACGTGCAGCCCGTCCAACTTCCCGGTGGACCGCCCCGCCGACGCCCCCCCCATCGGCAGCGGGTGCGGCCGGCCCTACCCGCCGCCCGTCACGCGCTTCAACTGCAAGGTGCACCTCAAGGGCTCGCCGTTCACGCTCGACGCCACGCCGCAGGTGGGGCCGGACCTCCCCTACTGCGCGTCGATCGGCTTCCCGGACCGCGCGATCTGCCCCGTGCGGCCCGAGGGCGCCGTCGACCGGACGGCGTGCGAGAACTGGCGCGTGGGCAAGGCCAAGGACACGGGCCGCTACGGCCCGACGTGGACGACGAACGGCAAGGCCTGCACCGGCCCCGACAGCGGATGCGAGAACAGTCCCAACCAGTACCAGCTCTTCGGGTACAGGCCCGGCTCCTACACGGCGACCGCCGAGAACGGCGCCAGCTGCACCGTGACCTACTGAGCGCCGGATGAACGGCGCCACGCGCATCCTGGCCGCGGCGGCCCTCCTCGCCGCCGCGGCGGGCGGATCCTCGTGCGGAGGGGGCGCCGCTCCTTCCGCGCCCTCGCCCCCCGCGCCCACGGCGGCGCCCACTCCCGCGCCGCCTCCCCCGGGCGGGGGCCCGTCCGCCGCGAGCTGCCCGCTCGGCCCGGGCTCGGTGTCGGCGTCGTGCTCGAAGGGCTCTTCCCGGCTCCTGGGCGCCGTCTTCCAGGCCCAGGACCTCCTCGTCCTGCAGAAGCCCCAGGTCTTCGACACCTCGGACGAGGCGGGGGCGGGCACCGGGCAGTACCGCGTGCTCGACCGCGAGGCGTACCTCGAGGGCGTCGTCGCGAACCTGCGCGCGGCCGGCCACTGCGCCCAGCGCGACCCCGACGACTTCGCCCACGAGCGCGTCCAGGTCAAGAGCGAGACGAGCTTCTCCGAGACCTACGACGTCCTCAGCTCCACCGGCTACATGCGCCGCAGCGGCATCTACGTCGAGACCTGCTCGCCCGCGTCCTTCCCCGTCGAGCGGGGCGACCTGCCGCCCGCGGGCAGCGGCTGCGGCGCCCCGTACCCGCCCCCGATCGCGCGCTTCAATGTCAAGGTCCACGTCCCGGGCGGGGTCGACACCCTCGACTCGACTCCCCTGGTCGGCCCCGACCTCGCGTACTGCACGGCGGTCGGCTTCTGGGACGGCCGCTCGCTCTGCCCCGTGCGGCCCGAGGGCAGCCCCGAGAGGGTGCCCTGCGAGAGCTGGGCGGTGGGGACCGCCCGCGACACGGGACGGCCCGGGCCGACGTGGACCCGCGAGCCCGGGGGCACCCCCTGCACCGGCCCGGACAGCGGATGCGCGAACCACCCGCAGAACCAGTACCAGCTGCTCGTGTACCGCGGGGGGACCTACCGCGCCACCGCGAAGAACGGCGCGTACGGCGAGGTGTTCGTCGACCGGCCGTAGGCGGGCTTGACCCCCGGCGGGCCGGCCGCTATTCTTCCTTGCCCGCCTCGGGCGCTTAACTCAGCGGTAGAGTGCCACCTTCACACGGTGGAAGTCGAAGGTTCGAATCCTTCAGCGCCCACCAGCCCCGCGCCTCCCTGTGGCAGGATGGGGCTGAGTGACGACCCAGAACGACGCCGGGCCGCGCCGCGCGCCGCGCAGCTACCGCTACTACGACCTCGTGATGGCGGCGTTCGTCACGGTGCTGCTCTGCGCGAACGTGATCGGCGCGGCCAAGGTGGCCGAGGTCCGGGGCTTCGTGTTCGGCGCGGGCGTCCTGTTCTTCCCGATCAGCTACGTGTTCGGAGACGTCCTCACCGAGGTGTACGGCTACGCGCGGGCGCGCAAGGTCGTCTGGGCGGGCTTCGCTGCCCTCGCCTTCGCCTCGTTCATGAGCTGGGCCGTGCTCGCGTTCCCCCCCGCCCCGGGCTGGCCGCACCAGGCGGCGTACGAGACGGTGTTCGGGGCGACGCCCCGGATCGTCCTCGCCTCGCTCGTCGCTTACTTCTGCGGCGAGTTCTGCAACTCGTTCGTGCTCGCGAAGATGAAGCTCGCGACATCGGGCCGCCACCTGTGGACGCGCACGATCGGCTCGACGATCGTCGGGGAGGCGGTCGACTCCGCGGTGTTCTACCCGCTCGCGTTCCTCTTCGTCTGGGAGACCGACCTCGTCCTGCGCGTGATGCTCTCGAACTACCTCCTCAAGGTGCTCTGGGAGGTGGCGATGACGCCGCTCACCTACCGCATCGTGGGCTTCCTCAAGCGCGCGGAGAGCGAGGACTACTTCGACCGCCACACGAACTTCACGCCGTTCTCGCTCGAGACGAGCTGAGCGCGCCGCGTCAGTCGAAGTCGGCGGGCCGCGCAGGGTCGTCGCGGTGGGCGAAGGCGAGGTCGATCTGGCCGGGCGTCGTGCGGTCGAGGTCGAGCGGGGGGAGCGCGGGGCGGGCGAAGAAGCCCACCGCGTCGATCTCGTGGCTCGTGGCGGGCTCGCCCCCGAGGAGCCGGCAGCCCATCAGCACCTTGTACGTGTAGTCGACCGACGGCGGGTGCTCGTGGCGGGACTTGTCGAGCAGCGCGAGCAGCTTCTCGGCCCTCACGCGGTAGCCGCTCTCCTCGAGGGTCTCGCGCTCCGCGGCGAGGGCGGGTGTGTCGCCCGCGTCGGCCCAGCCCCCGGGGAAGGTCCAGCGCCCGTTGCGCCGCTCGCGGACGAGCAATACCTCCTCGCCACGGAAGACGACGGCCCGCACGTCGACCTTCGGGGTCGGGTAGCCGAGCCCCCCGGCGAACGCGACCCGCACCTCCTCGGCGGGGGCGGCGAGGGAGGCGGAGGCCATCTCGACCGCGATCGCGCGCAGCTCGAGGTAGCGCTCGCGGTCGTAGGGGTCGCCCGCGTAGGCGAGGCCCGTCTGGGCGATCGACTGGACCCGCTGCGCCCAGCGGAGCCAGGCCGGGCGGCGGTCCTCGCCCCCCGTCACCTCGACGCCGCCGCGGGGCCGGCCACCCCGAGCCGCTGGAGCTCGTCGTCGATCACCTGGGCGAAGGCCTCGAAGGGCTGGGCTCCCACGAGGGGACGACCGTTCACGAAGAAGGCGGGCGTGCCCGAGACCCCGAAGCCCTTGCCCGCCTCGAGGTCGCCCTCGACGAGGCGGTCGTGGCGGCCGGAGTCGAGGCACCGGGCGAACGCCGCGGCGTCGAGCCCGAGCGTCGCCGCGTGGGCCTTGAGATCGGCGGGCTGGAGCTTTGCCGTGTTCTCCCACAGCAGGTCGTGCATCTCCCAGAACCGGCCCTCTTCCCCGGCGCAGGCCGCGGCCTCTCCCGCCTTCTGGGCCTGGGCGTGGAAGTCGAGCGGAAAGTGGCGGAAGGCGAAGCGCACGCGGTCGCCGTAGACCTCGCGCACCTTGTTGACGGTGGGCCGCGCGCGGACGCAGAAGGGGCACTGGAAGTCGGAGAACTCGACGATCGTGACCGGGGCCTTCGGGTTCCCCCGCACGGGGGCGCTCCCGACGTCGACCGGCACGCGGTAGGGCTCGAGGAGGACCTTCACGTCGTGCTTCGCGCGCAGCTCGCGGGCGAAGGCCGCGCGGCGCTCCTGCTCGCGCTGCTGGGCGAGGCCGGCCTTGATCTGCCGCAGCGCGTCCGCCTCCGCCGCGCCCCCCATGCGGGACTTGTTCTGGTCGTAGTACGCCTTCGCGTCGGCGTCGGTGACGACCGCCCGTCCCCGGACCTCGGCCTCGTAGAGCGCCTCCGGGGTCACGCCCCGGGCCTCGGCCTCCCTCTCGATGAGGGCCTGGGCCACGAGCGCGTCGAGGGCCTGGGAGCGCAGCTGGTGCTCCCGGGCCCGGATGTCCATGAGCTGGGGGCGGACGAGCTCGTCCACCTCGGCGAGCCCGATCGGGCGCCCCGCGACCACTGCGGCCGGCTTCTCCGTCCCCTCCGTCCCCTTCTCCTGCGCGGCGGCCGGCGTGGCGGCCAGGCACAGGAGCGTCGTCCCCCACCCCAGCGCTCGTCTCATGCGCCTCCTTCCCGGGGAGGCGTCGCCCGCCTCGGGCCCGGAGCCTCCATTATCGCCGGTCGCGGTCCAGCCAGGCCTCGAGGCCCTGGGCGTTGAGCTCGACGTCGGCCTCGAGCAGCTCGAGGACCCGAGCGGCCGCGAGCGGCGTGCCGTGGTCGCGCGTCCAGCCGAGGAACAGCTCGCGCAGCCCGGCCCGCAGGCGGTCTCTCCGGTCGGGCTTGCCGTCCTCGCTGCGCCCGAGGGCCACGAGCTCGCCGACCTGCCGGCGCAGGTCGCTCGCGAGGCGCTCGACCTCCGTCACCCGCGAGTAGTGGGTGAGGAGCATGGCCGCGGGACCACGCGCGAGGAGGCGGTCGATCGACTCGAGGAGCCTCTCGGGCTCGAACTGGACGGGGGTCGTGGTCGGGAGGACGAAGGCCCCGCGCTCGCTCGCGAGCTCGCGGTACGAGAGACCGAAGGTGTCGCCGGTGAACATCGAGCGGGAGGCCTCGTCCCACACGCAGACGTGGTGGCGGGCGTGCCCCGGGGTGTCGAGGAAGACGAGCGGCCGCCCGGCGAGCTCGATCGTGTCTCCGTCCGCGACGCTCACGACCCGCGCCTCGGGGACGGGGAGGATCTCGCCGTAGCTGCGGCGCATCTCCTCCTCCCCGAACACGGCGGCGGCCCCCGCCCACAGCTTCGAGGGATCGACCATGTGACGGGCCCCCCGGGGGTGGACGACGAGCTGCGCGTTGCTCAGGCGGCGCATCATGTGGCCGGCCCCTCCCGCGTGGTCGAGGTGGACGTGGGTGAGGACGACCCAGTCGACCGCCTCGGGCGGGAGGCCCTTCGCCTCGAGCACGGCGAGCAGGCCGGGCACCGAGAAGCCCGTGCCGACGTCCACGAAGGCGGCCCTCCCGCCCTCGACCACGAGGTGGCTCGCGTCGAAGAAGGGACGCACGTAGCCGGTGTCGATCGCGGTGATGCCGTGGCCGAGGTCCTCGTGGGCGGGGAGCTGCATGGCCCCATTTTGCCGTAGGATGGACGATCGTGAAGGAGCCCTCGCCCCTCGTCTGGATCTGCCCGCGCTGCGGACGCCGCGTGCCGCGGCGCGTCGAGACGTGCCACTGCGGCCTCGAGCGCGCGGAGGCGCAGGCGGCACGCGACGCAGGCCCCGTCGAGGCCGCGCCGCGGAGGCGGGCGCGACTCCCCGTCGACCCCCGGGAGGCCCTCGCCGCGATGCCGGGCGACGTGAAGGCCCTCCTCGGGGCCGGGGCCCTGGTGATGGCCCTCGGCCTCGGCTGGCTCGTCCTCGGACCGTCCCGGCCCTCCTCGACGCACGCCGTGCTGGGCTACGTCGACGCGGGGCCGCCCCCCGACCCGAAGCCGACGCCGCGGCCCCAGCCCCCGCTGCCGATGCCGTGGTGGCGCTGAGGCCGGCCCGTCCCGGTCGAGACCGAGGGATCGACCCGCGAATCGAGTCCCTGGACGGGCCTGGAGTATAGTCGGGGGTCCGGAGGACGCCGTGGTCGAGACGACCCTGAAGACCCTCATCGAGCGGTTCCGCAGCAAGCCGGAGTGGCAGAGCCCCGACCCCGCGGTGCGCGCGGAGGCCGTGCTGCGCCTGGCCGCCTCCGAGCGCGACGTGGCGCTCGCCCTCGCCCGCGAGGACCCCGACGCCCGGGTGCGCCGCGCCGCGGTCAAGAAGCTCTCCGAGGTCGAACCCCTCGCGGCGATCGCGGCCCGGGACGAGGACCCCGCGGTGCGCGACGAGGCGGAGCAGCGCCTCGTCCACGTCGCCCTCCACGAGCACGACGAGGCGACCGCGCGGGCCGCGGTGGCGGGGCTTCGCGAGCCGCGTCACCTGGCCGCGGCGGCGAAGTCCGCCCCCCTCGCCGCGGCCCGCGAGGCGGCGGTGCGCGGCCTCTCCGACCCGAAGGCCCTCGCCTCGGTCGTGCGGGAGGCGCCGGACAACCCGACCCGCCTCCTCGCCCTCGCCCGGATCGAGGACGGCGCGACGCTGCTCGCCCTCGCTCTCAAGCTGGAGCACAAGGCGGTGGCGGTGGCCGCCGTCGACCGGATCGCCGACCCCGAGGCGCTCCGCTCGGTGGCCGCGAAGGCGAAGGCGCCGTCCGCGGCGCGGCGCGCCCGGGCCCGGCTGGAGACGGGCGAGCCGGCCGCCCCCGCCGCCCCGCCGGCCCCCGTCCCCTCTCCCGCCGACGACGAGGCGGAGCGGCGCGCGTACGAGGAGACGCTCGCGCGCCTCGAGCAGGAGCGCGCGGAGCGCGCGCGGGCGAGGTCCCTCCGCGAGGAGCTCGTCGCTTCCCTCTATGCGGCGCAGGGCGATTCGATCCCGGCGGCGATCGCCGAAGCCCGCGAGGTGTGGGCGGGGCTGCCGCCCCTCGAGGGAGCCGAGCACGACGCCCTCGACGGCCGCGTGTCGGCGGCGATCGCCGCGGCCGAGAAGCGCCACCTGGCCTGGCTCGCCGGCCTCGCCCGGCGGGACGAGCTCGCCGAGCTGGTCGAGCAGGCCGAGGCCCTCGCCGGCCAGGAGCTGGCGACGGCGCAGGCCGCCGTTCAGGGGCTCGAGGCCCGGTGGCGCGAGGCCACCGCGCAGGCCGACCTGCCCGAGCTGCGCGAGCGGTTCCTCGCCGCCGTGGGTGCGCTCGAGGCCCGGGCGCGGGCCGCCCGCGACGAGGTCGCGCAGAGGGACCGCCGGCACCTCGAGGAGCTCGCCGCGCTCGCCGGCCGGGCGGAGGCCCTCGTCGCGAGGGGCGTCCTCGCGCCGCTGCGCGACGCGGAGCAGGCGTTGCGCGAGATACGCGCGGCCCTCGACCACCCCGGCCACTTCCCCACCCGCAAGGACCGCGACGCCGTGCTCGCCCGGCTCGAAGCGGCGCGCCGAGTGCTCTACCCGCTCGTGCAGCAGCTGCGCGAGGACGCGGAGTGGAAGCGCTGGGCGAACGTCACCGTCCAGGAGGAGCTGTGCGCCGAGGCCGAAGCCCTCCTCGGCGAGGAGAACGCCGAGAAGGCGGCCGCGGCGCTGCGCGACCTCGACGCGCGCTGGAAGCAGGCGAAGGAGGCCCCCAAGGAGAAGGCGGAGGCCCTCTGGAAGCGCTTCAAGGCCGCGCGCGACCAGGTCAAGGAGCGCACGGACGCCTTCTTCGCGAAGCAGGCGGAGGAGCTCGCCGCGAACCTGGCCCGCAAGCAGGCGCTGTGCGAGAAGGCGGAGGCCCTCGCGGAGTCGACCGACTGGACGCAGACCGCCGAGCGGCTGCGGGCGCTCCAGGCCGAGTGGAAGACGATCGGCCCGGTGCCGCGCGCCGCGTCGCAGCGCCTGTGGGAGCGCTTCCGCAGGCCCTGCGACCGCTTCTTCACCCGCTGGCAGGAGCACCGCGCGGAGCGCGGCCACGAGTGGGCGGAGAACCTCGCCAAGAAGGAGGCCCTGTGCGAGAGGGCCGAGGCCCTCCGCGACTCGACCGACTGGGAGGCGGCCTCGTCCGAGCTCAAGCGGCTCCAGGCGGAGTGGCGCTCGATCGGGCCGGTCAAGAAGAGCCGCTCGGAAGCGGTCTGGCAGCGGTTCCGCGCCGCCTGCGACCGCTTCTTCGACCGCTACAAGAACCGCGACGAGCACGCGCGCCAGGCCGCCCAGCAGGCGCGGGAGGGCCTCTGCGCCGAGCTCGAGGCCCTTCTCCCCCCCGAGGGCGAGGCGGGCGAGCCGCCCGCCGACCTCGTCGCCCGCGTGCAGGCCGCGCAGACCGCCTGGCGTCAGGCGGGCGGGCTGCCCCACGACGAGATGGCGGCCCTCGACGAGCGCTTCGCGCGGGCGCGCGACCGGCTCGTCCTCGCCTTCGCCCCCGCCTTCCAGGGCACGGACCTCGACCCCGAGGCGAGCCGGAAGAAGGCGGAGAGGCTCGTCGAGCGCGTCGAGTCCGTGCTCGCCGAGCTCGCCCCCGACGCGGGGGCGGACCGGCCGAAGACCGCGGAGGAGCTCGCGGCGCGGCTTCGCGATGCGCTCGCCACCAACACGATCGGCGGGCGCGCGGCCGTCGAGGCGCGCTGGCACTCGGCTTCGGTCGAGGTCGAGTCGGCCCAGGCGGCCTGGAAGCGGCTCGGGCCGCTGACGGGGGAGACGGGGCGGGAACTCGCCGCGCGCTTCGCCCGGGCCTGCGAGCGGTTCTTCGCGGCGCGGCCGCGGCTCGAGCGGCCCCGCGAGGAGCCTCGGCCCCGGCGAGACCGCGAGCGGCGGCCGCAGCCCTCCGGCGCGGAGAGGCGCTGAAGGCGCCGCCCTTGGCCGCGGCCGAGGCCTTCGAGCTCTTCGTCCTCGCCCCCGCCCCCGCGCCCGAAGGCGCCCTCGTGCTCGCCGCGTTCCGCAACGCGCGGGTCCTCGCCCCGTTCCCCCGGCGAGGGGGAGAGGCCGGCGCGCGCTGGCAGCGCATCATCCGCGCTCACGAGCGCACGCTCGGCGCCCTCGAGGGCCGCTCCCGGTCGCGAGAGATCCCCCAGGGAGCGGCGCTGCGCGAGCTCGGGCGAGACCTCTTCGAGGCCCTCCTCCCCGGCGACGTGCGCCGCCTCTACGACGCCGCGCGCTCGGTGCAAGCCGGCCGGCCGCTCCACGTCTCGCTCACTTCGATGATCGACTGGGTGGCGGACAAGCCCTGGGAGCTCGCGTTCGACCCCGCGCGGCGCGAGTTCCTCGCCCTCTCCTCGGCGAGCGTCGTCCGCAACGTCTTCACCGCGGTCCCGGCCGACGCGCCCCCCAGGCGCCGAGGGCGCCTGGGCATCCTGGTCGTGGCGCCCCGGCCGCAGGGCGAGGCCCCGCTCGACGCGCGGGGGGAGACCCGCCACCTGCGGGCGGCGTTCTCTGCGCTCTCCCGCTCGGGCCGCGCCTCGGTCGAGCTCCTGCCCCGCGCCACCGCGGGCCGCCTGCAGCGCCGGCTGGCCGAGGGGCGGGTCGACGTGCTCCACTTCGTCGGCCACGGGGCGTTCGACGCGGCGGCCGGCGAGGGCTCGCTCCTCCTCGAGGACGAGCGGGGGCGGCCGCGGCCCCTCGGGGCGGAGGCGCTGCGCTCGCTCGCGGCCGGCCGCGGCCTGCGCCTCGTGGTCCTGAACGCGTGCGAGAGCGGGCGCGGGGGCCGTGCCGACTGGACGCGCGGGGTCGCCCCCGCCCTCGTCGCGGCGGGCCTCCCCGCGGTGGTGGCGAACCAGTACCCGGTGCTCGACGCGGCCGCCGTCGTCTTCTCGCGGGAGCTGTACGCTCAGCTCGCCCGCGGCCGCTCGGTGGGCGATGCGGCCCGCGAGGCCCGCGTGGCCGTCTCGCGCGAGCACGGCCCCGCGACGCTCGACTGGGCGGTGCCGATCGTCTTCGCCCGGGACTCGCGCGAGACCCTGCGTTGAGGCCCCCCCTCGCGCTCGCCCTCCTCCTCGCGCTCGCCCTGCGGCTTCTCCTCGTGGCGGCCACGGACCGGCCGGCCGCGGACGTCGTGCGCTACGAGCGCGTGGCCCGCCACCTGCTCGACGTCTCCTGGAACCCCTACGAGACCCAGCGCCTCTACCCCTACCCCCCGCCCTGGGCCGCGGCCGAGGCGGGCGCTCTGTGGCTCGCGCGCCGGGGCGTGGGGTCCTTCCCGGTCAACGTCAAGCTCCCCGTGGTCGCCGCGGACCTCCTCCTCGTGGCCCTCCTCGCCGCCGCCGCGCGGGCGGGGCGGGCGTCGCCCCTCGCGCCCTGGCTGTACGCCGCGCACCCCGTGAGCCTGCTGGTCGGCGGGGCCCACGGCCAGTTCGACGCCGTCGCACTCCTCTTCCTCCTCCTCGCCGTCGAGCTCGAGGCGCGCGGGCGACCTGACGCCTCCGCGCTCGCCCTCGCCGCCGGCATCGCGGTCAAGTCGTTCCCGGTCCTCGCCCTGCCCTTTCTCGCCGCGCCCGGGCGGACGGGGCGGCGCGCCGCAGCCCGCTACGCCGCGCTCGCGCTTCTCCCCGGGGCGCTCCTGCTGCTGCCGTTCGCGGCGGCGAACCCGGGGGCGCTCGCCCGGGAGCTCCTCGCCTACGGCGGCATCGCCGACTTCGGGTGGACGGGCCTCGCGCGCGGGGTCGAGTGGCTCGCGACGGGCGCCTTGCCCCGCAGCGAGGCCCGCTACTGGCCCACCGCGGCCGCCGCCTCGCGCGTGCTCTTCCTGGCGGCGTGGGGGGCGCTCGTGTGGGCCGTGCGCTCGGGTCGCCTGCGCCTGTCCCCGGGAGAGGGGATCCTCGCCGCCCTGCTGACGTTCGCCTCGTTCTACGGGTTGCAGAGCGCGCAGTACCTGCTGTGGGCGGTGCCCCTCGGGCTCCTGCGTCCCGCCCGGCCCGCTTTCGCCCACGCCGCGGCGGGCGCCGCCGGGCTCGTGGGCTTCTACCTGTTCCTCGCTCCCGGCATCCTCGCCCCCGGGCCCCTCTCCGCCGGCGCGGCCGAGCGGGCGGGACGACTCTGGGTGGCGGGGGCGTGCGCCGTGCTCGCGGCGTCCTTCGCCTGGCTCGCCGCCGTCCTCGCCGCGGGCTTGCGCGCGGCCACCGACGCGACCGCGCGGCCGTCGACCTCCCCTTCGCGCTGACGCACGACCTCGAGCGGCGCCACGAGCCGCGGCAGCTCGCCGGGGAGCAGGAGGTGGTCGGGGTTGCGCGGCCCGCCCTGCCGCGCGGCGTCGACGGTGAACGTCTCGTAGAGCAGGAGGCCCCCGGGGGCGAGGGCTCGGACGAGGGCCGGCAGGAGCGGCCGGTGGAGGTAGTTGAAGACGAGCACGAGCTCCCACTCCTCCCCGCCGAGGCGGGCGTCCCCGGCCTCGAGGTCCACGACGGCCGCGTCGAGCGGGAGCCGCAGCCGCCGTGCGAGGGCGTTCAGCCGCTCGACCTGCGCCGCGTCGCGGTCCACCGCGCGCACCGGGAAGCCGGCCCCGGCGAGGAGCAGCGCGTGGCGGCCGCGGCCGCAGGCCACGTCGAGCGTGCGCGCGCCATGCGGGGCGAGGTGCGCGTTCGACAGCAGCCAGGACGAGGGGCCGGCGACCGGCGAGGGCCCGTGCACACGGGGCCCGCTCCACGCCGACATTCCCCCGGTCATGTTGTAGGCCTCGACCCCCGCCTCCGCGAGGAGCGCGGCCGCGCGCCGGGAGCGCACGCCGTGCTCGCAGACGACCACCACGGGCCGGGAGTCGGGCAGCACCGCCGGCGCGGCGGAGACGAGCTCGACGGGGAGCAGCAGGGCGCCGGGAACGTGGCCCAGCTCCTCGTGCTCGCGGGGCGTGCGCACGTCGAGGACGACGGCCCCGCGGGCGAGGAGCGCCTCCGCCTCGCGCGGGGGCACGTCCTGGTGCCGCCGCGGGGGGCGGTCTATAGTGGCGGGCAGCGTGGGCACGGCCAGCGGATCATACGACCCCCACGGGGAGGGGCGAGTGCGCGGCGTCACGGCGAGGGTTCGCTGAGGATGGCCTCTTCCCGGCGCGGCGCCTCGCGCGCGGTCCTCCTCTCGCTCCTGCTGTTCCCCGGGGCGGGCCAGCTCGCGCTGCGCCGGCCGTGGCGAGCGCTCGCCTTCGCCGGAGCGACCGTCCTGATTCTCGCCGCGGTCGTGCGGCGGGTGACGGGCGAGACCGCCCGGCTCCTCCCCACCGACCCCGACCTGCTCCTCGACCCGTCGCTCCCGCTCCGCCTCGCGGTGGACGTGCACCGCGCCAACGCGTCCTTCTTCCTCCTGGCGACGCTCGGGGTCGTCGTGGTCTGGGCGGCCTCGGTCCTCGACGCCTGGAGAGGCGGGCGCTCCTAGCGCTGGCGCGACGGGACGAACGCCGTGGTCCGGCCCCCGACCGTGAGGTGGACGATCCTCTCCCCGCGGGCGGTGCGCGCGCCCTCCCGGCGGCCCCAGCGGCGGTGGAAGAGCCACGTCCGGGGGAAGCGGGTGTCGTCCGCGCCGACGTCGACCGCGCGGCGCACGATCGCGAGCAGCCGGGCGCGGAGCCGCGCGATCTCGGGTCGCGTGAGGCCGCGGGCCGGACGCCGGGGGTCGATCCCCGCCTGGTAGAGCGCCTCGTCCGCGATCCAGTTCCCCACCCCCGCGAAGAGGGCCTGGTCGAGCAGGACCGCCTTGATCGGGCCCGCCCGGCGCGCGAGCCGCGCGGCGAGCTCCCCGACGGGCGGCAGCCCCTCGAGCACGTCGAACCCGAGGCTCGCCAGGGGATGCTCCTGCTCCGGTCGCTCCTGCAGCCGGATCCGCCCGAGGCGTCGGGGGTCGGTCAGGACCACGCGCTCGCCGCCCTCAGCCGTGATCGCGGCCTTCCAGAAACGGGGCAGCGGCGCACCGTCGCGCGAGAGGCGGAGGGCGCCCGACATGCCGAGGTGGAACAGGGGCCACGGCCGCCGGTCGAGCTCGAGGAAGAGGTGCTTGCCGCGGCGCCGGACGGCGAGCACGAGACGGCCCCCGAGGGCGGCGGCGAAGCGGCCGGGCGAGACGCCGGAGCACACGATGGGGTCCGCGGCGGCCCGTGCGCGGACGATCCTCCGGCCGCGCAGGGCGCTCTCGGCAAGGCGGCGGGCCGTCTCGACCTCGGGCAGCTCGGGCACGGCGGACGACGAAGCGTAGCAGAGACGCTTGCACCTCGCCCGGCGGGGCGTATAGTGGGGTCACGCTCGGAGGCTCGATGGCCCTGCCGCGGTTCTGCTCCCACTGCGCCGCGCCGCTGCCCTCACCACCCCCGGTCACCTGCCCCGCCTGTGACACCTCCCACTGGCTCGACGCCAAGCCCTGCGCGGGGGCCCTGGTGACCCGTCGCGGGAAGCTGCTCCTGGTGCGCCGGGCCCACGAGCCGTGGCGCGGGCGCTGGGACCTGCCCGGCGGGTTCTGCGGCCCCCGCGAGCACCCGGCCGACGCGGCGGCGCGAGAGGTGCGGGAGGAGACGGGCCTCGCCGTCCGGGTCGGCGGCGTCCTCGGCATGTGGATCGACTCGTACGCCCCCGAGGGCCCGGACGCGGAGAAGGTCACCCTCAACATCTACTTCCACGCGACCGCCGACGGCTCGACCGAGCCGCGCGCCGATCCCACGGAGGTGGCCGAGGTCCGCTGGTTCTCCCCGGTCGAGCTGCCGCAGGAGATCGCCTTTCCCGGGCACGTTCCGCGGGTCCTCGAGGCGTGGCGCGACAGCGTCGCGCCGGCCGCGACGTCCCCATCCCTCGCCCCGCCGTCGGGCAAGGCCCAGGTCGCGCCGCGCCCGGTGGCCCCCGCCCGCAACCCCGGGCCGACGGCCTAGCCGCGCGGGCCTCCACGGTTTGTCCCGCGGTCCCGCCCACGGGACAATGGCGGCGGTGAGCGACATCTCCTTCCCCGACCTGCGTGCGTTCCTCGACCGGCTGCGCCGCGACGGGGACCTCGCCGTCGTCGAAGCCGAGGTCGATCCCCGGCTCGAGGCGGCCGAGGTCCACCGCCGCGTGATCGCGGCCGGCGGGCCCGCCCTCCTCTTCACCCGGGTGAAGGGCGCCGAGCTGCCGCTGGTCACCAACCTCTTCGGCACCGCGCGCCGGGCGGAGCTGGCCTTCGGCACGCGTCCGCTCCGGCTCGTGCGACGGCTGGTCGAGCTCGCACAGACCCTGATGCCGCCGAGCGCGGGCAAGCTCTGGGGCGCGCGCGACGTGGCGCGGGAGGCCCTGCGCATCGGGCTCGCCTCGCGCCGCTCCGGCCCGGTGACGGAGGTCGTGACGCGGGACGTGCGGCTCGACCGCCTCCCCGCCCTCACCTGCTGGCCCGAGGACGGCGGGCCGTTCCTCACGCTCCCCCTCGTCCACACCGAGCACCCCGGGCGTCCCGGGCACGCCAACCTCGGCATGTACCGTCTGCAGGTGCACGACGCGCGGACGACCGGGATGCACTGGCAGATCGGAAAGGGGGGCGGCTTCCACCATGCCGAGGCCGAGGCGCGCGGCGAGAGCCTTCCCGTCACCGTCTTCCTCGGCGGTCCGCCCGCGCTCGTCCTCGCCGCGATCGCGCCCCTGCCCGAGAACGTCCCCGAGCTGATGCTCGCCTCGCTCCTCGCCGGCCGGCGCCTCGAGCGCTGCCCGGGCCCCGGGCCCCACCCTCTGGTGGCGAGCGCCGAGATCGCGCTCGTCGGCCAGGTGCCTCCCCGGGTGCGCCGGCCCGAGGGCCCCTTCGGCGACCACTACGGCTACTACTCGCTGCGCCACGACTACCCGGTCTTCGAGGTCGAAGCCCTGTGCCGGCGCCGGGACGCGATCTACCCGGCCACCGTGGTCGGCAAGCCGCGGCAGGAGGACTTCTTCATCGGCGACCTGCTCC
>CAZLRF010000082.1:0-17447 GCA_964561785.1 uncultured Acidobacteriota bacterium | reverse complement strand
GATCGTCCCGATGTTCACGTGCGGCTTGTTACGATCGAACTTCTCCTTGGCCATCTCTGCCTCGCGCTCCGATGAGACCCCTTAGTCCTTCGCGACCTTGCCCGTGACCTTCGCCACCACCTCGTCCGACACGTTGCGCGGCGCCTCCGCGTACCTCTCGAAGTGCATCGAGTAGGTGGCCCGGCCCTGGGTCCGGGACCGCAGGTCGGTGGAGTAGCCGAACATGTTCGACAGGGGCACCATCGCGGTGATGATCTGGGAACCGCCCCGCGAAACCTGCCCCTCGAGGTGCCCGCGGCGGGCCGAGAGGTCGCCGGTCACCGCCCCCGTGTAGTCGTCGGGGGTCACGACCTCGACCTTCATGATCGGCTCGAGCAGGACGGGCTGGGCCCGCTTCGCCGCGTCCTGGAACGCCATCGAGCCCGCGATCTTGAACGCCATCTCCGAGGAGTCGACGTCGTGGAAGCTGCCGTCCCACAGCCGCACCTTGACGTCGACCATCGGGTACCCGGCGAGCACGCCCCGCTCGAGGGCTTCCTTGATGCCCTCGTCGATGGGCTTGATGAACTCCTTGGGGATGACCCCGCCCGTGATGTCGTTGACGAAGACGTAGCCCTCGCCGGGGGCGGGGAAGATCTCGATCTTGCAGTGCCCGTACTGGCCTCGTCCGCCGGTCTGCTTGATGTACTTGCCCTCGCCCTTCGCTTCGCGCCGGATCGTCTCCTTGTAGGCGACCTGGGGCTTGCCCACGTTCGCCTCCACCGAGAACTCCCGCCGGAGGCGGTCGACGATGATCTCGAGGTGCAGCTCACCCATCCCCGAGATCTTGGTCTGGCCGGTGTCCTTGTCGGTCTCGACCTTGAAGGTCGGGTCCTCCTGCATCAGCTTGGCGAGGCCGTTGCTGAGCTTCTCCTGGTCGCCCTTGGTCTTCGGCTCGACGGCGAGCGCGATGACGGGGGCCGGGAACTGGATCGACTCGAGCACGACCGGGGCGTTCGCGTCGCAGATGGTGTCGCCGGTGATGACGTTCTTCAGGCCGACCGCGGCGGCGATGTCGCCCGCCCAGACGTCCTTGATCTCCTCGCGCTTGTTCGCGTGCATCTTGAGGAGGCGGCCGATGCGCTCGCGCTGGCCCTTGGTGGTGTTCAGCACGCTGTCGCCCGTCTTCATCGAGCCGGAGTAGACCCGGATGAAGGCGAGCTGGCCGACGAACGGGTCGGTCATGATCTTGAAGACGAGGGCGCTGAACGGGGCGTCGTCCTTCGCCGGCCGCTCGACGAGCTCGCCCGTCTTCGGGTCGTTGGCGACCGTGGCCGGGATGTCGAGCGGGGAAGGCAGGTAGTCGACGACCGCGTCGAGGAGGGGCTGGACGCCCTTGTTCTTGAAGGCGGAGCCGCACACCACCGGGAACAGCTTCATGCGCACGGTGGCGTACCGGATGGCGGCCTTGACCTCCTCGACGGTGGGCGCCTCGCCCGCGACGTACTTCTCGAAGAGGGTGTCGTCGCCGGCCTCGTGGGCCGCCTCCGCCACCTTCTCGATCATCACGTCCCGCCAGTGCCGGGCGTCGGCCTCGAGGTCGGCCGGGATCTCCCCGATCTCGAACTTCGCCCCGAGGTCCTCGGCGAGGTAGCGCACGGCCTTCATTTCGACGAGGTCGATGATCCCCTCGTGCCGGTCCTCCTCCCCGAGGGGGAGCTGGATCGCCACCGCCGACTTCGCGGCCAGGCGGTCGTGCATCGTCTCGATGGCGTGCAGGAAGTTGGCGCCCACGCGGTCCATCTTGTTGATGAACGCGATGCGCGGCACGCGGTACTTGTCGGCCTGGCGCCAGACCGTCTCCGACTGGGGCTGGACGCCGGCCACCGCGTCGAAGACCGCGACCGCGCCGTCGAGCACGCGGAGCGAGCGCTCCACCTCGGCGGTGAAGTCGACGTGGCCCGGGGTGTCGATGATGTTGATCCGGTGGTCCTTCCAGAAGCAGGTGGTGGCGGCGGAGGTGATCGTGATCCCCCGCTCCTGCTCCTGCTCCATCCAGTCCATCGTGGCGGTGCCCTCGTGGACCTCGCCGATCTTGTAGTTGACCCCGGTGTAGTAGAGGATCCGCTCGGTGGTCGTCGTCTTGCCGGCGTCGATGTGCGCCGCGATCCCGATGTTCCGGGTCCGCTCGAGGGGGGTGGTCCTGGGCACGTTCCTGTCCTGTCCGGCCTACCAGCGGTAGTGGGCGAAGGCCTTGTTGGCCTCGGCCATCTTGTGGGTGTCTTCCTTCTTCTTGACGGCACCCCCGCGGAGGTTGGCGGCGTCGATGATCTCGGCGGCGAGCTTCTGGACCATGGTGCGCTCGGGCCGCTTGCGGGCGAAGCCGATCAGCCAGCGCAGGGCGAGCGAGGTCCGGCGGGAGGCATTGACCTCGACCGGGACCTGGTAGTTCGAGCCGCCCACGCGCCGGCTCTTCACCTCGAGCGTGGGCTTCACGTTGTCCACGGCCTTCTTGAAGATCTTGAGCGGATCGTCCTGGGTCTTCTGCTGCACGACCCCGAGGGCGTCGTACATGATGCCCTGGGAGGTGGCGCGCTTGCCGCCGTACATCATCGTGTTGATGAACTTCGTCACGAGCGCGCTGTTGTACAGCGGGTCCGCCTGAACCTCACGACGCGCGATCAATCCCCGACGCGGCATATCCTGTTTCCTCTCGCTCCCGACCTCGACCCGACCCGCTCAAAACGGCGACAGACGGCGCCTTACCGGGCTACGGCGTCGTGCCGTCCCCGGCCGGCGTCCGTCTGAGGCCCAACGACCGCCCCGCCTCGGGGATCCTGACCCTGCCCCCTGCGCGAGGCGGATCCGATCTCCCCGACCGTGTCTCTCCGGCGATCCCGCCGGAACGTCCGTTCTGCACTTCCTCCCCCGGGCGCCGCTTCCGCGCGGCCCCGGGACCGTCGAACCGCGAAACCCTCAGGCCTTGGGCCGCTTCGCCCCGTACTTGCTCCGTCCCCGCTTCCGCCCCTGCACGCCGACCGCGTCGAGCGTCCCGCGTACGATGTGGTAGCGCACGCCGGGCAGGTCCTTCACGCGGCCGCCCCGGATGAGGACGATCGAGTGCTCCTGCAGGTTGTGCCCGACTCCGGGGATGTAGGCCGTCACCTCGATGTGGTTCGTGAGCCGGACCCGGGCGACCTTGCGCAGCGCCGAGTTCGGCTTCTTGGGCGTCGAGGTGAAGACGCGGACGCACACCCCCCGCTTCTGGGGAGACCCCTGGAGCGCCGGGCTGTCGGTCTTCGAGCGCAGCTTGCTGCGACCGACACGGACGAGCTGGTTGACCGTGGGCACTTCGCCTCCGAATGAGAACCGAACCGCGGGGAAGGGTCTGCCGGAACGTCCAGGCACGCACGTCCCCGCCCAGAACAACCTTTCAATTTTACCGGAAGAGC
The DNA here is from genome assembly GCA_964561785.1 of uncultured Acidobacteriota bacterium. GTDB lineage: Bacteria > Acidobacteriota > Vicinamibacteria > Fen-336 > Fen-336 > DATBSL01. The sequence goes on along the minus strand of CAZLRF010000082.1, from coordinate 14,016 downwards.
GGGCGCTGTCAAGGCCCCGTTCAGGGCCGGTAGCCGCGGGAGCGCTCGAACGCCCGGAGCCTCTCCTCGAGGAGGTCGCGCTCGATCGAGAGCCCCGCCTCGAGCAGGGCCCACTCGACCTCCTCGGTCGGCCCCAGGGGCCGGCCGGAGAGCGCGTTGTCGCCGTAGAGAACGAGCCCGACCCCGGCGCCCAGGACCATGGGCGCCACCAGGGCCTCGGGCGGCCGCGCCCCCCCGAGGCGGTCGAGGAGGGCGTCGTTGGCCGGTCCGGGCGGGATGGGGCCGCGGCGGGTCTCGCCCCGCATCACCGCCTCCGTCACGATCGAGGGCTCGGCGAGGGAGACGCGGACCCCGCGCGCGAGCTCGTCGGCCCCGGGCAGGTGATCGAGACCCACCTGGCCCGCCCCGTGCGCCTCGTCGCCGCGCAGGACGAGGAGCAGCGCCCGCTCGACGTGGCCCGAGACGCGGCGGAGAAGGCCCACCGTCACCTCGGCGCGCAGGGACGGTGCGAGGGGGAGCGAGGCGATCGCGAGGGGCGTGGCCTGCCCCTTCTCGGCGGGAGACTCGTCCATCCGCGCCATCGCCTCGAGCAGGATCTGGTCGGTGGCCACCCCCGCGGGGACGACGAGGTCCTCGGCGTCCACCCCGATCTCACCCGCGGACGCGACCGGGGCGACCTCGAAACGGAAGTACCCGGTGCGCCAGCGGCACAGCTCCTGGACCACGAGGCCCGTCTGCTGTCTCAACGCCTCCGCGAGCTGCTCGCCGGTGATCGCGCCCGCCTCCACGAGCAGGTCCCCGAGCTTGCGCGGCGCCGCGGAGAGGTGCTGTCGCTCGAGGGCGGCCGCGACGACGGGCTCGGGGACGAGTCCCCGGGACACCAGGATCTGGCCGAACGTCTCCCGGATCGAGCTCGAGGCGGCGTAGACGATGCGTCCGAGCCGGACCACCACCACCCCGTTCGCGTCGCGCCGGCTGAGGGTGACCCGGCCCGTCCGGTTGTTGAGGGCGAGGAAGTGCAGGATCTCGGCGAGGTCGATCTCTTCGAGACGTCCGGCGAGGCTCACGGCTCCCCCGGCGTCTCGGGGCCCAGCTCGACGACGGCCCCCGGGTCGAGGCCGCGGATGCGCCGGACGGCCTCCTCGGCCTCGGGCCAGCCCCCCCTGCGCAGCGCGCGGGTGAGGGTGGGCAGGGCCGCCCGGGCGGGGGGCCCGATCGCGCCGAGGGCCTTCACCGCGGCCTGGCGGACCCGCGCGTCGCGGTCGGAGAGCGCCGTGGCCAGGGCGGGTACCGCCGGCTCCGCCGCCTTTCCCATGCTCTCGAGGGCCATGGCCGCCGCCATCCTCAGCTCGGGATCGGGATCGGCGAGGGCGGCCGCGAGATCGTCGACCGCCGCCGCCGCTCGCGCCCCCATTCCCCACAGCGTGTTCGCGGCGACGATGCGCTCGGCGGGCGTCCCCGAGCGCAGCAGGAGGGCGAGCGGGCCGACCGCCGGCTCGCCCAGGGTGATCAGAAGGAGCCGGGCGCGACCGCTCTTCTCCGCGTCGGGGCTCCGGAGGTCGGCCACGAGCTGCGCCGGGTCGGGCGGAGGCTCCTTGGCCCGGCAGGCCGGGAGCAGGACGGCGGGGAGGATGGCGGCGAGGAGGAAGACAGCGGGCTTGCTCATGTCGTCGTTCCCCTGCGTGCCGCCAGTGTAGCAGCGAAGATGGGCCGCCGGCGTCCCGTCGACGCGGGCGGCCCTCCGGGGGCACGGGTCGGCGCCCCGGCCCCGTCACTACGCTTCCGTGATTCCCTCGCGGATGTGCTCCGGCTCGACCAGGTACTCCGGGGCGTACTCGCTCTCGAGGCCCGCCTCGCCGATCCGCTCGATGACCTCCTCGGGGATCTTGATCCTCCGGTAGAACTCCATCCCGGTCCCGGCGGGGATCAGCCGGCCCATGATGACGTTCTCCTTGAGGCCCCGGAGGTAGTCCACCTTGCCCGAGATCGCGGCCTCGGTGAGGACCCGCGTCGTCTCCTGGAAGCTCGCCGCCGAGATGAACGAGTCGGTCGACAGCGAGGCCTTGGTGATGCCGAGGAGCAGGGGCTGACCCGTCGCGGGCTTCTTGCCCTCCGCGGCGAGACGGTTGTTCTCGCTCATGAAGCGGAAGCGGTCGACGACCTCGTCGATGAGGAACTCGCTGTCCCCCACCTCCTCGACCTTCACCCAGCGCATCATCTGGCGGGAGATCACCTCGATGTGCTTGTCGTTGATGTTGACGCCCTGCAGGCGGTAGACCTCCTGGATCTCGTCCACCAGGTACCGCTGGAGCTCCTTCTCGCCGCGCACCTTCAGGATGTCGTGGGGGTCGATCGGGCCGTCCATGAGGGGCTCGCCCGCCTTCACCCGCTCGCCCTCCTGGACGTTGATGTGGGCGCCGCGGGGGAGCTGGTACTCCTTGGGCTCCCCGTCGTCCCCGGTGACGATGATCTTGCGGTACTGCTTCTGGACGTCGCCGTACTTCACGGTGCCGTCGATCTCGGTGATGACCGCGGGCTCCTTCGGCCGGCGCGCCTCGAACAGCTCGACCACGCGGGGAAGGCCGCCGGTGATGTCCTTGGTCTTCGCGGTCTCGCGGGGGATCTTCGCGAGCACGTCGCCCGCCGCCACGTCCTGCCCGTCCTCGACCATGAGGTGGGCGCCCGACGGCAGGAGGTACTTGCGCACGACCTTGCCCCTCGCGTCGCGCACCTCGATGCGGGGCTGCTTCTTCTCGTCGGCCGGCTCCATGATGACCTGCGCCGACATGCCCGTGTTCTCGTCCTTCTGCTCGTGGACGGTCTGGCCGTCGATGATGTCCTTGAAGCTCGCCTGCCCGTCCTCCTCGGTCATGATCGAGAACGAGTAGGGGTCCCACTCCACGAGCAGCTGGCCCTGCTTGACCTCCTGGCGGTCCTCGACCTTGAGCCGCGCGCCGTAGGCCACCGCGTGGCGCTCCTTCTCGCGGCCCTTCTGGTCCTGGATGATGAGCGCGCCCGCGCGGTTCATCACCACGAGGTCGCCCTTCTTGTGCTTGACCGTGACGAGGTCCTGGAACTTCACGATCCCCGCGCTCTTCGCCTCGAGCGTGGTCTGCTGCGTGGTGTGGCTGGCGGTGCCCCCGATGTGGAACGTCCGCATCGTGAGCTGGGTGCCCGGCTCGCCGATCGACTGCGCGGCGATGACGCCCACCGCGAGCCCCATCTCCACCAGCTTCCCGGTCGCGAGGTCGCGCCCGTAGCACAGGGCGCACACGCCGCGGGGCGACTCGCACGACAGAACGGACCGGATCCGCACCCGCTCGATGCCCGCCTCGGAGATCTCCTGGGCGATCTCCTCCGTGATCTCCTCGTTGGCCTTCACGATCACCTGCCCGCTGATCGGGTCCTTGATCGCCTCCAGGCTCACCCGGCCGATGATGCGGTCGCGCAGGGGCTCGATGATCTCTCCGGACTCGACGATCGAGCGGATCTCGATGCCGCCGACCGTGCCGCAGTCGTGCTCCGAGATGATCACGTCCTGGCTGACGTCGACCAGGCGCCGGGTGAGGTAGCCGGAGTCGGCGGTCTTGAGCGCCGTGTCGGCGAGGCCCTTGCGGGCGCCGTGCGTGGAGACGAAGTACTGCAGCACGGTCAGCCCCTCGCGGAAGTTCGAGGTGATGGGGTTCTCGATGATCTCGCCCGAGGGCTTCGCCATCAGGCCGCGCATGCCCGCGAGCTGGCGCAGCTGCTGCTTCGACCCGCGGGCGCCCGAGTCCGCCATGATGTAGATCGGGTTGAACTCCCGGCCCTCGCGGTCCTGCTTCTCCATCTCCTTGAACATGGCGTCGGCCACCTTCTCCGTGGTGGACGACCAGATGGAGATGACCTTGTTGTAGCGCTCGCCGGTCGTGATCGCGCCTTCCTGGTACTGGTTGTCGACCTCGAGGGCCTCCTTCTCCGCGTCCTTGACCATCTTGCCCTTGCCCTCGGGCACGATCAGGTCGTCGATGCCGATCGAGATGCCGGCGCGCGTGGCGTACGAGAAGCCGAGGTCCTTGATCGCGTCGAGCATCTGGACGGTCTTCTCGAGGCCGAAGCGCAAATAGCAGTACTGGACGAGCTGCTGCAGGCCCTTCTTCCGGAGGAGGCCGTTCACGTAGGGCGTGCCCTGCGGGAGCGCGTCGTTGAAGATCACGCGGCCGACCGTGGTGTTGATCACCTGTCCCTTGAGCTGCTGGGCGGCGGTGTGCATCACGTCCTGGTCGTCGTAGACGGTGGTGAGGTCGATGAGCTCGCCGCTGTAGAGCAGCCGGATCGGGGTGAGGGTCTCGACCTCCTTGTGCTCGAGGGCGATCAGAACGTCCTCGGCGCAGGCGAAGGCGCGGCCCTCGCCCTTCGTGCCCTTCTTCTCCTTGGTCAGGTAGTAGCAGCCGAGCACGATGTCCTGGCTCGGGATGGCGATCGGCTGCCCGTTCGCGGGCGAGAGGATGTTGTTCGAGGAGAGCATCAGCACGCTCGCCTCGATCTGCGCCTCGGGCGAGAGCGGCACGTGGACGGCCATCTGGTCGCCGTCGAAGTCCGCGTTGAAGGCGGTGCACACCAGCGGGTGGATCCGGATCGCCTTGCCCTCGACCAGCATCGGCTCGAAGGCCTGGATGCCCAGGCGGTGGAGCGTGGGGGCGCGGTTGAGGAGCACCGGGTGCTCGCGGATCACCTCCTCGAGGAAGTCCCAGACCTCGGGCCGCTGCTGCTCCACCATCTCCTTGGCCGCCTTGATGGTGGTGACGAGGCCCTCCTTCTCGAGCTTGTTGTAGATGAACGGCTTGAACAGCTCGAGGGCCATCTTCTTGGGCAGGCCGCACTGGTGGAGCTTCAGCTCGGGTCCGACCACGATCACCGAGCGGCCCGAGTAGTCGACCCGCTTGCCGAGGAGATTCTGGCGGAAGCGGCCCTGCTTGCCCTTCAGGGTGTCGGAGAGGGACTTGAGGGGCCGGTTGTTGGCCCCGCGCAGCACCCGGCCGCGCCGGCCGTTGTCGAACAGCGCGTCCACCGCCTCCTGCAGCATGCGCTTCTCGTTGCGCACGATGACGTCCGGCGCCCGCAGCTCGATCAGCTTCTTGAGGCGGTTGTTCCGGTTGATGACCCGGCGGTAGAGGTCGTTGAGGTCGGACGTGGCGAAGCGGCCGCCGTCGAGCGGCACGAGGGGTCGCAGCTCGGGAGGGATCACCGGGATCGCGTCGAGGATCATCCACTCCGGCTTGTTGCCGCTCTTGCGGAAGGCCTCCACGACCTTGAGGCGCTTGGCGAACTTGATCTTCTTCTGGACGGACGTCTCGGTCTTCATCCGCTCGCGCAGGTCGAGCGAGTCCTCGTCGACGTCCACCCGCTTGAGCAGCTCCTTGATCGCCTCCGCCCCCATCGAGCAGCGCAGCCGGGGGTACTTCTCGCGCAGCACGCGGTAGCGCTCGTCGGAGACGAGCTCGTTCTTCTTGACCTCCGGGCAGTCCCCGGGGTCGATCACCACGTACGACTCGAAGTACAGGATGCGCTCGAGGTCGCGCAGCGAGATGTCCAGGATGTGGCCGATTCGGCTGGGCAGCCCCTTGAAGAACCACACGTGGCTCACCGGGCAGGCGAGCTCGATGTGGCCCATGCGCTCGCGGCGGACCTTCGACTGCGTCACCTCGACGCCGCACTTGTCGCAGATGACGCCGCGGTGCTTCATGCGCTTGTACTTGCCGCAGAGGCACTCCCAGTCGGTGATCGGCCCGAAGATCTTGGCGCAGAACAGGCCGTCGCGCTCCGGCTTGAAGGTCCGGTAGTTGATGGTCTCGGGCTTCGTGACCTCGCCGTGGGACCACGACCGGATCTTCTCCGGGCTCGCCAGGCGGATCCGGATCGCGTCGAAGTCCAGCATCGAGCGACCCGGCTCCAGGTTCGGCCTCATCGGAATCATCACGCTCATCTTCGTCTTCTCCGACCTTTCTCGGCGGACGGCCTCAGTGCTTGGCCTTGATCAGCTCGACGTCGAGGCAGAGGCTCTGCAGCTCCCGGATGAGCACGTTGAACGACTCGGGGATGCCCGGGGTGTACGCGGTGTCTCCCTTGACGATCGCCTCGTAGATCTTCGCGCGGCCGTAGACGTCGTCCGACTTCGCGGTCAGGAGCTCCTGGAGGATGTGGGCGGCCCCGTACGCCTCGAGGGCCCACACCTCCATCTCCCCGAACCGCTGGCCGCCGAACTGGGCCTTGCCCCCCAGCGGCTGCTGGGTGATCAGCGAGTAGGGACCGATGGAGCGGGCGTGGATCTTGTCGTCGACGAGGTGGGAGAGCTTCAGCATGTAGATGTAACCCACCGTGACGTTCTGCTCGAACGGCTCCCCGGTCATCCCGTCGATCAGGGGGCTCTTTCCGCTCTCGAGGAGGTTCGGGCGCAAGGGGTTGCGCTCCCGCTCCCGGGAGTTCGCCTTCTCGAGCAGCGCCTTGATCTCGTCCTCGCTCGCCCCGTCGAACACGGGCGTCGCGACGTGGAGGTCCATGGCCTTCGCCGCCCAGCCGAGGTGCGTCTCCAGGATCTGGCCGACGTTCATGCGGGAGGGCACGCCGAGCGGGTTGAGGACGATCTCGACCGGGGTCCCGTCCGGGAGGTACGGCATGTCCTCCTCGGGCAGGATGCGGGCGATGACGCCCTTGTTCCCGTGGCGGCCGGCCATCTTGTCGCCCACCGACAGCTTGCGCTTCATGGCGACGAAGACCTTCACGAGCTTGATCACGCCGGGGGGCAGCTCGTCGCCGCGCTTGAGGCGGCTCTCCTTCTCGGCGAACAGCGTCTTGAGGACCTCGATCTGCCGCTCGGTCTTGTCGACGACCTCGTTGAGCTGCTCCTCCGCGTCCGGGCTCGTGCGCAGCTTGAGGATGTCGGAGTGCCGCAGCTTCTGGAGGACCTCGAGGGTCAGGGTCTGGCCCTTGCGCACCACCTTCTCGCCCCGGGCGTTCACGAGGTCGGCGGTGGCGGTCTGGCCTTCGAGGAGGTTCTCGATCCGCTTGTCGCGCTCGTCCTGGAGGATGCGGATCTCGTCCTTCAGGTTCTTCTCCATCATGAAGAGCTCGGCTTCCTCGATCTGCCGGGCCCGGTCGTCCTTCTCGACGCCCTTGCGGGAGAAGATCTTCACGTCGACGACGATGCCCTCGATGCCGGGCGGGCAGTACAGCGACGCGTCGCGAACGTCGCCCGCCTTCTCGCCGAAGATCGCCCGCAGCAGCTTCTCCTCGGGCGTGAGCTGCGTCTCGCCCTTGGGCGTCACCTTGCCGACGAGGATGTCGCCGGGCTTGACCGAGGCCCCGATCCGGATGATGCCGCTCTCGTCGAGGTTCGCGAGGAGGCCCTCGGAGACGTTCGGGATGTCGCGGGTCACGTCCTCCGGGCCGAGCTTCGTGTCGCGCGCCTCGATCTCGAACTCCTCGATGTGGATCGAGGTGTACATGTCCTCCTTGACCAGCTTCTCGCTGACGAGGATCGCGTCCTCGAAGTTGTAGCCGCGCCAGGGCATGAAGGCGACGAGCACGTTGCGGCCGAGGGCCAGCTCGCCCATGTCGGTGCAGGGCCCGTCGGCCAGGATCTGGCCCTTCCTCACGTGCTGGCCGACCCTGACGATCGGCTTCTGGTTGATGCTCGTGTTCTGGTTCGAGCACTTGAACTTGGTGAGGTTGTAGATGTCGGCCCCGATCTCCTTGCCCTTGTCCGGGCCGTCCTGGGCCTCCACGCGCACGATCACGCGGCGGGAGTCGACCGAGTCCACCGTGCCCGCGCGCCGGCAGACGACGGCGGCGCCCGAGTCCTTGACCGTGATGTGCTCCATGCCCGTCCCCACGAGGGGGGCCTCCGAGCGGAGGAGGGGAACCGCCTGGCGCTGCATGTTCGACCCCATCAGCGCGCGGTTCGCGTCGTCGTGCTCGAGGAAGGGGATGAGCGACGCCGCCACCGAGACGAGCTGCTTGGGCGACACGTCGACGTAGTCGATGTCCTCCCGGCGGGCGAGGATCGAGTCGCCGATCTTGCGCGCGGAGACGCGCTCGTCCACCAGGCGTCCCTGCTCGTCGAGGCGGGCGTTGGCCTGGGCGATCGTGTACTTGTCCTCTTCCCACGCGGAGAGGTAGAAGCAGTAGGGCTCGACCTCGGCCGGCCGCTTCTTGCGCGCGCGCAGGGCCTCGGTCTCACGCTCGATCTCCGCGCGCTCGACGATGTCCCCCACCTTGAACGGGCTGTCTCCCGACTCCGTCACCTGCACGTAGTCGAGCACCCGCCCGTCCTTGACCTTCCGGTACGGGCTCTCGATGAACCCGAACTCGTTGATGCGGGCGAAGCAGGAGAGGCTCGAGATGAGGCCGATGTTCGGGCCTTCCGGCGTCTCGATCGGGCAGATGCGGCCGTAGTGCGTCGGATGCACGTCGCGAACCTCGAACCCTGCGCGCTCGCGCGTCAGGCCGCCGGGCCCCAGCGCCGAGAGACGCCGCTTGTGGGTGATCTCGGAGAGCGGGTTCGTCTGGTCCATGAACTGGCTGAGCTGGCTGGACCCGAAGAACTCGCGGATCGACGCCATCACGGGCTTGGCGTTGATGAGGTCGTGGGGCATGGCGGTCGCCATCTCCTGGTAGACGCTCATCTTCTCCTTGATCGCGCGCTCCATCCGGACGAGACCGATGCGGAACTGGTTCTCCAGCAGCTCGCCCACGCTGCGCACGCGGCGGTTGCCGAGGTGGTCGATGTCGTCGACGTCGAGCGGGTTGCGGCGCAGCTTCAGGAGGAAGCCCACGACCGCGACGACGTCGTCGAGCCCCAGGATCTTCTCGGTGAGCGGGGTGGACAGCCCGAGCTTGGTGTTGAGCTTGAGCCGGCCCACCCGCGAGAAGTCGTATTTCTGGGAGTTGAGGAACATGCCCTCGAACAGGTTGCGGGAGGACTCGAGCGTCGGCGGGTCGCCCGGCCGCATCCGCCGGTAGATCTCGATGAGCGCCTCCTCCGGGCTCTTGATCGTGTCCTTCTTCACGGTCATCGAGAGCATGGGCCCGATCTCGTCCCGCTCGGGGAAGAACACCTCGAACGAGTCGATCTGGCTGCCCTCCGCGAGGACGACGGAGACCACCCGCGCGGTCAGGGGCTCGTTGCCCTCGAGGACCACCTCGCCGGTGCGGGGGTCGACGATGTCCGATACGGTGTAGGCGCCCTCGAGGTCCTGCTCCGTGATCTCCACCTCCTGGACGTCGAGACGCTGCATCTCGGCGAGGTGGGTCGCGGTGATCTTCTTCCCGGCGTGCACGATCTCGTCGCGGTGCCCGCTCGCGTCGCGGGGCCCGAAGATGGCCTTGGAGAGCTTCAGCCCGACGAGGTGGGGCGAGGTCTTCCAGTAGAGCCGGCCCTCGCGGGCGAGGATGCGGTCGGCCTTGTAGAAGCGCCGGAGGATCTCCGCGTCGGTCTTCATGCCGAGGGCACGGAGGAAGACCGACGCGAGGAACTTCCGCTTGCGGTCGATGCGCACGTGGAGCAGGTTCTTGGCGTCGTACTCGAACTCCACCCAGCTCCCCCGATAGGGGATGATCTGGGCGGCGAAGAGCCCCTTCTCGGGCTGGGAGAAGAAGACCCCCGGGGAGCGGTGGAGCTGGCTGACGATCACGCGCTCCGTCCCGTTGATGATGAACGTGCCGTTCTCCGTCATCAGCGGGATGTCGCCGTAGTAGACCTCCTGCTCCTTGATGTCGCGGATGGTCTTGGCCTGCGTCTCCGGATCCTTGTCCCAGACCACGAGCCGGATGGTCACCTTGAGGGGCACCGCGAACGTCATTCCCCGCTCCTGGCACTCGTCGACGTCGTACTTCAGCTTGAGGCCGACGGGCTCGTCGCAGGTCTCGCAGGTGACCGGGCGATTCTCGTTGAGATGGCCGCACTTCGGGCAGTGGACCTCCCGGTCGCCGCGGGGGTCCGTGACGATCGTGGCCTGGCAGAAGCTGCAGGCGCGGCCCAGCTTGTCGAGCCCGACCAGCCGGCCGCACTTGCACTCCCAGTTGCCGATCGAGTAGTCCACGAACTCGAGAGAGCAGTTCTCCCGCAGGTCGGTGATCGGGAAGATGCTCTTGAAGACCGACTGCAGGCCCGCGTCCTCGCGATCCTGGGGGAGCACGCGCATCTGCAGGAAGCGCTCGTAGGAGAGCTTCTGGATCTCGATGAGGTTCGGGATCGGGATCGAGGTCTTGATCTTCGCGAAGTCGATCCGCTCCCGGTAGACGTTATTGGTCGCCGTAGACATGTTCGTCAGCGCCCCTCAGGCATGCGGCGGCTGGCCGCTTTCATGCGCGCGCCGTCCGGCGGACGGCGCCCCCTCCGCTTCGACCCGCCCGCGCGCAGCTCCGCCCGCGGGGGACACGTCCCCCCGGGGCGGAGCGGCCGGGCTGGCGGGTCGTGAGCACCCGTTCTCGCGTCCTCGACCGGAGAACGGCTACTTGATCTCGACCTGGGCCCCGACTTCCTCGAACTTCTTCTTGATGGCCGCCGCCTCGTCCTTCGACACACCCTCCTTCACGACCTTGGGCGCCCCGTCGACGAGGTCCTTGGCCTCCTTGAGGCCGAGGCTGGTGACCTCGCGCACGACCTTGATCACGTTGATCTTCTTGTCGCCCGCGTTCGTGAGGTGGACCGCGAACTCCGTCTGCTCCTCGGCCGCCGCCGCCGGCGCCGCCGCGCCCGCGGCGCCCGCCGCCGCCACCATCACCGGGGCCGCGGCCGCCGCCGAGACTCCCCACTTCTCCTCGAGCGTCTTCACGAGCTCCGCCACCTGGAGCACGGTGAGGCCGCTGAGGTCGTTCGCGATCGCCTGAATGTCAGCCATCTCTTCCTTCTTCCTCTCTCGTCAGTGACGACATCATGCCCTTCCCCGCGGGAAGGAGATTCCTACTTGCCCTCGTTCTTTTCCTGGTGCGCCTTGAGCACCTGCGCGAGCTGGGTCGCCGGCGTGGCGAGCAGGCGCACGAGCTGCGAGGCCGGGGCCTGCAGCAGGCCGAGCAGGCGCGCCCGCAGCTCCGGCAGGCCGGGCATCGTGCTGAGGCTCTTGACGCCGGCCGCGTCGAGGACCTGGGCCCCGGAGACCACCCCCGCCTTCATCGCGAGCTGCGGGTGGTCCTTGGCGAACTCCACGAGCACCTTGGCGAGGGCGACGGGATCGTCCTTGGTGTAGGCGATCCCGGTCGTCCCCAGGAGCTTGTCCTCGAGGGACTCGAGGGCGGTGCCCTTCGCCGCCCGCCGGGCGAGCGAGTTCTTGACGACCCGGTAGCGCGAGCCCGATGCCTTCACCTTGCGACGGAACTCGGTCGCCGCGGGGACGCTGAGGCCCCGGAAGTCCACGAGCACCGCGTGGGGCGAGGCCTCGAGCTCCTTGTGGAGCTCGTCGATCAGTTGCTGCTTCTCGGTGCGGTTCATCTTCGTTCACCCGCCTCTACGCGTGACCTTCGACCGAGGCGAGGTCGACCCGCACCCCGGGGCCCATCGTGGAGGACAGCGCGATGGACCTGACGTAGCGGCCCTTGGCCGCCGCCGGCTTGGCCTTGATGACGCTGTCGATGAGCGTCTTCGCGTTCTCCAGCAGCTTCTCGGGGCCGAAGGAGACCTTGCCCACCGGGGCGTGGACGATCGCCGTCTTGTCGACGCGGAACTCGACCTTGCCCGCCTTGATCTCCCTCACCGCCTTGCCGACCTCGAAGGTCACGGTGCCCGTCTTCGGGTTGGGCATCAGGCCGCGCGGGCCGAGCACCTTCCCGAGGCGGCCGACGGACTTCATCATCTCCGGGGTCGCCACCACCGCGTCGAAGTCCAGCCAGCCCTCCTGGATCTTCGCGACCATGTCCTCGCCGCCGACCAGGTCGGCGCCGGCCTCCTGGGCCTCCTTCAGCTTCTCCCCCGAGGCGATCACCAGCACCCTCTTGCTCTTGCCGCCGAGGCCGTGCGGCAGCACGACCGTGCCCCGGACCATCTGGTCGGCGTGCTTGGGGTCGACCCCGAGGCGCATCGCGACCTCGACCGTCTCGTCGAACTTGGCGAACGCCGCCTTCGTGACGACCGTGACCGCCTCCGGCAGGGGGTAGGCGGGCTTAGCCGCGGCCACCTCCGCCGCCTTGCGATACTTCTTGCCGACTCGGCCCATCTCGCTCCTTTCGCGCCACCGGGGCGCTCCCACCTTCACCGGCGAGCCGTCGCCGGACGGTGGTCCAACGGCACGGCTATCCCGAGACCTCGACTCCCATGCTGCGGGCCGTCCCGAGGACGGTCTGGACGGCCGCCTGGAGGTCGCCCGCGGTCAGGTCGGGCATCTTCAGCTTCGCGATCGCCTCGACCTGCTTCATGGTGATCTTGCCGACCTTGTTGCGGTTCGGCTCCCCGCTGCCCTTGGCGATCCCCGCCTCGCGCTTGATCAGCACCGCGACCGGCGGGGTCTTGGTGATGAAGGTGTACGAGCGGTCCGCGTAGACCGTGATCACCACCGGGATGATGAGCCCCTCGTCCTTCGCGGTCTTCGCGTTGAAGGCCTTGCAGAAGTCCATGATGTTGACCCCGGCCTGGCCGAGGGCGGGGCCCACCGGGGGCGCCGGCGTCGCCTTGCCCGCCGGGATCTGCAGCTTGATCTGTCCGACGACCTTCTTCATGAAGCGTTGTCTCCTGCTCCGGCCTTCCCGCTACAGCTTCTCGACCTGGAGGAAGTCGAGCTCGACCGGCGTCGACCGGCCGAAGATCGTGACCATCACCTTGAGGGTGTTGCGGTCGAGGTTGACCTCCTCCACCACCCCCTGGAAGTTCGAGAAGGGGCCGTCGATGATCCGGACGCTCTCGCCCCGCTCGAACGTGTACTTCGGCTTGGGCTTCTCGATCGACTCCTTCACCTGGTTGAAGATCTGGTCCGCCTCCTCCTGGGAGAGCGGCACCGGGCGGTTGCCGGAGCCGACGAAGCCGGTGACCTTGGGCGTGTTCTTGACGAGGTGCCAGGTGGGATCGGGGATCTTCTTCCCGTCCGCCCCATCCTCGGTTTCGATCTCCACCAGGATGTAGCCGGGGAAGAAGCGGGTGGCGGTCTGCACCTTCCGGCCCCCCTTCATCTCCACGACCTCCTCGGTGGGGATCTCGATGCGGCCGATCTGGTCCTCGAGCCCGTAGGCCTTCGCCCGCTGCCGGAGGCTCTCCGAAACCTTCTTCTCGAAGCCCGAGTAGGTGTGGACGATGTACCACTGCTTCGAGGTCGTCCCCGTGGTCATCAGAACTGCCTCTTGAAGACGAGGGAGAGGACCTGCGAGAACGCGATGTCGAGGCCCCACAGGTAGAAGCCGAAGAAGATCGAGGTCGCGATCACCACGAGGGTGGTCGAGTAGACCTCCTTGCGCGACGGCCAGGTGACCTTCTTGAGCTCGGCGCGCACCTCGGTGAGGAACGCGCGAGCCTCGGCGATCTTGCGCGCCGGCCAGGCGAGGGCCAGGGCGAGGCCGCCCGGCTCCCCCTTGCGCTCGCCGGACCTCTCCGGCCTTGCGTCCTTCTCCTCGTCCGCCATCGGAATCGACTCTCCGTTGTTGCCCGCGCCGTGGAGGCCGCCGCCCCGGGGGACGGTGGCAGGCCAGGAGGGACTCGAACCCCCAACCCCCGGTTTTGGAGACCGGTGCTCCACCAATTGAGCTACTGGCCTAGCGTCACTCTCCGACCGGGGCCGGGGGGCGGACAGGCCCCCGGGCCCCCAAACCTCTAGTTTACCCTACTTCGTTTCCTTGTGCGGGGTGTGCTTGCGGCAGAAGCGGCAGTACTTGCTGAGCTCCAGCCGCTCGGTCGTCTTCTTCTTGTTCTTCGTGGTGTGGTAGTTGCGCCGCTTGCACTCCGGGCACTGGAGGATGATGTTGTCGCGCATCTTCTCTTTCTACGGCGCGGTCCCCTGCGGTCCCGCCTTCCCTACTCGATGATCTCGGTGACGGTGCCGGAGCCGACGGTGCGGCCGC
>CAZLRF010000081.1:0-17482 GCA_964561785.1 uncultured Acidobacteriota bacterium | reverse complement strand
GCGCTCAGGCGCGTGGGGCGACGACACGCAGCCCGATGGCGCGCGCGAGCTGCTGCTGGCGGCGGTCGAAGGTGACGATCGAGCGAAGGCCCAGCTCGAGGGCCGTCGCGACGTGCAGGACGTCGAGGGTACGGCACCCGAGCCGGGCCGACTGGGCGCGACTGATGCCCTCTGCCCTCTGGAGCGTCGCACGCCAGAGAACGTCGACGAGCACGCAGCGGCCCTCGGTGAAGTCCTCCTCCAGCGACGCCAGGGCATCGGCCGCGGCCTCCGCTCCGATCGCCCTCCGAAAAGCGGCGAGGCAGATGCCGTTGACGAGCTCGAGGCGGCCGTGGCGCGTGACCGGCAGCGACCCGCGCGTCCGCGCCCGCCAGGCGCTCATGGCCGCCGATTCCGCCTCGTGGACGTACAGCTTCAGCAGCGCGCTCGGATCGGCGTAGACCCGATCAGCGCGCGCCACGGTTCGCTTCGTCGAGCGCCGTGGCCTCGGCCTGGCTCAGCGGGCGGGGTTGGTGGCGGCGCAGCCGCGCCATGTAGTCCTTGCGGCCTGGCGCCTCCTCCCGCGGGGCGGCCGTATGGAGCACCAGGCGGTACTTGGCCGTTCCCTGCTCGGTGACGACCACCTCTCCCTGCTCCTCGACGAGCTTTCTCACCCGGGGAAAGTGGTTCCTCAAGTCTCGGACCGTCGCGGTCGCCGCCATCGTGAGACGATTGTGTCTCACGTCGTGGGTGACGTCAACTGCGTCGGCGGCGACGCTCCTGCCCCCGGACGAGCCCGGACCGGGCGAGCGGGCCGCGGGGGAGCGGCCCCCCGGGGGCGGGGGGCGCCTCTGCTATCATCGCGGGATCATGCAGACTCCCACCCTGTCGTGGATTCGTGGCCGCGCGCTGCGTTCGCTCGCCGCGACGTGCGCGCTGGGTCTCGCCCTGGGGGCCGCCCCCGCGGACGCGCAGGATTCCTTCCAGGACCTCGTCGCCAACCTGAAGTCGCCGACGGTGAGGACGCGGCTCGACGCCACGCGGCGGCTGGGAGAGAGCCGCCGGCGCGAGGCGGTGGCCCCGGTCTCGGCCCTCGTCCGCGACCCCGAGCCGCGCGTGCGGCTCGAGATGGTGCGCGCGCTCGCGGCGCTGCGCGACGTGTCGGGCGTCCCCGCGCTGGTGACGGCGCTCGAGGACGGCGACGCGACGGTGCGCGACGAGGCCATCTCGGCCATCGTCGAGATCTACGCGGAGCGCACCCGGTCCGGCCCGGTGAACCGCTTCCTGGAGCTGTTCTCGGACGAGTTTCCGCGCGCCTCCGTGCCGCCCTTCACCGCGGTCGACCCCTCGGTCTTCCGCGGGCTCTCGCGCGCCCTGGGCGACGAGGAGAAGGGCGTCCGGGCCGACGCGGCGTTCGCGATCGGCATCCTGGGCGGCGGCAGCTCGATCCCCGACCTCGTCCGCGCGCTGCAGGACCCGGAGGCACAGGTCCGGGCCGCGGCGGCCACCGCCCTCGGCAAGAGCGCGACCGCGGTCGAGGGCCGCGAGCTCATCCCGCTGCTCGCCGACTCGAACGCGAACGTCCGCAACCGCGCCCTGCAGTCGATCGGCATGCTGCGCGTGCGGGAGGCGGCGCCGGCGCTGCGCGAGATGTTCGAGCAGAACCGCCGGCGCGACCTGGGCGCGCGCGCGCTGGCGGCGCTCGCGCGCACCGCCGACCCGGCCCAGGACGACCTCTACCGGGAGCTCCTCGTCTCGCGCGACGTCGAGCACCGGCGGCTCGCGGTGGAGGGGATGGCGCGCATCGCCGACCCGTCGATGATGCCGGCGTTCAAGGTCGACTTCCAGCGCGAGCGCAACTCCGACGTGCGCATGGCCTACGCTTTCGGCATCGTGAGGCTCGGCGACCACGCCTTCCTCGACTCGCTGGCTCTACCGCTCGGCGGCAGCGGGCTCGCCGCGGGCCGTGCGCGCGACCTGCTGCTCGAACTCGGCCCCGACGTCGCTCCGGGCCTCTACAAGTACCTCTCCGACCGCGACGCCGGCGTGCGGGGCGCGGTGGCCGAGCTGCTCGCCGACCTCGGCGACACGGCCGCGGTGCCGAAGCTCGAGCCGCTGCTCGCGGACCCGAACTCCCGGGTGGCCGACCGGGCGAACCGCGCGATCCAGAGGCTGCGCGGGAAGGGTCCACAGACGCGCTAGTCCTTCACGATGTCGGGCTGAGCTCCTCCGGGTTCGCGATCGTCCTCTCCTCGTCCCGGGTCTGGGGCGTGGGTCTTCGCCCTCACCGCGGCCGGGAGCTGGCTCCCCGGCGGGCGGGCGGGCTCGGCCCACCACTGCTCCTTCGGGACGACCTTGGGCTCGGCGGGATCGCTCTCGTAGTTCGGGGTCATGATCTGCACGCCGTACTCGTTGAAGACGTCGAGGATGCTCTCGTGGAGCCGGGTGTACAGCTGCATCATCTCGGCCGGGGCGTCGCAGTAGACGTTGATCTCGTACACCACGCAGAAGTCGCCGAGCGACTTCGCGAGCACGAACGGCGCGGGCTGGCGCGCGAGGCCCTCGGTGCGCTCCGCCGCCAGCAGGAGCATGGCCTCGACCTGCCGCCACGGCGTCTCGTAGCCGATGCCGACCGTGGTGTGCAGGATGAGGCCCTTGCGGCGCGCGAGGGCGCTGTAGTTCAGCACGTTGCTGTTGAGGAGGCTCGAGTTCGGGAGCACGATCTCCTCGTTCCGGATCGAGCGCAGGTGCGTGACCTGGAGGCGGATCTCCGTCACCTCGCCGAACATCTCGCCGACCTGGATCCAGTCGCCGAGGCGGAAGGCCCGGCGGTAGGTCATCGAGTAGCCGGCGATGACGTTGGCGACGAACGAGGACGAGCCGATCGAGAGGACCACCCCGAAGAAGATCGAGAGGCTCTGGAAGGACGCCGAGCCGGAGCCCGGGATGTACGGGTAGGCCGCCACGAGGGCGAAGCCGACCACGAGCATCCGCACGATCTTGTAGGTGGGAATCGCCCACTCCGGCTCGAAGCCGGAGAAGGCGACGCGCCCGGCCGCGACCGCGTCGAAGAACATGCGGCCGAAGCGCAGCAGGCCCCGGGTCAGGAGGAAGAGGACGAGCAGGAAGGCGAAGTTGGGGACGAGCGCCAGGAGCCCGGCGCCGATGCGGGACAGCGGGTCGATCAGCAGGGTGATGAGCCGGGCCGCGAGCGGCCGCGTGGCGGGGAAGGAGCCGAGCACGAACTGCAGCCAGAAGTAGACGAGCACCGCCGTGGTGGCGACGCGCAGGCCCCGGATGGCGGCCCTCGCCGCCGCGCGGACGCGGTGGGCCCGGAGGATCTCGAACGACTGGTACCGGACCGACGTGAGCTTCTCCGCGTAGCCCCGCACGAAGCGGGCCTCGAGCCAGCGGAAGGCCCGGCGGAGGAAGAGGATGGCCCCGACGAGGATGGCGGTGGCGAGAAGCGACCGCCACGCCGCGTCGAAGAGAGCCGCGGGCTCGCGGGCCTGGCGGAAGCTCCTCAGGCCGCGCTGGATGCGCTCGACCGTCGCCTGGGCCAGCGCGCGGCGGTCGACCCCGACGAAGCGCGCGTCGGCGTCGGTCACGACCATCAGCACGTGGTCTCCCGCGACGATGTCGATGACGTCCTCGACCGCCACCGCCCGCACCTCGTCGAGGCCGATCGTCCGCGCGCGGGCGACCTCCGCGATGCGGTCGGAGATGATGCGGGCGCGTTCCTCCGCGGGGTACAGGGAGAACCCCCGCACGCGGAACAGCGTCGCCCCGTCGAGCACGACCGGGGCGGTGGCGTGAGTGATCTCCGTGTCGGGGCCCGCCCCGGCCGCCGCCGGCGCGGCCGGCCGTCCCTGGGCCGCGGCCGCGGTGGCGAGGAGGCAGACGAGGCCGAGCGCCCGTGCCGCCGTGGGGATCGTCTTCATGAGGGGTTCGCTCCGGGCGCGAATGATGGCTCGCGAGCCGGGGGCCCTGCAAGCCGCGGCGCGGCACGGGCACGTCCCTCAGACGAGTCCCAGCGCGGAGAGGGCCTTCAGGAGGCGGCCTGCCGGCCTGCCGCGGCCCGTTGCCACCGGCAGGCCGGAATGGCATGATCAACGACCCGGTCGGCCGAGGAGCTGGTGGCCGAGGAGGGGAAGAGCATGCTGCGCACCGTGAGAGCCGCGTCCGGCCGGGCCTGGCTGTGCGGCGCCGCGATCGCGGCGGCCGGATGCGCGAGCCCGGCCACCACGTTCCAGCAGACGTGGAAGAACCCCGCGGCCGCGCCCGCCCGTCTCGAGGGGCAGAAGGTCGTCGCCCTCGTCGTCTGCGGCGACGACGCGGCGCGGCGCGCGGCCGAGGACGCGCTCGCCCGGCAGATCACCGCCCGCGGGGCGCAGGGGATCGCCGCCTGGACCCTCCTTCCGACGGCCGACGCTCCGAGCGAGGAGAAGGCCCGGGCCGCCCTCGCCGGGTCGGGGGCGGTGGGCGTCGTGACGATGCAGGTGCTCGGGCGGCAGGACGCCGGAGAGCCGCGGGTCGACGTCCGGTCGGCGGGCTACCGCTCGTTCTGGGGCAACTACCGCTGGTCGTCGCAGGTCGCCTGGACGCCGGGCCGCCCGAGCGGCCCCCAGGTCTGGGTCGAGACGCTCGTGCACTCCCTCGACCCCGACACGCTGCTGTGGTCCGGCCGCAGCCGCACCGCCGAGTCGACCGAGGTGACGGCCCTCTTCGACGAGGTGGCGGTGGCCGCGGCTCGCGAGATGACGAGAGCCGGCCTCCTGCGCAAGGCGGGGAGCTGAGCCGGCGATGAGAACGAGCCGTTCGAGGGCGCGGCGCCGCGGGGCGGCGCCGACAAACGAGGGAGGGTTGACGTGAGCAATTTCTGGGATCTCGTCTGGCTGATGGCGGGCACGTTCTTCTTCGTGGCGTACCTGATGATCCTGTTCCAGATCGTCACCGACCTGTTCCGGGACCCGAAGGTCGGCGGGGTCGCGAAGGGCCTGTGGCTCCTCGCGCTCGTCTTCCTGCCGATGCTGACGGCGCTCGTCTACGTGATCACGCGGGGGAAGGACATGGCGGAGCGGCAGCGGACGGCCCACGAGCGCGCGCAGGCCGACGCCGAGGCCTACATCCGGCAGGTGGCCGGGGGGCAGTCGCCCGCCGAGCAGATCGCGAGCGCGAAGAAGCTCCTCGACGCCGGCACGATCAGCGAGGAGGAGTTCGCCCGCCTCAAGGCCAAGGCGCTCGCCTAGCTAGGCCGGCAGGCGGAGACGAAAGACGGAGCCCTGGCCCGGGCTCGATTCGACCGAGGCCTCGCCGCCGTGGGCACGGGCGATCGCCCGGACGAGGCTGAGGCCCAGCCCCAGGCCCCGCTCCGAGCGGCTCTGGTCCCCGCGGTAGAGCCGGTCCCAGATCCGCGGCAGATCCTGCGGGGAGATGCCCGGGCCGTCGTCCGCGCACTCGAAGACGACGGCGGGGCCCTCGGGGCGGGCGGAGAGGCGCACGCGGCCTCCGCGCGGGGCGTACTTGAGCGCGTTGTCCAGGAGGTTGGCCAGGGCCTGGCGCAGCCGGGCCCGGTCGGCCGAGAGGGCGAGGTCGGCGGGGGCGTCGAGCGTGAGGGCGATCCCCTTCTCCTCGGCCACGTCCGCGTAGAGCTCGACGCTCTCGCGCAGCGCCTCCCGGGCGAGGAGGCGCTCGCGCCGCAGCGCCATGGCCCCGTTCTCCGCCTCCGAGATGTCCATGAGCGTGGTGAGCGTCGACGAGACGCGGTCGGTCTCCTCCACCGCGGCGGAGAGCGAGCGGCGCAGGGCCTCCGCGTCCTCCCCCTCCCGCAGCGCCCCTTCCAGCACGGCCCGCAGCCGGGCGAGCGGCGTGCGCAGGTCGTGGGCCACGTTGTCGAGCGACCCCCGCAGGCCCTCGATGAGCGCCTCGATGCGGTCGAGCATCCCGTTGAACAGCCGGCAGAGGTCGTCGAGGGGGTCGCCGTCCGCACGCACCGGCACCCGCCCCGAGACGCGCCCCGTGCGCACGATCCCCCCCAGCACGGCGTTGAGCTGCCGCAGGGGAGCGAGGGCCCAGCGAGTGATGAGCACGCCCCCGACGACCGCGAAGAGGAGGCTCGAGGCGAAGACCAGGGCGGCGGCGGCGCGGAAGCGCACGAGGATGTCGGAGCGGGCCTCCGTGCTCTTGCCGACCTGGAAGAGCGTGCCGTCCTCGAGGCGCGCGGACGCGACCTCGAACACGGCCCCGGGCCCGGGCACGAGGGTCCAGCCGGGCTGCGCCGGGGAGCCGGGCGCGACGAGGCCGGCGGTGCCGGAGGAGACCCACGACGAGGGCACGGTCGCGAAGAGCGCCTCCGCCCTCGGCCCCAGCACGCGCACGAAGAGCCCCTCGTGGCGGCCCGCCATCCGGTCGGAGGCGACCGCCTCCTGCACCGCGGGGAGGCCGCCGCGCCGGTACTGCCCGACGTACTGCTGCAGCGCGGAGACGACGAGGTCGCGGTCGCGCTGGGCGAGGGCGGAGGCGAGGAGGGCGTAGGCCAGGAGGACCAGGAGAAGGCCGCTCGCCACGAAGAGCCCCGCGTGCCACAGGCCGAGGCGGAGGCCGAAGGCGCCCGGGAGGCGAACGCCGGGCTCAGGGGACGCGGAGGACATAGCCCATCCCGCGAGCCGTGTGCAGCAGCTTCGGCTCGAAGTCCTTGTCGATCTTCTCGCGCAGCCGGTGCACGAGCACGTCCACCACGTTCGTTCCGGGGTCGAACCCGTAGTCGTAGACGTGCGACAGGATCATGGTCTTCGAGACCACCTTCCCCGCGTGGCGCATCAGGTGCTCGAGCAGCGCCAGCTCCTTCGGCCGCAGGTCGATCTTCGTCCCCCCGCGGCGCACCTCCCGCTTGAGGAGATCGAGCTCGAGGTCGCCGACCGCCAGCCGGGTGGCCTCGGGGACCCCGGTGGCGCGGCGCACCAGGGCCTGGATGCGGGCGAGGAGCTCCGCGAAGGCGAAGGGCTTCACCATGTAGTCGTCCCCGCCCGCCTGCAGGCCGCGGACGCGGTCGTCGACCGAGTGGCGCGCGCTCAGGATCAGCACCGGGGTGCGCGCGCCGCGCCGGCGGAGCCCCTCCACGAGCGAGAGGCCGTCGAGGCCGGGCAGCATCACGTCCACGATCGCGGCGTCGTACGGAGTGGCGATCGCCAGCTCCAGGCCCACGCGGCCGTCCGCGGCGTGGTCGACGGCGAAGCCCGCCTCGCGCAGCCCCTTCGCCACGAAGTCCGCGATGGTCTCGTCGTCCTCGACGATCAGGACGCGCATGGGCGGGCTCCCTCGCCCGGCGGACCGAGGCCCTCGTCGACGCGCCCGGCCACGGAGCAGAAGAACGGGTTCGAGGACGCCCGGAGCGGCGCGTCCAGGCCGACGACGAGCGCCAGGGCGCGCCGCGCGAGAGCGACGAGGGGCCCCGGCCTCACCTCGCGGCGGGCACGTGCACGGCCGAGGGGTAGAGGATCTCCACGCCCGGGTCCTCGGTCCGCACGTCGACCGCCACGTGGCGGCCGCTCGCTCCGGGCGGGGCCGCGAAGCTCAGCAGGGACTGGCTTCGCAGGAGCGCCGCGACGTCGTCGAGGTACGGCTTCAGCGTGGCCGGCTCGCCGGGGCCGCTCGTGTACGACACCCCGCCCGTCGCGTCGGCCAGGCGGGAGAGGTTCTCCTGCCCGTTCCGGACGTGGGTGTAGTTGCGGCCCCGGTGCCCGCCCCCCGGGTAGAAGATCGTCCAGACGTTCACGTTCAGGGTCTGGGCGGACCGGACCAGCGGGTCGATCTCGCGCACGGCGGGCCCCTGGTGCACGCCCTGGAAGAAGTCGACCCCCGGCGAGATGAGGAGGACGGAGCGCCGCGGGGCGGAGCGCGGCCAGCGCGACAGCAGGTCCGTGGTCCCCCGGAAGGGGCTGGAGGCCCCGCCCACTCCCCGGGGGGCCCGCACCGCGGCGGCCGCCGCCTCGTGGTCCGTCGTGAAGTCCTGGGCCATCACGGCCACGTGGTTGCGGAGGTAAGCCACGCCGACGTGCGTCGTCGCGGGCTGCGCCAGGATGAACTGCCGCAGGTCGGCCCATCGGTCGGCCGCGCCGCGGGCGACCGCGTCGTCGATGAGGATCGCGAGGTGCAGGGCGTCGTCCCTCGTCCAGCCGGCGACCGGCCGGCGCTCGTTCTCGACGAGGAGCTGGACGGACGCCATGGAGAGCGGCGCCGCCGACTCCTCAGCGACCGCGGTCACCGTGAACGTGACGGGGGCCGGCGTCGGCGTCTGGGCCCAACCCGGCCCCGCCCCGGCCAGCAAGAGAGCTCCGAGAAGAAGGTGTGCCCTGCCGACGCCGCGCCTCGTTCTCATGGTCCAGAAACACTGACACCGGGCCCCGGCGCTGTCAAGGAAGGGTCCGGCTTGCGGGGACTCGCGCCTCTCCGACGCCTCGAAGAGGCGCGAGTCCGGTCAGCCTCTCACTGCGCGGCGGGAACGAACGCGGCCGCGGGTGCGAGGAAGTCCACCTCGGGGTCCTCGGAGCTCACGTCCACCCGCACGTGACGCCCGCGCCTCTCGCGAACGGCGCCGAAGGTCAGGAGGTACTGGTTGCCGAGGTACGAGCCGAGCGTGTCGAAGAACGGCTTGAGGGAGACCGGCCTCGAGGTGCCGAGGGCGAACAGCTCGCCCCCCGTCTCGTCCGCGACACGGGAGAGGTTGTTGACGCCCATCCAGGCGTAGTGGAAGCTGCGGCCGCGCTTCGAAGCGCTCGGGAAGTACACCGGCCAGACGTTCGTGTTCTGGCTCTGGGCCTGCCGGATCAGGGGGTCGACGTCGGGGTAGATGGGCCCCGAGCTCGAGCCCCGGAAGTAGTCGAAGCCGGACGAGATGAGGAGGATGGCCCGACGCGGCCCCGTGTTCGGCCAACGCCTCAGCATGTCGATGACGCCCAGGTACGGGCTCGCGGGTCCCCGCGCCCCGAAGGGGATGCGCAGGGCCTTGGCGGCCAGCTCCTTGTCGTTCGTGAAGTCCTGGGCCAGCTGCGTCCCGTTGTTGCGGAGGTACCCCACCGCGATCCGGGTCGTCGCGGGCTGCGCCATGATCAGCGCCTGCAGGTCGGGCCAGTGGCTGGCCGCGCCCCGGTCGATCGAGTCGTCGATGAGGATCGCCAGGAACAGGTTGTCGTCCTGGGCCCAGCCGTCGACCGGCGTGGCGTTTCTCCGCACGCGGAGCTGGACGTCGGACTTGGCGACCGCCTGCCCGCCCTCGCCCTTGAGGGCGGTCACCGTGAAGGTGACGGGCTGGGGCGCCGGTGCGGGCGCCTGCGCCGCGGCCATCCCGGCGACGGCGAGCGACAGGACGCCGAGCAGCGAGCCGATCCGGGCGAGGCGGCGGTGTGTACTCATGCTCTCGTTCTCCTGCGGTTCGGAGCCGTGGGCTCACCGTCGGCTCCACCTGTTGGGCCTGGGGCAGTGGCCTGCCCGTACGTCGCGAGAAGATCGAGGGAGACTGACACCGGGGCCCACGGCTGTCAAGGCCACCCGGAGGCACCCGGAGGGCCGGAGGGGGCGCCGCCCTCACGAGGGGGCGACGAACGAGAACACGAGCACGGCCCGGGACTCCACGGGCCTCCTCCCGCGGGCGGCCGGGCGGAACGTCCACTGGCGCGCCGTATCCCTGGCCGCCCCGTCGAACGCGGTCTGCGGGGAGAGAATGCGGACGCCGGTCACCACGCCCCGGCTCGAGATCTCCGCCTCGAGGATCACCTTGCCGCTCCCGACCGCGTTGGGCGGATAGGGAGGCACCACCACCGCGGTCGGCCAGGGGATCTCGTCGGGCGCGACCGCGTCCCGGTAGCGCGGGTTGGCCGGGGCCGGGAAGAGCAGCGCGGGCGGCCGGAACAGGCCGAGCGCGAGGACGCGGCTCGCGACCGCCCGGCCCCCCTCGCGGGCCGGCTCGAAGCGCCAGGAGCGGATGGCCTCGCCGAGCAGCGCGCCGAAGGGCGCGACATCCTGGACGATGCTCGCGCCGGCGACGGCGCCGGTCTCGTCGAGGCTCACCTCGTAGGCCGCGATCCCCCCGGAGACGGCGTTCCAGGGGGCCGCGCCGACCTGCGCCGTGGCCAGGCGAGGCGGGACCCAGCCGCCCTGTGCGACGGCCGTGGCCGCCGCGAGGACGAGGCCGACCGTCGGTCCGATCTTCATGGGAGCCTCCCGATTCCCCGCACGTCGCTCGAAGAGTCTACCTCCGGGCGATGGACCCGCACCATCGCACCCGCACACCGCGACACCGCGACCGCCGGCTTGACGGTGCCGCCCGCGCGAGGGTAGCGTCCTCGGCCCATGAACCACAAGCTGGGTTCGCTCGCCTACGGGACGGCGCTGGCGCTCGCCATCGGCTGGGTGCTCCACATCGGGGCCCCCGTGGTCCTTCCGATCGTCTTCAGCATCCTCGTCGTCTACGTCATCGTGGGGACGAGCCGGCTCGTGTCCCGAATCCCCGGCATCGGCCCCCGCCTTCCCGCGGGCGTCCAGTACACGCTGGCCTTCCTCCTGATCGCACTCGCCCTCACCGTCACGTTCTGGCTGGTGGTGCTCAACCTGGGCCGGCTCGTGGAGCTCGCCCCGGCCTACCAGGCGACGCTGCTCGCCGTGATCCAGGACGTGGCGGCGCGGGTGGGGATCGAGTCCCAGCCGACCTGGGCGACGCTGCGCCAGGACTACCTGGCGCACGTCAGCCCCCAGCGGCTCCTCACCGCCGCGGCCGCGACGGTCTCCTCCGTCGCGTCCGGGCTGGTGGTGGGCGTCCTCTACGTGGCCTTCCTGCTGCTCGAGCTGCGCGCCGTGCCCCGGAAGCTCGCCAACCTCTCCGACGACCCGGCGGCGGTTGCGCAGGTCGAGAAAGTGCTCACCCGCATCAACGACCGAATCGGGACGTACCTCGCGCTCAAGACGATGGTGTGCCTGCTCACGGGCTTCGTGAGCTGGGTGGTGATGGCCGGGCTCGGGCTCGAGCTGGCCGCGTTCTGGGCCGTCCTGATCGCGCTCGTGAACTACGTCCCGTACATCGGCTCGTTCCTGGGCGTCGTCGTGCCGGCGAGCTTCGGCCTGCTCCAGTTCGGCCCCGGCTCCGAGCTGCTGCTGCTCCTCGTCCTCCTCGCGGCCGCGCAGCTGCTCATCGGCAACGTGCTCGACCCGTACCTCATGGCCAACTCGCTCAACCTCAGCGCGTTCGCCATCCTGGCGAGCCTCGCGACCTGGAGCGCGCTGTGGGGCATCTCCGGGGCCTTCCTCGCGGTGCCCCTCACCGCCTGCATCGCGATGGTGCTGGCGGAGTTCCCGGGCACGCGGCCGATCGCCGTGCTGCTCTCGAAGACCGGCCAGGTCGACGAGGAGTAGACGGGTCCGGGTCGTAGCGCGCCATCGCACTCGCGGCGGCGTGTCACTCCATGGCTCGGTCGGTGTGGACCTACCGGATCGGGATGCCGACGCTCATCGAAACGCCGCCGTACGGGCCGCGCCAGCCCCCGCCGATCGGGACGCTGACGCCCACCCCGACCCGGGCCCGGCAGGCCGTCTCCAGGAGCGCGAGCACCGCAACGAGTGCGACCACGAGGATGCGCGAAGCGGTCTTGTTTCTCATGTTCTCTCTCCTCGCCTCGTCGATCACAGGGGCCACTTCTGGAGGGCGAACGCGCCGCCCGTCGGGTCCGCGACCACCGCCACCGTCCCGCCGCGCAGCTCGGGGCGCGGGGCGAGCAGCACCTTGCCGCCGAGCGACTCGACCTTCGCCGCGAGGGCCGCGGGGTCCTCCACCCGGACGTGCGGCAGCCAGTTCGGGTCGATCATCGTCGCGTCCGCCGGGATCTGGAAGAGCCCCGCCCGCGGCCGGTCGGTCTCGAGCACGTGGTACTCCGCTCCGTTCGGCAGGGTGCGCACGCTCGAGGCGAACCCCGCGAGCGTCTTGTAGAAGGCGAGGGCCGCGCCCGCGTCCCGCGCGAGGTGCTCCATCCAGAAGAAGTGGTGAACCGGGGGCGTCGCCGGCTCGCCGGGCAGGTCCACGCTCACGCCGGCGAGGCCGATCGGCGCGCCCTGGGGGTCGCTCACCACCGCGACGCGGCCGTAGGCCCCCACCGCCCGCGGCGAGGCGAGCACCTTCCCGCCCGCGGAGCCGACGAAGGCGACGGCCTTGTCGAGGTCGGGGACGGCCAGGTAGCTCAGCCACGCGGCGGGGCTCGAGCCCTGGCCCTCGAGCGGCACGATCCCGCCCACGAACGCGCCGCCCGAGCGCGCGAGGAAGTACGGGTGCCCCTCGCGCGTCGTCTGGCTGAACTCCCAGCCGAAGAGCGCGCCGTAGAACGTCCGGCACCCCGCCGCGTCCCGGGTGACGAGGTCGTGCCACACGAACCGACCGCCCGGGGCCGCGGCCGCCGCGGCCGGTGCCGGCGCAGCGAGGCCGCCCCCGAAAGCGACCCCGGCGACGGCCACCGCCAGCGCGGCCAGCGGGGGCCACAGCCTCGTCCTCGTTCCTGCCGTCATCGGATCGCCTCCTCGTGGGGAAATCATCTAGAACCGGAGCGTCAGACCGGCCGACAGCTCGAACTGGTTCGAGTACTGCGCGTTCGAGACCACGTAGCAGCCCCAGAAGGGGTCGCACCACCAGCCCGCCGCGTCCGACTTGATGTAGGTCGGCGTCCAGCGGCTCTCCAGCCGCAGCGCGACGCGCTCGTTCGGGTAGACCTTGACCCCGGCCGCCCACGTCGTCGAGAACTTGCTGGTGCCGCCGATGGTGCGCTGCACGGTGCCGATCTGGGCGTTCACGCTGCCGTACTGGGTCGCCCCCAGCCCGCCCAGGAGGTAGGGCCGCACCTTGTCGTCCCACTGCCCGAAGTCCCACGCGAAGTAGCCGTGGTAGTTGCGGACCTTCTCGTTCCCCAGGTCGACCCGCGTCGCGCCCCCGGCGTCGAGGCGGCCGCTGACCTCGAGGCTGCTCGCCTGCTCGTTGAAGAGGAAGCCGACCTCCGCCTGCTCGGTCACGAAGACGCCCACCCGCAGGCCCCACGAGAACGAGTCCTTGGGGGAGATCCCGTTGAAGCTGCCGACCCCGGGAACGGTGACCGAATCTCCACTGACACCGTCGCTGAACGTCCAGCCCAGGGTGCCGCCGATCTCCAGCTTCGGCTCCTGCGCCGAAGCCGTCGACGCGGCGAACACGAGCAGACACCCGACTGCGCACTTCGACATCGAATTCAAGATAGAGACCTCCATGAGTGTGGTTTCGTCCGTTCGATTATGTCCCAGCCCGGGTCGACGCGCCCGCGGCGTCCCACTCGAAGCGGTCGACCAGGACCGGCCCGCCCTCGCCCAGGGGGTCGTCCTTGCCGATCACGAAGCCCTCGACCCGGCCGGAGGGGTGCACGCACAGCCGCACGAAGTGGCGGAAGCCGGGGTGGCCGAGGGCGGCGAAGCCCTGGTGGTGCTCGAGCCCGGTGAGCGCCAGCACGAGCAGGAACACCCCGAGGACGAAGCTGCCGAAGAAGGCGTGGCCCACGATCACCGCCGGAGCGACCAGGGCAGCAGGCAGGACCGGCGTCAGGAGGAGGCGCAGGCCCAGGGGGGCGAGGCCGAGCACCAGGCCGAACAGCGTCGAGACGGACCAGGTCGCCGCGGGGCGCTCGAGGCGGACGCGGACCGCGAGGGTCAGCCCGAAGATCGCGACCAGCGTGGCCACCGTCGAGGCCACCGTCGCGGAGACGGCCCCGCGCGCGAGGGCGAGCAGCTCGACGGCCGCGAGCAGGCCGAAGGCGAGGTGGGGCAGCATGCCCGCCGTCCCCGCCGCGAGGCGCCACGGGATGGCCAGGCCGATCCTCCGGCTCGTCTTCTTGTCGGGATAGGCGAGCTGGGGAGGAACCGCTCCCGCGTCGGGCGCGATGCGGCTCCCGTGCAGGAAGGCCCCCCCGCCTCCGGAGATCACGTGGAGCGAGCTCCCGACCGTCAGCCGCTCGTAGTGGTGCACGTCGCCGGTCAGGTAGAAGAGGTGGTTCTTCTCCATCGACAGGTCGCAGGCCTCGAGGAGCTTGGCCCCGGGGTCGTTCGTCTCGCCGAAGGCGAACGCCGGGTCGGGGGCCACGAACAGGATGCCCCGCGGCTGGGCCTCGGCGCGGCGCTCCGCGAAGAAGACCCGCTGCCGAAAGTCCGCGGTGCGGAGCTGGCGGTCGACGCCCCACAGGTCGAGGCCCGGCGCGAGCGGCAGCGCCCAGTAGGAGGCCTCCTGCACCGCGGTGTACCCAGAGAGACGGAGCCGGTCGGCCCTCTTCACCTTCGCGCCGACCAGGATCGCGGCGAGCGACTCGAACGCCTCCCCCGCCAGACGCAGCGACTCGGCGATCTCGTCGAGGTGGAGGTGGCGCTCGAGGGCGCCCCCGAACGGCTCGGGCTCCGGGCCGATGTGAGGGGCCTGTCTCGCGGCCAGGGGCTCGGGCAGGTCCCACAGGGGGCTCCTCCGGAAGAGGCGGCCAAAGCCGTCGAGGCCGTCGTACCAGTCGTGGTTGCCGGGGATGCCGAGCAGCACGCGGGGTCGATCGTCCTCGCCCACCTCCTGCAGCACGCCGTTCCAGGGTCGGAGGAGGCGCCGCTCGAGCTCAGGGGCGGTGGCCGCCGGATACGCCGTGTCCCCTCCGAAGATGAGGACGTCGCCCCGCGGCAGCGTGCGGCCCTCGCTTCCTTCGAGAGCGTAGGCCGCGAAGATCATCCGGGCCACGGCCCGGCTGAGGTCGTGGTCGTCGCCCGTGTCCGCCACGAAGTCGATCCAGACCTCGCGGCCCAGGCGCTGGGCGAGGCTGTCTCCGCTCGCCGAGGCTCCGAGGACGCGGCTCACCCGGTCGAGGAGGAGGGGGGCGCCCTCCGCCCGCATCCAGTCACGCAGGTCGAGCTGGTTGCTCGCCGCGGCCACGGCCACGAGGTGCCGCAGGTGGCCGACGAGGGCGGTCATACCGTACCAGCGGATGGCCACCGGCGGCCGCACGCCACGGCGGAAGCGGCCCTTCTTCCGCCCGGTCTCCACCCGGGCGGCGAGCGGTACGGGGTCCGGGGTGCGCGCTCGAGCGGCCGGTGGCTGTGACATAGCCGCGAGCATAGCCCAGGAAGAAGGAAGGGGGACGCGCCGTCCGGCGCGCCCCCCTTCCACCGCCTCGTGCCCGGGAGGGTCAGGC
This sequence comes from uncultured Acidobacteriota bacterium, assembly GCA_964561785.1. Taxonomy (GTDB): domain Bacteria; phylum Acidobacteriota; class Vicinamibacteria; order Fen-336; family Fen-336; genus DATBSL01. The sequence continues at coordinate 2,288 of CAZLRF010000081.1, read as the reverse complement.
CTTCGGCAGCTCCATCGCGAGGAAGAGGCTCGCACCCTTGCGGTTCACGAGCACGAGCGCGGGCCGATCGCCCGAGCTCTTCGCCGCCGCGCGCAGCTCGGCCACGTCCGTCACCGGCTTGCGGTTGACCTCCTCGATCACGTCGCCCGGCCGGATCCCCGCCGCCGCCGCCGGGCCCGCGGGGTCCACCTCCGCCACCAGCAGCCCCTTGCCCGACGGGATGCCCAGCTCACGCGCGTCCTGCGGCGTCACCGGCCGCACCGACAGGCCCAGGCGCGCCCCCTCCGCCGGCTCGGCCTTGGCGTCCGCCGCCTGCGTCGACGCCAGCTCGCGCAGCGTCACCTGCACCGTCTTCTCGACCCCGTCGCGCACGAGCCCCAGGCTCACCGTCGACCCCGGCTTCGTGGAAGCGATCCGGTTGCGCAGCGCGTTGCCGTCGCTGACCGCCACCCCGTCGATCGAGACGATCACGTCGCCCTTCTCGATGCCGGCCTTCTCCGCCGGCGAGTCCTTGCTGACCGAGCTCACGAGGGCCCCGCGCTCGTCCTTGAGCCCCAGGCTCGCCGCGATCTCCGGGCTCACGCCCTGGATCGCCACCCCGAGCTGGCTGCGCTGCACTCGCCCCGTCTTCACGAGCTGGGTCATGACGCTTTCCGCCATCCGCGAGGGGATCGCGAAGCCGATGCCGATGTTCCCGCCCGAGGGCGTGAGGATCTGCGAGTTGATCCCCACGAGCTGACCGGCCGTGTTCACGAGCGCACCGCCCGAGTTGCCCTGGTTGATCGGCGCGTCCGTCTGCAGGAAGTCCTCGAAGCTGCCGTCGCCCGACCCCGTCGCGCGACCCTTCGCGCTCACGATCCCCATCGTCACCGTCTGCCCGACGCCGAGCGGGTTGCCGAAGGCGAGCACCACGTCGCCCACCCGCAGCGCGTCCGAGTCCCCGAACGCCAGAGCGGGGAGCCCCGCCGCCTCGACCTTCAGGACCGCGAGGTCGCTCGCCGCATCCGTCCCCACCACCTTCGCCGTGAAGCTGCGCTTGTCCGCGAGCTCCACGCGCACCTTCTCCGCGCCGTCCACCACGTGGTTGTTCGTCAGCAGGTAGCCGTCCGCGCTCACGATCACGCCCGAGCCGAGACCTCCCTGGCGCCGGGGAGCCATGTCCGGCCCCGGCAGGGAGAAGCCCCGCCCGAAGAAGGGAATCTCCCCCTCCTCCCCGCCGAACGGCATCGCCGCCGGCTTCACCAGGCGCTCCGAGCGCACCGTCACGATGCTCGGCGCCACCCGCGACACCACCTCCGCGTACCCGCTCGACGCCGGCACCGGCGCCACACCCGCCGTCGTCCGCACCGCCTCCAGGGCCCCCGCCTGCGCGGCGCCGCCCATCACCGTGCCCGCCATCAGACCCGCGGCCAAAAGACCCGCCGCGCTCGCCACCGCCAGCACCCTGCGCATCTCGTCTCCTCCTCCCGCCCCCTTTCGCCCGGCCCACTTCCGGGCCGGTCCAGGGGCGATCTCGAGGACAAGCTACGGCCCGCGGGATTACCGCAGCCTTGCCGCCGGATTACAGATCTGTAAGGGACGTTGGAGGCGCCGGAGGGCGCGGTTTGCCGCTCGTCCGGGGCCGTGCCATCATCGATTCGAGGGTTCCGACGAGGACTCTCGACCCTGGAAACAGCCCAAGGAGAGAGCATGTCCCGCACAGTGAGAGCCGTACTGGTGGTGGCCGCCTTTCTGACCGCGGCGGCCTGCGCGACGACCCGCTTCCAGTCCACCTGGAGAGCACCGGAGGTCGGGCCGCTGAACTTCCGCGGCGCGAAGGTCGCCGCCCTCGTCATCAGCGCGGACAAGGGCTTCCGCCTCCCCGCCGAGGACGAGCTCGCCCGGCAGATCACCGCCCAGGGCGCGGTGGGCGTCGCCGCCTACACCCTCGTCCCCGACGACGTGATCAAGGACCAGGACGCCTCCCGGGCCCTGATGGAGAAGGCCGGCGTCGCGGGCGTCGTCTCCATGCGGGTCGTGAGCAACGAGCAGCGGATCACGTCGACCCCGAGCAGCTTCTGGATGGGCCCCCCCTACGCCGCCTTCTGGGGACGGCCCGGCTGGGGCCGGCCCGGCTACTGGGGCTGGGGCTGGAGCTTCGCCTACGTCCCGGTGATCCAGACGGACCGGATCGTCTCCGTCGAGACCCTCATCTTCTCCCTCGCCCAGGACAAGCTCGTCTGGGTCGCCACCAGCGAGACCACGAACCCCTCCAACGTCAACGGCCTCGTCCGGGAGCTCTCGCGCGC